>JAFRJM010000017.1 GCA_017432285.1 Oscillospiraceae bacterium | reverse complement strand
TCTACGCTCGTGCTATGGAGTTGTATAAGTAATCCGCTGACTCCATTATAGCCGTTATCTATTGGCCTGCAACTGTAGGTCTTTTTTGGGTTACTCTTTTATCCTTTTAAAAAATGCTTGACAAACATTAGCAAGATTTGTTGATATCATTTTAGCACAGCAAAAAGCCCTAGCTCACAAAAAGCTAGGGCACATGTTATTTCATCAGTCCTTTGAGTAGTTCAAGAAGTTCAGGAGATTCCTGAAGTTTTTTCATTATACTCAGCAGTTCTTCTGCTTTGCTGCCTGATCCTGCATCTCTTTTCTGCTGATAGAACATTTCTTCAAACTTCTCAGCATTAATCCTGCGGTCGTCATCAAGAATATGGGCATATCTTTCGGTAATCATCGCTGCTTCAGAATGGCCGGTATCACCCTGGACTGCCTTGATGTCACCACCGCTGAGCTTCAGCTTATAGGTAGTACTCGAATGCCGAAGGCTGTGAAACACGACCGGACGTAGGTCATTGTCCTTAATGAGCTTCTTAAAGAACTGCCTTATTTTGTCGCCCTCCATTGGAGTGCCGTTCTCATAGCAGATCACCAGATTATTATCTGCTGGCAGAAGGCAAAAACAGCAACCGTAAGATTTATATAATAATCTCTGCAGCGTTTCTTGCTGTGATCATAGGACTGCTGTATATGGTTATACGATAAGCATATAATCGTTGTTGTAACGTCTTTTCAATAGAGGATTTGGCGCGATTGAGCAACTTGAACTCTTAGCTTTTTCTGGCTTTTTTCAATAAAATGATTGCAAAAATGGCTTGAAAAAAGGCCTAAAAAAGGGTGGTGATTGCAAGGTGATTAGCAAAGCATTCCCAGAAATGGGATCTTTCTGCTAATGAAGGATGGCAGGTCGTCGCCATCAAAACGCGAAGAGGCCGTTAGAAGGTTGCGTGTTCAAATCCGTTCAGGAACACCAAAAACAAGCCCATATAAACAGACAAAAAGAGACCCCTGTAAAACGGCTAAAATGCCTTGTTTTACAAGGGTCTCCTGGCGTCCATGACAGGATTCGAACCTGCGGGCCTTCCGCTCCGGAGGCGGACGCTCTATCCAGCTGAGCTACATGGACATATTCAGTTTTTTTACGCGCTCATGACTACTTGAATTCTGAGCATACCACCTCGGGCTTTTTTCTCGGAAGGCCTACTAGTTTCCTCCGGAGGCAGACGCTCTGTCCAACTGAGCTACGGGCGCATATCAAATTAAACATTTGCGCAAAGACAAAGATAACATACCGCAACATCCGTCGCAAGACTATTCTTTTCTTCTTATTCAAGGAACAATCTGCGCATTTCTTCCTGCTCGTTTTCAGAGAACCCAAGGCCTACTGTCAGATAATGAGAGAAATCCTCATAGTCTTCTTCAATACACTTATACGTCGTTTCAAGGTATTCTATACGCGCTTCTATTAAATAGGATATTGCTTTAACGAATGAAGGGAATATCTCCTCTGTCCTATCGCCGTAGATAGCTGTTACTTGGCTGCGGCGTTTTTCTGCTTCGGCTTCTGCCATACCCTGCATAAAAGTGTTGGTCAGCATATAATCATCAAAGATGTCCTTGCGATCCACTCCAAAAATCTCCTGAAGGATCGCTGCTCCAAATCCGGCTCGGTCTTTCCCACCTGCGCAGTGCCACAGAAATGCCGGCTGTTGTCCTTTTTCTTCCGCTTCTTTTGCCTGCTCAAGAATATCTTTCAGAAATGATCCGTATTGCTTTCTGCAGTGCTCTTCTCGCACAAACTTGCGGTAAGCATCTGCCATCATTAAACAGCTTTTCTCTGGTTTCTCGATTAACCCCTGAAACGCTTTTACTAACTCTGCCTCTGAGTCCTTTCCATGAGTCACTCCTGGCGAGGTAGAAGGCAGAATCTGAAGCCAGACATTTAAACAGCCCGGAATTTCCGGATCCGGATGCTGACTACGGTCATCCTCTCCTCTGAAATCATATATCCTGCACAGGTTCATTCCGGACAGCTTTTCCAAATCTTTTTCAGAAGCAGTGAAAAGCGCTGCACTGCGGTACAGCACGCCTTCACGGATCTTTTTGCCGTCAGATGTGACCATCCCTCCGAGATCCCTGGTGTTGTTCAGTTCTTCAAAATCGATCTTTTTGCTAGTATTCACCCTTTTGTTCTCCTTTTCTTTTAGCCATATATCGCTCAAATCCATATGCTGCACCGACAGCTGCAATCAGAATGACCAGGACTGCTGCACCTGAAAGATAGAGCAGATATGTGCCTATCCTGAAGTTAGTAACTTCTATATACGACATAAGAACTACCCTGACGAGGATAGATAACGACACACCCAATATAAGTATTACATTCATTGAAGAGTCCATAGAGAAGAATTCCCTGATCCCTTTGAGACTCTTCTTTGTTTCTTTAAAGAACAAGACCCCACATAAGATCAAAGCCGGCCAGATAGCGATACGGTAGCACCAGCGAATAGCACAGTAAATCCATTCTGCGACTCTCTGTGGGAAATAGTAATCTGCTTCATCTGTCCCAACCTTTGCACTGAAACTTGGCATTGATAAAGTGTAGATCCACCATTCTTTTGTCTGCTCCATATTTGCATAACTCAGCGGAGCCAAAGAAGATGTCTGTTCGAAAAACAGGATGCACTTAGACGAATTCCACAATTCTTTTATAGTTGGTGTCAGGAATGAACTGTCGTAAGGGATCAGGAATGCGCTGACAGTCCGGGCGTTCTTGTTCCCTTCAAGTTTCCCTTCAGCAAAGGCTTTTTCTATTCCTTCAGCAAGAGAACGGTAATATTCCTTTGCTTCTTTTCCGTTAGTGGTCAGTCCTGCATCGAATGCAGCTCTCCTTACAGCCCAGAAAAAACCGCCGCTGTTGAATTCTTCCTGATCCTGCCACCCATATCCGTGATAATAACTTCCGTTATCCAAAGTCTTCCCCAGTTCTGCCATCTCCGGGACAGCCGCATAAAGCTTGTCTCTGGTATCATGGCATACAGCAATGCCCGGATGAGGGAGATCCATATCCGCTCTTTGCATGGCTGATATTGCGGCAGTGAAATCTTTATCGCTGCTCTCATTGATCAGGAAGACTCCGTAGTATTTCAGATTCATGGCACAGAACAGCAATACTGGTATCGCAAAGAATACTGCCACAGACAATACGGTCGACAGCACCTTTTTTATCCGATCATCAACATCTTTGCCAAGCAACACGAACAGGACATAGGTGATAGTTGCGCATATTACGAACGGATATATCCATATGACATCGTCCCTCACAAGCCGCGAAAACCCGGTAAACAGCCCTCCGGCTATAGCATACCTGGCGCTGCTCCTCCAATCTGACCTTACCCTCATACAGAATCCAATTACTCCGGCAAATGCGTATAAGATCAATGCCGGAAGTATGCTGTCCCTATATACTCGCAACGTGAACTGAGCAGTGGCGAAAGGAGAAAACCACAAAATGAAGATCAGTAAAAATCTGGTCCTTCTCTTTTCCATTACAGGGGATAACGCATTGGCCGACAGAACACAAGCTCCGCCGTACAGCAGCTGATTGCCAATTAAGTAAGGAATGTGCAAAACATGCAGAAGCCATAGCCACACAGAGAATCCCATGCTCTTGGCTATAGTAGCCCAAGAATATGCTCCTAGCCACTCCCCTCTTCCAATGCTCTTGGCGGCATAAAACATGAGTTCATCGTCGACCTCAGCTTCGCCGGGGAAGATCTGGATCATCTGCATACAGACAAGAATCAGTTTAAGCGCAAAAATGACCAGCACTCCCCAGACGTACTCTTTTTTTGTAAGGTCGTCATTTAAAAAGTGCTGAAAAAATGTCTTGAGTTTTGCGATCCACTTTTTCATCTAATTCCTTACAGCAGAATGCCCGCATTGGCTCTGCGGACATTTTTATAGTTATTGAGTTGCAACAGGCAGACCTGCCATTTTTCTTGAGGTCCCTGCTATCTTCTTTCCTCTGATAGAAGTCACTATCTGCGGAACCGCTCCGAGAGCGGAGAAGATATATTCCATGAAAATATTGCTGAAATAGGATCCCTTGTCAATGTAGTCATACTGCAGATAATACGGGATGTCACGGAAGGCCTCAAACAGACCAATGCCAGCCTCTCTGTTTACGACAATAGCCCAGTCGAAACGGTCTCCAAGATATACCATGAGGATCATCATAATTGCGCATATCACGACTCCACGCGTGCTCATCTTTCCTGCGAATTTCTCATACAGTTTTATGGTGCATACGCCCATGATAACGCCTGAAAGCGCAGATACGAGTCCCAGCTGACTGAAAAGGATGATCGCTACCGCACCAGCCAACGCACCCAAAAACGCACCTACTGCTCCGGCTACAAAGTTCTCTTCTTTATCATCGTCGGCATGAGCGACCGTTGTGGCATGCTGAGCAAGAGCAGCATATGCTCTTTCTGACAGCATAAGAGGCGTTCCTCCGACCATATAGCAATCTGTCAGCATCGCTTCACCAGTTGACTCGCAGACATTGCTGTATCCGGATTGCTGCAGAAAATACGGGATATATGTTGTCGCCTGAGAGATATTCTCCAGGACTTTTTTCTTTGCAACTCCCCCGTTAAGGAAGAAGTTTACACGGTAACCCTGGATGTTGCATGACTGGATAGCCTTGCATTCCTGAGCAGCTACCTGAAAATCTGCCGGGTTGGGAGTGTTCCCATCCTTTGCCACACTCACCGACAGAACGTACTGATTGGAAATTAGACGCAGCAGCATGCTGTACTCGCCTCTGCGACCAAAATAGCATCCTGCATCCGGATCCAGAAGGAGCCCAGCCGCATTCATGAACTCCACCTGCTGTTTTGTATAATTCTTTGCCATCTTTGTACCTCTTTTATTCCGCTCCAGAAAGTACTGCAGCATTAGTTTCATTTATCCTGCTGAACAATTTTTTCACGTCCTCACGAGGCATTTTTTCCACCTCGCGGTCATATGTAAGAATGCCGTTGACTTCCCCCTCTACATCGCTCACCTGCGTATATATCGCTGCAGCGAGTCCCTTCTCCCAGGCAGGGAATATCTGTTTCTCATACAGCTTTTTAAAATCCTCTTTTAGAGTGTCAAGGCTCGCGGATCTGAAATAGCCCGATTCCTTGGCATCAAAGGTATGTCCTTCCAACCCAAGTGTGATCCCTCCGAACTCCGTGAGACATACTGCTCTCCCCAATCTGTCTTTCCTGAACCTGACTGGCTTGAAATAAACATGCAAGCTCTGCATCTCCCCGATATGCTGGTCATGCCATCCGCTGGCATGATCTATCGTCCTGGATGCGTCGCGCTTCTGAACGAATTCCAAAGCCTTCCTGGAGTCGAACTGACCCCAGCCTTCGTTGAAAGGTACCCAGACTGCTAAGGAAACAACGTTGTACAGTTGGTCTATCATGGCTTCCAGATCCCTGTAATACTGTGATCTCCCGCTTTCGTTCTCCCTGGAAAACAATTTGTACTTGTTATCCTTGAATGTCAGCCCTTTGAACATCAGCGGCGGGAACATGACCACGGGGCTGTATGTACCTCCTCCGGAAGGCATGTCCTGCCATACAAGCATGCCGAGTCTGTCGCAGTGATAATACCAGCGGTCCGGCTCTACCTTGATATGCTTTCGGAGGCAGTTGAATCCCATGTCTTTCATGGTCTGGATATCATAGATCATTGCCTCATCCGTCGGAGCAGTATAAAGTCCGTCCGGCCAGTACCCCTGATCCAGCAATCCGTTGTGGAAATACGGAACTCCGTTCAGGAACAGCCTTGCATTTCCTTCGCTGTCTTTCTCTACGGAAAACTTCCTGAGGCCAAAATAGCTCTCGACTTCATCTTCTCCCATTCTGATGCTGAAATGATATAGATACGGGTCCTCCGGACTCCAGGCATGGAATCCGTCCGGTTTCAATTCCACGGGTCTGTTGGTCCTTCCGACATACGATACCCCGTCCAGATTGAGGATAACTGATTCATCTGACCTGCTGACGACCGTTATCTGGCAAGATCTGCTGTCGAAATCCGGCTCTATCCTTAACTTGAAGATGTATTCTTCCGGAACCGTCTCCATCCACACTGTCTGCCATATCCCGCTTTGAGGCGTATACCAGATTCCGCCAGGTTTAAGCGCCTGCTTGCCCCTTGCATCCCCCTCGCGATCAAACGGGTCTGAGACCTGAACAAGAAGCTGGTTCTCACCTTCGATCAGACAGTCCGTAATATCGAGTTCGAAGGCTGTATATCCTCCCCTGTGTTTCCCAGCTTCTTTCCCGTTCACATAGACCACAGCACGCTGATCTACTGCTCCGAAATGGAGAATGATCCTTTTCCCTGTGATGTCTTCTGTGCAGCTGAACTCGCGGTGATACCACAAAGTCTCTTCCGGCTGCAGGATCCTGTTCACACCTGAAAGCGGTGCCTCCGGAGAAAACGGAACGAGTATCTTTCCCTGCCACTCCCCCGGCCTCTCTCCGTCTGGAAGAATCGCATAGTCCCATGGTCCGTTCAGACACACCCACTGCTTGCGCTGCATCTGCGGCCTCGGGTACTCCGAAAGAGGACAGTTTCTATCCACATCCTTCGTAAATTTTGATTCCATTTCAGTCCCCTCCACAAAGGGTATATATAGTTATTTTACCACAGGAGACCCTATGAAATACTTTATTTTTGTCATCCAAAAAGTTTTCTGAATTTTTTTGAGGGAATTTCTTCATATCCCTTGATTATCCCTGTTTGCATTTGATAGAATTGAAAAAATTTTGTCTAAAAGGAGCACATAAACCATGCCTTATGATAATGTTTTTATTTTTGATCACCCGCTGATCCAGCACAAACTGTCTCTGATGCGTGACAAAAATACATCCACCAAGGATTTCCGCGAACTCGTCAATGAAGTAGCCACGCTGATGGTCTACGAGATCACAAAAGATCTTCCTCTCGTTGACAAAGTTATCGAGACTCCTGTCGCTACAGACACATTCAAGGTGCTTGCTGACAAGGAAGTCACTCTCGTCCCGATCCTCAGAGCCGGTCTGGGAATGGTCGAGGGAGTCCTAAAGCTCATCCCTACCGCACGTGTAGGACATATGGGTGTTTACCGCGACCCCGAAACACATGCGCCGATCGAGTACTATTGCAAGATGCCTGCAGACGTAGCCGACAGTATAGTTATCGTCCTCGACCCGATGTTCGCAACAGGCGGAAGCGCCTGTGCTGCTATCGACCGCCTCAAAGAGCGCGGCTGCTCTGACCTCCGAATGGTATGTATGGTAGCTGCTCCCGAAGCTATTGAGCGTATGCACAAAGAGCATCCGGATGTTCCTGTTTACTGTGCCGCTCTTGACAAGTGCCTCAACTCCACTGCTTACATCGTCCCCGGTCTCGGAGACGCAGGCGACAGGATCTTCGGCACCAAATAATCATTACCTGTTTCTGCCGCAGTCATCTATGATTGCGGCAGTTTTTGTGTCTCCCTTTTGTCTACTGTGCTATATTTATTAAAGAAACAATACACGGATGGGATAAGATATGGACTCCAATCAGGAAAAGAAGAAAGAACCGCGGCTTTGCCCTAAATGGCTTTACAGTTTTGGCGTAAACCTCATGTATATATACATGAAGCTGTTTTTCGGACTGAAGCTCGATCGTTCCGGAATAAAAGATGTCAAAGGGCCGTTTCTCGTCGTAGCAAACCACCAATCCCTTTTTGACTTCGGTATAGTATCAAAAGCGGCTCTTCCGGAGCAGCTCAGGTTCGTTGTAAGCTCCCATTTCTTCCACAATTCCTTATATAATAAGATGCTTCGGTTCATCGGCGCAGTGTCCAAGAAACAGTTTGTGCCTGACACTGTATCCGCGAGAAAAACTCTCCGCCTTGCCAGACAGGGATGCAGCATATGCATTTTCCCTGAGGGGCAGACATGCTACAGCGGAGCAAATGCTGCTATAGATCCCAATATCGGAAAACTGGCCAAGCTTCTTCGTCTTCCCGTAGTCAACGTCCAGATACGCGGGAACTACCTGAGAAGGCCGAAATGGGCAAGAGGAAAGACATATCCCTCCAGGGTCGAGGCTAAAGCCTACCTTCTTCTCTCTGCTGAGCAGATAGCCAGCATGACAGCAGAGGAGATAGGCGCTATGATCATCGAAGGGATCTCGTATGATGAACTTGAATGGCAGAAGGAAAAGATGCTGCGCAGCAAGAATCCACGTTCTGCCGAGGGTCTGGAGAGTCTCCTCTTTCTGTGCCCGAAATGCGGCAGCGAATTCTCGATGGAGCCTAACGGCCGCCACCTTACATGCAGCAAATGCGGTTATGATGTTGTGATCAATGACTACTGCCTGTTTGAGAAAGGCGATTCCGGAGAACTGATAGAGGACACCATCTCCGGGTGGATCCGTATGCAGAGCAAATATCTTCAGGAAAAGCTGGACAACAACGAGCTCCTACCTATTACTTCTCATGGCCGTTATCTGGAATCCGATCTCGGTGATTATGATGAATACGGCTACCATCTGTACGGTGACGGTATTGGGACACTAGATGAGACCGGCTTCACTTTCGTCGGAACAAGAGCAAGCAAACCTTATGAGTATCATGTCGATCCTTATCAGATGTGGGATCTCACACATAACGCCGACCTCGCATCGATCTCACTTAACGGCAACTGCGTTGGAGACAAAGACTACGCTTTTGACCCGGATGACCCCCGTCTGATGATGAAATATGTGCTTGCCTGGCCTCTTGTCAGAAACAAGTTTTTCCCAAATGCGTGAGTATCGACTCTCCATTTTGTACACTCACCTTGACAGTTACAATTTTGTCATTTGTTTAAAACTCTGTTAAAAATGTTGAAATGTTTGTTCCATTTTGCGTAAAAATGGCATATTTGTAGCCAGTTTGCGAGTAAAAAACAGGTGTTGAAGATGGCAAAATCTTCAACACCTGATGAAAGAGACTGTAAAATGCGATTTATACAGAATGTAAAATCCGGCCGTTATGAGGCTTTCGTAAAGAGCCATCCGACCAAAAGTCACTTTATGCAGAGCGCTGCATGGGGTGACTTTTCCGCTGAAGAAAAGGGTGTCGTTTACCACCTCGTGGGACTTGAAGATGAGATTTCAGGTGAGCTTAAAGCCGCCTCTTTGCTGCTTGAGCGCAAGCCTTCCCTGTTCCCCTGTTACATGTATGCCCCTCGCGGTTACGTGCTGGATTTTAATGATAAAGAACTTCTGAAAGAGATGACAGAAGCAGTTCTGGCTTTCGCAAAAACCCGCAGCGCGATGTTCGTCGCCATAGACCCGGATGTGGAGCGCAGAGCGATCCTTCCTGACGGGTCCCCCGATCCTGATGGTTTTGACAACCAGCCAATCATAGACTCCCTTCTGGATCTTGGCTATAAGCACAGGGGCTTCAATCTCGGATTCGAGGGAAGGGAACCTAGGTTCACGTTCCGCATAGATCTGACTCCGGACGAGAAAGCGATAGGAAAAGCTTTCACCGGAAACGTATTGAAAAACATCAAAAAGAGCCATCACTATGCGGTGACCGTCCGTGAAGGCGGATATGAGGATGTAGAGAAACTGTACGATATGATCACCCTCACCAGTAAAAGGGATGAATTCTATGCATATCCTCTCCATTATTACCAGAACCTATACCGCTGCCTCGCAAAAGAGGACATGGCGCACCTTTATATAGGAACCGTTAACCCGACCGAAACAGTGTCATTGCTGAAGCAGGAACTGGCAGACACTCTCACCCGAAGAGAAAAACTGAAAAAAGAAGGTCCCCTTCAGGAAAGCAGAGAAACAGAAGCCAGGCTCCTCCGTGAGATCCCGATGTTTGAGGAGTATGCCAGGCAGTATCCCGGCGAAGTCACGGTCTCGGCCCATTTCGTCATACGCTACGGAAACAAGTCCTGGGCAGTCCATGCCGGGAGCAGCGGGATAATGAATGAGACTTTCTGCAACAACCGCACCTACTACGAGAAGATGATGGCGCAGAAAGCGGCAGGCTGCATCTTTATGGATCAGTTCGGAACTGTGGGAAACCCTGATGCGGATCCGGATTTCAGCTCAGTTCACGCTTTCAAACGCCAATGGGGCGGCAGATATATAGAATTCATCGGCGAGTTCGACCTTGTGACAAAGCCTTTCTGGTTCTGGCTCTATGAGACCGTTCGCCCCGCTTACCGCAGATTCCGTATAAATCTGAAGTCTCTCCTGAGAAAGATCAAAGGATAATTTTTTCCCATACAAAACGCCCAGCGTTGATAAAAACGTTGGGCATCTGTTTTTTATGGTATTCGATCAGGTGTCTACCAGCGGAGAGATAGCCTTGTCTGAATAGATCCTGCTGATAGCCTCCGCGAAGAGTCCGCCGGACGGAAGGACCGTTATCTTCGGGATCCTCTTTGACTCCGGCACCGCGATGGTATCCAGGACGATAACTTCGTCAAGGTTGCTCTCTGCGATGCGCTCGATGGCGGGTCCGGAGAGGACCGGATGCGTCGCCGCGGCAGTGATGCTTTTTGCGCCGTGATCCTTGATGGCATTGGCTGCTCCTACGAGCGTTCCTGCTGTATCTATCATATCATCGAAGATGATGACATCCTTGCCTTCGACATCGCCTATGATGTTCATAACTTCGCTGACGTTTGCTTTCGGACGGCGCTTGTCCACGATTGCAATAGGAGCGTTGAAGTGTCTTGCGAAGTTCCTCGCGCGCTTGATCGATCCTACATCAGGGGACATGACGACAACATTGTCATAATTATTATCAAATTTTTTCATGACGTACGGCGTAAGCAGTGTCGCTCCCACCAGATGGTCCAGTGGGATATTGAAAAATCCCTGGATCTGCGGGGCATGGAGATCCATCGTGAGGATCCTGTCTGCTCCGGCAACAGAGATCATGTCTGCGACCAGTTTCGCTGTGATCGGATCCCTGCCTTTTGCTTTTCTGTCCTGTCTGGCATAGCCGTAATAAGGGACAACAGCTGTGATGCGGCCTGCAGACGCTCTCTTGAATGCGTCTATCATTACGAGCAGTTCCATCAAATTGTCATTGGTCGGCTCAGAAATTGACTGGATAACGAATACGTCGCAGCCACGGACCGTATCGTAGACTGAGACCGAAGTCTCACCGTCACTGAATTTGCCGACATCGGCTCTCCCGAGCGGGATCCCCAGATATGTTGAAACGTCGTTAGCCAACGTCGGATTTGAGTTTGCCGCAAATAATTTGATCTCTCTGCCATGAAGATTCATTGTACATCGCCCCTTTTCTATTCCCTGCTCATATTATATCAGTCTTTTACTGTTCTGAACGGTCCGACTTTTCCATGCGGCGCTACTGCAGCATTTTCCACCACACTGTACTCTACCACGGTCCCTTCGCCTATCTCACTGTTTCTGATGATGCTGTTCGGACCTATCACTGCGCCTCTGCGTATGACTGTCCTTCCTGTAAGGGTACAACCGTGAAGTATGCATGCGCCTGCCTCGATCTCCACATCGGGGCCGATCATTACTCCGTCCCTGAGTTCTATCTGCACTCCGTTGGAAAGATGTTTCTCTATAGCCATCGCAGCAGCTCTCTCATTGAGGAGAAGCAATCCGGCCGGGTCATTCGCACCAAGCACAACATCCTGTGAATCCGCAAGGCGTGCTCCGGCTTTATAGCCGGCTTCTATGATGATCGCGACAGCGTCTGTCAGGTAGTACTCGCCCTGCGCATTGTTGTTGCGGATCTTCCCGAGCGTATCGATGAGGATGTCCGTTTTGAACCAGAACGCCCCGGAGTTTATCTCCCTGATCAGCACCTGCTCAGGCGTACAGTCCGCGCGTTCCACTATAGCCGCAAGCCTGTTTCCGTCCCTGATTATCCGTCCGTAAGGACCTGCATCCGGAAGTTCTGCCGTGACTACAGTGAGAGCATTGTCCTCTGCTATGTGCTGTTCATATGCCTTTCGTATAGTGTCGCTGTCCATGAAAGGCGCGTCTCCGCAAAGGACAAGCGTATCTCCGTTTTTGTGCTGTTCAAGGAAGTCCGCCGCCATCCTTGTGGCGTGTCCGGTTCCCAGTCTTTCTGTCTGGATACGGACTTCAAATCCGGCATCCTTCACAGCCTGAATGACATCCGGCTCGGAAGCGACGACGCACACATGGTCCGCTCCGGCTTTCCTAGCAGCATCCGTTACCCAGAGGAGCATCGGCTTTCCTGCCACAGTACAGAGGACTTTGGAGCACACTGCTCTCATCCTTTTGCCCTGTCCTGCAGCCAAGATAACAACGTTCGTTTCCTTCATCCGATGCGCCTTTCGAGATACGTTCTAGCAATATAATTATCTCAATTACCTACCCCTTTTTCAACCTTTTAGCCCCTCCCGCTGAAGAAAAATATGGTTGTATTGGGTAGGCCTATTTGGTATAATATTTTGGCGTTATTTGATAAAGATATATTTATATATAGGAGGAACCATATGGCACACAAATACGTTTACCTCTTCAATGAGGGCAACGGCACAATGCGTGAACTCCTGGGCGGCAAGGGTGCTAACCTTGCTGAGATGACCAACCTTGGTCTTCCTGTACCCCAGGGCTTCATCATTACTACTGAAGCATGCACCCGTTATTATCAGGACGGCGAGCAGGTAGCTCCCGAAATCATGGATGAGATCTTTGAGTATCTGCACAAGATCGAAGCGATCAATGATAAGGAACTCGGCAACCCCGCAAAGCCCCTTCTCGTTTCCGTACGTTCCGGCGCTCCGGCTTCCATGCCCGGCATGATGGACACCATCCTGAACCTTGGTATCAACGATGAAGTCGCTGCAGGACTTATTGCAGGAAATGATGATCCAAAATTTGAGCGTTTCGTTTATGACTCATACCGCAGATTCGTTCAGATGTATTCTGATGTTGTCATGGGCCTTTCAAAGAAGCGCTTCGAAGTCATCATTGACGAACTGAAAGAGAAGAAAGGTGTCCAGCAGGATATAGAGCTCGACACTGAAGATCTGAAAGAGATGCTCGTCCGCTTCCGCGAGTTCTATAAAGAACAGCTTGGCTGCGAGTTCCCGCAGGATCCTAATGAGCAGCTGGTCGGCGCAGTCAAAGCCGTGTTCCGTTCATGGAACAACGAGCGCGCCATCTATTATCGTAAGATGAATGAGATCCCGTCCCACTGGGGCACCGCGGTCTCTGTCATGCCGATGGTATTCGGCAACCTCAACAACAACTCCGGAACAGGTGTTGCCTTCACACGCAACCCCGCCACCGGTGAAAAAGGTCTCTTCGGCGAGTTCCTGATGAATGCTCAGGGCGAGGACGTCGTTGCCGGTGTCCGCACACCTTCCAACATCTCCGAGCTCCAGCAGACCAATCCCGCTGTCTATGATCAGTTCAACACCATCGCTACCAACCTTGAGAAGCACTATCATGACATGCAGGATATGGAGTTCACCATTGAGAATGGCAAGCTCTACATGCTCCAGACACGTAACGGCAAGCGCACAGCAGCAGCCGCTCTCCGTGTAGCATGCGATCTCGTTGACGAAGGCATGATCACAAAAGAGGAAGCTCTTATGATGGTCGACGCAAAGCAGCTCGACGCTCTTCTCCACCCGCAGTTTGACGCTGCAGCTCTGAAGAACGCAACAGCAGCAGCTTCCGCCCTTCCGGCATCCCCCGGCGCAGCTTGCGGCCAGGTAGTATTCTCTGCTGAAGAAGCTATCCAGGAAGCAGCCAAAGGCAACAAAGTCATCCTCGTCCGTCTTGAGACCTCTCCTGAGGATATCGAAGGAATGCACGTTTCCCAGGGCATCCTCACCGTCCGCGGCGGTATGACCTCCCACGCAGCAGTTGTTGCCCGCGGAATGGGAACATGCTGTGTTTCCGGATGCGGTGAAGTCCACATTCACGATGAAGAAGGATTCTTCGAACTCGGCGGCAAGAAAGTCTATCGCGGAGACTGGATCTCCCTCGACGGCAGCACAGGTAATATCTACCTTGAGGCAATCCCCACGGTTCCCGCTTCCCTGTCCGGCAACTTCGGTCGTTTCATGGGATGGGCAGACGAAGTCCGCAAACTCGGTGTACGCACCAACGCTGACACACCTCGCGATGCACACCAGGCATTCGAGTACGGCGCAGAAGGTATCGGCCTCTGCCGCACAGAGCACATGTTCTTTGAAGCAGACCGTATCGCAGCCGTCCGCGAGATGATCGTCTCCGATACAGTAGAGCAGCGCAAAGCCGCTCTCGCCAAGATCCTCCCGATGCAGCAGGGCGACTTCGAGAAGCTCTATGAAGAGATGCACGGCATGCCCGTAACCATCCGCTTCCTGGATCCTCCTCTCCATGAGTTCGTTCCTACCAACCCGGAAGACATCAAGGCTCTCGCAGAAGAGATGAACATCTCTGTTGAAGATCTCAACCAGGTTATCACCGGACTCCACGAGTTCAACCCGATGATGGGCCACCGCGGATGCCGTCTCGCTGTCACCTATCCTGAGATCGCTGAAATGCAGACAAGAGCTGTCATTCAGGCTGCATACGCAGTTATCGAGCGCACCGGTATGGACGTCGTACCGGAGATCATGATCCCGCTGGTCGGTGAGATCAAAGAGCTCCAGTATGTAAAGAAGGTCGTTGTCGACACAGCTGAGGCCATTATTGCCGAGAAAGGCAAGCCTCTCCATTACAAAGTCGGCACAATGATCGAGATCCCGCGTGCAGCTCTCACAGCTGATGAGATCGCAAAAGAAGCAGAGTTCTTCAGCTTCGGAACAAACGACCTCACCCAGATGACATTCGGATTCTCCCGCGACGACGCAGGAAAGTTCCTCGGCGAGTACTACAACAAGGGCATCTATGAAAATGATCCGTTCGCTCACCTCGACCAGATCGGCGTAGGTAAGCTCATCAAGATGGCTGTTGCACTCGGCAAAGAGACCCGTCCCGACATCAAGCTCGGAATCTGTGGCGAACATGGCGGAGACCCCTCTTCCATCGATTTCTGCCACCGCGTTGGTCTAACATATGTCTCCTGCTCACCGTATCGTGTCCCGATCGCACGCCTTGCTGCTGCTCAGGCACAGATCCGCAATCCGAGAGACTAATCCAAGAAATCAAGAAAGACCCGAAGGGTGATATCGCCCTCCGGGTCTCTTTTTTGTTTCGTTATAGCAGTCCTGCTTTTTTCTTTTCCTTTATCTCTTTCTGGAGCTGAGTAAACTCAGCCAGGTTTTCAGGAGAATAACCTATCTTTGCCTCCGGGTTCTTTTCATGGATCCTGTTTAGTATCTCCATGTGACGATTGTAAGTCTCTTCCTGTCTTTTCCCGATTACCGATCCGTTTGCTAGGCCGATTAACTTTCCGTTCTTTGTTGCAACAGACAGATAATCATAGTCATGAACGGCGTTAGTCGAATGTCTGGTAATATATGCCCACACGATATCTGCAAACGAAACAGATCCATATGATCCGGAATAAGAAACAAGATAATTATCAGTCAGGATTGTCTTAGACTTCTCATAGCATACGGCTGAAGGACTGTCTATTTCTGCCATAGCCAGATCCTCTCCTTTGATTGCCGCCTCGTATGTCTTTTTCCTTGTCTTTCCCATAAAGAACATGATCAGTCCACCAGCGAGCATAAACAACGAAGCGATGAAATAGCCCCCTGACACATTGACAAAGCCATCAAAACTGAATACTTTTTCTTTCGGATGAACAGAGAGACACACATCTCCAAACATTCTCTCGAAATTATCAAGGCCAACTACTTCTTCTCCAAGTTCTTCATTCAGGGCTTCAACAGCAAATGCTTTAGCTTCTTCAGGTATCGCTATAGTCCAGCCGTATACCCTGACCAATTCGTCATCAGCAGCCTGATCAAAGCGATTTCTTAGGTCAGCTATAGCTTTTTCATCCATAGATATAATGTAATAATAATCCGGGTTGTAAGCGATATATAATGTCACATCATCCTTGGAAGCGAACCCAAAACAACCATCTATATCCAGGTATGCTATCCTTCTTGTCTTATTGTCACTCTCTTCTACTATGATCGTTTCAAGATCTGGTACGTTATTTTTGCTGCTGGAATATTTTATGACACCCAGCACCAGTGACAGCAAAGTTGCTGCGAGAAGAATCAATCCGGCATACAATGTCCATGTGGACTTTTTATATTCTTTCTTAATTTTCTGTTCATTGATCCCCATCTTTGCTCTCCTTTATTTATGTTTAATTCTATTCTTACTTTATTTCTGGCAGTCTGGCAAGACTTTTGTGAGACTGCTTTTCATTTTTATAGCTCTGCTGTTCACAGCCGTTTGTTTCTCGGCTATAATTAATGAGCAAAACAATATCGGAGGCTGTCATGAAGCGTATTTTCCGTTTATATTTTTTGTTTCTGGTTCCTTTCTTCCTGATTCGCTGGGCCACATTGTCCCAGACAGACACTTCGTCCGGCTTCTTCACAGGTAAGCCGTACGGAAGGTATCTTTTTCTCTTTTCTCTTGTCCTAGCAGCAGTTATTGCTGCTTCTGCTGCTATACGCTTTTTCAGGAAAAAAGTCGTTCCGGTCAATCCGGGCTCCCCATCACTTGTTATCCAAATTCTGCTTTGTCTGACATCTCTGTTCTCCCTTCAGCAGCTGCTTATTCCTCCTCTTACCTCGCAAATCTCGTCCATGGTCCTTTCCGTAGGTATTTATATATTCTATGCGATCTCTCACTTGCTAAGCGCTACCTTTTTCTTCATTCTGGCGACGAACAAATCTCTTCCCAATACAGTTCTTTCTGATCTTTTTGCATCTTCACCCGCTATAGCATTTGCTTCTCAGATGTTTTTCCTGTATGCACAAAAACCAGTTAACATCCATAATTCTCTGGCTGTACTGTCCCTGCTCTGTGAAGGAGCCTTAGCTGTCGCCTGGCTGCGTTACTGCTCTGCCCTTCTTGCCGGCAGCACTTCTGCTTTTCCATCTGCAGTGGGATTTACTTTGTTTGCATTTTTTCTTTCTGTGGGATTCCGTCTTCCGGAGCTCTTTGCATTGCCGGGCGTTCCATCCTTTCTAAGTATAATAAGCGTGATGCATCACGTATTTGCATCACTTCTGCTGATGTTTATGGTCCTTGCCAGCATCCCAGGCCAACACCCCTCAAAAGAGGTTGAAAAGGAGACAGACGATGGCGAAGATACCATCTAATCAGAAGCGACGAATCCTTTTTCTCCAGAATTATATGCTCAGAGAAACCGATGAGAATAACATGGTCTCCCTTTCTGACATTCAGTCTGCTCTCAGCAATGCAGGATTTGAGGTTGAAAGGAAGACTCTTTATTCTGACCTCTCAACACTTGAGGAATCTGGAATCGATCTCATCCGCACAAGGCTCCCAGACAATTCTACCGTATACTATGTAGGTTCAAGAGATTTTGAACTTCCTGAACTCAAGCTGTTAGTGGACAGTGTCCAGAGTTCCCGCTTTATTACAGAAAAAAAGACACGTGCGCTCATTCAGAAACTGGAAGGCCTCGGCTCCTATCATCAAGCTCAAGATCTCCAAAGGCAGGTCATAGTAAGCGGACGCGTCAAAAGCATGAATGAGAGCGTTTTTTACACTGTAGACACTCTCTCTTCCGCAATATCCAACAATCATTCTGTTCTATTCCGTTACTATGAATACAACCTAAAAAAAGAGCGTGTGTTCAGAAAAGATGGTGCTTACTATCATATAAGCCCATATGCTCTTATACTGGACAATGAAAACTATTACCTCCTCGGGTATGATGAAGATGATGCTGTCATGAAGCATTTCCGAGTAGACAAGATAGCATCACTACAGGAAACCTCAGATAAAAGAACCGGATCTGATGTCTTCAAATCCATAGATCTAGGCAGATACAATTCCATGGTATTCGGAATGTATCATGGTGAGACCAGGCAAGTACGGCTTATCTTCGCAAACCATCTCATCGGAGCAGCTATAGACCGATTTGGGAAAGATATACGTATAACTGAAGAAGATGCTGATTATTTCTCTTTCCTTGCAGACGTAGCTGTCAGCCCTCAGTTTTTTGCGTGGGTCATGAGTTTCGGGGAAGAAGCCTCAATACTCGCCCCTGTAGACGTTCGCAAAGCATATATTGATTACATGAAACGTTCTATTTCTTTTACCGAGACTCTTGATTGATTTATCAAATAAGGACAATAGACATATTGTCTTTCAATGAAAGATGCCCAGCATATGCTGGGCATCTTTGTTTTTATTTGGTTCAGATCATGCGATCTCTTCTTTCTTTCCGTTCCTTGAGAGGTAGGCAAGGGCCAGATCTACCAGAAGGATGATCACCATGAAGGCTGTCCACTTATCTGTAAGAACCATCAATGTATTCATGTCCTCAGTGAGGGCGAATGCGATGACAGATACTGCTGCGGGGATGATTCCAAGGAATTTGCTCCAGTTTTTCTGGTTATTGTCTTCCTCGTTCTCTTCCTCTTCATCTTTGCAGAAGAATGTGATTGCCATTACCAGGGAGATGAATGCAGCTGCGATCATGGAGATGAGGTTAATAAGTGCCCACTCTCTAGTTACTGCTGATGGAGCAGCTGCCATCGGAAGGACTGTCTCTTCGATGACCTGAACGATGGGCTTAGCCTGGGGAGCAGATACCTGTGCATTTTCATCAGCGTTCTGCTCATTTACTGCTGCGGGCTTTACTGCCGGTGCATATGAGTTTAAATAGGTTTCTGTGATCTCTGCTGCAGCGGGAGCTTCCTCGATGACCTGTGCGATCTCTTCGACGACTGCTTCTTCCTCAACGATCTGAGCGATCTCTTCAGCGACTGCCTCTTCTTCGACGATCTGAGCAATCTCTTCGACGACTGGCTCTTCCTCAACGACCGGAGCGATCTCTTCGACGATAGGCTCTTCTTCAACGATCTGAGCGATCTCTTCGACGACCGGCTCTTCCTCAACGACCGGCTCTTCCTCAACGATCGGCTCTTCCTCAACGACCGGAGCGATCTCCTCAACGATCGGTTCTTCCTCAACGACCGGAGTGGTCTCTTCAACGATCAGTTCTTCCTCAACGACCGGAGTGGTCTCTTCAACGATCGGTTCTTCCTCAACGACCGGAGCGATCTCCTCAACGACCGGCTCTTCCTCGATGACTGCGGGTGCGTCTCCAACCATCAGTGTTGCCTGATAATCTCTGTGGTAGTAGCCTGCAAGATAAGGATAACCGTCTTTGCCTGCTGCGCTGCTGTTGATCAGTGACCATGCCGGCCAGTTCTCTGCCAGATATCCGCCGCCGTAGGTGGATTTGTTGAGTTTGTCTATTTTCATGAAGCTTACTGTGTAGTAGTGGAATGCTTCTCCGTCTCCGGCTACAGGGCCGTTCGGACGGTATGCGTATGTTTCGCCTTTGTATGTAAGGGTAAGGTTTGTGAAATCGTAATCTGCGATGCTGTACTGGTCTGCTCTCAGTTTGGTGCTGAAGGGGATGAGTCTGGAGTCGACTGCCTGGAAGTTCTCGGTGTATTCAATGCCGTAGTACTTGCCGTCGCCGTTTCCGTTCTTGCCGTCGCCCAGGCGGACACCGGTCAGGAGCTTGTTGCTTGTCATCGGGGTGACAAGGGTCAGGTACCAGTTGCGGTGGAAGGTGATGTGGCTGTTGCTGAGAGATGTGAAGCTCTCGATACCCTGTACACAGTCGCTGGGTCTGAAGTTTGCTGCTGCAACTGCCTCGACGCGGTCAAGTCTTGCGATGAAGTAGGGCTGTCCTTCTTTGGCAACGCTCTTCTCTACGAAGCTGTAGCCGCCTGTGGTCAGGACCAGCTGGGTAAGATCGTAACCGGCGATCTCATATTCGCTTGTTAAAAGGTCGTATCTGTTGTTGCCGTTATCTTTGTGGAACTCAGTTGCGGACTTCGGTGCGCTGATCCCGTTCTCCTGTGTGTTAAGGCTGATGTAGCTCTTACCTTCGTTGATGGAGATGTAGTTGTAGAGGGTGTAGCTTTTCCAGGAAACATCTTCGGTCTCCTCAGCCTCTTCTTTAATTTCTTCTTCGATTGCCGGAGCCTCTTCTTCGACCGGAGCGATCTCTTCGATTGTCTCGGCCTCTTCGGCTGCTTCGGTCTCTTCCTCGACCTGTGCGGTCTCTTCGACTGTCTCGGTCTCTTCGACTGTCTCAGTCTCTTCCTCGACGTTGAGGTTCTCCTCGGAAGCTTCTTCAGAAACTTCTGCAATCGCTTCCTCTTCGTTATTCTCTTCTTCAACTGTTTCGGTCTCAACGAGTTCGACCTCGGCTGCTGTCTCTGTTACTTCTTCTATTACTGTTACCTGCTCTTCTTCAGAGATCTCATTTGCGAATACTCCTGCAGGCATAACCTGGAATACCAGTATGAGTGAGAGTATGACGGATAAAAGTCTCATATTTCTCTTTTTCATTTTATTTACCTCTTTGTTTTTTGTCGGTCACCAGTTCGTGTCCGGTTGTTTGCCATGTCTATATGATACAGACCCGTCCGTCATGGCAGGCGTCACAAAAAAATGTTTAACCGTCATTTTTAAAATTCTTTTTGTGACGCTTTGTAGAGGTGGTTTTATTTTAGAAACACATATGTTTGTACACAAAAAAGCCGTGTTCTCACACGGCTTTTTCTTTTTATTTGTATCTCTATGTTATTTTACCGACTGAACAAGAGCAAAAACTTCTTCTTTGATCTTCTTGTTGACTTCTGCAGCTTTCTCATTGCTGTCCTGAATGGTATAGAAGTAGAATTTGATCTTCGGTTCTGTTCCTGACGGGCGGATCGCGAACCAGCTGTTGTTGTCCAGGAAGAAACGGAGAACGTTGGACGGGAGGATATCCTCATATCCGTCTTTATAATCGATGACTTTCACGACTTTTGCTCCGGCTACTTCTGTAGGAAGATTTGCCCGCACATATTCCATCATGCGCTTGATCCTTGCCTGTCCGGCAAGTCCTTCAAGAACAATGTTAGGTTCATCTTCATTGCAGTATCCGTATTTGGCATAGAGCTCCTGAAGAACATCCCATAGTGTTTTACCCTGTTTGCGGTAATATGCTGCGGCTTCAGCTACCATCATGCCTGCGGAGATACCGTCCTTGTCTCGGACTTCAGGGCATACTGCATATCCTACGGACTCCTCATATGCGAACTGGTATTCATATCCCTTCTCAGTGAGCTCCGGGATCCTTCCGCATATGCTCGGGAACCCTGTGAGCGCCTCAAACATCTTTACGCCATATGCCTCTGCGATCTTTGTGCTAAGGTTGCTAGTGACAATGGACTTTATAACACATCCGTTGTCAGGAAGTGTTCCGGCATCTTTCTTCCCTTCAAGGATATAGTTGAGAAGCAGATATCCTGTCTGGTTGCCGTTCATCCACTTGTAGTTTCCGTTCTCATCGCGGATCTCGATTACAAACCGGTCTCCGTCAGGGTCTGTTGCCATGAGAAGCTCTGCTCCGAACTCTTTGCCGAGCTTTTCTGCGAGAGCAAACGCTTTCGGATCCTCCGGGTTCGGATATCCCACGGTTGTGAAGTCCGGATCGGGATCTTTCTGCTCTTCAACGATAGCCCAGTTGTTGAATCCGCGGTCTTTCAGCATCTCACGGAACGGGATGGAACTGCACCCGTTAAGAGGAGTGAATACGAACGGGATGTCAAGATCCAGTTCGTCACCACTGTGGATAGCCATAGCTTCGATGGCGTCCAGATATGCTCTGTCATATTCAGGTCCAAGTACGACGATCCTTCCGTCTGCCACACCTTCGTCGAAATCTATCTTCTTGATCCCGGTGAATTCATCCACCTTAAGGATCTTCTCATACATTCCGTTTGCGACATCACGGCTTACCTGGCATCCGTCCTCCCAGTATGCCTTGTATCCGTTATAGATCTTGGGGTTGTGCGATGCTGTGATGTTGATGCCGGCGATGGTTCCCAAATAGCGCACCATGTAAGCAAGCTCCGGTGTCGGCCTCAGGGACGGGAAGACATATGCCTTTATCCCGTTGGCTGCCAGGATAGATGCGGTAAGCTCGCAGAACTCTCTGGAGAAGTGTCTGCAGTCATGAGCGATAACAACGCCGCGGTCCATAGCCTCCTGACCATGCTCCGCAATGTAATCCGCTATGCCCTGTGTCGTTTTGCCGACTACTTTGAAGTTCATTCGGTTGGACCCGGCTCCTACGATGCCGCGCAGACCAGCTGTACCGAATGCTATGTACTGATAGAATCGCTCTTCTATCTCTTCATCATTATCCTTGATAGCCAGAAGCTCGGCATAAAGAGGATCTTTCTTGCTCAGCCTGTCCAGCCATTCCTGGAATTTCTTCTTAGCATCCATTCGAGATGTACCTCCTGTTGTTTATATATTAATTATAAGTCAAATACAGTTAATAGTCGACTTCGTCTTCTTTTCTACCAATCACCAGCCCGTGCACTCTGGCCTCTATTGCAAGCTCCGTGCGGTTCTTGAATCCGGTCTTCTGCAGCATGTTGGTGATGTGTTTTTTGACTGTAGTTACATCTATGAACAGCTTTTCCGCAATTTCATTGTTTGATGCGCCTGTAGTCATCTCGCGCAGTACACGGATCTCCGACGGGGTGAAGTCATAGCTCTTCGCGTTGCCGATCGTGAGTTCAGGTGTGTGATCCGGATATATTGATTCGCCCTGCATGGTGAGATCCATAATCTCCAGCAGAGTGATATCGTCTGCTTCTTTATACCAAAAACTGTCTATTCCTGCCGCTCTCGCCTTCTTGAGATATGAGACCTCTGGCATAGAAGTGACAGCCAGTATCTTTATGTCGGGAAAACTTGTCTTTATCCTCTTTGCCTCATCCAGACTGGTGCTTCCGTCCGCCATGACTATGTCCATGATGACCAGATCCACAGTGTATTTCGCACAGTAGATATAAGCAACGGATGCTGATTCAAGTTCATACAGCAGTTCATAATTCGGTGAGTTCTCTATCATAAGAGAGAACAGCTGCCGGGACAGTTTCTGGTCGTCCACTACCAATACTTTGTAAGCCATTTCTTCCTCCTCTTACTTTGGGAAAGTCAGTCTGAGAACTACTTTGGGAAGACTTTGCAGGTCCATAGTTCCTCCGTAGTTTTCAACCCATTCTCTCAGATGCTTCAGCCCGCCCCTTTCGGTTATCGGTTCTTCCGGAGCTTTTCCGTTATTACTGAGCATACAGTGATACTTGTTTTCTTCCTCGTTTATTTCGAATATTATCTCGTCTCCTTCGGCGTGGCGCACGGTATTGGTGAGCGTTTCCCTGAGAGCAAAGACCAGCATCTCGCGTATCTCTTTCTCCTCAGGATATTCACCCGTGACCTTCACCTGAACCCCGACATCTTCCGCCGCTTTGAGAACAGGAGCAAACTCATCTACAGTTTGCTCTCTCTCCCTTCCCTGCAAAAGAGAAAGGTTGTTCTTCCACATCGTCTTTATGCCTTCCCGGTCTGTCTGAACACCCCCGGTGAGATATCTCTTTGTCGCAATAAGAAGGCTTCCGAGCTCATCATGGATCCGGACCTTGGCCTCAAGCATCTCCCTCTCGCGGGTGACATTGTCCACTAGCGTTCCAAGCTCCATAAGCTTGTCTCTCTGCACAGACAGACGTTCGTTCTCCTCCATGAGTTTCCTGCTGACAGCATATGCCTCCGTGACGTCGTAAGCCAGGATCTCTGTGACAGGGACTCCCTCCACGGTATGATCGTTTCTCTGGAAGAGGATCGCCTTCGACTCATCCTCAGTCATCAGGATAGGCGTATCTGAGGTCTCGCCGAACAGCTTCTTGCTCTCCTGTTCCACGAGGTCCCATAGCTGTTTTCCATCCAGATCCTCTTCTTCTCCGAAGAGCATGTCTACGATCTTCTCCATAGCTGGATTTATGAGGATTATCCGCCCACTCTCAACATACTCCAGTATGCCGCTGGGCATCTTATCTGTTGCTTCCTTTATAGAGTTTACAGATACCCTGCGCTTGAGATAATCATCCGTCATGTTTATTATTGAAGCTTCCAGCGCTGTGAGAATGGTAAGGACGCCAACTACTACCTCAGCGGGAACAGCAGTCATCCACTTTTCTGCAAAAAGATCAAGTCCTACCAGTTCTGCTCCGGCTCTCCTCATGGCTACTACTGCCAGCCCCTGATTAAGGATAAATGCTGCCAGCAGTCTCAGACATGCTCCGACTTTATCTGCCCATCCCCTCCTGAGCGAGAACGCTCTTATAGTGGAGTAGATACCTGCAAGAAGAAGGAACGTTATCCATATGCCTATCGTTACGAATGCCAGCGCATTGGTTTCCAACAGCGTCATACGAGTCCTCCTTTCTTCCAGCGGAGGAATAGTGTTCCTTCATCCCACTCCGAGGAGAGTCTGTCGATTTCTTCCAGCTTCTTCATGATGGAATCCGTGCCGCCCGGGATCTTCTCCGTCCGGAGAACGGCCGCGATCTGCAGACCGCCGTGCTGCTGTCCGCTTACGGTGACGAGGCATGCTTCCAAATACGGAAGAAGTATCTCAAGGATCTTTTCAAAAGTCTCATACAAGATAAGCGCTTCCTGACCCGTAAGCTCACCTTCACCGAACACCTGTGAACTGCTCTGAACTTTAAGAAGTTTCAGGTATTCAAGAGACTCTCGGATAGACAGTTCCACTTCGGCTACGGATACAGTGGGTTCCTGTTCTGCCAAAAGATAGAGGTTTGCTCTGCGCTTCAGGTATGCACAGTAGACGCATGCAACTCTCAGGTTCTGCAGATACTGGTCTTCTTTTTCCGTCTCCACACTGACAAGCGCATCTATCTGTTTTATTTTGCTCTGCAGGTCAGCGTTGAGCTGATCGTACAATTCATTCTCTATCTCATACTCCGCTTTCTGTGAGCGGAGCTCATTTTCTTTCTGGAGGATCACGTTCTCCTCACTGAGCTGATCCGCAATATCCTGCAGATCTTCATTGAGCTGCTGCACCGGAGACATATCCTCTGTCCATAGCACATATCCTCCTGTGATAGGCAATTTGTGTAGGCGGAGCGTTTTTGAGATCATAACGCCTTTTCTGTCTGCGCGAGTCATATCCTCCTTAGATACTTCAGACGCGTTCTGAGATGCATATATGACTTTCCCTTTCCTGTTGACTATCTGGGCATCCCACTCAGATTCTTCAAAGATATCCTCATACATCGTATTTGACGGAATAAGCCCTATCTCCGTGCAGGCTTCCCAGAACGCAAGCGTGCCAAACGCAAATGCATCCTGGAATCTGAGTCTGATACCGAACCCTGCCAGTAAAGAATCTGTTTTCCCAACCAATCCCAGTATCATATAAAGCGATGCGGCGATCAGCAGAACGACAGGGATCCATATCAGACGGAAATGATACTCCTTCCTCGCCCCTCGGAGCAAAAGCAGGAACGCGCTTACTACCAACAGGACGACCCAGCCCACGCAGGCGTAATAAAGCCATCCCCTCTGATAAACGGTTGTATCCGAAATGTCGGCAAAAACGAATGCTGCCTGATGCAGATCGTTAGTAAGGAGGCCAGCTAGCAGAGCTATGAAGATGACTATTAGTGCGATCTTTCCTGCCTTCTGTCTCTTCGTCTCTTTCCCCGATGTATTCCATGCGGTGAAGAATGAAAGCAGCGGAACTGCAAGGATCGTCAGATAATACAGATACCACAGATATCTCGAAAAAGGAGACGATCTGTCAAAGTACAGTCCCCGTATCTCGCGGAGACAGTAAAGAAAAATCAGCAGATTGCCGATCAGGCTCAGATATCTCTTTTGTTCGGGCTGCAGAATGCGTTTTCTCTCCGCCATAGTCCAGTAGATGCACATGAACATTCCCAGGTATGAGCCTATGTTCCTGACCGGAAAACTGCCTGAGGTCCCCAAAACACAGACAAGGAAAAACATGACGGCCAGGATTATGGTCATCTTCCTGTATGACTTAAGCCATGTTCTGCTCATGTTCTCTCCTAAAAACGGCAGGCGATACCATCCGGCATCGCCATTCCAATACAAATATCAGTCTTGTCCAGCGTCCGTTTTCTTACGGAACACAAAGAACTTCTGTCCGAGATAATTTAATGCAATATATGCACAATTTGCCAATATACCCTTGACCGTGTCGAGCATATCTGCAGATATGTTGAGTTTCCACACGCTGGAGAAGAACCAGTCCAGAATGACTTTCCCCAGCCCATATGCGGTCACAAAGCAGATAAGGACCTCAAGAAGGTATTTCGGAAGCAGCTCCTTCAGCGGAGCATCCGACTGGAAAGTGTATTTTCTGTTGAGGACAAATGTGAATATGAGACCTATGATGAACACCACGACACTGGTAACCCAGTATCCCCAGTGGAAGAAATTATTATATACATATGTCTCTATCCAGCCTATCGCTGTATTCGTAAGCCCTACGATAAGGTAGATGAGCGTTTCCTTGGTGAAGAATCCTTTAACAAATCTTTGCCAGAGATCTTTCATTCGTTTGCGGTGTTTTCGCACCTCTCCTCTCGATAATTCGTCGCTTTCTGCATTGTGCATTGTATCACAAATATAGAAGCAAAGAAAAGAGACATGCATTGCTTGTGCGATTGCATGTCTCTTTGTCATTAAAAGATAAATATCAGCCGAAGAAATCCTTTACCTGAGCAAGGATCTTTGCATCGGAGAGACCGTACTCATCCAGAACATCATTAGATGTACCGGACTGGCCGAACAGGTCGTTGATACCGACTTTTCTGAATCCAAAGCATCCGTTGCCGATGAGGGTGGATGCAACTGCATCGCCCAGACCGCCGATGATGCTGTGCTCCTCGATCGTCATGACCTTGCCGCATTTCTGTGCATATGCAAGGACTGTCTCTGTATCGAGAGGTTTCAGCGTGTGAACGTTGACTACTGCAATGTTCTTTCCTTCTTCAGCCATAGCCGCCGCTGCATCCAGTGCAGGTTTGACCATCAGGCCAATGGCGAAGATGACACCGTCTGTTCCGTCACGGAGAACATTGGCCTTGCCAATCTCAAAGGGCATCTCTTCCTCGAAGACATAGGATGCTGCACGGGCAAAACGCAGATAAACGGGGCCGTCCATCGCCGCTGCCGCTTTGACAGCTCTCTTTGCCTCATTGGCATCGCACGGGCAGATAACTGTCATTCCGGGGATAACACGCATAAGAGCCATATCCTCGAATGTCTGGTGGCTTCCGCCGTCCTCACCAACAGTGATTCCAGCATGGGTCATAGCGAGCTTGACGTTGAAATGGGGATACGCAACAGAGTTGCGGACCATCTCATACGCACGGCCTGTGCCGAAAATAGCGAAGGTGCTTGCAAACGGGATATATCCCATCGTTGACATGCCGGCAGCGATATCAATCATGTTGCACTCAGCGATTCCGCAGTTGAAGAAGCGGTCAGGATACTGCTGAGAGAAATTCAGTGTCATTGTTGCGTGGGAAAGGTCTGCATCCAGAACAACGACCTTGTCGTTTTCCGCTGCGAGCTCAAGAAGAGCTTCACCATACGCTACGCGGGTAGCTTTCTTTTCACTCATCGTTATGCCTCCAATTCCGCCAGAGCTTTCTGACGCTGTTCTTCATTCGGGGCTTTTCCGTGCCAGTTGAAGTCACCTTCCATGAAGGACACGCCTTTGCCCTTAACTGTGTGTGCTACGATGCATTTCGGCTTTCCGGGCTCTGTAGGAGCGTTCAGCGCATCGATAACTGCCTCAAGATCATTTCCGTCCGGGAGCTCGATCACATGGAATCCGAATGCACGGAATTTTGCAGGGATGTCTCCGAGACTCATAACATCGTTGTTGGCGCCATCGATCTGCAGTCCGTTGTTATCCACCATAACGGTAAGATTGTCGAGCTTGTAGTGAGCTGCTGCCATGGAAGCTTCCCATACGAGACCTTCCTGCATCTCACCGTCTCCGACCATAGTGTAGACCTTAATGTCCTTGCCGCCGTGTTTTGCGCCGAGTGCCATACCTGTAGCAATGCTGATTCCCTGTCCGAGAGAGCCTGTTGCGGCATCCACTCCGGGGATCTTCTTGCAGTCAGGGTGTCCCTGAAGCATAGCATGCAGCTGGCGGAGGTGTTTCAGTTCCTCTTTAGGGAAGAAACCTTTTTCGGCCAGTACAGCATAGTAGCAGGGAGCCGCATGTCCCTTGCTGAGAACAAAGCGGTCGCGGTCCGGATCCTTGGGATTTTTCGGATCCACCCGCATTTGGGTGTAGAACGTGGCAACCATCATCTCAACAGCTGACAGGCTTCCACCCGGGTGTCCGCTCTTTGCGTCCGCGACTTCATTGATGATGTCTATACGGACCTGACGGCATACCTCTTTCAGTTCCTTGATATCCATATTTATCTCCTATTGTATTTTTTCCAGCAGGAATAATGTGTAATCAGTATAGCACACTATCGCTGTTATTTCCTTAATAAAATCATGCTTTCCAAAAGGCGGTGAGACATTCCCATGGTTCCAGTTTTACTTTCCTGCTGCCAAGGCTTTCTCTGCCGCAGTTACTGAGCAGGATCTCCGCTTTTTCTTCGTCCAGACCCTCCGGCAGACATACTGTGATCTCGCCATCGGTAAAGTTGTTGAGACTTGCCAGCGTTCCGTCTTCCGCTTTTCTGAGATAGCTCATATGCTCATCACTGTTCAGGTCAATCCACTCTGTTTCTCCGCGGATGATGCACGGTCTTCCGTGGCGGACTTTCAGCAGTTTGCGGTAGAAATTCAGGACCGAATCCGGATCTTTATCCTCCGCTTTGACGTTCACAGTCTTGTATTCCGATCCAAGCCTCAGCCATGGCGTTCCTGTCGTGAATCCCCCGTTGGGACTGTCGTCCCACGGGATAGGAGCACGACCGGCATCCCTGCTTCTCTCTCTGAGTATCTCGAGGACTTTCTCCGGATCTTCACCCTTCTCCACGACATGTTCGTTCCAATAGTTATGGACCTCAACGTCGTTGTATTCATCGATTGACTGGAAATCCGTGTTAGTCATCCCAAGCTCATCGCCCTGATATACGTACGGAACTCCTTCAAGGAAGTACATAGCGTTTGCGAGGGTCTTTGCACTCCTCTCACGGTACTGCCCTGTCGTTCCGAATCTGGAAAGGGCCCTGCACTGATCGTGGTTTCCGATGAACAAGGCGCAGTATCCCTTACCATGCAGGTTGCTGATCCAGTAATCCATGGTCTTCTTTAGATCGCTGACTTTGAACGGAACCGGTTTGAACTTGTCGTATCCTTCCTGATCGAAGTTCAGCATATCAAAGAAATACAGCATGTCGAACTCTTCTCTCTCAGGATCGCAGTACTCTATAGCTTTTTGTACCGGACAATAAGCGAGCTCAACGACTGTGACCAGTCCTTTCGGTCCAAGTTCTCGCTTATACAGCTCATGTATGTACTCGTCCACTCCGGGGCGGCTTACGTAGTGCTGAGAAGCAAATCCGTACTTTTCTCCGGGCATAGTCTCCACATCCGGGAAAGACTGATCCTTGTCCGCGTTATTGAATGCGTCCAGACGGAATCCGTCCACTCCAAGATCTGCCCAGTACTCGATGATATCTGCGACTTCATCCATGATCTTGGGATTCTGCCAATTTAAATCCGGCTGCTTCACCGCGAATAGATGCAGATAATAATCCTTAGTGGGTTCGTTGTACTGCCAGGTGGACCCGCCGAATACGCTCATCCAGTTGGACGGCTCTGAGCCGTCCTCTTTGCCCTCGCGGAAAATGTAATAATCCCTGTACGGACTGTCCTTTGAGGACGCAGCGCTGCGGAACCATTCGTGTTCATCGGATGTGTGATTTACTACAAGATCCATGAAGAACTTCATACCGCGTTTGTGGATCTCATCGCACATCGTCTTCCAGTCTTCAAGCGTACCAAAACTGGGATCTATATCCCTGTAATCAGCGACATCGTATCCGTTATCTGCTTTGGGAGACACAAAATACGGGCACGACCAGATGGCATCCACCCCAAGGCTCTTGATGTAATCCAGTTTGGCGGTTATTCCTGCCAGATCACCTTCACCGTCCCCGTTGCTGTCAAAGAAACTGCGCGGATAGATCTGATAGAACACAGCGTCCTGCCACCAATTTCTGTCTTTATTCTTCATTTTCTGTTTCCTCTTTCTTAGCGGTCTGCTTATCCAGACTGCGCAATCCAAACACGACCAGAAGCGCACACTGCACTGCAAGTATCAGCGTTGTAGCTATCGATGTTCCCGCCATCCCAAACCTCCTGATAAGAGGAGCAGAAATCAACACCGCAACAGCTATCTCAGCAATATTGGAGATTATCAGTCCTGCCATTGAGCGGAGGACCGTATTGAGCATACAGAGTAGAACTGAGAAGCAGCTGAACACTACACAAATAACCATGGGATACAGTAGTCCAGATGCTTCCACGACTTTCTGATCGTGGTACAGGAACTCCAGTCCCATCTTTCCGAATGCTGCACATCCCAGCAGACCGAGGATCCCTGCCGCCACCACAATCCCGCATACGACTCCGACAAGATGCAGGAATCCCTTTTTGTCCTTTTCTTCCAGCCGGTGCGTGAAATGAGTGATAAACGGAGCGAACAGGTATGCTATTCCGACCTGCAGAACAAGGACAGGGGAATTTACCAGGTTATATATACCCATATGTTCTGTCCCCAGTATCCTCTCGAGGTAGATCTTGGGGAGGTTCGTAGATACTCCATTTAAGAATGTATGTATAGCAAGGGGCAGGCACTGCGCAAGCAGAGTAAACAGGATCTTCGGATTAGCGCTTCCTCTGTGGAACACTTCATTCGTTTTTTTCAGGTCGTAGAAGTAGCAGAGCAGGAAAACGCTGACAGTAAGCAGGCCTAATGAGATCACCAGATTCTTTGTTACGAGCATGCCTGCAGCAAAGACGGCAACAGACAGCAATCCTCTCATGGCATATGCGATGCCGATTATGTCCATACGCTCTGCTTTCTGGAGAACGCCGTGCCAAACGTCCGTCATTGGTTCGGTGAGCTTATACATCAGGAAGATTATGATACACCAGAGCTGTATCCCGCTGTATCCGGTAAAAACGGAATAAACTACACCAAGTACCAGCGACACGCCTACAGTTATATACCTGCTGACTTCATACGCCGTGTCCGAATAGTCTCCAGACAGATCCGAAACCTGGAAATTCCTCATCCCGAAACCCGCAAGGCCGATGAACATGTTCGCCACGGTAGCTGCGGTGGAGAGGAGTCCGGCATTATATGTGCCCTGAGTACCGGAAAGTATCTTTATGAGCCAGCCTGTAATGATCCATTGGCTGAGGTAATAGATACCGTTGCCAATAGTGTTAAATAATAGATTCCGTTTTAGTGTCTTATCTTCCACTATGTCGACTCTCCATTCTTCTGCCTGTTCGAATTATACCACAGAAGCGCTGTCTTCCATTAATCAAAAAGGAACGGGGAAATCCCCGTTCCGCATCTGCCAAATAATTAACATCCTGATCCGTCTGCGCTGCACGCGTCCATATCTCCACTAAACAAAGAGGGGTCTCCTCCTTTGCTGCGGATATAATCCGGCCACTTGAGAGTCACTGTGCCGTCCTCCAGGACCATAGCTGGCACTCCTATATCGTATATCTCTTTGCAGTGATCGAAGATAGGCAGTGTGTCCCTGTAGATAAGGAACTGTTTCAGCGCCTTGAGATCTGCATTTATGTCAATAAATTCGTATTCCAATCCGTTTGCATCCATATTCCCTGTGCAGCGGACACAGTCCGGACATTTCATCGTTCCATAAATCTTAACCATTGCTTTTTACCTCTGTTTTCGCCAGATCAAATATCCCGCTTGTCCCTTCAAATACGGGCCACGGGTTTATGCTGTTGTCTCCTACCATTATGTTGAAATGGACATGCGGACCGCTTGCATATCCGGTCTGTCCGACTTTCCCTATCTCCTGTCCCTGTTCAACAAAGTCTCCGACTTCCGCGGTAAGGGCAGACATATGGTAATAGTAGCTTCTCACACCGTATCCATGGTCTATGCAGACAGAGTACCCTGTCGTCCCTACCCATCGGGAGACCACAACTATACCGGATGCCGCTGCCTGAACCGGCGTACCTTCATCTTCCGCTATGTCCAGCCCAACATGCCTGGACGGCGTAGAACTTCCGTTAGTGTATCTGTACAGTCCGAATTCGGTAGTGATCGGCCCGTTGACAGGCATTATAAAGTTATCTTCGTAGTACCGTTCCGGTGTCCATATGAGGTTGGTGGCAGCGATCATGCCGTTGTAGTCTGCCATGGCTTCGTCATTCCCGACAGTAGCTGCAGCCGTGCTGGTGCTTATAGTTAGATGCTGCACGGTATATGTGCCTTCTGTAACTGTAAACGGAAGGACGATTTTTTCGCCATTATAACTGACGATACACTCGTATTCTCCCGGACTGCACCTGAACGTACTGCTCAGCAGAGCCTGTGCGTATCCTTTATCGTCCACGGTGAAGTTTATAGTATCTATTACACCTGGAGCCGTAGCAGAGACCTCTCCGCTGACATTCGTGCCAATGACGGCAACTCCGCTCCCCTGTACCATCTCTGTTCTTGAAAGATGGAATTCCGTAGGGATATCCACACTGATCCTCAGAGCAAATATCTCTCCGCCTTTCATTGTCAAAACCGAGCCGTCTTCCGCCGTAATCTTGCCATTTACGTCGCAGTAGACCTCAGTGTCGTATGTCCCGTTTGGAAGAAAACCGTCCAGGAACCCAGCAAGATCCCCTTCGAAGAACTTCTCCCCATCCTTGGTCATGACGATCTTTGTTACCTCAGCAGAATCAGGAATCGTCAAGTCTATCATGCTTCTGTCTGTAACTGTAACGGGAAACCGCTGGCCAACCTCTGAAGATACAGCTATATCCTCTTCTTCGGCTTTTATATTGTATTTAGCAGTTCCAAATAATTCCCCCGCTATCTCTACTTTTTGTGAAACAGCAAATTGGCTCGCTGCACGGATGAGCATCTCGTGTCTTTCCTGCTGTTTTTTGACATACACGAAGCCGCACGCTATAAGACTGACAATAGCTAAAAAAGCTATTGCTATCAGACTTATGCGTTTACCTCTACTGCTCATCTACCTTACTACACCTTTCCGAAAACACAAAAGCAAAAGCAAGCAAAACAAACAGTTCACAAATGACATAACAGTTGTTCATATATAACGGTCTTACAATCGTACTATAAGCAGTCACGTCTACATAAGCCAGCATGACTGCTCTAGCAAGAAGTAAACAAAACACTGCACAAAGTATTATCACTTTGATGGTATACTGAATCTCTTTTTTTCTTAACATGTTAATAAAACAGCCGACCATTATCAGCACTGCCATGGGGAAAAGAACGCTCATTACGATCTGATAAATTCTATTAACAGTCACGATTAATTTATACCCATTTGAATTAAGATCCACATACGCCATCAGCAATCCTTGCTCATTGCGATAAGATGCATTTATATGTGAATGTAGAATGCCCTCGATCTTATCTACCAGTTCCTTGTCCGACTCTATATAATCCAGCAATGGAGTTACATACTCACATCTTGCTGCATACCACATTGCTTTTAAAGTGTTCTGAGCGACTGGGATTATATATTCTGACGAAAAGGGAGCAGCTATTCCTTTAAGGTGTCCTTTTCGCGCATCAATTACGCCTCTGTCACATGCATGATTTACTTCATCTGCCACCCGCTTCCAATATTCTTCTGTGCTTACAGCGTCCTTATAATATCCAGCAGAAAGAGCTGCTGTACGCAAAGCGTAAGTTACCCACCCATTGTGGTAGTCTGTTCCATCTCCGAATGCTTTCCATCTGGTGGCACTTCCATCGCCTTCCAGATAAGGCTGAAGTTCTTTAAAAGAAGGTGATATTTCATACAGTTTTAATCGGACATCTTCCGGAATAGGGTAGTGCGCTACATCCTCTCTGGAACTGTAAGGTCTTGCCAGCGCCCCACATGCTCTGGCAAACTCACCCGAGTTATAATCTTCAGTCAGAAATACTCCATAATATTTTTCATTTGTTTTAGCTATAAGAAAACTCGGCAGGCAGCAAAGCAATACCGCAACAGATAAAACCGCAAGCAATTTAATCCAGCTCTTTTTGTAATATCTTAGGTAAATAAGAGCAAAAACCAATACCGTAACCACGAAAAACAAAGTAAGCCACTGAGAATCTTCCCTTGTGTTTATCGATATGCCATAAAACAACGAGCCTGCAAGCAGACAAATATTACCTCTACTTTCACCTATTCGTAGTGCCCATCCGCATATACCAGCCATAAACACAAGAGCAGTGATGTAATAAATAGTTGATCTGTATGTTGTGGAGCTTTCGGAACTGGTAGACATAGGATTAATTAAAAGCATAGCCAGAATAAACAAAGCTAACCACTTTCTTTTGATCATCGGGTAGAAACAATACACTGTAAACAGACAGGAAATAATATAGAATGCCTGAATAGAAACGACATAATTCAATGACAGTTTGAAGATGGTTCCAGCAAAAATAGGATAGAAACAGCCCTTTATCAGTGCATTTTCATCATATTGGCCCATCCATTCCCCTTGCCAGAAATTAAGGGCTTTAATGAACTGAAGAGTCGCATCCACCCCTTCATCAGAAGAATATGAAGCAACTAAACAGTTACCGTATAAAAACCGCGCAATAATGATTCCTATTACTGCTAAAAAATATACGGTTATATATATTTTCTCTTTTTTGTTCACTTCGTCCATTCCAAATCTATTTTTTTCAGAGTGACTCATGTATCTTCTCCGATACGCCCATTTTAACAGATTCTTTTCTGTTTCGCTTGGCTTCTTACTGCTTTTCGCACAAAACTATTACTATATTGTGAATTATTTGTCACAAATCGGTTTCAATCATTATCCGTCGGTTGCCTTTTTCTAATACTTCTTATATAATGTTCAATGAATTTTAGGCTTTTTAAGGAGATTTGAATGAAAAGAATAATTTCGTTAACATTGCTGTTCGTTCTTGTTCTCTCTCTCGCAGGCTGCGGTGCTGAAGCTAACCCGGATCCCCAAGGCGGGATCAACCTCGAGGATGAGGACGTTTTGAGCGGAACCAGCCAGACATATGGTGTCGTAGAAGTTACTGCAGATAAAGAGTCCTTCAACCGCTTTACCGGTGAGATGAACCTTGCAAATGACCGCGTGGACTACAGACCGATCTGCGTTTCTGTTAACAACATCACTGCTTGCTTGCCCCAGAAGGGCCTCTCACAGTGCGATATCCTGTTTGAGATTGAGACAGAAGGCGGTATCACACGTACCATGGCTCTGTTCGCAGATACTCGTGACGTAGAGCTCATAGGCTCTGTCCGTTCTCTGCGCAACCAGTTCATGGAGCTTGTTTATCCGTTTGACCCGATTATCGTCCATATCGGGACTTCTGTATTCGCGGATGCAGCTATTGCTGAAAACAACTTCCGCACTCTGGATGCAAACATTTTCCGCACAGCCATTTGGCGCGATCCTTCCAGGGTCGGCAGATATGCTGTTGAGCACACCTACTTCACTTCTGCTTCTCTAATTGAGAACGGAATCGAAGCTACACAGATGCGTACTGCCTCTGATAACACAAACGCCGCTTTCAACTTTGTTGAAGAAGGCACAAAGACAACTCCTGCTTCCGGTTCTTGCTCCAGGATCACCTGGGATTTCTCACCGGGATATGACGGAGATTTCCGTTATGATGAAGAGACCGGTATGTATGCTGCATGGCAGCATGGAAATCAGCGTTACGACTCAAATAATGCTGAGATGCTTGAGTTCGAAAACGTGTTCATCGTTGTTGCTCACCGTGATGTTTATCCGGGAAGCGAGAGCTATGCAGGCGGTCTGCCGAAGTATGATTACTCCACTGGCGGTGTTGCGTACTATGTTTCCAACGGTGCCTACGAACAGTGCGTATGGGTCAAAGGCGACTACAGTTCGACTCTTTCTTTCTACCGTGGAACCGTTGAAGATCTTGCAACAAAATCCTTGAATGATATGGAAGAAATCCAGGTCAACACAGGCCGCTCATATGTCGGTATCGTCCGTGAAGAACTCGGTGACACAATAACAATAAAAGAGTAGTTCTTATTCCACAAGATTTACCCGTCTCAGTGAGACGGGTTTTCTTTTGCTTTTCTTGTTCCATTTCCATCTTCGTGATAACATGGTGAGCAGAAAAAAGAAAGGACGGATATTAATGGATATCAACACTGCAAAACATACTCTTGACGAGATCGAGCGCAAACAGTTCGCATATAAATATGTGCTCGCAACAGTCATGAACGATGCATCAACTGTCGCCCCTCCGGAAAGCTATACCGCAAGAGGGACCGCTTTTGGGATCCTCTCCGGAGAGACATTCAAGCTCCAGACCTCGCCTGAGCTTAAAGAGGCGGTCTATTACCTTTATGAGAACAAAGATGAAGCCGGACCGGAATATTTCCGCCGTGCGGAGCTCCTTCGTGAGAATATACGAAAGATGGAGAACATCCCGATCGAAGAGTATATGGCTTACAGCGAGCTCCTGAACACTGCTCACGTCGCCTGGCTGAACGCGAAGAAGAATAACGATTTTGCCTCTTTCGCTCCGTTCATCCGTAAGATAGTCGATACTCAGATCCGCTTTGCATCTATCACTGATCCAGATAAGGATCCATATGATGTAGCCCTGGACGCCCATGAAGAGGGTACGGACAGAGAGTATTACGACCGTTTCTTCGATGAGGTAAAGGCGACTCTCATCCCTCTCATTGCGAAGATCAATGAGAAAGAGCAGCCTGACAACAGCTGGCTTAAGGTTTCCTACCCTGTTGAAGTGCAGAAGAAACTGTCCGATATCGTAATGGACACTTTCCATCTTGACCGCAATCACTGTGTACTCGGCGAAACAGAACACCCGTATACCAATGGGGCCTGTTCTCAGGATGTCAGAATCACGACGCATTATTATGAGAATGATCCTGTAGCATCTGTGTTCAGCGTGATCCACGAAGGCGGCCACGCAAACTATGAGCTTCACGTCAATCCTGAATATGATTACAATGTGCTGTCCGGCGGCGCCTCCATGGCAATGCATGAAAGCCAGAGTAGATTCTGGGAAAACTATGTCGGACGCAGCGAAAACTTCATTCAGGCATTTTGGCCCAGATTCCGGGAGACTTTCCCCGAACAGACAAAGAGACATACCGCTGAGGAACTCTATCGCTGTGTAAACCTCGCACATCCGTCACTGGTGCGTACAGAGGCAGACGAGCTCACCTACTCCCTCCACATTATCATCCGCTATGAGATAGAAAAGAAACTGTTCAGCGGAGAACTGGCTATTGAAGATATCCCCGCTGCATGGAATGAAAAATATAAGGAATATCTTGGAATCACTGTTCCCAATGATACTTTGGGATGCCTGCAGGATGTCCACTGGAGTCAGGGAAGTTTCGGTTATTTCCCGACATACTCCCTCGGCACAGCCTACAGCGCACAGATCCTCGACACGATGCGGAAGGAACTGGATTTCGATCAGCTGGTCAGGAACAATGACCTTGAACCTATCCTCAACTGGCTGACTGAGCATATATATCGTTTTGGCTGCCTGAAGAAACCCGGTACATATGTGCCGGATATCACAGGCAAACCATTTACTGCTAAATATTATACAGATTACCTCACAGAAAAATTCTCAAAGTTATACGATCTGTAATCTTTGGCGCGAACTATACATATAGCAAAGGAACCGCTGCAATCAGCGGTTCCTTTTGTTTCGGTTATGCTAATGTATTATTTTGAGTATTTCTCAAAAAATGAGAGACATGCGTTCCTGTATCGTTCTGTCTCATGGAAATAACTGACATTGTGTCCTGATCCCTCGAAAAAGAGCAGTTCCTTATTATCTCCCGGATGAGCATCATACAGTTCCTGCGCCATATGCTCTGGCACCTGATCATCTGTAGTTCCCTGAATGAACAGCATAGGCAATTTTGCATTGCTCACTGCTCCCTTGGGGTTGGAGTCATTTATGTTAAATTTCCCGTACAGTTCGCTTATTCTCGCAGTGAGCTCAAGGATGAACTTCTTGCAGGGCAGCCAGTTATATGCCCTATGCATCTCCGCCGCGAATACTTCTCTTGCGTTCGTGTATGCACAGTCTGAAATGATGCACTTTATCTGTTCCGGCAGATCAAGTTCAGACGCCATACATACCGTGGCCCCTCCCATTGATGCCCCATACAGGACCATTTTGCAGTCCGGGTGCTGTTCTGCCATAAGGTCAGCCCATTTCTTTATATCTCTGCTCTCAAGATATCCCATGGTGATGAATTTGCCTTCGCTGGCACCGTGGCTCCTTTGGTCCATAGCCAGAACATGGAATCCTGCCTCATGAAACATTTTTGATATGAATCCTTCCTCACCGGCACAGCAATGATGTCCGTGTACTACTATAGCCAGCTTGTGCTCATCCTTGTCTGCAGGAAGATATCCGGCTTTTAACAGAAGTCCGTCATCTGACGTCATCTCAAGCCGCTGCAAAGGCTGCGCGTTCCACCATTTGTTGAACGGCTTTGAACTCCTGCGGTATTCCGTAGCATGCAGACTCATAGGCATATTGTCGTCTCTTTCAGGGACGTAGTTGCGATCATACTTGTCTCTGCGGATCATGCCGGCCTTGTAGCACATGATACCTGCGCCGAAAAAGAATATCATCACGGCGACTCCGATACATAGAAGCCAGATCATTGGTTGCCTCCAGAACAATTTCTTAACCTATTTTACGAGGTTCATTGCGCGCGGTCAAATTCTGCGGATTAGTCTTTTTTGGTCCTTTGTGATACAATTCAGTGTACAGACTCCACGGAGACATAAAAAGATGATCCAGTATCCTTTTGATCCTAATTACATACTTACTAAAAAGCGCTCGCTCAAGCGTGAGCTCCTCCGGCAGGAGAATCTGCTTGAGAAGAAGATCGCTATCCTTTCAGGTACGACTGTCGGTGAACTGAAATCTGTTCTTGAAGTGTTCCTGCTTTCGTACGGTATCCGTCCGGTATTTCTTGAAGGAGATTACAACCGCTTCTATGAGGATGCGGTTTTTGACAATCCTGAACTGAAAGAATTTGCACCGGATATAATCTGGATCAATACTTCCTATCACTCCATCCAGGACCTTCCCCTTCCAGGCGAAGACAGAGATTCTGTAAATAAAAAGCTTGAAAGCGAGCTGGCAAGATTCCGCGCTGTATGGAATGGATTAGCCTCCTATAAATGTCCTGTGATCCAGAACAACTTTGACCTTCCGCGCGTGCGTGTGATGGGCAACGCGGACAGCTGGCTGCCATCCGGAAAGGTAAGGTTCGTCCGCAGACTCAACGAAGCCTTCGCGGAAGCAGCGGAAAATGATCCCTCTCTCCTTCTGCTGGACTACGAATATGCAGCAGCGTGGAACGGGATAGATTCGTTCTCTGATCCGAGTTATTACAACGGATACAAATACGGCCTAGCACCCACATATATTCCTTTTGTCGCTTTCCAGGCGGCAAATATCATCAAATCCGTATTCGGGAAAAACGAAAAAGCGCTTTTCCTCGATCTGGACAACACATTGTGGGGAGGCGTCATTGGGGACGACGGCCTGGAAGGTATCCATCTCGGCTATGAGGCCCCATCCGGTATCGCTTACTCAGATCTTCAGCAGTATGCGAAAGATCTTTCCCGCATAGGCATCATCCTAGGCATCTGCTCCAAAAACGAAGACGATATTGCAAAATCCGGCTTCTCCCATCCCTCTTCCCTTCTGGCAGTTGAGGATTTCCTCTCCTTCAGGGCAAACTGGGATCCGAAGCCTCAGAACCTTGAGATCTCAGCAAAAAATCTCAATATAGGTGCCGATTCCATAGTCTTCGTCGATGACAACCCGGCGGAAAGAAAGATCGTCCGCGATTCCGGCCTCAGCTGCGCCGTCCCTGAGCTTTCTGTTCCTGAACGCTTTGCTGAGATCATTTCCGGAGCCGGATACTTTGAAGTAACATCCCTTTCCGGAGATGACCTTGCCAGAGCAAAGATGTACAAAGATAATCTCCAGCGGAAACAGAGCGCCGGATCCTTTACCGATTATGATGCGTATCTCCGATCTCTTGATATGAAGGGCTATATAGGTCCTTTCAAGAAGGAACAGCTGGAGCGCGTAACCCAGCTTGCAAACAAGACAAACCAGTTCAACCTCACTACAAGGCGCTATCAGCCGGAAGAAATGGTTTCCAGAGCCTCTGATCCGGATACAGTCACAATATCCGGCAGATTGGAAGACCGTTTCGGCGACAACGGTATCGTTTCCTGTATCGTAGCGAACAGGACAGATGATGTTACCTGGGATATAGAACTCTGGATAATGTCTTGCCGCGTGTTCAAAAGGGATCTCGAATATGCTATGTTCGATGCTCTTGTAAAGTCCGTAAAGGAAAAAGGCGGCACGGCAATAACAGGATGGTATTACCCGACAGCTAAAAATAAACTTGTATCTGATTTCTACGGTTCTCTCGGATTCAAAAAAGTCTCTGAAAACGATCAGGGAACGTTCTGGAAGTATGTAATCCCTGAGAATTATTCCCCGATGAACCAAGTGATATCTATTCAGTAGAAATCTATAAGGAGGCGGCAAAATGATCAAAAAAATCTTATGTCTGCTCTTAACAATTCTCCTTGTCTTTTCTTTGACATCATGTAAAAAGAAAGATATGGAATATGACCAACATTATTATGAACCTTCAACTGAAGAGCCCACCAAACCCGAATCCACTGTAAAACCCGCTCCGACAGACGTTCCTCAGGAACCGGAAGAACCGGAAAAGGAAGATGAAAACCCGTATTCGGAGAGTCTGGAAGCTGAGTTTCCCTCCAGCCGCGTGGAATGTGAATATCAGGACATGCTGAAAATGGCCGCTCTTGCTGATCTTTTCAACAGCGATCCGGAGGAATTCACCTCTTCTGCTCAGCTTTCAAATGCCAGCAAATTCTTTGCGGCAGTCGCCTACAAGCAGGACGATTTCACGATGTCAGAGGATGGTTTTATGCTATCGCTGCCTATCTCTGAACTTGAAGCCGCTGTCAGAACGTACTTTGGATCCAATGCCAGCCTGTCATCAGGATGGACTACTGAGGATTACAGCCCTTATCTGGTTGATGAGGAAAACGGTCTTGTTGTTTCCTTTGGAATGGGAACGCCCTCCACTTTCCTCTACCCATGGGCCGCCATAGACAAAGGAGACGGGGTATATGAATTATGGATGCTGAACCTCCTTGATCCTCTTTACTCGGACGAGCCGGAAAACGCACTTCTTATCGAGTCCGGAAATCCCAGCGCTGTTCCAATGGATGCCATAGAGGATATAGCCAGGGATGTTCAGACGAATGTGTACACATTCCAGCAATCAGGATCTTCTTACTATTTGATTGGTTTTGAGTACAAGAACTATAAAGGCATATCCAATTACTTGGTTCTTGGTTGATCTATTCACAACATAAAAATGAGCCACTTCTTTGATGAAGTGGCTCATTTTTAGTGATTAATTATATTATTCTTCCTCTTTCAGATCCCTGGAAAGCATCTCTTCGATCTCTTCCTCTGATGGAGCCACTATCGGCTGTTCTGTAAGAGCTCCTTCAAGGATCTCATCGTCATCCAGATCATCTCTGAGGGTGCATGCTACGGTAACGACTCTGTCTCCTTCATCGACCCTCATTACGCGCACACCGCCACCATAGCGGCTTTGTGTAGCGATAGTATCCACATGCATACGGATGACCGTTCCGTTCTCGCTGATGAGTATGGCATCGTCCCTGAATTCGTCAACCAGTCTGACACCGGCAACCATCGTTCCGTCTGCGCAGTCGTAGTTGCGGGCACCAAGGCCTCCGCGCTTCTGCAGGTGATAGTTCTCAACAGGAGTAAGTCTTCCTTTGCCCTGGTCAGTGACCGTGAGGATCTTTCCTGATGTAGCTATAGCCATTCCGACAACTTCGTCCCCTTCTTTCAGGGTGATGGCACGGACACCTCGTGTGGTTCTTCCCATGGATCTTGCATCTGTCTCACGGAAACGGATAGCCATACCGTACTTTGTAGCGACCAGCAGATGGTCATCTCCTGATGTCACTCTTGCCCAGGCAAGTTCGTCTCCCTCATCCAGTTCTATTCCGTAGATACCAGTCTTGCGTATCTTCTGGAACAGGCTCAGTGAACTTCTCTTCACGACGCCATTCTTTGTGACCATAACGAGGTACTTGCTCTCATCGTTGAAGTCATCGATCTTAAGAACGGAGCTGATCTTTTCTCCGGGCAACAGAGGCAGGATATTTACGATGTTCGTGCCCCTGCTCTGACGGGATCCCTCAGGAATGGTGTAGCTCTTGATAGTGTAGACACGTCCGAAGGATGTCATGAACAGCAGGTGGTCATGGCTGTTGCAGGAATAGAGGTCTTCCACAAAGTCCTCGTCCTTCCTGGAGATACCCATAACTCCGCGTCCGCCTCTTCCCTGTGCCCTGTACTCTGCGACAGACTGGCGCTTGAAGTATCCAAAGTGTGTCCTCGCTATGATGCATTCCTCTTCAGGAATGAGATCCTCTATATCCACGTCTCCGGAAACAGCTTCTATGCTGGTCTTTCTCTCATCTCCGAATCTCTGACGGATCTCATTAAGCTCGGTTTTGATTATGGAAGTGAGATGCTCCTCGTTTACGAGAATATCCTCGTAGTCCGCTATCTTTTCGTTGAGTTCAGCCAGCTCATTCTCGATCTTCCTGATCTCCAGTCCAGCCAGTTGTCCGAGACGGAACGCCACGATCGCGCTTGCCTGAGGATCGTCGAATCCGAACTTCTCCATAATGGCAAGTTTCGCTTCGGTCTGTCCTCCGTCTGTGTGGCGGATGGTGTAAATGATCTCGTCTACGATATCGATGGCGCGTTTGAGTCCTTCAAGGATATGAGCGCGCTCCCTTGCTTTCTTCAGGTTGAACTGGGTCCTTCTGCGGACTATCTCTTCCTGGAATTCAAGGTATTTGACAAGAACCGTCTTGAGGTCCATGACCTTCGGTACACCGTGATCCAGAGCCAGCATTATGACTCCGATGGAATCCTGCAGCTGTGTCAGCTTGTACAGCATATTCAAGACTATCTGCGCATTTGCATCTCTCTTGAGCTCGATGACGATGCGCATACCTTTTTTATCCGACTCGTCTCTCAGATCTGAGATTCCTTCAATGCGCTTGTCCTTGACCAGATCAGCGATATTTTTGATGAGTTCTGCCTTGTTGACCATATACGGGATCTCAGTGACAACGATGCGCTCTCTGCCGCCGTGCATCTCCTCGATCTCGGCACGTCCGCGGAGATTTATCTTGCCGCGTCCGGTAGCATAAGCTGCGCGGATGCCGCTCCTTCCCATGATGATACCGCCTGTCGGGAAATCCGGTCCCTGGATGTAGTTCATCAGGTCAAGGACGTTGCAGTCCGGATTATCGATAAGATAATCCACTGCGTCGATGACTTCCGAGAGATTGTGGGGAGGGATATTTGTCGCCATACCGACAGCGATACCCTGCGATCCATTGATAAGAAGGTTCGGAAGCCTTGCAGGAAGCACTTCCGGCTCTGTTGTGGTGTCATCAAAGTTGGGGATGAAATCCACCGTTTCCTTATCTATGTCCTCAAGCATGAGGTTGGCTATACGGGCCATCCTTGCTTCCGTATAACGGTATGCTGCAGGCGGGTCACCGTCCACCGAACCGAAGTTTCCCTGTCCCTCTACGAGAGGATACCGCATTGAGAAGGTCTGAGCGAGACGAACCAGCGCTCCGTATACCGATGAGTCTCCGTGCGGGTGATATGCGCCAAGGACCGCGCCGACGATCGTCGCGCACTTCCTGGTGGGCTTCTCGTGAGTCAGTCCGTTCTCATCCATTGAATAGAGAATCCTTCTGTGGACCGGTTTGAGACCGTCACGGACGTCCGGCAAAGCCCGGCTGACTATAACAGACATTGAATAGTCAAGAAAACTTTGCTTTATCTCCTCTTCAACGTTGACCTCTACGATCTTTTCATTTTCAAGATTGAATTCTTCCATCTATATCTCACTTTCGTGTTACATCCATTTTCGCTCGACCTGGATAGTTCCCAGCGTTTCAAGCTTTTCTCTCTCCTCATAGGAAAGAGCTGTTTTTGGAAGGCATAGTCTTCCCATCGGAGAAGTGATCCTGTATATAAGTGATCCTCTCTCTATCATCTGTATATCGTTCCACACAGCGTGATATGTCAGATCATCTCTGTATTTCCCAGCAGCGACTTCCGCTTCCGATACTCTGAGATAGTACGGCTTTCCCTTCAGTTCCTCAGCTGCCTGTTTAACCTTGAATCTGGAATGAACCACCAGGATCACCCAGGCAACGAGGGCCACGACATATGCTCCTATGGCTTTCAGCGAGGGAAGCGGCATATCCATGATGATCCTCAGGACGATCACAGCCATAAGCATTATCACCAGTCCCATGGACATCTGCCTCGGGAGATCGCCTATCCCCGTTTCTGCCTTTGCCACGGCTTCCGCCTCTTCAGGCGACAAATAAAAAACACGTTCTTCCTGCTGCATATCACTTGAATGGGTGATCCTCCAGAACCGGTCTCAGATCATACGCTTCGACCACGTTCGCCATCACCTGAAGCAATCTCTCCTCTATTTCCGGGTCCAGATCCCTTTTTGGGAAAAGAGCCCTCTCAAATCCTGTGAGCCTGTTCTCTTTCGGCCTGTATTTCATTCCAAACATATAGAATCTGTCTGTCTCCTCAAAATACCGTATATCCTCATAAAGGAAGTATCTCTTCATTCCGCCGTCATACTCCATGTATACCGAAGAATCCGAGAAATCATAGGTGATCGTTTCCTCGGGATATATGGTCAGTCCTTTATCGACTGCCTGTTCCAGATGTTTCTGAAACTGTCTGTAATTGGTCCTGTACTCGTAAAAGTGGAAATACAGGCCATATGCCAGATACATAAGAGCAAACGCTGCCGGAAACCACGCTGCCTGATTGACAAGTTCTCTTGACATAAGAATAATTATCACCAAAATGAGGCATACGCTTATGCCGATCAGGGTCTTCCGGATATTCTGCTTGCGGGAATAGATCATATCCCCGTATTCTCCCAGAAAATCCGCCTGAAACTGATCCGTTTCCGTAACAGTGCACCTTATTTTGAAAGGCCTGCCCTCCGGAAGGATCTTCGGCATGGGGCTATCCTGTTTTTTTGATCTTTTATCAAACATCAAGATTCTTTACGAACTGGGCGTTCCTCTCAATAAACTCTCTGCGCGGCGGCACCTTGTCTCCCATAAGGATCGCAAATGCCATGTCTGCGCTTTCAGCATCCTCTATGGTTACCTTTTTCAGGGTGCGGAACTCCGGATCCATGGTCGTCTCCCAGAGCTGTGACGGGTTCATCTCGCCAAGACCTTTGTAGCGGTTGACCTTGATGTTGTTTCCGCCCATCTCGGACTGGATCTGAACGAGCTCCTCGTCTGTGTACGCGTAACGTATCTGCTGTCCCTTTGTAAGGCGGTACAGAGGCGGCTGCGCCAGATACACGTGCCCGGATTCTATCAGTTCCCTCATATAGCGGAAGAAGAATGTGAGCATCAGGACACGGATATGGGATCCGTCGACATCGGCATCGGCCATGATGATTACTTTGCCGTAACGGAGCTTGGAAAGGTCGAATTCATCGCCTATTCCTGTGCCGAGAGCCAGGATGACGGGCTGAAGTTTATCGTTTCCGTAGACCTTGTCTATGCGGACCTTCTCGACGTTGAGCATCTTTCCCCAGAGAGGAAGGATAGCCTGGAACCTTCTGTCTCGTCCATCCTTAGCGGAGCCTCCTGCGGAGTCTCCCTCGACAATGTATATCTCAGTAAGTTCGGTATCTCTGGATGAGCAGTCTGCCAGCTTTCCAGGAAGTGTGGACGAATCCAATGCTGTCTTCCTTCTGGCATTGTCTCTCGCTCTCCTTGCTGCCTCACGGGCACGTGACGCCTGTAAAGCCTTATCCAGGATATTTTTTGCTACCTGCGGATGCTCCTCGAAATACTCACCAAGTTTCTCCAGAGTCAGCTGATTGAGAATACCTCTCATCTCGGGGTTTCCTAGCTTGCCTTTTGTCTGTCCTTCGAACTGAGCCTCCTGAAGCTTAACGCTGATGACGCAGGTCATGCCCTCTCGCACGTCCTCGCCCTTCAGGTTTTCATCGGCATCCTTAAGAATCTTGTATTTTCTCGCGTAATCGTTGAAAACACGGGTAAGAGCCGTTTTGAATCCGTCCTCATGCATTCCTCCATCCGCGGTGCGGATGTCGTTTGCGAAGGATACAATGAGGTCTACGTAGCTGTCGTTGTACTGGATAGCTACCTCTGCTTCATATGCGAGGTCCGTCTTTTCAGCCTCTCCGGTGTTCTCGTTTATCCTTGTCGCGGGGAAGGACCCTTCCTTGCTGAAATAGATTACTTCATCATGGAGAACATCATAATTGCGTTCTTTGTTGATGAACTCCACGAAGGAACGGATGCCGCCCTCATACTGCATCGTGTCTGTCCTGATGTTGTTCTCATCTCTTTCATCCGTAAGAACGATGCGCACTCCTGCGTTGAGGAATGCCTGCTCCCTCAGCCTCTGGTGCAGAGTATCGTATACATACTGGATATTCTCAAATATCTCGTAGTCTGCAAGGAACCGCACTGTCGTGCCGGTCGTCTCACATGTACCTATGACCTCGAGCTCTGTATCCGGTTTACCGCGCACGAATCTCTGCCGGTACACCTTTCCGTCATCTGAATTGACTGTTACTTCCAGCCACTCGGACAGCGCGTTGACGACGGATGCACCGACACCGTGAAGACCTCCGGAAAAATGATATCCCTTGCCGCTGAACTTTCCGCCTGCATGAAGGACTGTGTATACAACAGTGACCGCCGGAAGCCCGACTTTGGTCTGGATACCAACTGGAATGCCTCTTCCGTTATCTGTTACCTCGATGATCTCCCCCGGAAGTATCTTTACATCTATCTCGGTGCAGTATCCCGCAAGTGCCTCGTCTATGGAGTTGTCCACTATCTCATATACAAGGTGATGCAGACCTGCTGTTCCGGTCGTACCGATGTACATTCCGGGGCGCTTTCTTACCGCTTCGAGACCTTCAAGGACCTCTATGTTAGAGGCGTCATATGTCTCTTCCTGTTCAATAACTTTCTTGACTTCTTCTTCCATTTCTTACCTATTCTTCGATCTCTCTTTCTTTCTCCGCACGTTTTGCGAGAGTAGACGTTGAGACGTTCGTTATATATACTCTCTTTTTCTTTTTATCTGCCGTGACTATAAAGCTCTTCGGCAGTTCATATGTGACATCAATGATCTCCCCGTTCTTCTGTGCCTTTGACAGGAACATCCTTGCTCTCTTGTCTATCGAGCAGTAGTCGAAATCAAAAATGCCTATCACTTCGCTGGTTCTTACCGCGATGTCGTTTCCAAGATGCAGATACATGGCTCATTCCTCCGTAAGGACACCGCGGTGCATCCTGAAGACCTTCGCATCTGTCTGCCTCTCAACGAAATTCGGATCACAGCAGGTTATTATCGCCTGGGATCTGCCCAATCTCTTTAGCAGAAATTCCTGTCTGTATCCGTCCAGCTCGGAGAGGACATCGTCCAGCAGCAGTATCGGTTCTTCCTCAAGTTTCTGCCTGAAAAGCTCCGCTTCCGCCAGTTTAAGAGCGAGCACTGCTGTTCTCTGCTGTCCCTGTGAAGCATATATCTTTGCCGGATCTCCGTTTATTTTCATATCCAGATCGTCTCTGTGAGGTCCGACAGTTGAAAATCCTGCCCTTATGTCATCTGTTCTCGCGGCAAGTATCCTTTTGTATGCCTCTTCCGGGTCAAAGTCACCGCTATCAAACAGAGTTGACTGGTATCCCAGTTCCATCTCTTCCCATTTTCCGGAGATCGAAGCATATGCCTCTCTTGACACAAGATCCAGCTGGCCTACAAAAGCTCTTCTGGCTTTTGAGATACCCACGGCATTATCAGCCAGCTGCCGGTCGTATATATCCAGGATATCGAACGCTGCCGCTATCCCTCTGGCATCCTTGAGCAGTGTGTTCTTCTGTTGGATGAGCCTTGTGTAGTTTCTGAGATCGTTCAGATATCTGGGAGAAAGCTGACACAGAGCAGTATCCAGAAATCTCCTTCTCTCAGACGGTGTGCCCTTCACAAGTTCAAGATGATCCGGAGAAAAGACAACACAACAAAAGGTTCCAGCAAAATCTGAAGCCTTTTGTTCCGAACCATGATTGAGAGAGGCGCGTCTTCCTTTGTCACTGATCGTAAAATGGAAACTTTGTTCCCTCTGCCCCGCGAAAAACAAGGCATCGATCACAGAAAACTCCTCTTCTTTTGTGATCATTTCACGATCCTTCACTTTTCGGAAACTTTTGGCTCCGCTCAGGAGAAAGATACTCTCAAGAAGATTGGTCTTTCCCTGTCCGTTCTCCCCGCAGATGACAGTCACTGTCTCCGAGGGAACAAATTCTGCGGATGCTATATTTCGAAAATTCAGGATCTTTTCCGATATCAGCCTCACGGCTTCACCACCTGATAATCTTCACCATATACAGTTACTACTTCGCCGCCGTACAGTTTTTTTCCTTTTACCGTGCAGGGTTCTCCATTAAGAAGGACCTGTCCGGCTCTTATTTCGTCTCCCGCTTCTCCTCCGGTCTCAACAGCTCCGGAGAATTTAAGGAACTGACTCAAAGTGATGTAATCTGTATGAATCAATATTCTAGTCATTGGAACGCAATCTCACCGGAAGGATAAGATAAAGGAAATCATCTCCATCTTCCGGAACAACAGTCATGGGCATCGTGGGTTCATTGAGCATGAGCTTCACTGTGGAAACACCTGCATTGCGGAGAGCATCCAGGATATAGCGGTAGTTGAAACCTATCGTTACAGGATCTCCCTCTGATTCGCAAGCTATCTCGTCATGAACAGATCCCAGTGCTGTCGTGCAGCTTACTTTTATAGACTGATCTTCAACTTCCAGTCTAATGGGACTCTTGAACCTGTCGCTGATAAGCAAAGAGGTCCTGTCTACAGCATCTATGAGACTTCCGGCATTAAGTGTAACTACAGTCTTATAAGAACGCGGTAAGCTCTTCTTATAATCGATGAAATCTCCCTCTAACAGACGGGTGATCACCGTGTAGCCAACAAGATTGAATACTGCATATCTTCTTGCTGTGCTTACTTTAATGTTCTCTTCTTTGTCTCCGATGAGTTTTGACAATTCCTGAAGAGTCTTTGCAGGAACTATAAAAGAAGTCTCAAGGTCACTCTCAAGTCCGTCTTTCTTTGCAATCGCAAGCCTATGTCCGTCAACGGATACAACTGTGAGCACATTATCCTCAAGAATGAATTTGCTTCCGGTATGAACGGGTTTCTGATCGCTGGTGGATACTGCATAAATAGTCTTATCTATGAGATCTTTGATATCCTGTCCCGGAATAGTCAGTGAATTGTCTGTTGTGGGTGTCGGAAGTTCAGGGAAATCCAGAGCAGAAATACCAATAAAATTGTATTTTGTGATGCCGCTCTGAATGTTTACTCTGAGGTTGTCATCGCTTTCGATAGTTACTGTATCTCCATCGCTCTTGCGGAGGATATCACTGAGAAGTCTGGCATTGATTACGATACTTCCTGTGTCGTATACCTCAGCTGCTGTATAGGTAATGATACCTATCTCAAGATCGTATGCTGTGAGTTTCAGTTTGGTGTCATCGCACTCAAACAGAATACCTTCTATGGAAGGAATAGATGACTTTCCGCTGACTGCTCTGCTGACTCCGGTTATCGAAGTAAGAAGCTCCATCCGGTTGCAAGTAATTTTCATGATTCACAATCCCCTAATCTTTAATATATTTATTGAGTTATTTTAGTAGGCACCGTTAAAATGTGGAAGATTCATAAGAATGAAGAAATATATTGAAAAATCAATGATAAATCTTTCACAGACCGGTGTTTAAAATATATTTAATCTGCTGATAATCAAAAACAGATGTTGATGATGTTGAAAACAATGAGTAAATAGTTAAAAAAATGTTTATTGCTGACAGTTTTTGATTATATCTTCAACTATAGCTTTGAACCTTGGATCTTCTTTCATCTGTTTCTCAACTTTACGGATGGCGTAGACTACAGTTGCATGATTTCTTCCGCCAAGTTCAGCACCTATCTTTTCCATCGTATTTCCGGTTATCTCACGGATGACATACATAGCTGCCTGTCTGGCTGTAGATATATCTGCATTCTGCTTGTTGGAACGAAGATCATCGGCGGAAACAACGAATGTCCTTGAGCATTCCTCAATGATTTTATCTACTGTTGCCGGCCATGGCATCTGCTCGTTGATTATGTCGCTGATTGCTTCCTGTGCCTGTGCCAAAGTCGGTTCGGAACCAGTCATCAGGTAATAGGCATAGAGTTTCTTTAACGTTCCTTCAAGCTGTCTGACGTCGTTTTTGAGCTGCTGCGCGATATATTCCGCGACATCGGCAGGAAGCTTGAAATTCATCTCATCCGCTTTCTGATAGAGGATTGAAATCCTGGTTTCGATATCCGGCGGTTTAACGTCTGCAATAAGTCCCCATTCAAAACGTGTGCGGAGACGGTCTTCCAGACTCTTTATCTCTTTAGGAGGACGGTCTGATGTCAATACGATCTGCTTATGTGCATCATGGAGAGCGTTGAAGGTGTGGAAGAATTCTTCCTGAGTGGCTTCTTTTCCTCCTATGAACTGTACGTCGTCGACCAGAAGGACATCAACATTGCGGTATTTCTCGTGGAAAGGCTCTGTTGATCCGCTCTTGATGGCAGCTATTAGTTCATTGGTGAAACTGTCTCCACCAATATACAGAACCTTGAGTTCAGGTCTGGTCTGTGCAAGTTGGTTCTTGATAGCATAAAGAAGATGTGTCTTTCCGAGTCCAGATGATCCGTAGATGAACAGCGGGTTGTACGCGTTTGAAGGATTTGCTGCTACTGCAATAGCTGCAGCATGAGCAAATCTGTTGTCCGGTCCTATGATAAAGTTATCAAAGGTGTAGGAACTCTCGCCTCTTGTTGCCATAGGAGCATGAAGGACTGTCTCCGGAGCTTTGCTGTCCCTTGCTATTATCTTTAAGTCGATTGAATAACCGATGACAGCTTCAAAGCCTTCTTTAAGCAAATTAAGATAACGGGATTCTACGTTCGACCTCAGAAATTCGGATGAAGCGGAAAGAACGGCACTGTCTCCGTTGAATGATTCGGCTTCGAGTCCGTTGATCCAGAGATTGTAAGCTGCTTCAGTTATATACTGTTTGCAGTACTCTTTTACAGCGTCTAAGCATTGTGAGAAGGAATCCATAGTCGTCCTCTTTAAATAGAATGTCTTTAAAATAATACTATATAATGTACCCATTAATTTTATCAAAAATAGGGTCTGTTTTCAACAAAAAAGGCCTATTTTGCGTCGAAAAACGCCATACAAAAACGAAGAAAAAGAAATAGGAGTAAATGTTTTTTCCTTGACAATCAAAAATGCACTAGTATATACTTATTTTCCGCGAGGTTTATAAAGGAGAATTCTAATGCAACCTACATTTCATCCTAAGAAAAGGACACAGAAAAAGGAACACGGTTTCCTGAAGCGTATGGCAACAAAGAGCGGACGCAAGATCTTAGCACGTCGTCGTGCACGCGGCCGGGCTCGTCTAAGCGCGTAAAAAGAAGCCAACCGATAGCGGCTGGCTTTATTAATAAGTCGGCATCTGGTCTTAATGAAATTACAATCTCTTAATAAGAATTATCTGTTTCAAAGAGCATACAGAAGCAATCTTTCCTATGTATCTCCCATGTTGGTCACCTATCTGGTGCCCAAAAAGCGTGGCGGGATATGTTTGGGTATAACAACAAATAAAAAACTTGGTTGCGCAGTGGAGCGCAACCGTGCAAGAAGGATAGTCAAGGCAGCAGCAACAGACCTTCTGAAAGACTCCGAGGATTCTTTCGATATAGTCGTGGTTTGCAGACATGCTATCCTGGATAAGAAAAGCACAGATGTTGAGGCAGTCCTGAAGGATCACTTAACAAGGGCGGGTTTTCTTGGCGATGATCAGTGCAGCAGTCAGTAAAATACTTATAGGGATAATACGTCTGTATCAGTTGACGCTGTCCCCATGGATAGGAAAGAGCTGCCGGTATACTCCGACCTGCAGTCAGTACATGATCGGGGCGATACAGATCCACGGACCTGTGCGCGGAGTATGGCTTGGAATTCGCCGCATACTAAGATGCAATCCATTCGGCGGGTGGGGATATGACCCTGTTCCTCCGAAAAAATAAAATAATCGGAGCTGATTATGAATCTAATTAACAGCCTATTGGCGGTACCGCTCGGGTACATCATGAAATTCTGTTACTGGCTCGTGACAGATATACTGCATATGCCTCTCGCATATGTCTTTGCACTTCTTTTATTCACTCTGATCACTAAGATCCTGATGTTCCCGCTTAGCATGCAGCAGCAGAAGAGCACTGCAATGATGGCGGCATTCAACCCGATGATCCAGGATATCCAGACCAGATACAAGAATGACCGCGAGAAGCAGAACGAGGAGCTCAGCAAGCTCACCACAGAATACGGGTACAACCCGACAGCGGGATGTCTTCCGATGGTGATCAACCTCCTGATCATGTTCGGTCTTGTAGAAGTTATCTACAAGCCCCTGACCTACATGCTCACACTTCCGTCCGAGTTCATCAGCAATATGACTGAGAGGACGATCCAGCTTGCGGCAGACGCAGGCACAACATTGGCAAGTAACAATCGTATGATTGAGACTTATATCATCCAGTACGTAAAGTCCAACTTTGCGGCGTTTTCCGATCTTTCATCCACATACGGTCCTGAACTGGCAAAGATCCAGAACCTCCAGATGAATATCGGAAGCATCAACCTCTATGAGAAACCGGAATTCAAGCTGGGCTGGGCCCTCCTTATCCCGATCTTCTCTATCGTTACGCAGCTACTCTCCACATATGTCATGATGAAGAGCTCCGGCACCCAGGACGGTGCGGCAGCAAGGCAGACAAGATCGATGATGATCACGTCCAGCATTATGTTCGCATGGTTCTCCTTCCTGTATCCGCTGGGCTTCAGCCTTTATTGGGGATTCCAGAACTTACTTACTATGCTGCAGAGCTTGGTGCTCAAGAAGATGTATGATCCTGAAGAGATGAAGAAACAGATCCAGGAACAGATCAAGCAGAAAAAGAAACAGAAGAACGCAAGACGCACAGTTACTTATACGGACAAAGCAACAGGAAAGACCGTGGAAAAGGAACTCTCTGCCAATGAGGCGGATCGGCTTCGCCTGCAGAGAGCAAGAGAGATCGATCAGGAACGGTACGGAGAAGAGTAATCTTATCGAAAGGAAGAACAGATGGCAGAAATCATCACGACAGGTAAAACTGTCGATGAGGCCGTCGAGGAAGCATGCAGACAGCTTGGAGTCAGCCGTGACGAGATAACGGTAGAGATCCTCGAGATGCCTCAAAAGATCCTGTTTTTCTCTAAACCCGCTAAAGTAAGAGTAACAAAAGCGGAATCCGACTTCTCGGTATATGAGCTGCTTTACGGCGAAAGCCAGCACGATAAAAAAGCACCAGAAAAGAAAGAGCAGACCCAGAAACCGAAAAAAGAACAGAAGCAGAAAAACAAAGACCAGGAAAGAAACCAGAACAGCAAAAAAGCCGAAGAAGTAAAACAACAGCCACAAGAGCAAAAACAGCCTAAAGAGCAGAAACAAGACAAGAATCAGAAAAAAGAGCAAAAGAAAGAGGCAGTCAACGAACTGAAAAAGGTCAAGAAGGCTGCAGAGAAAAAAGAGAGCAAGAAAGCTGAGGAAGCAACAGAAAGAATGGCAGAGAACACCGTTCTTGAACTGATCCCGGAGGATCAGCTTCCTGAGCGCGCAGTAAATTCTTTCAATTTCCTGAAAGAGATCGTTGCCGCATACGGTGCAAAAGAGGTAGAGTACCAGTTTGCGAAGACCGAGCGCGGCGTATGCATCCAGATCGGAGGCGAAGATGCCCCGATGCTCATCGGCAAAAGAGGAGAGCTTATGGATGCTATCCAGTATCTCTGTACGGTAGGATCCTCCCGCGAGGGTGGAGATTACTGCAGAGTGAGTCTGGATGTCGAGGGCTACCGCTCCCGCAGGGAAACAGCTCTTCGCAGCCTTGCAGAGAAGACATCTGCAAAGGTCAAGAAGAACCGCAGAAGCATGACCCTTGAGCCAATGAATCCTTATGAAAGAGCGATAGTGCATTCTGAAGTGCAGAAGATCGAAGGCGTGACATCCCATTCAGTGGGTAGCGAACCGCGCCGCAAGGTCGTAATCACTCTCGAAGGCGCATCTTCCGATGATGGAAGACGCAGCCGCCGCAACAGAAGCGGAAAAGCAGGAAAAGTCGCAGAGGAAACAACATCTGAGACGAACAAGATCAAGGTGAATGACATTCCGGTCCGCAAGGAACTGAAATCCACGGAGGAATTCATCGGAAGTCTTTACGGAAAGATCGAACTATAATTTATTAGAACGCCGGGGTCAAAGGTCGGTGTTCCCACAGATTTGTTGGGGACAGGGATACTTTGACCCTTTTTCCGTTCATCGGAGGGAATATGACAGAAAAAGAACGTGAATTCTGGATATTTCTCGACCTTCTGGTCGCTCAGCACCCAGTGGTCATAGACAGACCTAAAGGGAGTTATCATCCGGAGCACCCGCAGATCCTCTACGAAGTGGATTACGGCTATTTGGAAGGGACAAGCTCACCGGACGGAGAAGATGTGGACGTCTGGATCGGATCAAGCGGCGAAAAGACGGTAGTGGGCATAATCGCCACGGTAGATCTTGCCAAACATGACACAGAGATCAAGCTCCTTCTCGGATGCAACGCGGAGGAGATGAATATAATAGATGCATTCTACGGAAAATGGGGAATGCAGAGAGGAATAATCATCAGAAGAGAGGATCAGCCATGCTGACATCAACAATTGCCGCTATATCCACCCCTGCGGGAAAGGGCGGTATAGGTATCATACGCATATCAGGCGATGAAGCCATGCCTATCGCTTCCCGTGTTTTCACTCCAAGAGGGAAACGAGATCTTTCCAGAATGGAAGGATATACAGCCTGTCTCGGAAATGCCCATACTCTGGATGGAGAGATCCTGGATCAGGTCATCCTGCTGTGTTTCCGCGCACCGAAGAGCTACACAGGTGAAGATGTCGTAGAACTGCAGTGCCACGGAGGAGAGGCGGTCACCGAAGCAGTTCTCAGAGAAGTGATTGACGCTGGTGCTGAGCCTGCGGGAAAGGGAGAGTTTACAAGAAGGGCTTTTCTCAACGGAAGGATAAGCCTCACGGAAGCGGAAGCGGTGATGGACATCATAAATGCAGTTTCTGTGGACGGGGAACGTGCTGCAGCATCCCTTGCAGAAGGCTCTCTGGCAAGAAAAACAGAGGAACTGAAGCAGGACCTGCTCGATATACAGACTCAGATAGCAGCAGAGATAGACTTCCCCGAAGAAGATGTGGAAGAAGCAGATCCGGAGCAGCTGATAGCTGATCTGAAGGCAGTGCAAAGAGAACTTGACAGTCTCCTGAAAGGCTATGATTCCGGACAGAAAATGCTTAGAGGAGTTCCTGCAGCCATAATAGGCAGCCCCAATGTAGGAAAAAGCACCCTTCTGAACCTCGTTGCAGGATTTGACAAAGCCATAGTCTCTAGCGAAGCAGGAACTACCAGGGATATCCTTGAGGAGAGGGTCACTATAGGCGGAGTGACACTTCTGCTGGCTGACACTGCCGGCATACGTGAGGAAGCAAGCGGAGAGATCGAGCAGATCGGTATCTCGCGGGCAAAAAAGCGCCTGGAAAACTCAAATCTTATCCTCGCGGTATTCGACCAGGGCCGTCCGCTCAGTGACGACGACAGGGCTTTGATAGCCGATCTGAAAGACAAACCTGTCCTTGCGATACTCAATAAAGGGGATCTTGAGGAGAAGATAGAGAAAGATGAGATATACAAAACGTTTTCTCATGTGACAGAACTGACCGCCAAAGATCCTGAATCTTTGAAAACGCTGTCCCAGGCAGTTTCAGATTTCCTCGGTACATCCGGGTTTGATGCGGATGCCCCTCTACTTGCTAATGAAAGACAGAGAGGGTGCGCTCAGAGAGCAAGACAAGCAGTAAAGGATGCCCTTGAAGGTGTTGAGATTGGGCTGACTCTTGATGTATGCTATGCACTGCTGGACGAAGCACTGGCTGCGCTTTATGATCTGTCCGGTGAGAACGCGAGCGAAGAAGTGATAAATGCGGTCTTTGACCGATTCTGCGTAGGAAAATAATGATCGGGAGATAATAGAAATGTTTGAATTTCCGTCTTATGACGTTGCAGTGATAGGCGCGGGGCATGCCGGGATAGAGGCTGCTCTTGCTTCAGCGCGTCTCGGATGTAAAACAGCAATCTTTACCATAACGCTGGATGCAATAGGCAACATGCCGTGCAATCCGTCTATCGGAGGAACCGGAAAGGGACATCTGGTCTTTGAGCTGGATGCTCTCGGAGGAGAGATGGGCAGAGCTGCAGATGCCACTATGCTCCAGAGCCGTATGCTGAACCTGGCAAAAGGTCCGGCAGTCCATTCGTTGCGTGTACAGAGCGACAGACGCGCATATCACAGGTATATGAAATCTGCTCTGGAGAAACAGAAGGGTCTTGATATATTCCAGGATGAAGTTACAGAGATACTCTGCGAAGACGGCAAAGTTACCGGCGTAAGAACGTCCCTCGGAGGAGATTTCGGTTGCAAAGCAGTTATAATCTGTACAGGAACGTATCTTGGAGGAAAGATCTTCGTTGGGGACGCTATACGGCACAGCGGGCCGGACGGCGTCGTCCCCGCGACCAAACTCACGCAGAATCTTGTGGATCTCGGACTTCCGATCCGGAGATTCAAGACGGGAACACCTGCAAGGGTACACAGACGCAGCATAGATTTCAGCAAACTGGAGCGACAGGACGGAGATGATAATATCGTCCCCTTCTGCTTTGATGAAGAAGAAAAGCTTGAGAATAAGGTCTGCTGCTACATAGCATATACAAATGAACGAACACATGAGATAATCCGGCAGAATCTTTCCCGCTCACCGCTGTACGGAGGAGCGATAGTAGGTATCGGACCGAGGTACTGCCCTTCCATTGAGGACAAAGTGGTCCGTTTCTCGGACAAGAAGAGACATCAGCTGTTCATAGAACCATGCGGATACAATACGGAAGAGATGTATCTCCAGGGAATGAGCTCTTCCCTTCCGCTGGATGTGCAGTATGAGATGTACCGGACAATAGAGGGACTGGAGAATGTCGAGATCATGCGACCGGCATATGCCATAGAATACGACTGCTGCGATCCTCTTTCCCTCAAACCTTCCCTGGAGTCCAAACAGATCTCCGGCCTGTTTGGAGCGGGACAGTTCAACGGAACCTCCGGATACGAGGAGGCCGCTGTACAGGGTCTCATGGCGGGAATCAACGCAGTTCACCTCATTCAGGGAAAGGAGCCGTTTGTTCTTACAAGGCAGGAAGCCTATATAGGCACCCTTATAGACGACCTCGTCACCAAGGGAGTCAATGACCCGTACAGGATGATGACATCCAGATGCGAATACAGGCTGATCCTCAGGCAGGACAACGCGGATGACCGGCTCTGTGAGAAGGGATATCAGCTTGGACTCGTCTCGGAGGAGAAATACAATGAATTCCTTAAGAACCAGAAAGAACTGGAAGAAGAGATAGAGAGGATCAGATCAACAGTCATTCATCCGACGGCGGAAGTAAACGAGATGCTCCGTGAAAAGGGAGAGACCGAGCTTAACAAGGGTATGGCAGCTGATGCGATCCTCAAGAGACCGAACATCCACTATGAGGATATATGCAGATACCTGCACCCGGACGGGAAGCTTCCCTCCAGCAGAACTGTCCAGAAGGCTGAGATAGAGATAAAGTACGAGGGCTACCTCAAAAGACAGAGCTCACTTGCCAACAAACTGCGCAAAGAGGAGACTATGCGTCTTCCTGGAGACATAGATTACAAGCAGATCACTGGCCTCAGGCTGGAAGCGGCGGACAAGCTGAACAAGATAAAGCCGGCTTCATTCGGGCAGGCGGCGAGGATAAGCGGAGTGAATCCCGCGGATCTGCAGGTTCTGTCTGTATGGATCGCGAAACACCGCTATGAGAGACGGGAGGAGAAGAATGATTGATATCCACCGTTTGATAGAAAACGCAAAGAAGTATGGCGTGGACCTTGATGTCAGCGCTGCTGAGAAGATCGACCTGTACTGCGAAGCAGTCCGTGTTACGAACGAGCAGTTCAATCTCACCGCGATCACAGATCCGGATGAGATGGAGGAGAAGAACGCTCTGGACTGCCTCACCATCCTTCCCTATCTTCCCGAAGGCTGCAGACTGGCTGATGTAGGCACCGGCCCCGGATTTCCCGGTGTTATCCTGAAGATCGCAAGACCGGATATAGATGTCACCCTGATAGAGGCAACGGACAAAAAACTTCAGTTCGCGGTCAGGACAGCAGAAAAGCTGGGATATACCGTTACCGGTATACACGCAAGAGGCGAAGAGGCCGGACGCGGCGAGTTCAGAGATACGTTTGACGTCGTCTCTTCCCGCGCAGTGGCGCTCCTTCCTGCACTGTTGGAGTATACGCTCCCCTTGGTCAAAGTCGGCGGCAAACTTGTAGCCATGAAAGGCGCCGGAGCGGGAGAAGAGATAGATCTCGCGAAGAATGCCCTGTCTGTCCTTGGAGGAAAAGTGACAGGCATACATGAACTTACCCTTCCCACGGCGGGAGAGAGGGTAATACTTGAGATAGAGAAGATAAAGCCCTGCCCGGCAAAGTATCCGCGGCAGAGCAAGAATATAAGAAAAGCTTCATTGTAGAAAGAAGAGAGGAAAGGACAGTGTATTTTTCTTCCATTCCGTTTCTGATGATGTTTCTTCCCATATCTGTGCTGATCTACTGGATCAGTCCAAAACGGCTGAAGAACCTTGTTTTGGTGCTGTGCGGAGGGACATTCTTTCTGTGGGGAGAATGGGATAGATTCTGGGCCCTACCCGCAGTAATAATCATCAGCTATGTTTTCGGACTCATCATCGGGAGATCAGATAATAAGGCGCTCAGGAAGGTAGGCCTCATTACAGGCGTTTTGCTGTTGATGGTCATCCTGTGCTGGTTCAAATACGGAAAGAGCCTGAACAGATACTATTGCCCGAAAGCTCTGGATCCCTCTGTCATGCCGACAGGACTGTCGTTCCTGACCTTCATGGCGATGAGCTATCTGATCGACATATACACCGGAAAAGCTGATGAACAGACAAACCCGATAAAAACAGCCCTGTTTCTGAGCTTTTTCCCGAGGATCTCATCCGGTCCCATAGACCTTTACCGTGATTCGGCTGCGGATCTCAATGACAGGAAGGTCTCCTTTGATGATATCGCCTACGGATGCAAGAGATTCGTGATTGGGCTCGGCAAGAAAGTTCTACTTGCAGACTATTTCGGACTGATCTGCTCTCGTATTTACAGCGTGAAAGTCAATTATCTGTCAGGACCGATATTATGGTTCGGACTCATCCTGTATGCGATGGAGATATACTACGATTTTTCCGGTTACTCAGATATGGCAGTCGGCCTTGGAAGAATATTCGGATTCCATCTGGCAGAAAATTTTGACTATCCATACACAGCGGAAAGCATATCCGATTTCTGGAGAAGATGGCATGCTACCCTCTCTGCATGGTTCAGGGAATATGTCTATATCCCACTGGGAGGCAACAGAAGAGGAAATGTCAGAACAGCAGTTAATCTGCTTATTGTCTTCTTGCTGACAGGCATATGGCACGGATCAGGGACAACATTCCTGCTGTTTGGCTTATGGCACGGTCTGTGCGTCATCCTGGACCGCTTCATAATTCATAAGTTCCCCAAAGCAGTCAAAATGCCCCTGACCTGGCTTCAGATCCTGGTCGGATGGGTACTGTTCCGAAGCGGTTCAGTGGCAGAGGCGGCGACATATCTGGAAAAGATATTCACCTTTGGCACAGGGCATCCTGCATACCGCGTAAGTCAGTTCTGTGATGTAAAGACGCTGGTCCTTTTGGCGGCAGCTGTTCTTGGATGCGGGCTTCTTCAGAAGCTGATCCCCGCAGTCAGAGAGAAAATAGACAGCGAAAAAGAGCTGGGATGGGTGCAGGCTGCAGTCCTGCTCGTGCTGTTTTTTGTAAGTCTGGCCAAGATAATCGCTGGAACGTACAACGCGTTCATATATTTTCAGTTTTAGGAGGGGCAGGCATGGCGAAAAAAGTGTTTGTAAGCGTATTGGCCTTGGTCTTGAGCCTGTCCTTTGTGCTGTTTAATATCTTCTCAAAGCAGCTGTCTATGGACAATCACGAAAACCGTTTCCTGACCAGATTTCCGGCTGTCCTTGCCTCCAGGACAGGTCCTGAGTTTATTCACAACATGAATGAATTCATGATCGACAGCGCTCCGTTCAGATACAAATGCGTAAAACTGGTCAATGAGCTGGAGTACAAACTGTTTAAAACGACTGACAGTTCACAGGTCATCCTCGGAAAAGAGGGATGGATGTTCCTCAAAGACGGACCCAACAGTGGGACACCGCTGGCGAATTACCAGGGAATACTTACATATTCACCTGAAGAGTTATTAACGTTCTGCGACGGACTTGAACAAAGAAAGAATTTCTATGAGAAGTTCGGGACAACGCTGACAGTAGTTCTTGCGCCTTGCAAACCGGTGGTTTATGGAGAATATGTTCCTGACTGTTATCCGGTCATAAACGAAGAGAACCGGACGGACATGTTGGCAGATTATGTAGACAAAAATACAAGCGTAATTATGAGCTATGAAAAAGACAGGATGCGGGAACTGAAGGACACGGTGCAGCTGTATTTCCCGAGAGACACCCACTGGAATCATGCGGGAGCGCTGGTGGCTTTGGATAAAGTCCTGTCTCAGCTTGGTCTGCCGGTGGAGACGGATTTCACAGAGTACGGATTTACCGAAGGAGAACCACAGGAGATGGATCTTCCAAATTTATGCGGATTGTATGGGATATTCCCTCTGTGCACGGACAGAGTGGCAACGAATTACGATTATGAGAAAGATCCGCGCTCGGTCCTGATAATAGGAGATTCTTATTCGCAGTATTTTGTTCCTTATCTGGAGAAGAGATTTGCATCTGTCCAGTGGGAGGATGTCCGGAGCTGCAGCATGGATGAACTGGTAATGAGCAGCCAGCCGGACATCGTGATTCTGGAAGCCAATGAGCGTTATATGGACGCGGTCTTCAAGCAGATCAACGGATTCTGATAAGGAAAAAGGCCATTTCTGACAGAAGCAGCGACAATCGCTGCCTGCAGAGATGGCTTTAATACATAACACTTTATTTTTAGAAACTATGAAAGATAGAACAAGTGCTCAAACTTTTGATCCAAAGCGATGCATATCTTCAGGGCAAGTTTAGCTGTAGGCGCAAACTGCCCGTTTTCTATTGAGCATATGGTCTGGCGGGAAACACCCGTTAGATCAGCCAGTTTCTGCTGGGAGTATCCCTTTTTCAATCTGGCAAATCTGATACGGTTTTTCAATATTTCTTCCATCGAAATCACCTGTACACAAAACTTGTCTGTAAATAAAACTTGCTGTTCAAATTATATTATTTTTAACTGTTTTTGAAAAGATAAAGTAAGGAATAATAAACAAATAATACAAAAAATCGGGGATTTATAGTCAGAAACCCCGATTTTCTTATACATTCTGTAATATCTGTAAAGGAATACTACTTTTCGTTAAGTGGAAATCCTTTACATCGTTTCATAGAGCTTTACGATTTCCAGCAGTACATCAACCATCTTGTCCATGCTTTCTGCACATACATATTCATATCTTCCGTGACAGTTGTGACCGCCTGCGGAGAGGTTCGGGCAGGGAACTCCGTTGAAAGACATGGTAGCTCCATCTGTCCCTCCGCGTATCGGGGAGATTCTTGGAGTGATGCCGTAAGTTTCAAATGCTTTACATGCATTCTCTATAAGGTGGTAATTCTTTTCGATTATTTCGCGCATGTTCCTATAACTGTCACGGATCTCGACTTCTACAGTGTTATCACCGTATTTGGCATTGATATAGTCCGCGGCGGCTCTGAAGACTTTCTTGCGCTGTTCCAGAATATTACCGTCGTGATCACGGAGGATGTATGCCATCTCCGCGCCGTCACAGTCTCCGGCAAAGTGGTCCAGGTGATAGAAGCCTTCATAACCTTCTGTATACTCCGGGCTCTCCGCCTTCGGGAGAAGGGAATCGAATTCCATTGCTATCCTGACTGCGTTTTTCATCTTTCCCTTTGCGCTTCCGGGATGGATGCTGAGGCCGTTCACCTTAACGGCTCCACTTGCAGCGTTGAAGCACTCAAAGTTGAGGTCTCCCAGTTGCCCGCCGTCGAGGGTATACCCAAAATCCGCATCTAGCCTTCCGTAATCCAGACCGGATACGCCCATTCCGACTTCCTCGTCAGGGGTAAAGGCTACTTTTATATCCCCGTGCCTGATTTCCGGATGGGAAATGAGATGTTCCACCAGGCTCATGATGATAGCTATGCCGGATTTATCGTCTGAGCCGAGAAGCGTTGACCCGTCCGAGCAGATTATCGTCTGTCCGATATAGTTCAGCAGAGAAGGATAATCCTTTGGAGACAGCACGCGGCCGTCGGTTCCCATTTCTATGTCCTGTCCCTTATAATTTTCAGTGATCACCGGCTTGACATCCGTGTCGCTGACTGCCGGACTGGTGTCCATATGGGCAACAAGAGCCAGTTTGGCAACTTTTTTGTCTGTGTTGGAGGGAACAGCTGCATATACATAGCAGAGTTCCTCATCCAAGTAGACATCGGAAGCGCCTAATTCTTTGAGTTCCTCGATAAGCACCCTTGCCAGGTCATATTGTTTTTCAGTAGAGGGAGTGGAGGGGTGCCCCTCTTCACTCATCGTGTCGATCTTCGCATAGCGAAGGAAACGTTCGGTAGTTTTTGTCATTTGTATATCCTCATTAATATGTTTTAGACAAATTTTCGTGTATCTGTTATTTTTTCCAGATCATCTTCATTAAAGCATTGATGGGCACTGCGATCACAAGATAGGAAAAGAGCAATCTTGCGACCCCGACAAACAGAGTCTGCCATCCGAATCGGGGGATCCATGTTATACCGATCTGCCACAGGACCCATGTAAACAGATCTGCCGCTATCCCCTGCGTACCGAACAGGTACAGTGTGCTTTTGCCGATGTTCTGAAGCAGAGTAGATCTCTGCAGAAGCATAGACAAACCCACCATAGACATAATTGTTGCCGTGGAGCAGAAAAACATAAAGATCATCATATCCAGCGTGTTCATGGAATGCCCCATAAGTGAAGGCTCTGCTGAGTTGTACAGGAAATAGCTCACAACTGTCGGGATCAGGCACAGCACTGCCGCGGCTCCAAACAGTATTTTTATCAGATAACCACCTTCAGATGAGACATCTTTCAGGAACGGCATCATGAAATCACCAAGAGCATAGTAGAACATGTACATCATGGCTGTATCAGCAGACCAGATCCACTGGGATGGCTCCTTGAATATGCGGAAAGCAAGACTTATGACCATGCACAGAAGCAGTCGCAGTATTGTAGGACGGATAAGGCGGCTGAGCCACCAGTAAACCACAATCATGACAAACAGACATGGTAGAAACCACAGTGTGGAATAGAGGATTTTGTTGCGGATAGCGAGTACACACTGCAGAATAGAGTCCTGCCATCCGGATATCCTTTTGTATGCAGCATATGCGATATTCGCCACGGAGATGATCACATGGGGAATGAGCAGATGAACGGCCAGTTTCTTTACCAGATTATCTAAACTCATCTTTAAATAGTGGCTAGCGAACAGTCCGCTAATGAAGAAGAACAGCTGCATTACAAATCCAAAGCAAAACATAGAAATCTTTTGGGAAAAAGAGCCCAAATGAGCGAGAACGACACAGTATAGAGCTAAAGCTCGCAAAACGTCAGGCCACAACAGTCTTTTCTTCATGGAAAAGTAACTCCTATGCTTTTGATAACAAATATACCAATGAATCAATCATACAAAAAACAGAGGAAAACCTCAACGGAAGGTTTTCTTGTATGGAGCAAAAGATAGGCGTAAAATTGTTTCAAAAGAAGAAAGGTACAAGTAGAAAATGATCAGATTTGAATGCGATTACGGTGAAGGCGCTCATCCGAAGGTAATGGAGCTTCTTGAGAAGACAAATTGGGAGCAGACACCAGGATACGGGTGCGATCCATGGTGTGAGAAGGCAAGACAGCAGATACTTAAAGCTTGCAAAGCTCCTGATGCTGAGGTACAGTTCGTTGTCGGAGGGACTCAGGCTAATCAGATGGTCATAGCCTCCATCCTCAGACCGTTTGAGGGAGCAGTATCGGCCACATCCGGACATATAAACGTACATGAAACGGGGGCAGTAGAAGCTACTGGACACAAGATACTTGCATTGCCTGAGAAAGACGGCAAGATATCTGCTGAGCAGATAGAAAAATGCTTTATTGAATATGAAGAATCCCCTACCCAGGAGCATGTGGTGAAGCCTGGGATCGTTTATATATCTCAGCCCACGGAGTATGGAACCACTTATTCCAAGAAAGAATTGGAAGAGATATACGGTGTCTGCAAGGAGCACAAGGTCCCGCTGTTTATAGACGGAGCAAGACTAAGCTATGCCCTTGCTGCTGAGGACAGCGACCTCCAGCTCCCTGATATGGCGAGACTGTGTGATATATTCTATATAGGCGGTACGAAAGTCGGCTGTCTGTTCGGAGAAGCCATAGTATTTACAGACAGGAAATACGCGGATGGATTCCGCATGATAATGAAGCAGCATGGAGGAATGCTCGCCAAGGGCAGGCTTCTCGGGGTTCAGTTCAGCGCGTTGTTCACGGACGGATTATATGAAGAGATTGGAAGATACGCGGATAGCCTTGCGATTGAGGTCAAGAAAGCATTGAAAAACAAAGGGATTCCGCTGTATTATGAATCATCGACAAATCAGCAGTTCTTTATCCTGACAGACGAACAGTGGGCGAAACTTGCTGACAAGTATGCGTTTTCAGATAACGGACCTGTTGAAGGTGGCAGATTGTTACGTATTTGTACAAGCTGGGCGACAAAAAAAGAGGATGTTGCCGGTCTTGTTGCAGAAATAGAGAATTTATGAGGGGTGATAAAATGAAGAAATTATTTACGGAGTTTAAAGAGTTTTTAGCTCAAGGCAATGCCCTTGACCTTGCAGTCGGTGTTGTCATCGGCGGCGCGTTCAATGCAATCGTCACTGCAATCGTAAATGCATTGATCAATCCGATCATCGGAGTTCTTTGCGGTGGCATCGATTTCTCAGAGTACAAACTCGGTCTTTTCCCAGTCGGCGAACTGATCATGGCTATCATTAACTTCATCCTTGTTGCATTCGTGCTGTTCCTTATCGTACGCACAGCAAATGCAGCCAAGACGAAAATAAATGCAGCCAAGCTTGCTGAGGAAGAAGCAAAGGCAAAGGAAGAGGAAGAAGCCAAGAAGGCGGCCGAGGAAGAGGCAGCAAAGAAGGCAGAGGAGCCGGTAGAACTGCTCCGTCAGATCCTCGCAGCGCTCCAGAAATAATATTGGTAAAAAGAAAATACGGGCTTGCATCTTGCAAGCCCTTTTTCTTTAGAGAATAATTAAATAGATGTTGTAATAATAGTTTTTTAAAAGAGGAGAAAATACAATGCCCGCTCCCACCCGTTTTGGACCGAGAGGCTTTCTGACAGACGAAGAAAAGAAAGAGATGCCCAAGGTCACTAAAGAACTTATCCTACGAATCCTTTCATACCTGAAACCGTACTGGTTCCAGTTTATTCTGGTATTCGCAGCTATCCTGCTGTCTTCAGTGGTTGGCCTTCTACCTTCTATCATCACCGGCCGTATCGTCGACCAGGCTTTGGTCGGAAAAGATCTGGCGCTGCTGATCCGTCTTCTGCTGCTGGCGTTCTTGACGCTCGCCACATCTCAGGTGATAGGTGTGCTCGAAAGCCATATCAACTCGTGGATATCCCAGAGGATCATATTTGATATGAAGAACCAGATGTATCAGCATCTGCAGTCCATGCCCCACTCTTTCTTCACTTCGGAGAAGCAGGGAGACATCATCACGAGGATGAACACCGATATAAGCGGTGTCAGCAGTGTCATTTCAGGAACTCTGGCCAGTATAGTGAGCAACGTTGCCACTGTCATCACTACTCTGGTGGCGCTGTTCTCCATGAGCTGGCAGCTTGCCCTCGTAGGTATCGTTGTCATCCCGCTGCTGGTGCTCCCCACCAAAGCCGTCGGCAAGACCAGATGGCAGCTTCTGACCGAGAGCCAGGAGAAGAATGACGAGATGAACCAGATGATCAATGAGACGCTGAGTGTCAGCGGTTCAATGCTCGTCAAGATATTCACTAGAGAAGAAAAAGAATACGAAAGATTCGTCAATCTCAATGAGGAAGTGACACAGCTTGCGCTCAAGGAGCAGCAAAGCGGCAGATGGTTCCGTGTCATCATGGGTATATTTACCCAGATAGGACCGCTCCTCATCTATTTCACCGGCGGCTACCTGATCATCAAGGAGATAGATCCAAACCTCACTGTAGGTGTCATCACGGCAACAGTAGCGCTGATCAACCGTCTGTACAGGCCTGTTGAATCTCTTCTGAACATTCATGTCGACTTTACGAGGTCTCTGGCACTGTTTACCCGTATCTTCGATTACTTCGACAAGGAAGCGACGATTGTCAGCCCCAAGAATGGCAGAAGGCCGAACATGTACAAAACGGATATCGTTTACGATCATGTGGCTTTCAGCTATTCTCCTGACAAGCCTTTGCTCACAGATATCAACTTCACGGTCCCCGGTGGCTCTATGTATGCCATCGTCGGTCCGTCCGGATCCGGGAAATCCACGGTGGTCAACCTTATCCCGAGGCTGTATGACGTGGATGAAGGAAGTGTTTCCATAGGTGGATATGATGTCCGGAAGATAGACCTGAAATACCTAAGAGAGTCCATTGGCGTTGTCACGCAGGATACATATCTCTTCAACGGAACGATCCGCGAGAATCTCCTGTATGCCAAGGACGATGCATCGGATGAAGAGCTGGAGCGCGCATGCAAAATCGCCAACATCCATGACTACATCGCTGCACAGCCTGAAGGATATGAGACGATAGTAGGCAACAGAGGACTGAAACTTTCCGGCGGTGAGAAACAGAGACTTTCCATTGCCCGAGTCATTCTCAAGGATCCCAAGATCCTGATCCTGGATGAGGCGACATCTGCGCTGGACAGCATTTCGGAGAACGCTATCCAGGATGCGCTTGAAGCCCTTATGAAGGGACGGACAAGCATAGTGATCGCCCACAGGCTGTCTACGATCCTCAAAGCAGACAAAATCCTTGTCGTGAACAATGGCATCATTGAGGAACAAGGAACGCACGAAGAACTGCTTGCCCTGAACGGGACATACCGTGAGCTTTATGAGACACAGTTCAGAAAGATCATCGACGAGGAGCAGTCAAAACAGAGGGAGCAGGAGTAGTCAAGAAAACTTTACATTGATTTAAAATGCAGAAAAAACACATAAAATATCCCTTCGAAAGCAGGAAAACCCGCTAACGAAGGGATTTCTTTTTTGCTATGGAAATACAAAGCTGAATTACCGGTATTCGACGATATCATCCCAGACCCAGTTTCCGTATTCGTAGATCATGATATTGTCAACATCGAATGATCCTACGACTTTCCACTCGCCTGTCGTGTCGTCGACTCTTTCATGAGTGACTCTCAGGATGATTTTCGTATCACCTTCACGGATAACGGATCTTTTGATCTCATTTCCGACTTCAATATCGCTTCCCCTTCCGGCGGAAACAACATAGAGGCCGCTATCATGTTCAAAGAGCATCATGGAAACCCTATCTAAAAGAGAATCAACAAACTTTTCGGAGAGAGGGTAATCCTTAATTACATGTGTCCTGAATTCATCCAACGAATGATACTTTTGCGATGGATTAGCATAGTTGGAATCTGTTTGGCTCCAATCCGGATCCAGATCCCATTCAGGAGACCCCAGATAGAAATTCTGCTCGACGAAAGGCTGGCACAGGTCATAAGACTTGCTGACTTCATCGTCGCTGATCTCAGGGATATCAGGCTCGGGATCCTTTACGGGCTCGACGGCAGGCGCCGCCTGCGGAGAAGGAGTCGGCTCCGGAGAGATATCCGCTGCGGGAGATTGTTCCGGAGTACCGCAGGAAACAAGAAGAACTATGAATAAAAGAGCAAAAAGGTCAAGAAGTAATCGTTTCATATTATTCCTCACTTTACTCAATATAATCGGTTATTGCTCACTGACGACAGAAGCGAAAAGTATGGGGATACATACCACGATGGCATGGATGTAACGTATATCGCTCCACACAGGAGTAGTCAGAAGAATTGTTACCCATAACAATAAAGATGGAAGAAAAGCAATGCATAACCGATGCTTTTTTGTAAAGGAAAAGATAAAAAGTGACAAAAACACCCAAATGTACAGTCCGCAGCTGAAGAAAAGACCTAAAAAGGAAGTTTGATTGTTGCTGTAAGTCCAGGCGTGAGCCAGATTTGACAAAGATTGTGGGAGCAGGCTTTTTGAATACAGATCATATTGATTAGGTTCCATAGAAACAACATATGGTACACCAGTTTGCTCGGGATACCAGAACCCGTTGGAAAGATCAACATAGGCATTGATATATGAGAAAGGATTGTCTTTTAACAGCCTCAGCCAAAGTGAAAAGTAAGCCATCTTCTCGTTCTTCAGCGGTTCCTGGTCGCCTGACGATCTGATCAGATTTTTTATATTATCTGAGATCCTGTTGTAATAAGACGATGGTATCAGGGTCGGATCGATCACTTTTGAAATCAGTGCATAGTCGGAATCGGAAATATGACCACCATCAACAATGACTCTGGATACCTGCTGTAAAGGAACAGAGAGATACTCCACAGGATCGACGGCAATAACGCCCAATGAATTATATACAGGGCCAAGAATGACTGCACATATGATGACGCATGCCAACAACGCTATCAGGAAGGAGCGATTTCTTTTAAAGAAAAGCACAAAAAACGGTGAGAGTGCAATGATGGTAAAGAATCCGTTGGATCGGAACAGTCCGATGCCCAGAACAGACACAGAGAAAAGGATAAGATCCAGCCTGGTCGGCATATAAGAGTCCTCCATATGGATCCTTTTCAGCAGTACTGAGAGAAGGATCAGGAAGAATCCGGCAAACCAGGTGTCTTTTAAATTCGTAAAACTGAAGATTATGTTGAACGGAGCCAGCGCATAGAAAAGAGCAATTGGTACACACCATTTAGCGGGAACACCTATGCTGTATACAGCAGCAATGCTGTAAGCCATACACAAGGAGACGAAAAGCATCTGTATTACAGAAAGAAGGGCGGCAGCAATCATCATATTTCCGCCGGACAGTACGATGCCAAGTCTGATTATCGCCCGCATAAGGAGGGTATGAACCACGGGATGGTGATTAGACAGAGGACTGTCACCCATGGCCTGTTCGAGCTGCCATACACTGTCAGGGTTAAAGATTCCCGGATAACAGGACAGGAAGAAAAAAGACCATACAATTAAAATAAACAGGAACGATGAAACAAAAACAGTTCTAGTGCTAACAGCAGATATAAAATTGTTTTGCCGGAGCGAAGCCAGCCTGGAATAAGCGTAGGTAATGACAATAGAATAGGCATAGCCGAGTCCTAAAGTAAACAGAAGAACATAGAAAACGGAAGCTCCGAAAGATGAAAACAGAAACGAACCATAATGAGAAAGAGAAGTAAACAAAGCCAACAGCATTCCGCAGATACCGCCGGCTATGCGATATCTTTTTTCTGTGTTTTTTGCATATTCTGCTAAAAGAAGGCACACTAAGAAGCTGCCTGCTGAGAAAAGGCTCATAGGATGCAGAGAAAACACCTTTTGTGTGCTATAGAGGTTTAGCAGTAAAAGAACCAGTTGAAAAAGTCGGAATAACATGTCATCGTCCTACTTTCTGTTAAGAAGCAGTTTCTTGTTATGTTCGATCTGCTGAAGCTTATACTCAAATTCCCTACGCTCCTTTGCAGCAATGGAATCCAGGATCATACCGCATCCGAGAGAAACGATCCCGCTGAGGCCTATGAATCCGGCCATAAACAATGTCGGGAAGCGGTCAACTACACCTGTCCTGTAGAATTCAGCAAGGATGGGAAGGATCAGTGCAAGGGCAATGATTATAAGCACAAAAGCAACAATGCCCCAGAAAAACAGCGGTTTGTAATCTCTGAACAGCTTGACGATCATCTGAAGGACCTTCATCCCGTCAGAGACTGTATTCAGTTTGGAAGAACTCCCTTTCGGACGGTCCCTGTAGACAACGGGGATGGTCACGATACTCAGGTTCTTGTCCAAGCTGTGGATAGTCATTTCGGTTTCTATCTCAAAACCGCTCGATACCAGAGGGAAAGATTTGACAAAGTTGTAACTGAGAGCTCTGTATCCGGTCATAATGTCTTCTAGATTTCCCTTAAACAGGGAGTTGACAAGAAAACGGACAAGCATGTTTCCGAGATTGTGGAATGGACGTTTGTTCTCTTTGAAATATGTGCTTGATAATCTGTCGCCGACGGCCATATCGTAATTGTTCAAAAGGACGGCATCACACAACTCTCTTGCAGATTCGCTCGGATAGGTGTCGTCTCCGTCGACAAGAAGGTAGCATTCCGCGTCTATCTCCCGAAACATCGTTCGAAGGACATTTCCCTTCCCCTGTTTATGCTCATGGCGAACAACTGCTCCGGCATTCGCGGCCAAAGAAGCAGTGTCATCTGTGCTGTTGTTGTCATAGACGTAGATGGTAGCTTCAGGCAAAGCTTTGCTGAAGTCAGATATAACTTTCTGAATGGTGAGGGATTCGTTGTAACAGGGGATCAATACAGCAATTCGGTCCATCTATCTGGTCTCCTATAGGATCACTTGGATTCGTGGTATTCCTCTTCGGTATTTACATTCCATACATTGTCTTTGGAGGTTGCACCGGATAGGATATTCTTTACTGCTTCAAATGAAGTGCACATACTGTGGTCAATATTGTTGTATCTGTGCTGTCCGTTTCGGCCAACGCAGTAAAGGTTATCAATGCCTTTCAGATAATCAACAAGTTCAGTTATATGGTCATATGTGTCAAAATATGCCGGATATGCTTTTTTGACGCGTTCAACATGTGTATCTATAACATCGGATGCGGAATCGATGAGCCCTATCTGGACCATCTCGTTGACTGCAAAATCTGAGAAATCCTTGTCATCCATAGTCCAGTATTCATCGCCTTCATTTACGAAGTATTCCAGACCGACCCAAACGGTATGCTCAATGTCCTTGATCATATAAGGGGACCAGTTGTTGTAGATCTGGAAACGGCCCATCTTGACTCTCCGGTCCTGAACATAGACCCAGCAGTCAGGAACGATATTGGATATGGTCTTTATATCGGTCTTGTTTTCCAGGTTAAGCTTGGGGACCAGAACGCCCAGTGTCATGTAGTCTCTGTAAGGCAGACCGGCAGCGATATCATGAATCTCTTTCGGCACATCGTTCATTCCGCATACCAGGTCTTTAAGAGGCATGGAGGAAATGATGATGTCTCCGTCAAGATCGTGTTCAATACCGTCATGGACATAAGTAAGTCCGGTCATGTGCTGATCTGCATCCTTGTGTACACGGATGACCTCGGAGTTCATGAGTATGGTACCGCCGAGTTTCTTAACTTCCTCAGCAGTCACATCCCACAGCTGACCGGGGCCAAGTTTGGGATATTTGAATTCTTCTATAAGAGAAGTGTTGACCTTGCGGTTCTTTATGTTAAACAGCTTTCCGAAATAATCCTTGATGATCCCCAAGATAGACAGGCCCTTGGTCCTCTGCTTGCCCCATGATGCGTCGATCTCTGACGGATGTCTGCCCCACAGGTTCTCGGTATAGTACTCAAAGAACATTGAATAGAGTTTCTTGCCGAAATTGTTTATGTACAGATTCTCCAGGTTGTCTTCCGGCCTTTTGTGGAACATGGAAGCCAGATATGAGAAGCCGACTTTCATAGTGGTAAGAAAACCGAAGTTCTTAAAGGTCTCCGGTTTCAGTGAGATTGGATAATCATAGAATTTGTCATCAAAAAGGATACGGGACACCCTGTGACGCTTAAGCATCACTCGGTCAGTCTTTTCCGGATCGGGGCCGCCAGGGCTGAGAGGCATCGGTCGGTTAAGCTTGATATCATCCCATGTTGCCGATCCCTGAAGCGGAAGCATGTTTTCCCACCATTCATTTACTTCCGGGATCTTGGAGAAGAACCGGTGGCCGCCCATGTCCATGCGGTTTCCTTTGTATTCAACGGTTTTGGAGATGCCGCCGAAACATGACGATTCCTCCAAAACAGTAACCTCATAGCCTTTATCGGCCTTTAAAAGTTCGTAAGCTGCGGTAAGACCGGCAGGGCCGGCACCGATGACTACCACTTTTTTCTTATCCATAGCAAACAGTAACTGCTTTGTCCTTTATAAAGAAAAGGACACACGGTTACTCCCAACAGGGACCTCCTATTCTGTATTAAGTAAAAACGATTATTTATGGGGTTTCATTATGTCGCGAATACAACGTAGACTATGCCTGTATAAAACGAACTAAGAATCAGTATGGCAGTAAGAAGTCTCTTTAATCCTGGTTTTAAAAGATCGGAATATGTGGCAAAGATACCCACAGAGGAAAACAGCGGGACAAGAGTCAGCCAGATATATCTGAAATTCGTCGTGCATATAAAAGGCTGCTGAAAAGCGAACAAGATATAACTTCCCATCAAGGTCAGGTAAATAGTTATAAGAAAAGCTCTGATCTTAGCAGAATATTTTTTTGTAAAGACGCTCCAGCAGAGGGTCAAAAACGAGAGAATGTACAATATGCTGTTGATCCAGTAAAGGGAGATGACCATAAAGTATTCAAGGTCTGTCTGGACAGGAAGGATACCTTCGTCAAGGCACATGGTAAAAAGCGTCTGTCCCCATATATTCGAGTAATCCTGTCTGTAAGCCCATGCGATCTTTGTGGTGATCAGCTGAAGAGTAGACGGCAAACCTATACGGGTGATCAGCGGGCAATCACCAACATACTGGAAAGAGTCAGCGGTCTGTTCGAGCACATAATTAAACGGCATCCCAAAGAGGATGTTCTCGCGGAGAACCCATGATAATCCGAGAGGAATGCTTATCAATCCAAAAACAATATATTGGGCAAACAATGATTTAAATGGGGCCTTCTTTTCAAACAAAGCCCACAAAAACAGAAGAGAGAGCGCGGGAGCAATTAATACCCCAGATGTCTTGCTCAGCATAGAAAGAGCAAGGAACAGTCCCATTTTTGCAATAACAGTCATTTGCGGGGAGTTTGCCCACTTTACAGCATTGAGTACTACCAGTGAAAGGAAGAATGACATGAGGGTGTCGCTGTTCAGTGCGGCGCCCATGTGATACAGAGCGGGAGAAAAGCTGACCAGTAAGGTGGCCCACAATAGTCCCTGCTCTTTTATTTTTAATTCCTTGAATATGAAATAACAGACAACAGGGATCGCAGAAGCCGTGACCATGTTGAAAAACTGGATTGCTTCAAACGAAGCAGACAGATTGTTGTTTTTCATCGGGTCAAAAATGGACATTATGACCGCGGAGAGAATGTAGAATAGCGGAGGATGGTAATACTGGGAAGGGTATTCGACGGGTGAGAAATCGGTTAGATGTTTGTACTGGTAGATATACTGGATATAACCAAGATGACCATCCGGGATGTTTGTCCAGTCGGACGTCAGATTGAGATCATGAGGGGAGATATTGTACGGAACTCTAACAGCATAGATCAGTTTGAAGCATATGCTAAGAGCCAGCACAGCAAAACAAATCTGATCTACGGAAAAGCGAGATAGAATACGGTTTCTTTTTTCAGATGACATTCCGGTAACATGTCCTCTTTCAAATATTATTCCCAAATCAGAGAGTCGGAGAGAACCGAAGAAAAAGCAGACAGACCTTCGCAGTCTTCCAATGAAAATCTGTTGAACAAAGGGCTGTCTATGTCCAGAACTGCCGCAACTTCTCCATCATGATGGATAGGCACGACGATTTCTGAATTAGACGCGCTGTCACATGCGATGTGTCCGGGGAATTTATGGACGTCCGGCACCAGCTGAGTCTCATCTTTTTCCCATGCAGTGCCGCATACGCCCTTCCCTTTCTGGATATGGATACACGCGACTTTGCCCTGGAACGGTCCAAGGACCAGCTGGCCGTCTCGAACGAGATAGAACCCAGCCCAGTTGATATCTTTTATTTCTTCCCACAGAAGAGCGGAAGCGTTGGATAAGGCTGGAACGAAATATGGATCCTGAGCAAGCAGAGCCTGCAGCTGTTCAGTAAGCAAATTATAATCCGGAGTATGCATAGATGTACCTCATCTGTCGTAACGAGCGGGGATCAGGGGATCTTCCCAGTCGATAGTGCCTTTTGCTGATCCGGCAAGCTCATCTGCCGTCTCCCTGACCATGGAAAGATACAGTTCATCTTTTTTCTTTGTCCTTCTCCCTTTCTCCTGGGACAGGAGTTTGGAGAAGTATGCGTCGTAGGAGACTGCAAAATCCTCGGGATCATTGTGCGGGAAGAAACTCACGCTCACCTCGTAGGATATCATCCCCTCTTCAGAAGTCGCGGTCAGCTTAACGGATGCCGCATGACGAGGAACTTCGTTAAATACGCAATCAGCAGCGAAATACTGCATATAAACATCGATGACCTTCATTTTCGCCCTCCATGATCAGTCGTATAGAAAGGTAGAAGGAATTAAAAAGAGATAAGGGGCTGTAAAGACAGCGAGATTCAAAGCGACTCTGGATACATACTCCTGAGGAACGATATCCATTTTGGACAGGATCCGCTTGTCCAGATAATAAATCAGAGCTGCGGATACTGATATACTGATCAGTATAACAATGAAACCCAGGATACTCGAGAAGGGGTTCCACATGACAGGATACTGCAGATTTTTCCACCACCAGTCATTGAGATCAAGATATGAAACGAGAAGAAGGATTAGCGATCCGGCGAGATCTGCGGCAAATCCTGCAAGACATATCTTCCAGGTCTTTTTTAGAATTTCTTTATATGTGACAGGACTGATCTTTTTCACAGACAACCATAAAACCAATGCATCGATAAGGTAATTGGCGGGGATCAGCAGCAGCCACAGATAAGACGGAAGAAATACGAGGAACCATATAGGAAACAGCAGGTTGTATAAGCGCACTCCCCTGTTTGTGTTGTCCGTATTATTCCGCATCTACTTCTTCCCTGTTCAAGATATGATTTGGTACCCTTAATTATAACAGTTATAATGCGTTATCGACAATTAAACTGCTTATTATGGTGCACCAGAGAGAGAAATCGCAAAAATTAATCAAAAGTCGTAGTACGTACGGCTAAAAAGATAGTATTATATATTCTAGAAAATGGATAAAAGCCAGTAAAACCTGTTAAGGAGGACTTAAACATATGGCAGAAAATAAAGAACTCGATCTTGATCTTGATATTGAGATCCCAACCCTAGAAGCAGAACTCGCATCCATGGACGACCTCACAGTCGTTCCTGAAGAGGAGAAGACCGAAGTAGCGACCGGAAGCTTCCTCAAAGAGGAGGACCTCACTCCTGCCGAGGCAAAAGCGGTAGCAGATCTTGCAGAAAAGATCGACATCAGCAACTCCAAAGTAGTTCTGTACTATGGTACAGCTTGCCAGAAGGAGATCGCTTCTTTCTCCGATGCAGCTCTCAACAACATCCGCACCAAGGACCTCGGTGAAGTCGGCGACATGATCACCAGCCTGGTAGGAGAACTCAAGGGATTCAATGCAGAGACCGAAGAGCAGAAGGGATTCCTCGGACTGTTCAAGAAACCTGCAAATACTCTTGCAAAACTGCAAGCCAAATACGCAGCTGCAGAGACCAATGTTTCAAAGATCACAAACGTCCTCGAGGATCATCAGAACACATTGCTGAAAGACATCGTAATGCTCGACAAGATGTATGATGAGAACCTTGATTACTTCAAGAAACTCACGATGTACATCATCGCCGGTAAGAAACGCCTCGATGAGGAGAGAGCGACCACTCTCAAAGAGCTGAAAGATAAAGCTGAAGCGTCCGGACTTGCAGAAGATGCACAGGCAGCGAACGATTTCGCAAACCTCTGCGACCGCTTCGAGAAGAAACTGTATGACCTTGAGCTGACCAGAGCTATATCTGTTCAGATGGCACCTCAGATCCGCCTTATTCAGAACGGCGACACGCTGATGGTCGAGAAGATCCAGTCCACCATTATCAACACCATCCCGCTGTGGAAGAACCAGATGGTCCTTGCACTCGGAATCGCTCACAGCAAAGAGGCTATGGAAGCCCAGAGCGCAGTCAGCAACCTCACCAATGAGCTGCTGAAGAAGAATGCAGAGACACTGAAACAGGGCACCATCGCTATCGCAGAGGAGAGCGAGAGAGGCATCGTTGATATCGAGACCGTTCAGGAGACCAACCGCAAGCTCATCGAGACTTTGGACGAAGTCCTGAAGATCCAGGCTGACGGACGTCAGAAACGCCAGGATGCAGAGAATGAGCTTGGCCACATCGAGGCCGAACTCAAGACAAAGCTCCTTGAGATCCAAGACTAATCAATCAGTAAAGGCTAGGAATTGAAAATGGATGAGAAAAGACCATTCATCCGTGGGACCGGATGCCTGAGCATTATCGCTCTGGTAGTGCTGTACCTTATCGTGCGCAGCCTTATGCCCCACGTTTCCACCATACTTCTGTACCTGATCACGCTTGCATTCGTAGCTCTTATCGCATTCGTGGTAGCTTTGATGATCATCTCTTTCAAATCCAACAACAAAGAGAAAGCTGAGAAAGCTGCCGCAGAGGGCATCACTGAACTCACGGACGAGAACTCAACAGTCATCAACAACGCCAGCGCGAGCCTCATCGCACTCCGCGGACGTGTAGCGAGGATCAGCAACAGCGACATCCGTGCTGCAGGCAACGCAGTCTGCGAAGAGGCAGACAAGATCCTTCAGGCTCTGAAGAAGAACCAGAAGCAGATCCCGACGGCCCGCCAGTTCTGGAACTACTATCTCCCCTCCCTCGGCACTATAGTTACCAAATATGAGAAGATAGAGAAGAGCGGTATCCCAGATGAAAAGATGACTGAGAAGGTCCTCAAGTATCTGGGCGACATCAAAATCGCACTGGGCAAGCTCTACAAGAACCTGTTCGATGATGACAAGCTGGATCTCCATGTAGAGATGGAAGCCATGAAGATGGCAATGCAAAGAGACGGACTTATCAGTAATGATGAGACAGAAGTCAAAGACGGAGAAGACACTATCAACCTGACACTATAATAGATAAACAAGAATAAGCGGGAGAGATGCGCCTGGGTGTATCTCTCCCCTCTTTCTAATGGTAAAAAGTTGTGATAAAGTTGAAGGTGCTAGAAAACGGAAGGGACAAGTTAGAGTGAAACAATTATTCAAAATTATTCCGAAATGCCTGGTATGGCTGATAATATGCTCACTCCTGGGTTTTGCACTGGTCTACGGTGCATATGCGCTTCCTGAAAGAACGATTATCTATAATGCATCTGTCTCAACGGATTTTCTGGTCTCTAATTACATCAGCAAAGATACGGTATGGATGAACTGGGCGGATTACTTTACTGATGTAGTCATGCTGAACATTGCAAGTTTTCATGATGAAGGAGCGACAGTGTTTCATAGGGCGGTCACCAATGAAAAGATTGGAAACACGTTCGACATTGTCCGCTGGCTAAGTGAAAGAACATCAATTGCTAAGACATATTACAGTTTTGAAGAAGGAGAAGCGCTGAACGAGGTAACCACATACGGCAAGTATTGGAACGGATATCTTATATTGCTCAGACCGATGCTACTGTATTTCAGCATGAGACAGATATATACGATCTTCCGGATCCTTCTAGCAGTATTCTTTGGGATCACTGTTTTGCTCCTACTTATAAAAGATGCCCGGTTTGCGCTTCCTTTTGTTTTAAGCTTCCTGTCCTTCCACCCTTTTTCCAAGTTCTGTTTCTCTTATTCTGTTATAGAGATCCTTTTGTGCATATTTATGTGCGTCCTTATACTGTGCAAAGGCCTAAGGGAATCAAACAGCAAAGTAATGATCTTCTTCTTTGTACAGGGAATAGTGGCTAATTATTTCACGCTGATGCAATTCTCTTTTGCAATTGCGCTGTTCTGCGCAGTTTTCACCGCGTATTCAGTCCCCGGAAAACAAGGCGTGACTATGCAGAAGGCAAAGCTTATGATATCTCTGCTGCTCTGTTATGCATTTGGCTATTGCGCTATGTGGATGGTGAAGTGGATAATAATCCTGCTGTTTGATAGGAACTCACTGTCAGAAGTAATATATTCAATATCGCTGCGCCTCTCTCATGAAGACAATGGGGAGAAGGTAACCCTGTCGGAAGCATTGCTGTGGAACATTTGCGGTTTCTATTACAAGAACAAGGCACTTATGTATGGAGTTCTTTTACTCGGGCTTGAAGCTGTGGCATCAGTTATGCTCCATGTCTTAAAGAAGAGAAATATAAGAGACATTGATCTGGATGAAGGCCTTTTGCCCATCATAATTGTGGCAGCTACAGTAATAAGATATGCATTGGTGCTTAATCATAGCAAAATACACTACTTTTTCATGAACAGGCTGTTCAGCGGAGTATTATTCGTGTTTCTGTCTGCCGGGGCAACCTATGTGTTCAGAAAGAACTCTGACAATCAGTTTGAAAAAATCCTTCCCGGGGAAAAGGTTTCTGAATCCGAGCAATAAGCAAGAAGAGGAGATATATATGAGGACAAATCGTTTTCAACAGGCATTAAGGGCGATCTTCTGTGCGCTGTTTGCCCTTCTTTATTTGTGGATCTCATGGCTGTGTCTCAGGGAACCGCAGATCAAGCCTATGAATCCCTCAAAGATCATCAGTTGGGCTGCAGGCATAAGTGTTGCGTGTGTTCTCATTTATCATTTCTTTGAACGAAGGGAATACCGAAAAGTAACAGCGCTAGGAAGGAATAACAGAGACATGCTGAATCTGTGCTTCTTCTTCCTGCTCTATCTACCGGTGCAGATCTATCTGGCTAGCCAGATGTATTCTGTCAGAGGAACCAGCTGGGACTTCAATGTGGTTTCCGGTTATGCTATGGACTATGCCGAATGTGCAGATGTCAGCAATTACAGGGAGATGATGAGAGGGACCGTGGCAGCACAGTATTTCACTATGTGGCCCAATAACATACCTCTTTATATCCTTCTCGGAACGGTCTTCAGAATATTTGCCCCGACCGGAATATCTCTTAATGCTGTCGGCATAGCACTTAACATTATTGCCATAGATATAGCTATAATCTTTCTCTACTATTCGGTCAGAAAAGCAAGCGGAACATCTTCTGCTGCATGCGTATCGTTATTCCTGGCTGCGCTTCATGTTCCGATGCTGGTGTATGTCCCCATTTATTACACAGATACGTTGACGCTCCCCTTCCCTATTATCGGTTTCTTCCTGTGGCTTAAGGTCAAGGAAGAGCTGGGCACAGGGAAAATGGGCAAGGCACCGGTCTTTGCCGTCATAATGGGTCTCCTGCTGGGAACAGGAGCTGTATTGAAACTATCAGTCCTCTTTTTCCTCATTGCAGCAGCTGTAGACGGACTCGTATCTCTTCCCTTTAAAAGAGGAATCATCCTTGTAGCAGCGATCCTTGTGATAGGGATAGCGACATATGCAGTACTGAATCAGGCATGCATGGATTCCAACATGGTCGTTTCCGATGAGGAAGGATGCTATATCCCCAAATTGCACTGGGTCATGATGGGGCTTCAGGGAAAAGGAAACTACTATGATCCGGATTATCAGCTGACTCTATCTGTTCCCGAAGAAGGAAGAGATGAACTTGTGAAGACCATGATAAAGATCCGCCTGGAGAACTATGATCTAAAAGGAATGGCAGAGCATCTTTACAAAAAGATATCGTTCGTATGGGCTGAAGGAACATATTATTCTTCCCTGAAGATAGACAGAGACAGAAGGGGAGTATCCTGGATAGATACATATGTCAACTGGCTTGGGGATAAGTTTGTTCCGTATGCAGAGTACTGCCAGGGGCTGCTTCTGATAAATCTTTTGTCTTTTGTCGCTGCTGCCGGCTCGATATTGCTAAACAAGCCTAAAAGGAATCAATTGCTGCTGGTTGCACTGATAAGCATATTCGGAGTGTTCCTCTTTGAGTGTATATGGGAAGCCAGAAGCAGATATATCTTCAATTATCTGCCTGTTTTCCTGACAGTTACCTGTGCCGGATGGGGAAACATCCTGAACAAAAAGAAGTAACAAAGTAAAGGTGCAGAATATCGTAAAATATATGGTATATAATATGAACCCCATTTCTGGCGAACCAGGAATGGGGTTTAGTTATGAAACGGCAACGAATTCAATTAAATGTTCCTCATAATGAAAACAAAATAAGCGGGCTGTTCACTGTTTTCATTATGAGAAGAGAAACGATAATATCTCAGAGATCTATTTTGTGATCAATACCCAAAATCCCGGTCCACGATGTTCCGGAGAGGGCGTCCGTTAAGATAATTAGCAAGATTTTCGGTAAGTATTTCAACAACGCGTTCCAATGTGCCTTCCAACAAGTAGTTTCCAGCCGCGTGAGGCGTGATGATAACATTGTCCATATCCCACAGTTCGCTATCTTTGGGCAAAGGCTCCGGATCCGTGACGTCCAGAGCAGCGCCTGCCAGTTTGCCGGATCTAAGAGCATCAATGAGGGCGTAAGTATCTACTGAGATCCCCCTTCCGACGTTGATCAGGTATGATCCGTCCTTCATAAGGGCGAATCTTTCTGAATTCAATATCTTGCGTGTGGCATCGCTGCCGGGTATTACCATTGCGACAACATCTGCTCTGGGAAGGACCTCATCCAACTGATCAATAGTAAACTGCTCACTGAAGACGGCGGGCATAGGTTTTCTTGTTCTTCTGACACCTATCACATATGCGCCGAGAGCCCTCATCTGTTTTGCATATGCAGTGCCGATATCTCCCATGCCGATCACGAGAACTGTGGATCCCTGTATAGATTTTACATCGCCCATTATCTTCCACTCGTGATTGAACTGGTTTCTCGAATACTGCGGGAATCTGCGTATGAGACTGAACGTAAAGGCCGTCATGTGCTCGGAAACAGTCAGTCCGTAAGCTCCTACAGCATTTGTCAGTATTACGCTTTCCGGAAGAGTATCAGCATTGAAATAGCGGTCCGCTCCTGCGGATGACAGCTGCAGCCACTCGAGTTTTTTGGCAAACGGCAGCATCTCAGCCGGTACATGGCCCAGAATGATGCTTGCGTCAGCAACATCTTCCTCTGTAATGTCATGGACAGGTTTGAACTTAAGGGCATACTCCTTTGGCGAGGTTATAACCCTTATCCTTTGTTCCTCTTCATCGGTTACAGGAACGGTAACCAGTATGGTTTTCATGTATTTTCTCCTTGGTAACTGTGCGGATTTGATTTATTGTGAATGGATTTTATAAACGATTACATCGCTGTTTCTGAACACTTCATCAACATACCTGTCGGACAGCTCCCAGTCCCCCGTTATTTCTTTTTCAAATACCAGATAGTCCACGCCTTCCTGTTTCAGCAGCATGCAGAAGCCCTCTTCCTTTGTTTCGTTGAAGAAACGCACGATGGTATCCCTACGGATCTTCTCATCCTTGTTATCGTTTTTATCTTCCATAGTCAGGTAGCCCCAGCCTTCAAGGAAACAGCTCCTTTCAGAAAAGATGGAAGCGCCGAAGAATTTGTTGTTGGACGAATATCTGTAATCCGAGAAAACAGCAGATTCGGGAAGGTTTTCTTTCATCCACATAAATGCTTCATACTGACCTTCCGTGACAACAGCACCGTTCACGGCGGAAAAATCAGGATGCTTGCCCTTTCTGTAATTGCTGATGGAGTAAGTAAGGGCAGACTTTAACCCTGTCGCCTGAGATTTTACGGTAGCATCGTCTCCGACAAAGAGCTCTGCAGAGAACCTGGCATCAGGGATTAATGCCAGAATCAGCAGAACAGCGGCAGTAACTGCAGCGGCAGCTGTTTTACGCTTATCCAGTGACAGGATCCACTCTTCAAAGTGGCTGACTGCAGCGATAAAACAGATAGAATACACTCCGGATACGAAATACAGTTCACTGCTCCCCTCTTGCTTGAATGTGTTGAGGAGGACATAACCGATCGTTACTGCACTGACGGCATATATGTCAATCATTTTTGACTTCTTGCGGATCATTGCGAATACTATCACAAGGAAAGAAATAAGCAGCACCCAGGACAGCGATGAGGTATAGTATACAGCGCATATTGTCCTTCTTAGCCATTCAGGAAGCTTGCCCTGAAGAGCAAACGCAAGAGGAGTCTGAATGGCAGAAAACAGAGGATAGTAGAACATGCTGTCGCCTGCGCTGTTTCCGTAAACTACAAAGTAAAGAAGGAAGAAAGGTACAGCATAACATAGTCCTTTAGGTATCACCCAAAGATTGCGCTTGATGATCAGCTCGATAAGAAGAACGAAGCAGGTCCCAAAAAGGAAGGGGACTGACAGAGGACCTTTTGACAGCATTCCGGCCGAAAGAAATAGGGATGAAAGAACATGGAACCGATTTAGCCTATGATTCAACGAGTTGGCTGTTTTAAACATGAGAAAAGATACCAGACACATTAACAGACCGAATGGGTAGCCCAGCGTATCCATATACAGATAGTGAAGAAGGCCAAAGCTTGGAATAAATATCAAAATGCAAAGAAGAAGATCTCTTAAGGGCTTCTTCAGATTTACGAGATCCATTATTGAAGCAAAAGACAAAACACAAAGAGGAGCGATTGGTATCAAAGAGAGTTTTATTACCGTCTCAAAAGCACTTGTGTGCAGCAGTTCCATAATAGAAGAAGTGTAAATGTAATAACCCAAGTGATACTGGAAGACCCAGCCTGACATTTGAAGGGACTGCATGGGAAAACTTCTTGAAGCGGAAACTGTCAAGCCAACGCCGTTGAGTGTGTCATGGTAATAAGGCCTTGCTCCCACGAGAGCAGGCTCTAGATTAGCCATTGACAGAAGAATAAAAGTCAGAGCGACGGCAGCTGTGCATGTCAGGAAAACAGGGACATCCATTGCTGGATAATCGAATCTGACTTTTTTTATGATCAAAAAAATCAGGAACACAGAAAGGAACAGCAGTGACGAAGCTGTCAGCACCTCAGGAAAGACCGAAAGACGGTCTGTCAGAACGAGAAGCAGATATAGAAGAAGAACAACGGAGAAACCTGTCGCAAAAGAAAAGATAATCGTTTCCTTTCCCGAGAAAGAGTGTTTTGTGAGAGACAGAACGGTTATACCCGGAACAAAAATGACAAGCAGCAGATAAACGAGGAAAGAGAGAGCTGTTGATACAGGCAGGCCCAAAAAAGCAAAAGAAAGAACTACCCATGCAGCAAGCATGAGCGGGATCAGCATTTTGTTCAATATTAAAGGCCTTGTCATGCAAACGGTCCCCTATTCTGTAATTCCCGTAGTTTCATTTTACCACGATGCCGGCAAAACACGAGATAGAAAAAAGCACCACCCTACCGCGGATGGTGCTTTTTATAAAACGCCTGTTTCCCAATTATGGATATCTCAATGCCGATTGCTATCGAATTAACCAAAAAGTCAGGATATAGAGCGTTTTGGTGACCCGGACGAGAATCGAACTCGTATTACCGCCGTGAAAGGGCGGTGTCTTGACCGTTTGACCACCGGGCCTGGTAGCGGATGTAGGATTCGAACCAACGACACCCCGGGTATGAACCGAGTGCTCTAGCCAACTGAGCTAATCCGCCATATTTTATAAGCGCAAGAGAAATTATACAAAAACAAAAGAATGCTTGTCAATCATTATTTTCCCTTGATTCTCCGCTGGGAACATATGTTTGTGGAGGGAGCCATTTTTGCTATGTCAGGATGACAGTGCGTCTTTCCAAAGTCTCTCCGTTGTCATAGGCGTAATGTGAAGGGCGTCCATGAAATCGGAGTAATCACAGTAGTTTGCCCACGGGTCAAAACTGCCGAGAACAGTAGCTCCGATACTCTCCGCAAAAGCGTGATAGTATGCCTCAAACTCCTGCAGGACATGCTCTCCGCCGCCCTTCTGTATCTCGTAGTACGCAATGGGATGGATCGGAGAGATCAGGATGACCAGATCAGAACCATTGGATACGATATCGGTACACATGGATTCAAACATCTGCTGCAGAGTGGGATCCACACCTTGCCAAGATACTATCGGATCCACCACGGTCGATGTTGCCGCACCAACGCGCTCTTCAACAACATTCTGGTTGACATAGATGTAGCTGTTCGGATAAACATAACTGCTGTCGCTCTTGAGCATGCCGAAATAAGATGTCGGCTCGGTGCTGGTGACAAGGTCCCGCATACGTTCCTGCCCGCTGTAGTTTATAAGATAGCTGACAGAGGACTGAAAATAAGAGAGGGAAGTCAACTCGTTTATGTCAGCCCAACGCATGCCGTTCCCGGTAGATTTTGCTGCAGGAAGGCCTGCGATCTCTGTCATAAAGCTGGCAAGAGGTTTGGAAAGATACAGGGATGAGCGGGCATCATAATGCGTTCCGTCCAGTGTCCAGAGGTCTATGCCTATTATTACTCTGTCTGCTATCTTTCCGTTGTCACGGTAGACTTTATATAAACCGCATACATCCTCGGTGGTAGCGCCTGAAACGCCTGCGTTCCAGATCCGGTCGCCGCATATATCGGAGTCTATCTGCTGTATCCTGCTGGAGCCGAAGATGATAGTGTCCGGTTTTTCTATAAGTCTGGCAGCCCTTTGCTGAAACATGCGGTCCCTGAAATCTGCAACATGCTCAATGTTATATCCCTGCATCATTACACCGATCATACGGTCATAGAAGGCTTCATTCTGCATCAGATTCGCAGGGTCACCCCAAATATTGACCGAGACTATGCAGCCCAGCGCGAGAAGAAAGCATATGAAACTTTTCAGAAGATGTTTCAAAAAGAAAGGATCCTTTCTAGAAGTTGTAATAAAGGAATCCGGACAGCTCAAAGTTGCCGAAGAAAGCGATAAGAGCGATAAGGATTATAAATGTGATGTTTCTCAGCAGAGGGGAAGCAAGAATGACTTTCTTGGGGGAGCGGTCATGCTCGCTCAGCAGATCAACGATGAACACGAGAAGGAGACAGGCAAATACTGATATTATCTTTTTCTCAGGCAGATTCATCGTAGTCAGCAGGTAGGAGGGGAATTCATACGGTCCGCGCAGCATCTTAATGTACTGAAGAGAAACAGAGAGCGAACCGCTTCGGAAGACTATCCACGCAAGGTTGACGAAAGCGAAGTTCAGGATCCTTGCGATCCATTTTAGAATAGGGTTTTTCTCGGCCTTTTCCAGCAGGCCGTATTTGTTCAGCATAGGTCTCATTAGTCCGAACAGGGCAAGAGCCAATCCGTGCATCAGGCCCCAGGCGATGAAGTTGAGACCGAAGCCGTGCCATAATCCGCTTACCAGGAACACGATTATGGTGTTGACCGCGGTCCTGTATATGCCTTTCCGGGAACCTCCAAGCGGGAAATATACATGCTCACGGAACCATCTGGATAGTCCGATGTGCCAGCGTCTCCAGAAGTCTTGGATATTTGTTGCCAGATAGGGCCTTTCGAAATTGGCTGGAACCGATATGCCGAACAGTTTTCCCATGCCGATAGCGATATAGGAATATCCGGCGAAGTCACAGTAGAGCTGGAAACTGTAGAAAACAGATGCCAGAAGGAGGCGAGCAGGGGAGCTGACAGTGTAATTGGTGAAGTGATGATCTACACTGAGACCGAGCCCGTTCGCTACGGTGGTCTTCTGGAAAAAGCCCCAAAGGATATATAAAACACCCTCATGGAAGCTGTTTTCGTCAAAATCCGGCAGTTCTTTATACTGCAGCAGGTAGTCTGAAGACTGCACCGGACCAGACAGTATCGTTGCAAAATTCCCGCCGAACAGGAAAAAGTCAAGAAAACTTGCCACAGGTACCTTATCTTTTGACTGATCGAACAGATAACCCGTAAAGGATAAGGCATAATAACTCATGCCGATTGCGGAAAGGAGCTTTGTGCTGAAATAGTGGGGAAGCAGATACCCTGCTATGAAGAAAAGCGCCAGCATAAAGGATCCGCAGAGGATACCGGTCTTTCTGCGGTCTTCAGAACGTTCTATAAGGAGACTGGACAGATAACCGAGCAGAATAAAAAATAAACACCATACAAGAGTAGGCAGTCCGCAAAGATACAGAAAGCAAAAATCGGCGGCCATCAGAACCGATCGTCGCCATTTTTGCTGTGCTTTAGCCCAGTACAAAAACAGGGCAAAGCAGATGAAAATATCAAATTGTAGAGAGCCTAACTCCAATATGTATTATATCCTTTATAGTATACAGCAAGTATTATTAGGGCTATCCTATGTATTCCTGACCGCCCATATAAGGACGGAGAGGCTCCGGTATGCGGATGCGTCCGTCTTCCTGGAGATTGTTTTCCAGGAAAGCTATGAGCATTCTCGGAGGTGCTACACAGGTATTGTTGAGAGTATGGGCAAAATAGTTGCCTTTCTCTTTGTCGCGGACACGGATGCCAAGGCGTCTTGCCTGTGCATCGCCCAGGTTGGAACAGCTGCCCACTTCAAAGTATTTCTGCTGTCTCGGACTCCATGCCTCGACGTCGCAGCTCTTTACCTTGAGGTCTGCAAGATCTCCGCTGCAGCATTCAAGTGTGCGGACAGGGATATCAAGAGTGCGGAAGAAATCGACGGTATTCTGCCAAAGCACATCATACCACTTCATACTGTCTTCCGGCTCACATACGACGACCATCTCCTGTTTTTCGAACTGATGGATGCGGTACACGCCTCTTTCCTCAATGCCGTGGGCACCGACTTCCTTGCGGAAGCAGGGACTGTAGCTGGTAAGCGTCTGAGGTAGTTCGCTTTTTTCAAGGACAGTATTGATGAATTTGCCTATCATGGAGTGTTCGCTGGTGCCTATGAGGTAGAGATCTTCACCCTCGATCTTGTACATCATGTTCTCCATCTCGGTAAAGCTCATGACGCCGCTGACTACATTTCCGCGGATCATGAACGGAGGAATGTAATATGTGAAACCTCTGCCGATCATGAAATCACGGGCATAGCTGAGGATGGAGGAGTGCAGACGGGCGATATCGCCTTTCAGATAGTAAAATCCGTTTCCGCTGGTGCTGCGGGCAGAATCCAGATCGATTCCGTTAAGTCTTTCCATGATATCAACATGGTAAGGGATCTCATAATCCGGAACAACAGGATCTCCAAACCGCTCTATCTCAACATTTTCGCTGTCATCCTTGCCGATCGGAACAGAATCATCGATGATCTGTGGGATCACCATCATCCTTTTCCTGATCTCAGCCTCGAAAGTCTCCTCATCCTGTTCTAAAGCGGTCAATTCTTCATTGATTGATGCGACCTGTTTCTTTGCGGCTTCAGCCTCATCGCGCTTTCCTTGTCCGTAAAGCTGACCGATCTGCTTGCTTATGGTATTGCGCTGATTCCTGAGCTCATCGCAACGTGTACGGGCTTCACGGAAGCGCTTATCAAGATCCAGAACCTCGTCCACGAGGATAAGTTTATCGTCCTGGAATTTCTTTTTAATGTTTTCCTTAACGAGTTCAGGATTTGTACGAACTAATCTAATATCTATCATTATAATTACTGTTCCTTTCCGCCCAGTTTGTTTGCAAAATCAAAAAGTTGGTCTTTTGAATAAAAATCTAGTGATAATGTGCCTTTTCCTGCCTTATATTTGACGTTTACTTCTACTCCTAAAGCTTCCTTTAGCGCTAATTCCACTTCAGAAGCGATAGGATCTTTGGTAGACGGCAGGGTGAAATGCTGTTGTTTAAGGCCTTTTTGTGAGAGTTTCTCAGCTTCACGCACTGTAAGACCTTTTTCGGCTACCATTTTTGCTATTGCGATCCTTGTTTCATCATCAGCGATGGACAAAATGGCTTTTGCATGTCCAGTAGACAGTTTTCCAGTGCGAATAAGCTCAATGACTTCTTCAGGAAGGCTCAAAAGCCGCAGAGAGTTTGCTACAGAAGGTCTAGATCGACCGACTCGCTTTGCGATCTGTTCCTGAGTCCAGCCTGTGGCATTGCTAAGTTTGCGATATCCTTCGGCTTCTTCTATAGGATTCAGGTCTTCGCGCTGAAGATTTTCCACCAGAGCGACGCTCATAGCGTCAAAATCCGACAATTCACGGATATTTACCGGTACTGAAGTGAGTCCTGCTAATCTTGCAGCTCTCCAACGGCGCTCTCCTGCAACGATCTGGTAGCCGTCATCTATCGGACGGACAAGAATGGGCTGCAAAACACCATGTTCTCTCATGGAATTTGCCAGTTCCTGCAGGCTTTCATCATCAAAATCCTTACGGGGCTGGTTTCTGTCCGGGAATATCTCATCCATCGGAAGCTCGGTGGCTCCCTGAGCAGGAGTGGAGTTGTCCTGAAACAGAGCATCTAAGCCTTTTCCCAGGCCGCCAATCTTTTTAGCCATCTGAGTCTCCCTTCGAGTTGTTCTGTATCACTTCCACAGCAAGACTGTCATATGCGGCGGCTCCCTTAGAAGAAGGATCATAATAGCGGATAGGTTTCCCGAATCCCGGCGCCTCAGACAAACGGACGTTGCGTGGAATCACTGTTTTATATACTTTTCTTGGGAAAAACCGTTTAACCTCGTCCACGACCTGAGTTGTGAGATTCAATCTGGAGTCATACATGGTCACCAGCACACCTTCTATGTCTATAGAGGGGTTGTACAGGCGTTTTACAGATCTCACGCTGCTCATCAGCTGGGAAAGGCCCTCAAGTGCGTAATACTCGCACTGAATAGGGATCAGAACGCTGTCTGCGCAGTTCAAACCGTTGAGAGTGAGCAGCCCAAGAGACGGTGGACAGTCTATCAGGATGAAATCGTACTGAGATTTTGCCTGAAGAAGGGCTTCTCTCAGCCTGGATTCTCTGTTATCCAGATTCACGAGTTCCAATTCTGCACCCGCCAGGTCAATGCTGGATGGTACGACAGATACTCCGGGGTACATAGTCTTGATCACACATTCCTGAAGAGGCTTCTCACCGATTATAAGCTGGTAAGTGGATGCCTTAACGCTTCTTTTGTTGATCCCATAGCCACTAGTAGTGTTCCCCTGGGGGTCAATATCGACCAAAAGGACATTTTTTCCTGCTGCTCCAAGTCCTGCAGCAAGATTTACAGCGGTCGTTGTCTTTCCAACACCGCCTTTTTGGTTTGTCAGCGCAATGATTTTTCCCATTGTTCTCCGAAAATGTTCCACGTGGAACATTATTTTGTATTAATTCCTCTCAATTTTATCTCAATAACATTCAAAAGGCAACGAAAACGGCTGTTTTGTGCTTAATTTGGCTCGTTGACTAGGTTATTTTTTTCCTATATAATCATGTTTGCACATGGAGAGTTGTCCGAGAGGTCGAAGGTGCAGCACTCGAAATGCTGTGTGGGGAAACTCACCTAGGGTTCGAATCCCTAACTCTCCGCCATAAGCCCTGTGAATTCACGGGGCTTTTACTATGAGGATGTTCCACGTGGAACATTTTCGGGAAAAACATAGGGAGTGTTCCGCGTGGAACAATACAATGATCTGGATCGATGAGCAAAAGCTGAAAGAACTGAGGGAAATGGCGCCTGAATACCTACGTGTGCCGGTGGTTGAGCGAGCTGTGGCTTTTGACGTGGAAACGCCTAATGGCAAAAGTGAGCGCATGTGCTCCATAGGAATAACGGTCATCGAGAACAACATCGTCACCAAGTCTGTGGAATACCGAATAAACCCTGAGCAGGACTTTGACTGGTTCTGTGTTAAGGTCCATGGCATTACACAGGAGGAGGCAGAGCTTGAGCCCATTTTCCCGGAAGTCTGGCCACAGATACGCGCAGAGCTAGATACAGGGCTTGTTTTGGCGCATAATGCAAGATTCGATCTTAATGTGTTAAGAAAATGCCTTTACGCTTATGGTATAGATTTTCATGATGTGCACTTCGCAGATACAGTTGAGATAGCAAGGTCGCTCCTTGGCAAGAAGGTGCCGAATCACAAGCTGGGTACACTCTGTGACTGGATGGGGATACCTCTTGATGCTCACCACGCCGGAAGTGACAGCTTCGGATGCGCTGAGATCTATCTGAATTTGTTGGAAGAATATGGCTCTCTGGACAGATTTGAAAGAACGTTTTCTTTCAGATAGTACGGCTTAAAGAACATAAGTTCTACAAGGCCGAAAATCCTTGAAAAAACGGACAAAAACGCTCCTATCGCTTGCATAGAAATGCATGGTTTGCTACAATAACAAGTAGCTAAATTATGTGTTACACAACATAAAATATTTTTGGAGGATACCAAGTAATGGTTAAAGTTGCTATTAACGGATTCGGCCGTATCGGCCGTCTCGCATTCCGCCAGATGTTCGGTGCTGAGGGCTATGAAGTAGTCGCCATCAACGACCTGACCAGCCCTGCAATGCTCGCCCACCTGCTGAAATATGACACAGCACAGGGTTCCTACATTGGCCGCATCGGTGAGAATCTCCATACTGTCGAAGCGACAGAGGATTCCATCATCGTAGACGGAAAAGAAATCAAGATCTACAAAGAAGCTGACGCTAACAACTGTCCGTGGGGCGAACTCGGTGTTGACGTTGTCCTCGAGTGCACAGGCTTCTACACCACAAAGGCAAAGTCCATGGCTCACATCAATGCCGGCGCTAGAAAAGTAGTCATTTCTGCTCCTGCAGGCAATGATCTCCCGACCATTGTTTACAACGTAAACCATGACACACTCACAGCAGAAGATCAGGTCATTTCCGCTGCTTCCTGCACAACAAACTGCCTTGCTCCTATGGCAAAAGCCCTCAATGATAACTTCCCGATCCTCTCCGGTATCATGACCACAGTTCATGCTTACACAGGCGATCAGATGATCCTTGACGGCCCGCAGCGCAAAGGCGATCTCCGTCGTGCACGCGCAGGCGCAGCAAACATCGTACCGAACTCCACCGGTGCTGCAAAGGCAATCGGTCTTGTCATTCCTGAACTGAACGGCAAGCTCATCGGTTCCGCACAGCGTGTTCCGGTAGTCACCGGTTCTTCCACCATCCTTGTTGCTGTCGTAAAGGCAGAGGACCTCACCAAGGAAGCAGTCAATGCCGCTATGAAGGCAGCTGCCAATGAGTCCTTCGGCTACACCGAGGAGCAGCTCGTTTCCTCCGATGTCATCGGAATGAAATATGGCTCACTCTTTGATGCAACCCAGACAATGGTAACCAAGGTTGACGACGGCGTATATCAGGTACAGGTAGTTTCCTGGTATGACAATGAGAACTCCTACACCAGCCAGATGGTACGTACAATCAAGTACTTCAGTGATCTTGGCTAATACTGGTTCGAAACAGAGCAGTTGATAAGACCCCAGTCTCAAATGAGATTGGGGTTTTGTTTATTGTAAACATAACTGGAGGCAGAGCTAAGAGTTATTATCTAAAGAGGTATTAAAAAAGTATGGTCTTGATGAAATAAACGTGAAAAAACGAGGATAAAGACAAAAATGTTTTAAAATGGATAACATAAAAAATAATTGTATGAATGCTCGAAAAATAGAAATATGTATTTTGTTGTTATGAGAATAGTGCCAAATGGATTTGTTAATCTATAAAAGATAACAAATAAATTAAAGTGAAAAATGTATGATTTCTATCTGCTTTACACATATACTTCGTAATATATTTCTGTAGCGTTTATTAATTCATAAAATGCTAAGTTATATGCTTTTATCCAGAGGGTATATTTTTGAAGGTTGAGGCGAGAAAAAGATGCATGAAGAAATACTATATAATAGGACTGTTTGACAAACAGTCCGTATAAATGTAAAATAACAATCGTTGAATGATTGTTGACCGAGAGAGAGTGGGGAGACCCGCTCTCTTGTCGTCATGGATAGTGTTTGGAGGAACTATGGCAGAAAAAAAGAAACCCATCGCCGAGCAGGTGATGGAGATAGCCGCTCCTATAGCGCAGGAAATGGGATACACCATGTGGGATGTGTTCTTTGGAAGAGAAGGACAGAACATGATTCTCCGTCTCACTATAGACAGCCCCAACGGGATAGGTATCCAGGACTGCGAGAAGGTGTCAAGGGCGGTGGACCCGCTTCTGGATGACATCCCCAGCCTGTCCAGTGCATACAGTTTCGAGGTGTCTTCTCCCGGACTGGGCAGAAAGATACACACGGACTATCAGTACAGCACATACCTGGGCAAGGATGTAATCGTCCACCTCATCAGAGGAGATGAGACCGGAACTAGGGATTACGAAGGGACGCTTGACTCATTCAACGATGAAGAGATAGTGATAAAGACTGAGAGCGGTCTTGTGACATTGCAAAGAAACGCCGTTTCATATACGAAAGCAGACGACGATAAAGACTTATTCAGCAGGAAGGATAAATAAAAAATGGCAGCCAACAACAATGACTTTTTTGAAGCTCTTGAGCTGTTAGCCAAAGAGAAAGGAGTCTCAAAGGAGAGCCTGGTCGAGAAGATCAGGGCAGCTATTGTGCACGCAGTGCGCCGCGATTACGGCGGTTCAGATAATATCCATGTGGACATCGATCCTGTGGAAGAGACCTTCAAAATCTACATCCGCAAGGAAGTAGTGGAGGAGGTTACGGATCCCAACACCCAGATGACGCTGGAAGAGGGCAAGACATACCGTTCACGCTGTAGGATTGGATCCGTTATAGATATTCCCGTAAAGGTGAAGAAATTCGGACGTATCGCAGCTGTCAACGCCAAGCACGTCATCCGTCAGGGAATTCGCGATGTGGAGCGTATGCAGGTCTTTGAGGAACTGCAGAGCAAGCAGGGCGAGCTCGTGAATGCTGTCGTCAACAGAGTGGATCCTCAGAAGGGCAACGCAGTCCTCCTTATCGGAAAGAGCGAGGCAGTCCTTCCCAAGAACGAGCAGGTCCCGGGCGAAGTCCTCATAGAGGGACAGCATATCAAAGTCTATGTCGTGGATGTTGAAGTCAGCGACAGAGGACCCAAGATCCTCATTTCCCGCACGCATCCAGGACTCGTCAAGAGACTGTTTGAAAATGAAGTGCCTGAGATCTTTGACGGCACTGTCCAGGTCATGGGTATCGCCCGTGAGGCAGGTCAGAGGACAAAGATTGCTGTCTATTCCAAGGACGAGAACGTGGATCCGCGCGGAGCATGCATCGGGCCGAGAGGCACGCGTGTTGCCAATATCGTGGAAGAGCTTGGCGGCGAGAAAATCGATATTGTTCTCTGGAGCGAAGATCCTGTCAAGTTCATCAGCGAATCGCTGTCTCCGGCAAACGTCGTGAGCGTTGAGATGATTGATACAGAAGCCAAGACATGCCGTGTCACGGTCCCGGATCATCAGCTTTCGCTGGCTATCGGTAACAGAGGACAGAACGCTCGTCTTGCAGCCAAACTGACAGGATACCGCATCGATATCCGTCCTGAGAGCGGATACTACGGCGAAGAGTAATACAGGCGAAAGGGTAATAGATGCCTAAAAAGATCCCACAAAGGATGTGCCTCGGATGCCGGGAGCACAAGGATAAGAAAGAACTGGTCCGTGTGGTGCGTTCTCCTGAAGGAGAGGTCTCAGTGGATCTCACCGGAAGAAAGAACGGGCGCGGAGCATATATATGCAGAAGCAAGGATTGTCTGAAGAAAGCCAGGAAGCAGAGATTGATATCTAAGGCTCTCAACTGCGAGATAACAGATGAGGTCTTTGAGCAGCTTCTTGAACAGATGGAGGAGGACTAGGATTGAGCGAAAAACTGTTGTCCGCTTTATCTATGGCAAGGCGTGCAGGCAAACTTAAGATAGGGCTGGAAGCGTCAAAGGACGCTGTCCGCGCCGGTGCATCTATTGTGATAATCACAAAAGATACATCGGTGAGGACTCAGAAAGCTGTCCGGGAATGCTGCACGGACAAAACAGAAGTGATCATGCTTCAGGAAACACAGCAGGATATTGCCGACAAGTTCGGATGGAAGTTCGGAGTAGCGGCAGTAACAGATAAAAACTTTGCGGAACTGGTCCGCAGATCGGCAGAAATGCCTGGGGAGGGTTTGGAATGATAATTAAATATAAGGTAAGCGATCTTGCAAAAGACACCGGGATGTCCAACAAGGATGTTCTGGGGATTTTGAGTGCGCTTGGCGGAGATGAAAGGAAGCACGCCAGCCAGCTTAGCGAAGCGGAACTGGATTTCTTCTTCAACTCTGTGACTCTGAAGAACCAGGTCCAGAGTCTGGACGCATACTTCAAGGTTCCTGAAGAACCAAAGGCACAGGAAGAACCCAAAGCATCTGAGAAGAAGGAGCAGAAAGCGCCAACAGCAAATCAGGAGAAGAAGCAGCAGACTCAGCCTCAGGGACAGAACAAGCCTCAGGGCCAAGGTCAGAATAAGTCTCAGAACCAGAACAAACCTCAAAATCAGAACAAGCCCCAGCAGAATCAGAATGCCAACCCCAACAAGCAGAAAAAACAGAACCAGAACAGACCTGCCGAGAAGCGCGATCTTGAGAAGAGCGCAGAGAAGCAGCTCCGCAAAGCAGAGAACAAGACCCAGGGTACAACACGAGTAGTCATGCAGGAGCGTGAACGCCGTGTTGTGGATACCCGTGCATCTGAGGTCGATCTCAGCAAGTACAACGAGAAATACGACGTCATGGCCACCCAGAAGGGCGGCGATCAGAACGAGCGCCGCGGCGGAAAGAACAACATGCAGGGCAACCGCCAGAAGTTCATGAACCGCCAGGCTAAGGGCAAGCAGCAGTATCAGAAGAAAGAGACAGAGGCTCAGAAGCTTCAGAGGCTGCAGCTTGAGAAAGCCAGACACGCACAACTCAAGATCGAGATCCCGGACGAGATCTCCGTCGGAGAGCTTGCAACACGTCTTAAACAGACTGCCACCACAGTTATTAAGAAGCTCATGTCCCTCGGAGTCATGGCTTCCATCTCCGAGCTCATAGATTTCGACACAGCGGCTCTCGTAGCTGAGGAACTCGGTGCGAAGGTAGAGAGAGAAGTCCATGTTTCCATCGAAGAGAGACTTAACATCGTAGAGGACGAGTCCACACAGGATTCGGAAGAGGATCTGGTACCGAGAGCGCCGGTCGTTGTCGTTATGGGACACGTCGACCACGGCAAGACCTCTATCCTGGACTACATCAGAAAGAGCCGCGTACAGGCAGGAGAGGTCGGCGGTATCACACAGCATATAGGCGCATATCAGGTAAAGCAGAATGGCAAGACCATCACCTTCCTGGATACCCCTGGTCATGAGGCCTTCACAGCTATCCGTGCCCGCGGTGCATCTGTGACAGACGTTGCGGTCCTTGTCATCGCTGCAGACGACGGTATCATGCCGCAGACAGTCGAGGCTATCAACCACGCCAAGGCTGCTGACGTGCCGATCATCGTTGCGCTCAACAAGTGCGACCGTCCGGAAGCAGATCCTGAAAGAGTCAAGACACAGCTTACAGAGTATGATCTCGTTCCTGAGGACTGGGGCGGAGATGTCGTCTGTGTAAACGTTTCCGCAAAAACAGGAATGGGAATAGATGAGCTCCTCGAGATGATCAATCTTGTCGCTGACATGCAGGAACTCAAGGCCAACCCGAACAGACCCGCTCAGGGTACTGTCATCGAGTCCAGACTGGACAAAGGCCGCGGTCCTATCGCTACCATCCTTGTCCAGAGAGGTACTCTGCACAACGGAGATGTCGTCATCGCAGGTACGGCTATCGGCCGTGTCCGTCAGATGATGGACGAGAACGGAAAACTTATCAATGAGGCCGGTCCGTCAGTTCCTGTTGAGATCACTGGTCTTGTTGAAGTCCCGCAGGCAGGAGACAAGTTCAACGCCGTCGCGGACGAGAGACTTGCCCGCGAACTCGTAGAGCAGAGAAGAACGGAGCAGCAGGAAGAGAAATTCCGCGCGTTCCACAAGGTCACGCTGGACAACCTGTTCAGCCAGATCGCTGAGGGCGAAGTCAAGGAACTGCCCATCATCATCAAGGCAGATGTTCAAGGATCCTGCGAAGCTCTCAAGCAGAGCCTCGAGAAACTGTCCAACGACGAAGTCCGTGTACGCATCATCCATATGGGCGTAGGCGGAGTAAACGGCAGCGACATTATGCTCGCAGACGCTTCCGGAGCAATCATCATCGGATTCAACGTGCGTCCTGACGCTACAGCAACCACACAGGCTGCTGAGAAAGGCGTTGAGATGCGCATGTACCGCATAATCTACGATGCGATCGATGATGTCCAGAATGCTCTTAAGGGTATGCTTGCGCCGAAGATCCGCGAGGTGGACCTCGGATCCGCAGAAGTCCGTCAGGTATACAAGATCAGTTCTGTCGGCACTGTCGCAGGATGCTACGTCAAGGAAGGCGTCATCACAAGGAACAGCATCATCCGTGTTGTGCGTGACGGAATCATCATCTATGACGACAACATCTCATCTCTCAAGAGATTCAAGGATGATGTCCGTGAGGTCTCGGCAGGATACGAATGTGGTATTTCTCTCGGAAGATTCAACGACATCAAGGAAGGCGATATCCTTGAGGCTTATACAAAAGAAGAGTACAGGGAGTGATCAATATGCCGTCACATCGTTCTGAAAGGATAAACGCGGATTTCAGGAGAGAACTTGCGCTCTGCATCTCCAAGATGAAGGATCCCAGGATAGGGCTCCTTGAGGTGGTGCGCGTAAAAGTTACATCAGACCTGAATTACGCAAAAGTATATATTGCTTCCATAAGCGGCGGCGAAGCAGCTGCCGAAGCATGCGAAGTGCTCAAAAAAGCGGAGGGCTATATCAAGACCGAGCTGGCCCACACCATGAACATCAGGAAGATACCTGCATTGGAGTTCATTCCTGATGATTCTGTGGATTACTATAATCGTATTGACAGCATTTTAAAGGGGCTGAAGAATGACGAAGGAACTGACGATCCAGCAGACAGCACAGCGTCTGATGGAGATGGACAGGATACTGATCCTAACGCATAATCTTCCTGACGGGGATGCCATAGGATCTGCACTTGCCCTCACCACTGCGCTGAGGCAAAAGGGAAAGACAGTCCGGGCCACATGGTCCGGAGAGCTTTCGAGCTGCTATAAGGTCCTCACAGATGCCTATGTGGATGAGGAGTTCGAGCCTGACTACATAGTCTCAGTGGATATAGCGGGAGTACATCTGCTGCCCAAGGAGACAAAGCATCTCGGAGATAGGATTGACCTCGCTATAGACCACCATGGTACGAACTCGGGATTTGCAAAAGAGTCTCTGGTAATAGCCCAGTCCGCAAGCTGCGCCGAGATAATAATGGATGTCATCGAGGCTTTCGGCGGAACGGTAACTCCTTATATAGGAAGCTGCATCTACGTCGGACTGTCCACAGATACCGGATGCTTCAGATTCAATAACACGACGCCTGAGTGTCATATCCGGGCAGCCAAGCTGTCTTTGCTCGGTGTGGATATAGCAAATCTCAACCAACTGTTCTTCGAGCAGAAAGCCCGGGCAAGGATTGAAATAGAACGTCTGGTTCTGGACGGAATGGAATTCGCGGATGACGGACGCATCTGTTTCATAACTATCACCAGAGAGATGATGGAGAAGACGGGATGCCTCGAGAGCGATATTGAGGGGCTTGCCAGTCTTCCCAAGAGCGTTGAAGGCGTGGAAGCCGGAATTACGCTCAGAGAACGTCCGAACGGCAACTGGAAGATCTCGGTGAGGACGAAGTTCCTGAACGCCGCGAAGATATGCAGCTATTTTGGTGGAGGCGGACATACCTTCGCTGCCGGATGCGAATGCTCCGGAACACCTTTTGACATAAAAGTAGCGATGTGCAAACTCATAAAACAGGAGATGAGCAATTGAACGGTATAATCGTTCTGAATAAGCCTGCAGGCCGCACTTCTTTTGAAGCAGTGCGAGCAGTGAGCAGGTTTTTTTCTAAGGAGAAGGCAGGTCATTCCGGCACACTGGATCCAATGGCCACCGGAGTTTTGCCTGTTTTTCTTGGGCGAGCCACAAAGCTGATACAGTATCTCCCTGATACGGACAAAGAATACATAGCGGATATAGCGTTTGGTATAAAAACTGACACTGGAGATAGGGAAGGTAAACCAGTATCTTCCAGTGATACCAGACCAAACGAAAAGGACTGGTATGCCTCCGTGCAGGCGCATTTTGGAGAGCAGACGCAGATTCCTCCAATGTACAGCGCCATAAAGAAGAACGGAGTGCCGCTCTACGATATGGCGAGACAGGGGAAGACGATAGACAGAGAGCCCCGCACCATCATAGTGAGTGATATAGAGACACTGGACTTCGCTAGCGATAAGGCAAGGATACGGGTGAGATGTTCTGCAGGAACATACATCCGCACACTGGCGGAGGATCTGGCATCGCAGTGTGGATGTTTCGCATATCTGAAAGGTCTGGAGAGGATTTATGCATGTGGTTTTTCTATAAAGGACGCCGTAACGTTGGAAGAACTTGAGGTGGCAGAGGACAAAGAAAAATTTCTGATAGAGCCGTCAGCACTGTTTACAGACTATCCGTCTGTTGAACTGGATGAGAATCTTGCCAGGCTGTTCTTGAATGGCTTTGTTTTTCCCGTCTCACGCTTAGGCAAGGAATATGAAACTGGCTTGCTGATTAATGTATATAAAGAAAATAAGTATATTGGACTTGGAACGATAACCGATACTGCTGAACTGAAGAAGTTATGGCAGGCAGAAGAGGCATAAAGTTGGACATTATTCGAGGGATTGGACAACTGAATACAGAAAAAAAGACCGCTATTGCGGTCGGATATTTTGATGGGATGCATCTTGGGCATAAGGAACTTATCCATAAGATGTTGCAGTATGCAACGGAGCATGAGCTCATCCCAACAATACTTACTTTTGATATGTCTGAATTGCGTGCAGAAGGAAAAGGGAGACAGGACCTTTTTCCCAGAGAGTACTCGATTGATAAAGCAGAACAGATGGGAGTAGCACTGTATGTGGAGATACCATTTGGCCAAATACGTGAGATGTCTCCGGAAACATTTTGTAAAACGGTTCTTGCAGACATGAACGGCTTGAATGCTGGTGCAGTTTTTTGCGGAGAGGATTTTAGGTTTGGGAAAAATCGTGTTGGGTCTATTAGCGAATTAAGCTCATTTGGAAAAGCAATGGATTTCGCCGTTCATATTGTTGATGAGATTTATTTGGGAGATGAAATTATTTCAACATCCAAAATTAAAGAACTTATGGCAAGCGGACAGATCAAAAGAGCGAACAAAATGCTAGGCGAACCATATTCGATTGAGGGCGAAGTAGTTCATGGTAATCACCTTGCAAAAGGAATGGGATTCCCCACAGCGAACATCCTTATTCCTGCCGATATTATGATACCGAAAAACGGCGTCTACCTTACGGAAACCGAATTTGATGATATGAGGTATCGTAGTATTACCAATGTGGGAACAAGGCCAACTGTAACGACCGATATTGAAGCGACAGCAGAGACTCACATACTGGATTTCTCTGGAGACATCTATGGGAAAAAGATCAAAGTAAGGTTTTATGAGTTTATTCGTCCAGAGAGAAAATTCGATAGTCGTGAGCAACTGGTTGAAACAGTGCTCTCAAACATAAACTACGCGATAAAATCACAATATTCTTTATATGATACATAATATAGTGAAGGAAATTCATGATAAAAAAAGTAGGGGAAACAAAAAAAGGGAATTATATTATCGGCCTTCAGAAATACGACGAATCATTTTTGAACAAGGTCGATAGCCTTTTTGACGAGCGTGCGGAAGATGTTTTTGTTCTGGGGCAGTATCCGGTATTATCCACTGGTATGCTTTCTCTGGAAGATTTTTCTTGTAAGTGCCCTCCCGTGGGAACTTTAGCTGTTTCTGGAAAGTGCTACAAGGCTACAGGAGAAGCGGACAAGGATATGGGTTGGACGATTGCTGCAGATTATCTTTACCGCGCTAACAAACTGGGGTTTAGATGTGGAACATCATATGAAATAAAAGCGCCTTCATTTCAAGAGTATCCAGAAGATATTACGGAGGTGTGGTTAGACGGGTTATTCTTGGATTATAAACATGGTAACGCTGCACTTAAAAATACTGTAATAACTAAGCTCTATAAAGCTATAGTTTCATATGATATATCTGTTGGTAACTATTCCAGAAAAACAATACTAAAAAAAATACCTCATATATGCAAAGTGCTTATCAAAAACTCAATAAACCAATCTGGAGACGCCTCTGAAGGATTTAACTTTTTGACCAATGCCACATTGCGAGGAAGTTTCTCGGTCCCTCAATTAACAATATCGCCACTTGTATCTGTAATAGTAAGGACACACCGAAGACCAGAGGTTCTTAAAAAAACACTGGGACTATTAAGGATGCAGACATATAAGAATTTCGAAATAGTTCTAATTGAAGATGGGGAACCAACGGCAGAGAAGATGATTGCAACTGAGTTTGGAGACCTTCCAATTCGATATCACGCCACAGGAAAGCCTATTGGAAGATCTGCTGCTGCAAACCTTGGGTTTTCGTTAGCGAAAGGAAAATACTGCAATCTTTTGGATGATGACGATTATCTATTTCCTGAGCATTTGGAAACTGCTGTTTCAGTAGCTGAAAGCAAAAAAGTGGATATCGTTTTTTTGCAGGATTTATCTCTCTCGATTGACAAGTGTGGCGACGCTCCTTATAAATTTGAAATCAAGGAAATACATTTTATGAATTTCCCACGAATTGATCCATTTACGATGTCTCACCTGTGTGCTACTCCTGATAATGGTGTTTTTTTTCGAAAAGAAATATTGGAGTATGCTGTCGGGATGCGAGAGGACCTAGATGCAAATGAAGACTGGTCACTATGGTTAAGAATGCTTACAGAAGCGTCATATTTTGTTGTTCACTTTGCGACATGTTGTTTTGTTGTTCCGTTCAATGAAAAAGAGAAAGAAGATCGTGTCCAAAAGTACAGTGCATACAATGGGCTTCAGTTCAAGGATGATCTTCTTAAATACTATACTAGTGGGGAACAGCTTCGCGATTATTACACAGGAATCTTAAATGATTTCGATGCATTGACGGCAAAAGGACAGCTAGAAAAGTATTTAAGCGATGAATTTACATATTGGAACATTACCGATCCGGATGAGTATATTCATTTTGCAGATGAGTTTAAGGAGAAAGCAGATAAACAAAAAGGAGGAGTCTATTCAGCCGAGACTTTCCTTATGTACTACTTAGGGATGTTAGCGCAAAAACAAAAAGAAATAGCGAAGAGGAGATAGTATCTCTTCGCTATCGAGAATGAAACATATTTATTTATGGTGCAAGAATTGGCTTATCATTTGAGCTAGTCTGAATGATTTTGAATTAAGGATGTCGTTTTTCTCTTTTTCGCGCTGTTTATACAGTTCACGCAATGTATGAAAGTGGAATAGTGCTTTTTCATCATCACCATTTGAGAAATCATCAGCAAGGATTTTGCTATATGCTGAGTGAAAAGAAAGACCATATAAAGTACTGTACATAAAAGCGTTTTTCCAACAGAGAAGGCATTCATTGAGATCTTCAGTTGATAAAGATTCGGAGCGTAGCATTTGATCTAAATAATACTCAATATGGTTGGAGGCTTCGAGTAGCGCCACGTATTTTTGGGCATTTTCTTTTCCCAATGCTTCGGCTTTAGTCATTCCAAAATCTGTAGATTTTGGGAGAGAGCATAACAGCTTTTTGCTGATCTCTCTTGAAAGCGAATCTTTTCTCACTCGGTACTGAATTATGGGTTTTTGGATATGATGTGCGGTTTCAGCGCAAGACAGATAAAGAAAAAGGAAAAGAATATCTTCCCAAAGCTCTCCATTGAGGCATCTGATACTGTTTTTTTCAACTATATCGCGTTTATATATTTTGCACCAATGATTGTTGATAAAGGGATTGATGCTTTCATTAAATGGAAGAGATAGAGAGATTGTAGTTGTGGGATAGTTAGAAGTGTTTAAAATAAGCTTTTCTTTCTCTTCTTTTGTGAAAGATTTCGCATTCAACAGAACAGCATCTCCTGATACTATATCTGAATTAGAACTTTCTATAGCGGTATACAGATCTTCGCAAGCGCCAGGCGTAAGGCAATCATCGTTGTCCAAAAACATAAGATATTTTGACGAGGCGTGATCTAATCCAATGTTTCTAGGAAAAGCAGGGGCGCCGCTATTTGTTGGAGTCTGGTAAGTAACGATGTTTTTATATTTCTTTGCCCATTGATTAATTATTTCTTTGCTGCCATCAGTTGAACAGTCGTCTACAAGTATCCATTCGATATTATCAAAGCCTATAGACTGCTGATATACAGAAGAAAATGTTTCTTCGAGAAATTGTCTGGCATTAAATACTGGGGTTATAATACTTACTTTCATTCTTAGCAAAAACCAGTACTGTTCATTTCCTTTCATAAATATAGTTCTCTTATAAAGATTTATATTATCTTATCAAAATTAGAGAGTTATTACTATGTTTAACAACAAATTAGCATAAAGCAAAAGGGTTAGGAGAAATTTCTATTATGGTGTAAAATTCAATAAAGATATTCTAGATGTTTAGATGTAATAGTGTAGAATAGTACGGATATCCTAATCTAATAAGAAAAGAATAAAAATCTAGCAAATGGCACTATTATTTTTGAAGAGGATAGTAATATGGATGAAATTAGCAAATATGGTTTTTTGTTGATGAATCTCACTTCTAGAGATTTCGTTGTAAAATATAGAAGGTCTATTTTGGGGATAATTTGGAGTGTCTTGAACCCAATTTTAATGATGTTACTTCTGAATGCGGTTTTTTCACATATATTTAGAGGTGATATAGATAATTTCCCCCTATATTTGCTTTCGGGGCAACTAATTTTTAATTTTTTTAGCGATGCTACATCAAGCGCATTGTTTTCAATTGTTGAGGCGGCATCACTTATAAAAAAGGTTTATGTTCCTAAATATATATTTCCAACAGAGAAGGTCATATTCGCTTTTGTGAATACAGTTTTTACATTAATTGCATTAATATTAATAATGATTATTACATGTGCGAGATTTTCTGCTGTAATGTTTTTGGCGATAATACCTTTAATATTATTGTTTATCTTCACAGTGGGTGTTAGCCTTTTGTTATCGTCATTTAGTGTGTTTTTACATGATATTAAACATTTACATTCAGTTGTATTAACTGCGTGGCTATATATTACCCCTATTTTCTATTCTGAAAAGATGCTTGGCGAAACTAGTTGGATTTATCTAATTGTAAGAGTTAATCCGTTGACGTGGTATATTACATATTTCCGCGATACTATGATATATGGCGCTATGCCAACAGTAACGCAGAATTTAGTGTGTGCAGGATATGCTATTGGATCATTTGTATTAGGGGCAGCAGTGTTTAAAAAACTACAAGACCGTTTTATCTTGTATTTATAATATGCATTTAATATGCTTTGTTCGAATATATCTTAGTGCTTAAGGTTCACTTGCAAAGACACCTTATGAGTTGGTGTTCATTTAATGCCTGAAGGAGGATATCTATGGATGATATTGTCATAGAATGCAAAGAGGTTTCATGTGTTTTTAATATGTCAACAGAGAAAGTCGATAGCCTTAAAGAGTATGTTCTTAAAATAATTAAAAGAGAATTGATGTTTAAAGAGTTTTTAGCGCTTGATGATATTACATTTTCAGTCAGGAAAGGGGAGACTGTTGGAATAATAGGACTTAATGGAGCCGGTAAATCCACTTTGTTGAAAATTATAGCTGGGATACTTAAACCGACGAAAGGCGCAGTGACCATAAAAGGATCTGTGTCTCCATTAATTGAGTTAGGGGCTGGTTTTGATTCGGAACTGACAGGCCGAGAAAATATTTATCTAAATGGTGCTCTTCTGGGTTATTCTAAAGAATTCCTAAATAATGTATATGATCAAATCGTTGAGTTCTCAGAACTTGGCAATTTTATTGATGTACCAGTAAAAAACTATTCTTCAGGTATGTATGCACGATTAGGTTTTTCTATTGCAACTATAGTAAAACCACAAATTCTTATAATAGATGAAGTGCTTGCGGTTGGAGATTTTTTGTTTCAAGAAAAATGCGAAAAAAAAATAGATGAACTGATGTCTGGTGAAACGACAGTAATTATGGTTAGTCATTCTATAGAACAGATAAAGAGAATATGTAAAAGAGCAATATGGCTTAATAATGGACGTATTGCAGCGGATGGAGATGTAACAGAAGTATGCGAACAATACATACATTCTGTTTGAGTTTGGTTTTGATTTTGTAAAGAAATAGCAGTTAGGAGGGAAATATGGGGAAACTAAAAGTAAGTAAAGATGTCGGAGGAATAAAAGGACTGTGTGTGATATTACCTGAAATTTTCTCGGACAGTAGGGGATATTTTACAGAAACATACAACAAAGCAGATTTTGAGAAAGAAGGAATATTTATCGACTTTGTACAAGATAACCAAAGTAAAAGTACTAAAGGCGTTTTAAGAGGACTACATTTTCAGAAAGAATATCCCCAGTGCAAGTTGGTAAGAGTAATCTCTGGAGAAGTGTTTGATGTTGCTGTGGATCTTCGAAAAGAGAGTGAAACGTTTGGAAAATGGCATGGAGAAGTGCTATCTAGTGAGAACAGAAAGCAGTTTTTGATTCCTAAAGGATTTGCACACGGATTTTTAGTTTTGACTGATTTTGCTGAGTTTTGTTATAAGTGCGACGATTTTTATCATCCAAATGATGAAGGGGGTATTGCGTGGAGCGATCCAGCGATTGGAATACAATGGCCGCTAGTAGCGAAAAACTGTCAAGATGAGTATGTTTATGAGATGATAGATGGTACAAAGCTAATATTGTCAGAGAAGGATAAAAAGTGGAGTGGAATAAATGCATTTGTTTTTTGATTAAGCTTTGTATTTACAACGCAAGCGAATATGAAAGACAAGTGCAAGAAGTAAAATAATGTTCGTAATTACATATTCTGTAGTTGTAATGGAACAAGAATATATTGTTTAGTTGATGAAACGTTGTCACCATTCAATTCGGAGAATTGCAACAGTTTGACTGTTGCTGAAAGTTTGAAACTATGATTATCATATAAAAAGTATTTCCTTTGTCTTTACAGTAAAGAGAATATTAATAGAGGAAAGTGAGAAATGCAGTGAGTTACATTGTGAAAAAACAGACCCCTCTTGTAAAAGGAATCGTACTTGCAGGCGGAGCCGGAACAAGACTATATCCTTCAACAATTGCAGTAAGCAAACAGATGCTGACTGTTTGTGACAAACCAATGGTCTATTATCCTATCTCAACGCTCATGCTGGCAGGGATCAGGGATATTCTGATCATTTCAACTCCCAGAGATCTGCCTGCTTTCAGGGAGCTTCTGGGAAACGGTGAGAGATTAGGGGTCCGCTTTGAATATGCGGTGCAGGAAGCGCCTAATGGATTGGCGGAAGCATTTATTATCGGCGAGGAATTTATAGGTAAGGACAGTGTCTGTCTGGTGCTCGGCGATAACATTTTCTATGGGTACAGTTTTTCCGAAAGACTTCAGAAAGCAGCCTCTAGGGACAATGGAGCCACGATATTTGGTTATCATGTGTCAAATCCGAGCGACTTCGGTGTGGTCGAGTTTGATAAAGACGGCAAAGTGCTGTCTATTGAAGAAAAGCCCAAAGAGCCCAAATCCAGTTATGCTGTTCCCGGCTTGTATTTTTACGACAATCATGTGGTAGAGATAGCGAAGACAATCACTCCTTCTGCAAGAGGAGAGTTGGAGATCACAGCTGTAAATAATGCATATCTTGAAGACGGGACTTTGAGGGTCGAGCTGTTCGGACGCGGTATGGCATGGCTTGACACAGGAACTCACAGAGCGATGTTGGATGCAGCGAACTTTGTAGATGCTATTCAGCAGAGGCAGGGTCTGTATGTGGCCTGTCTGGAAGAAATAGCATATTCCAAAGGATGGATAACAAGGGACAGTTTGCTTGAATCTGCTGTCCGCTATGGAAAGAGTGACTATGGCAAGTATTTAATCCAGATCGCTGGAAAAGCGTAAAGGAGAGAAGATATGCGTGTATTGGTAACCGGCGCAAAAGGACAGCTTGGTACAGAACTGCAGAATCAGCTTAGTGAGGGCAGCTGTTCTATCGGATCTGTTCCCAAAAGATTTATCGATGCAAAAGTGGTCGGTATTGACCTTGAGGAGATGGATCTTACTGATAAATATGCTGTCAAAGAATATCTTAGAAGCGGCAGTTTTGATGTTGTGTTCAATTGTGCGGCGTATACGAATGTAGACGGGTGCGAAACTCATAGAGAGGATGCCTACAGAGTTAATGCAATGGCTCCGCTGTTCTTGGCGGAGGCCTGCGAGAAAACTGAGACGCAGCTGGTCCATGTATCAACCGATTATGTTTTT
>JAFRJM010000043.1 GCA_017432285.1 Oscillospiraceae bacterium | reverse complement strand
TGATGAGTTTCACCATGCTGCCGCTCCAACATATCAAAGGCTATTGGACTATTATCAACCACAAATTCTTCTTGGTTTAACAGCTACACCTGAGCGAAAAGATGGGAAAAACATTCTTAGTTACTTTGATAATCGAATCGCAGCTGAGATACGTTTGCCTGAAGCAATCGACCGCAAATTGCTTTGTCCTTTCCAGTATTTTGGTGTGACAGATACTGTAGACTTGAACACGTTGAGATGGACTGTAGGAGGATATGATAAAAATGAGCTAACAAATGTCTATGCTTTCAGTGGATTGGTAGCAGAACGGCGCGCTGATCTTATTATAATGTCTTTGCTTAAATATGTGACAGATATTGATGAAGTTAAAGGGTTAGGTTTTTGTGTTTCTGTTGAGCACGCAAAGTTCATGAGCAGTTATTTTAATGCTCACCATATTCCTGCAATGTATCTTACATCAGACTCTCCTGATAGCGAGCGATACAGTGCAAAAAAAAGCTTAGTGTCTGGTGACGTTCGTTTCATTTTCGTTGTAGACATATATAACGAAGGTGTAGATATACCTGAGGTCAATACAGTTCTTTTTTTGAGACCGACAGAGTCTTTGACTATTTTTTTACAACAATTAGGGAGAGGGCTTAGGTTGTCAGAGGGAAAGGAGTGCCTTACAGTTTTAGATTTCGTGGGACAGGCAAATAAAAGATATAACTTCGAGGATAGGTTTGCTGCTCTTCTTTCTAATACTTCACGTAGTGTTTCCAGAGAGATTAAAGATGGATTTATATCTGTGCCTAAGGGATGTTATATTCAGTTAGAAAAGAAAGCATCTCAATATATTCTGGATAATATTAGAGCTTCTTATGGTAATACGGCAGCATTAGTCGCACGAGTTGCTTCTTTTGAAGAAGATACAGGTGAGAAAATTAGTTTAGCGAGATTCTTGGATTACTACCACTTGGACCCAAGAAGCATATATAAATTTGCATCATTTTCTAGGTTGTGCGCTAGAGCTGATTTAATAGATGATTTCTCGGATCCTCTTGAGGAGATCCTTACCAAGGCAATGGCAAGATTGTCCATGATCGATTCGAGAAAGTGGATTTCTTTTCTCCTTGAACTTATACCTAAGCTAGCCAATATAGAGATTGGCAGCCTTTCTGAACGAGACCTAAGAATGCTTAGGATGTTCTATATAACGATTTGGGGAAGTGACTCTGAAGGTTGGACTAATCAAGAGGCAGAAGACGAAATACACGAGCTTGCTAAGAGCACGGTTATGTTAGATGAATTGGTAGAGCTATTGAGGTATCGATATGATAATATCGATTTTATCGATTCAACAGTAGATGTGGGATTTGATTGCCCGCTTGACTTGCATTGTACCTATACACGTAACCAGGTTTTAGTGGCTATGGATTATATGAGACCTTCAACGATACGTGAAGGTGCCAAGTGGTTATCAGAAAAAAAACTGGATGTGTTTTTTATTACACTTAATAAGTCAGATAAAGACTATTCTCCAACGACTATGTACAATGACTATTCAATTGATGAAACATTGTTTCATTGGCAGAGCCAAAGCACTACATCGGAAAATTCACCAACCGGGCAAAGATATATTAATCACCAAGAGAGAGGAAGTAAGGTGTTGCTGTTCGTTCGTGAATTTAAAGAAGACAGAATTTCGAATGGGGCAGAAGCATATTCCTATCTTGGGACTGCTAAATATATAAGCCATGATGGTAGTAAACCAATGAACATAATATGGAAACTAGATGAACCGATCCCTGCTAAGTTCTTAAAGAAAACAAACAAGTTAGTAGTTGGGTAATCTTTTGCCTTTTTCTGAAAAAAGGGAATAGCAATTGATTTTGCAGACAAAGGTAAAGAATATCGAACTAAAATAGAGATATTTAAGTGAAAGTGATATAATTTGCTCAATAGTATCGAAAAGACTTTCTCTAAAGGGGAATGAACATGGCAGTAACATACAAAAAGTTGTGGCATATTTTAATTGATCGGAACATGAAAAAGAAGGATCTTGAGCAGTTGGCCGGGATCACGCATTATCAGATGTGCAAACTGGCAAATGATAAAGATGTTACGACCGACGTTATAGGGGCCATATGCGTTGCTCTTAATGTGACAAGCGACCAAATCATGGATTTCATTCCGGATGACTTACAGGATGGTGATTGCTGATGTTAGGGGCTTTGATTGGCGATATCGCCGGCTCTCGTTTTGAGTGGCACAATATAAAAACCAAAGATTTTGAGTTGCTCACTACCATGGGACGCTGCCGTCCGACGGATGACAGTATCATGTCCCTTGCTGTTGCAAAAGCAATCCTGGATTGTAATGGCGACTATTCCGGGCTGGAGCAGCGGGCCGTCTCCTGCATGCAGAAGCTTGGCAGAAAGTATCCACATGCTGGATACGGCGGTAAGTTCCACAAGTGGATCTATGCAGATAATCCGCATCCGTATAATAGCTTTGGCAACGGCGCTGCTATGCGTGTGAGTCCCTGCGGTTTTGCAGCATCCACGCTCGATGAAGCGATTACTCTGGCCCGCGCTGTGACGAAAGTGACGCACAACCACCCGGAGGGCATGAAGGCTGCCGAAGCGACGTCTACTGCAATCTTCCTGGCCAGAAGCGGAAAAAGCATGCTGGAGATCCGGGACTATATCGAAGCCAACTACTACAAAATCGACTTTACGCTGGATAGCATTCGCCCTACATACTCTTTTGACGTTACGTGTCAGGGTAGCGTGCCACAGGCCTTTGAGGCTTTCTTTGAATCGACCGGATTTGAGGATGCCATCCGCAATGCTATTTCCATCGGCGGCGACAGTGATACCATTGCGGCGATCACCGGCGGAATTGCAGAGGCGTATTATGGGATTACTTCCGATCTTCGCAAGCATGCCCTTACATTCCTGGACAAGACCCAGCTGGATATACTGAATGCATTTGAAGCCAAGTACGGTATGGTCGTTGAAAAAGCTGTCACCAAGGATGTGACCCGTCCTGTGAGCTATAAGCCGGAAGAAAAAGCAGTATCGGGAAACCGGCAGCAGTCCCTGTTTGACGCTATTGATGCAACGGACGCTGCGGAGCATAGCACTGATACCGTTGATCGGGAGACCACGGCTAATCAGCTTTACAGTCACCTTTATGAGGCTTGTAATATCCTCCGCGGTCCTATTGACCAAGATGACTACAAGTCCTATGTGATTCCCATTCTCTTCTTCAAACGTCTGTCTGACGTCTATGACGAAGAGACCGCCGACAACGAGCTGAAATATGGTGAAGATATCGTCTTTTATCCTGAAGATGAGCTCCACGCCTTTGTGATTCCCGAGGGCTGCCATTGGAAAGACGTCCGGGAGACCAGCGAGGACGTCGGCAAGGCCATAGTTGATGCCATGATGGGCATAGAGCACGCTAACCCGGATACGCTGGCAGGACTATTCTCTTCGTTTGATGACGCCAACTGGACCGATAAAACCAAATTGGACGATGAGCGTTTGAGAGATCTGGTCGAGCATATGTCCTCCCTCCCTGTCGGCAACCGGAATTACTCCGCCGACGTCATGGGCGACGCATACGAATATCTGATCAAAAAGTTTGCTGACTTGAGTAAAAAGAATGCCGGTGAATTCTACACCCCGCGTTCTGTGGTCAAGCTGATGGTCCGGCTGCTCCAGCCCAAATCCGGCGAATCCGTATATGATCCGGCGTGTGGGACCGGCGGTATGCTGATCGAGGCCATCCGCAATATGGATGATGAGAAAGCTTCTTACGGCAAGATCTACGGCCAGGAGAAAAACCTGTCCACATCCGCTATCGCCCGCATGAATCTATTCCTCCACGGGGCAAGGGAATTCAAGATCGTTCGCGAGGATACCCTCCGCAAGCCCATGTTCATTCACAATGGCCAGCTGCAGCAGTTTGACTGTGTCCTGGCTAATCCGCCTTTTGGCCTTGATCACTGGGGTGCAGATGTCTTCGAGGGTGATCAGTGGGGCCGCAACCTCTGGGGCAGCCCGACAGACTCCAACGCAGACTTCGCCTGGCTGCAGCATATGTATAAATCCATGCGTCCCGGAAAGGGCCGCTGTGCTGTTGTAATGCCGCAGGGTGTCCTGTTCCACGGCGGACGAGAAGGAGCCATCCGACAAAAGATGATTGAAACGGACTGTATCGAGTGTGTGATCACGCTGGTTGGCAATCTGTTTTACGGAGCCGGTGTCTCCGCATGCATCCTGTTTCTGAATAACAATAAGCCCCTGGCGCACCGCGGGAAAACCTGCATGATCGACGCAACGAATATCTATACCGCACAGCGGGCTAAAAACATAATGACAGAAGCGGACACCGATCAGGTCTATCGTCTGTGGCAGGATTACAAAGATGTGATCGATAAATGCGCGATCGTAGATCTGGCGACGATTCGGGCAAAAGATTACACACTCTCTGTCAATACCTATATTGAAAAAACGCCTGCACCGCCTATTGATCCGAAGAAGATCCGAGCGGAGTTCTTTTCCGCACTGAATGAGGTTCAGGAGAGCGAGGTTGCGCTTATGCAGCTGTTGAAGGAAGGAGGCTACATCGATGGCTAACCGCATCACGCTGGACGAACTGAAATCCTACCTTTGGCAATCGGCTGTCCTACTCCGCACGAATATCGATGCCGGTGCTTATAAGCAGTACATTTTTCCTCTGATGTTTTTCAAACGGATCTGTGACGTATACGACGAAGAGACTACCAAGGCACTTGAGGAATACGGTGAGGATATTGAACTGTACCCGGAACGGGAGCTGCACAAGTTTATTGTTCCCAAAGGACATCACTGGAATGACGTCAGACAGGTAACGGAAGACGTCGGTGCAGCAATCGTTTCCGCGTTCCGTGAAATCGAAAGAGCCAATGGCGAAAAAATGGTCGGTATCTTCGGCGACGGTGCCTGGACCAACAAAAACCGTCTGCCTGACAGGCTGCTTCGGGATCTTCTGGAGCATTTTTCCTCACGTAATCTTTCTCTGGAAAACTGTCCGGAGGATGAGCTAGGTCAGGGCTATGAATACCTGATCAAACAGTTCGCTGATGACAGCGGCCATACCGCACAGGAATTTTATACGAACCGTACCGTGGTCCACCTGATGACCGAGATTTTGCAGCCTGAAAGCGGCGAATCGGTCTATGATCCCACCTGCGGCAGTGCGGGTATGCTCATTTCCTGTATTGCCCATTTGAAAGATCAAGGTAAAGAGTGGCGAAATCTTCAGGTCTACGGGCAGGAGATCAATCAACTGACCAGTGCCATCGGGAAAATGAATCTGTTCCTTCATGGAATTGAGGATTTCAATATCGTAAACGATGATACTTTGAAAGCGCCTGCTTTTATTGAACATGGAACAATAAAACGGTTTGACATTGTGCTGGCAAATCCTCCGTATTCGATTAGCCAGTGGGATCGTGCGGCATTCGAAAACGACAAATATGGCAGGAACGCATATGGTACGCCGCCTCAGTCCAGAGCAGATTATGCGTTCATCCAGCACATTATTTCCTCGCTGAAACCTGTTACTGGACGCGCCGCCATACTATTACCTCACGGCGTGCTGAATCGTAATGAGGAAAAGGAAATAAGAAAAGCAATCATAGCCAGTGGATGCATAGATGCTGTGATAGGGCTTGGCCGCCATCTGTTTTATAATAGCGGGCTTGAGTCATGCATACTGGTTTTGCGTACAGGAAAACCGGAAATACACAAGAGCTCAATTCTGTTCATCGAAGCAGAAAAGTGCACCCACAAGGTACAAACACAAAACTACCTGTTTGACGAAGATATCGCTCGGATAACGCAGGCATACTTTAGCGATGTCGATATTCCTGACTTTTCAAAACGTGTCCCGATTGATGAAATACTGGCAAATGACGGTAATCTTAATATCAAACTCTACGTCAACAGTGATGCAGACATAGATGACGGCGACTTTACTGATAATCTGGATGCCTTTATCTCTGCTTCTGTCACTGCGCAAGAGCAGTATCAGCTGATTGATGATGGATTAGAAGAAAGCCCGCTGCAGGGAAAGACAATCACTTTCGAAGACTATGATGTAAAGAGTTGGAGAAAGGTCAGGCTTAGTGACGTTGCTGAAGAATACTCCGAGAGAATTGATGATCCTGCCAATTCTAAATATGAGTGGTATATAGGCTCAGATTGCATAGACGGATTTGCTTTTAAGATTTCACGGAAGCAAGATGCGAAGAAGATTCACTCTGCACAGAAGCTTTTCAAAGCAGGAGACTATCTTCTTGTAAGACGTAGTCTATACGGCAGTGATTTCCGCGAAAGAGCACCCAGAGTGGATTTTGACGGTATCTGTTCTGCAGATATATTGACCATTCGCGAAAAACCTGGTGCAATAGTCGACGGCTATCTAATTGCCGTCCTGTATAGCAAACGACTTTGGAAGTTTATCGTCTCAAATTCAACCGGTTCCCTAACCAGGCGGATTAAGTGGAACCAGCTCAAAGATTATGAATTCTATTTGCCGCCTGAAGCTGAGCAGCAAAGAATCGTAAATGTGTTGTGGGCAATGGAGCGTGTGAAGAACGCATACAGGGAACTTATTGCTAAAACTGATGACTTGGTGAAATCGCAATTTATCGAGATGTTCGGGGACCCGAATTTTGCGAAGGAAACAGTACCACTAACGGAAGCTTTTTTTATCAGAGACGATCTACGAAAACCATTGAATGAATCGGCTCGAGCCACAATGCACACGGGAACTTTATTCCCTTATTATGGGGCGAATGGCCAAGTAGATGCAATCAATGAGTACCTCGCTGATTATAATGCGCTCTGTTTGGCAGAAGACTGTGGAGCTTATGGCCCTGGAGAAGCATCATCATATATTATTCGAGGGAAGGCCTGGGTTAACAATCACGCCCATGTACTAGTGCCAAAGGAAACATGTAATCTGGTGTATGGGAACGAGCTATTTCGATTACTTGATATATCGAGCCTTATTAATGGAACAACAAGGGCCAAACTCACACAGGGCGATATGAAGAAACTACCGGTCCTCTTGCCGCCAATTTCGGATCAGGAGCACTTTGCAGCATTTGTTGAGCAGAGCGATAAATCAAAGTTTGAAGCTCAGCAAGCATTGGAGTATATCACCGCATCACAGAAAACTCTAATGCGGCAACAGTTGGACACAGAATAATCTAACGAGACTGATGAGTAATACCAGTTGGCACCGTGATGCAATCTATATCGGAGGGCAAGATTATGCCGAATAGTTTTAGTGAACAGAACGTTGAAGATATGATCATCCATACCCTACAATCCAATGGCTGGGAGTATATTCCTGCTGTCGAATTACCTCGTGCAGAGTCTGATGTTTTAGTTGAATCCCATCTCAAGGATGCTCTCATTCGTTTTAATCCCTGTATTGCGGCAAATCCTGCCCATGCGGATACTGTGATTTATAAGCTGCGAGCATTGATCTCCACCGTAAGGCCTCATGATCTGGTGACGCAGAATGAGCGTTTCAAAAAGCTAATCTTTGAGGAAAACAGCTTTCCGTTCGATAAGGACGGGCGTTCCATCAGTATCCGCTTTTTTGACTATGACAACCCGGAGAACAACCTTTTTGTCGTAACCAATCAGTGGGTATACCCGCAAGCTGTCGGCGGAAAGCGGCTGGACGTCGTTCTGCTGATCAACGGATTCCCTGTGTCGATCGGTGAAATGAAGTCTCCCGTGCGTCCGGCAATCAGCTGGATGGACGGCGCTGGGGATATTCTCGATTATGAGAAGTCTATCCCGGAGATGTTCGTGACCAATATCTTCAACTTTGCAACGGAGGGCAAATGCTTCCGCTACGGCGCAATAAATGCTCCCGTGACCTTGTGGGGCCCCTGGTACGCGGATATCCCACACGCAGAGGGCGATTTCTCCAAGGTACAGAAAAGCGTCGCCTCCATAACCCGGAAAGAGGTCATCCTGGATCTGTTCCGCTATTTCACCCTGTTTTCCACGGATAAGCACAACCGCAAAATTAAGGTAGTCTGCCGGTATCAGCAGTACGAAGGCGCCAATCTCATTGTCAACCGTGTAAAAGCCGGATATCCGAAGAAAGGCCTGATCTGGCACTTCCAGGGCAGCGGCAAATCTTTGCTGATGGTTTTCGCGGCGCAAAAACTGCGTATGATGAAAGAGCTGAACGCTCCGACGGTCATCATCGTAAACGACCGTATCGATCTGAGCGGACAGATCTTCGGTACATTCTCTATGGCCGACGTGCCGAATTTGGTTCCGGCTGATACCAACGCGGAGCTCACCCGACTGCTCAAGGCAGATACCCGCAAGGTCATCATTACGAAGATCTTTGAGTTTGCCAAGATCACAGAAGCGATCAATTTCCGGGATAACATCATCGTTATGGTGGACGAGGCGCATCGCACGCAGGAAGGAGACCTGGGTGCGCGTATGCGTATGGCTTTGCCCAATGCGTTCTTCTTCGGTCTGACCGGTACTCCGATCAACAAGCTGGACAAGAACACCTTTGCCACGTTCGGCGCCGCGGAGGATCGCACCGGATACATGAGCCGCTATTCCTTTGCGGACTCTGTTTCTGATAAAGCGACCTTGCCACTGCATTTTGAGCCGGTTCCGGTGAAGCTGCATGTGGATCAGGATGCCATCGACGAGGCATTCAAGCAACTGGCCGATGAAGCGGATCTGACGGAGGAAGAACGTTCCAAAGTGGCACAGCGGGTCCGTATGTCCGCCATTATGAAAGATCCTAACCGTATCCGCGCCGTCTGTGAGCATATCGCCGACCATTTCATGACCAAGGTCAACCCCAACGGATTCAAGGCCCAGGTCGTATGCTATGATCGGGAGTGCTGTGTTCTGTATAAAAAAGAACTCGACCGGCTGCTCGGCGAAGCCACATCCACGATCGTTATGGATACGAATAACGATAAGGCTGACGAGTATAAAAAATGGCGTCGCAGCCGGGATGAAGAGGCAAAGGTCCTGGATGATTTCCGGGATCCGAACAATCCCCTTCAGATCGTCATCGTTACCAGTAAGCTGCTGACCGGGTTTGACGCTCCGATCCTCCAGACGATGTATCTGGACAAACCAATGAAGGACCATACGCTACTCCAGGCGATTTGCCGGACGAACCGCGTATTCAACCAGGACAAGACATATGGCCTGATCGTTGACTATATCGGTATTTTCGATAATGTGGCCAAAGCGCTTTTCTTCGATTCCGAGTCTGTTGAGAAGGTCATTTCTAATATCGAGAGCGTGAAGGGCAAAGTGCCGGAAATGGTGGAAGCGTGCATTGCCTTCTTCCCCGGCGTTGACCGCACCCGTGATGATTGGGAAGGACTAGTCGCTGCGCAGGACTGCCTGCCCGACGATGAAACGAAGGATGCTTTCGGCGCCAATTACCGTGCTCTAAACCGTGTATGGAATGCCTTGTCTCCGGATTCTTGCCTGAATCCTTATAAGGCGGAGTATAAATGGCTGTCGAAGGTGTATGATTCGATTAGGCCGACTGACGAACGAGGCAAGCTGATCTGGGCGGCACTTGGTCCGAAGACGCTGCAGCTCGTTCATGAAAATATGTCTGTCATCGGCGTTGACCAAGAAGAAGATATCCTAGCGATGGATGCGCAGATTATTGAGAAATTCATTTCCGGCAAAGCGCTGCCGGACAAAAAACGTCGTAAGGTCGAAATTGATCTAGCTGCGATTATTCTGGGGCACCGTGATGATCCGAGGTTCGTTGCGCTGGGTGAGCGGATGGAGAAACTGCGCGAAGAGCACGAAGCCGGGCTGCTGACGAGTATTCAATTCCTGAAAGCGCTCCTTGCATTGGCGAAGGATGCAGCGCAGATGATGAAGCAGACGCCTGTAACAAATGACGAACCGACGGTCAGAGGAAAAGCTGCACTAACCGAACTTTTCCAAAGCATCAGAAATGAAAAAACGCCCGTTATCGTCGAGCGTATCGTAAACGATATTGACGGTATCGTGAAGATCGTCCGATTCCCCGGCTGGCAGAATACCTCTACCGGCAGAAAGGAAGTCAGCAGAAATCTCCGTGACATCGTTATGAGAAAATACCGGATCAAGGATCAGGACGTTTTCAATAAAGCGTACAGCTATGTGGAGCAGTATTATTAAAAACGTGTGCTATTGCCCCATGGGAAGCGTCGAAAGACGCGCAGCCGCACTTGTGCGATCATAAGGGTTTGGGATTATCCCAACGAGTAAGAATTGGCGAAAGTGGTTCCGATCCGGATCGGAACACTGCTCGCCAAATACCGATGGACGGTTCTAGACAAAAAAGCATACTCTTACGAGCATGCCCTGCTTGCCAAGTACTGAAAATCGTTTTCCGGACGCATCTGGGAAGCTGTACTTATCCTTAACAGTGCATATAAACCAGCATAAAACCTTGGAGGGAATGTGCTATGGAATTGATAACTGCATCCATGTTAGAAGCGTTGAATACAGAAAAGAAGAGACAGTTTGAGGGATTACTTCCGCTTATCATAAAAAAACTGATAATCTCAGGAACTAGTGATTTAACCAGTCTTCGTATTCCTTCTGGTAATGATATTTGGGCGAATGGCTTCGACGGTGTGATTTCTTGTGTGACAGGGACTGCATATATAACAGAAGGGACTAGCGTATGGGAGTTTGGAACAAGTGATGATTCACTGCGAAAGATAGAGTCGGATTATGCCAAAAGAACAAAGAATTCCTTAGGTATAGATAAAAGTCAAACATCGTTGTATTTGGTGTCTCCGAAGATTTGGGCATTCCAAAAGACAATAACGCAATGGGAATCTGAACATACAGACTGGAAAGCCGTGCATGTTTATGATGCGTCAGTTTTATGTGATTGGATTAACAGCGAGCCAACAGTTGTTAGTTGGCTTTTAGAGTTATTATTTGATACAACAGCGGATTTTTCTGGAATCGATCAAGCATGGGAGCTGTTTTCTCAAAAGACGAACCCTCCATTTTCTCTAGAAATGTTTCTGGAGAATCGAGAAAAAGAAATTGAGCTTCTGCATAAATCACTCAGGCAGACGGTGATAAAGATTAAGTCTGACTCTTTTCTGGAGTCTATGGGTTTTGTTTTGGGAGCCCTGAAACAGAATCGAGAACTACAGGAAAAATGCGTCGTTGTATATGATTCGACTACATATCAGACTATTTCTAACCTCGCGAAAAACAAGATAATCGTACTTAACTATATTAGCTCTCATGATATTGTTCCATCAGAAAACAGTGTTATTGTGTGTTACAACAAAGAGGCAATCAGCATAAAGCCAGATATTCAACTTAATCCTTATTCCAAAATGCATTTTTATAATGCTTTTCGAAAAATGGGTATTAATGAGAGCGCAGCTCATGAATTGTACGCATTTTGTCACGGAAATCTGAGGGCACTTGTCAGACGTATTCCAGGCACAACAAATGAACATATGCCAGATTGGGCTGGGATTGAAGAAAAGAACCTTTTAGAGCCTATAGTTTTTCTTCGCACTATCAACACAAGCATTGATAGAGAAATAGTAGAAAAAATAGTAAATATTTCTTTTGAAACCGTTGAAGAGTTCTATAAAGCATTAGTGCAAAAAGAAGACTCGCCAATAAAGAGAATAGAAAACAATTATCTCATCGTGAACTATGAAGAGGCTTGGAGTGTATTAGGGTGTAGTGTTGATGATAGCTCATTTGCCCGGTTCCATTCGAGTGTTAAGTGGCTTTTAGAAGAAATACAAAAATACGGCCTGTATTCCGGCAGATTCGGACAAACACACATAATAAAACAACATGTTCGGAACCTCATGTTGAACTATGTGTATTATTCCTTCTCTTCAGATGATTCAACTAGAATCACTGATGCTGTAACTGAAATATTGGAGTATTCTCTAGAGAAACGCACTGCTAATCTATTGCTTGAAAATATGGCAGTTCTTGCAGAGGCTGCTCCTACAGCTACTTTAGCCTTTATAGAAAGGACGCTCTATGAAGAGTCATATCTTCTTTCACTTTTCAGTACTAACGATTATCCGCATGAATACACAGGCGTATTATCAGCAATAGATGAATTAACTCTATACCGGAGCACATCAATAAGAGCGTGTAAGGTCCTCTTTTCTCTGTATCAGATGGATTATGAGTACAAGATTTTGAATTCACCGGAAGAATCATTGTTAACAGCCTTATGTTTGTTCAACACTGAGGTCGCATTATCTATACAACAGAAACGGGAGTTAATAATATTTTTTAATACAAAAGATCCATATCATACATGTAAACTGATATGTATGCTTTTAGGAAAGGATTCTTTTTGGAAAAGCATACGTTATGGGGAACACCACTATGATGCACAAGAAGAACTGACGATTCAAGAAATTATCGAAACATCAGAATTCATAGCTGGTGTGGCGTTTGAACACTTAGTCTCTTGTGGTGATGTTTCTGCTCTGCAAGATCTCTTAAAACAATATCATCATTTAAGACCAGACTACTTGGGAAAGCTAATGCAATATTTTTCTGCCGGGGCTTTTATCGATAAAGATTTATTGCCTGTTGTATTTCAGTTAAAAGACAGGGTGTATTCGATACAAAAATACCAAATAGAAACTGAGCAACCATATTTACAAGTACTTAAATCTTGGGAAAATCTTTTGCTGTCGATATGTTCAGAAGAAGAACGGGATGACTGGCTGTTTTATAAAACATACGAGTGCCCTTCGGAAATATTGCTGAAATACAAAGACGATGATTATTATGAAATAAAAGAGCAAGAACGCATAATCAGAATCAATAAGTTAAGGGATATATATCAAACACGCGGAACATCTGGGATTATTCGTCTAATAAAGAGGATGGAAAACCACTCATATTGGGGTTCCATATTAGCGGAAGTAATATACGGGGATTCCTTGTTTACATTAGTTGACGAATTAGCTTTAGATGGGAAATATGCATTAATTGGTGGAATGATTGATGCAATAAGCGAAGATAGTGCAAGAACTATCTATTCCAGGTTTTCAAGTGAGTTAAAACTATCAATTCTCCCCTTTATATCTCGTGAAGAGTATTGGAAACTGTTAGAGACTGAGGAGGAAAAGAAAGAATACTGGAAGCACAAAGACATGCTTTCTTTCAGTGAAGAACGCTATGAACAGTTTTTGATCTATAATCCGCGAGGCCTTTTAATGTACTTCTATGAGCGAATGGAAAAAGAGCCATTAGCAAGAATTGAACAGGCCAAGACCGTTATCAATTCAATCTTAAGTAATGAGGGGGATTTCACCTTTAGAGTAAAACAAGATGAGTATTATATATCTGAAATTGTAAAACGAATTGATTCATTATTCTATTCAGACGAGTGGGCGACTGCTACATTGAATCTATATGCAAAAGGCTTTGTGCAGGAAATGCCTTTAAGCGGGAAAGTATTCTTCTTTCATAACCCGCACGATTATATTGAATATGTCTCGGCGAATCCTTCAAGACGATTTTCCGAACAATGGAGGTTTTCTTTACCTGCAAATGCTTGTGATGAATATGATGTACTGGTATATTTTATAGAGACACTTATCAGCTCGAATAATGTAAACCTAGCAGGTAGCATAATTGGAAAAATACCGGGCGGTGAAGACGGCGTAAGACTGAATGAGAGAATACGCGAACTGCTTGAGCATGTGGATAATGTAGAATTTGACAATGCAGTTTTAAGTGGCATTATCAATGCGATGGAGGTGAGGACTATAACTGATGGAGCAGATCGAAAAGCATTATCTGATAAAATTGAGAAAGATGCTTCAGAACTGGAACTGTTTTACCCTCACGGTGCATATGTTTTACGAGGGCTGAGCAGGTTCTATATGAGCGAGGGAAGACAAGATTATATTCAATCAGAGATCTCTGATTACTAACATTTTGAATATTGATATAACCTAGCTAACACGAATAATAATTGTTAAGGTACAAGAATGCTCTGACAACGTTTTGACAACGCCCCATCAGATAGCCCTTGTTTTTAGGCTAATCAGAATACCTAGGATACTGTAGTCAAAGAAACTAATCAAATATGTTTAGCATAATGAATCTAAGAGTCGAATACGATTATCCCAATTTTCACTTAGATATGGATTGTTATTGGGCTACAGTGGTATCAGGGAAGCTCACTCTTTTGGAGCACGAAGCAGCAAGGTGGGTTCCTTTTGAAGACTTAGAAACAGTGGATTGGCTTCCAGCAGATAAATTAGTTGTAGAAAAAATTCTAGATTATAAAGCAAGCAGACTGTAACTAGTAACATTCTAAAAAGGACCTCGTCGTATTGACGAGGTCCTTTGAGTTTCATAGTAATTATTTATTTTCTCCAAAGAAGATCTGCAGCTAGGCGATACATACCTTTAACACATGGAGATAGTTCGTCCTCAGACATATGTACGCCCTCTTCGTTGAACACGATTGGTTTTCCATAGTCTTCGGTGAAAGGTTCCCACTTTGGCATCGGTGTTCCATCATGATCTAATCCATTAGGATCACCTGTTTTTGCGAAGTTTGTCCAGTAATTGCACATCTGTCTTGCAAGATCATAATGCTTTCCAGTAAATGGTCTCCAGCATGTTGCAAGATTTTCAAAAACAAAGTTCAAGTCAGAGGAGTGATAAACACCTGGGTTATCTGGACCAGGAATGGTGGGAGAGAATTGATATAGCCAAGCAGGCAGTCCGTCATCAACAGCACGCATAAGGAGAAGACGTACACCGAATGGTGAGCCGTTGACTTTCGATAACTTTAAGATGTGGTCCAAATCTCCGCTCTCGAAATCACAGAGTTTCAGGAACTCGTCTGTGTATGGACCATAGAGCATATGTGCTCTTTCTTCAAACTGTTCAAGGCTGTTTGCGGTAATAACATCGAAGAACTCACCTGTAGTATATCCTGTCATGATAGGAATCTGCTTCCGGTCATTTCTTGCCATCATATAGTTAGGCTGATCAGTTAAGAAGTCACCATCTACAACGAATTGGAACTGACCTTCTCTCTTCGCTAGGAATTCAAAGCATTTATCTCTTACGAATTCTGCTGGAAGAGCTCTGGCTTCTTCGAGTGTAGTAACACCAAGATATTTGCAGAAGAAGTAATCTCCCTGTTTCTCAGCCTGCTCAAGAGTCAGATAGTCAGTGCCATGACCGCCTAAAGCAAAGTTTATTCCTGCGCTGCTTTGTGTGATTGCTCTAGTGATACAACTGTTGCGGTTAAGGGGGGAGATGACCTGGCACAGTGTGCTTCGTCCGCCTGCAGACTGACCAAAGATAGTAACATTTGTCGGGTCACCGCCAAAGTTGGCAATATTTCTCTCTACCCAATCGATACCTGCTTTCTGATCGAATAGTGCAAAGTTAGTGCAATGTTTACCGCCATTTTCTGCAGTAATCTCAGGATGAGCAAATAATCCAAACACATTAGCTCTATAGTTTACAGAAACAAGTACAACACCACGGCGGGCAAGATTCTCTCCGTTAAATTCCATTTCAGCAGGGCAGCCATTGATAAGACCGCCTCCATAGATCCATACCATAACAGGAAGTTTTTCATCTGGAGTTTTGGCAGGAGTCCAGATATTGAGCTGCAGGCAATCTTCGCTCATGGGATAGTCTGTATCCCAATGCCATTCTTTTGTATAGAAATCGCCATAGCCAACAGAATAATCTGTCATACAGGCTGGACCGAATTCTAGGCAATCCTTTACTCCTTCCCATGGTTCTACGGGTTGAGGGACTCGCCAACGATTCTTTCCTACAGCAGGAGCTGCAAAAGGGATACCTTTGAATACTGAGATAGCCATGTCACGGCCATAGGTGCCACGTACCAGACCGCCCTCAGTTTTTGCAATCTTGATCATGATGTTTGGTTTCCTTTCGAATATGTTATACACTTATTATATAACCTTATCGGATATGAAGTGATGATAAAAAACACAGAAAACATCAAAATTATTATTTGCAATGTAGGATGGATGAATAGCTATAATGGAAGCACTTATGAAAGGCCGCGTGGAGGTGGATCCTATAATAAAACTAACATTGGACACGAACTAAATAACTTCACGAACTATTATGGTACATATTATGGTTACGCAAGAGCACCGAAAGAATCAATAGATATAGTAAGGAACTTGCAGGCTTCGCGTATTTCGACATATGTAGATGGAGTCACTGTTATATGGCATGCTAGACATTATATGGTTGGATATTATAAGAACGCGAGAGCATATAGAAAGTTACAGCATTTATCTGGAAGCATATTGGAAGAACGAGTTTTCTAAAGAGCAAAGAAGGAAAACACTGAACAGTTTAAATGTTTCCGGAGTGCAGTTGCAGTCTATAGTTGATATGGCAAAGACTGTTATGAGTGAATAAAACCGCTATAACCGTGCTGTAATTATGATAAAACTGACATGTAAAGAATGGTCAAATGACAATCAGATATTGATTTATTAATAAAGATAGAGATCCAATAGCACTTTAGCAAGAGCGTCATTATTAGCGCTCTTGTTTCTTTATGTTAAACATTTTTGGTTCTTTTTGCCAAACAGTATACACCTAGTTTCTGCAATCATATTTTTCGTGTTGTCTTTCATGGAAAGGCAAAAAAAGAGAAATTGATTATGTTGGATTATGTTGGTTTCTGTTTGTGGCTTAATAATCAAACATCTGTATTGTTACTAAATTGTAATGTTGTATTTTTTGGGCGGCTTCAACACAAAAGCAACATGAACAATCTCGTAAACAGCCGAAAACAAAGGGAATTACAGAATTATTAGTTTATTCATAAACTCACACGATATTGACATGACAGTAACAAATAACGAAAACGTGGTTTATATTTTGTCTATTTACGTCATTTACATTGCTGAGCAAACAAAGATAAAATGGAAAAAACAACATAAAACAAAAAGGAGGACTGAATGGACGAAAGACTGGTCAGCCGAATTAGTTATGCTGCAGACGGAATCCGCCTTCGTGTACTGGATCACACTTTGAACAGACGAGGTGGGTATCTTAGTCAGGCATGTTCTTCAGCAGATATTTTGGCTTCGCTGTATTTATCAATTCTAAAATTAGATGATCTGGATCATCCTCTTGTTCCTGGTCCTTTTTCAGGAGTTCCATCAAAGGATCATCCTGCTGTGACTGGAGCTTCCTTTAACGGTAATGGGCGCTCTGATTGTGATAATTTCATTTTGTCTCCAGCGCAGTACGCACTTCCTTTGTATGCCACACTGGTCGAGACAGGCAGACTCGATAATGTTGCCATGGAAAACTACAACATTGATGGTTCTTCTGTTGAGCAGATAGGAGCAGAGCACTCACCTGGTATGGAAGTGACAACCGGCTCGCTTGGACAGGGAATTAGTCAGGCAGCTGGCATTGCATTTGCCCGCAAGAGGAGGGGTGATTCCGGAAGAGTCATTGTATTCCTTTCAGATGGAGAGTGCCAGTCAGGAGAATTCTGGGAAGCAGTACAGGCAATGAGTTTCCACAAACTCAACAACATGCTCATGTTTATCGATATTAACGGGTACCAGTGCGACGGCATCATGACATCAGTTATGAATATAGAGCCGTTCGATGAAAGGATTCGCGCGTTTGGTGGCAGAGTATTCAGAATAGACGGTCATGACATTCCGCTCATACTTTCTACATATCAGAAAGCGTGTGAAGAACCGACGGATAAGCCCACATTTATACTCTGTGATACAGATGTATGTCGTCATATGGATATTCTCCGAGAGCGCACAAAGTTTCATTATGTCAGGTTCTCAAGCGAAGAAGAGTGGCAGAGATACAGGGATTATTATGATGAGAAGATGAAGGAAAGGAGTGCAGGATGGAAATTCTAAAGAATGTTCATGCTAAAAACATCGTTGAATGGGCAAAGGATAAACCAAATACTTTCCTTCTTTCTGCTGACCTTACCAGCTCAGTAGAAGCGCACCTGTTTCGTGATGCGTATCCGGACAGATTCCTTTCTATGGGGATTGCGGAACAGAATATGTTGGCTTTTGCCGGAGGAATGGCAAGAGAAGGCTTGATCCCTATGGTTCATACTTTTGCAGTATTTATTTACCGCAGGGCATATGACCAGATTTCTATGTCAGTAGCTTATCCGAACCTTCCGGTGAAGATGTTTGGTTTTCTTCCAGGAGTTATGACACCGGGTGGAGCTACTCACCAGGCTATCGAAGATATCTCAGTAATGCGTTCTCTTCCCAATATGACGATTATCGAATGCGGAGATGCTACTGACGTGGAGTCATGCCTGGATGTTGCATATTCTGTAGATGGTCCTGTATATGTTAGAGTCCTTCGGGGCGAGATACCAAGGCTGTTCAGTAAAAATGATCCCATGGTTTTGGGAAAGATAAGAACTCTTCATGAAGGTGATGACCTAGTTTTGCTTACTTCAGGAATATGCACCGAAGAGGGGATGAGAGCTGTTTCAGCCATGGAGGATCATGGAATTAATATACAGCACTATCATGTTTCTACACTTAAGCCCTTTGATCATCCGGAGATAGTCGAGAAGATTGAAAAAAGCAAGTATGGATGTATCGTTCTGGAGAACCACAGCATAATTGGAGGCTTAGGAACGATAATCGCCGAGCAGATGGCGAAATACGGGTGCAGCAAGAAACTCTATAAGATGGGACTGAACGATGTGTTCGTCCATGGGGCAAGCTACAGATATCTGATGCGTGAGAACGATATAGACGCAATGGCGCTTGTAGCCAAGATTGAATCAATAGTCGGACAACATTTTGGGATTAGGGAAGAGGATCTGGAGGAGACATATACTCCAGCTGATCTCAGTGATGCCAAACCGGAAGCACTGTAGTATTTGATTGAGGTAGGAAATTGAACCATTTTACGGATTTTGAAAACGATAAGCTTCTGTGTCAGCTCAGTGGAGAACGTTTCAGTGTTACTTACAGATTGTTTGGCACTGAAGCGGATTGCCGTCGTGTTGCAGATGAAATAACAGTTGAGCAATCAGTGGAGTTTCCTTTTGATCAGCTTCCTCCCGGAGAGATAGTTGATCAGATTGTAGGTCACATTGAGTCTTTCCTCAAAATCATTGATGAAGTGTATGAAGCTGTTGTCAGTTTTCCTATAGAGAACTCATTGCCTGATTTCACTCAATTTCTAAATATCGTTTTTGGAAACTTCAGCTTGAAACCGGATGTACAGGTTGTTGAGATCTCTCTTCCCGCTGTTTTACTGGATCAATTCAAAGGTCCTAAATACGGGATTCCGGGAATCCGTTCCTTGATCGGAGTATATGACAGACCGGTACTATTCTCTGCGCTGAAGCCCTTGGGACTCTCCAGTGCGAATCTGTCTAGGGTTGCGGGTGTTTTTGCGGAGAACGGGATAGACATTATTAAGGATGACCATGGTCTCGCGGATCAGGTATACGCACCTTTCAAAGAAAGAGTGAAAATGTGTTCAGACGCTGTCTTGGAGGCAAATGCGAGATCCGGACACAACGCACTGTATGTTCCTAATATCACGGCTCCTATGTATCTACTAAAGGAACGTGCACTATATGCCCAGGAATGCGGAGCAGGCGGAATAATGGTTGCACCGGGACTTGTTGGTTTTGATGCAATGAAATCTCTTGCTGATGATCCTGATATACATCTTCCTATCTTTTCACATCCTGCATTCTCGGGGAGCATGACAGTAAATGAACGGCAGGGAATCTCCCTCCCGGTGTTTTTCGGTTATCTTATGAGACTAGCAGGAGCAGATGCAACTATTTTCCCCAATTATGGGGGAAGATTCACGTTCTCAAAAGAGGATTGCATTGAGATTGCTGAGCGGGGAAAGAAAAACATCGGCGATATCAAGCCGATGTTCGTATGCCCTGCAGGCGGTATGAAATTAGAAAAAGTTCCGGGAATGATTGAATCATATGGCATAGATGTAATGCTCTTGATCGGCGGCGGACTTTTCAGCCACGGTGATAATCTCGCAGAGAACTGCAGATATTTCAATAGTACTGTGACAGAGATTTCAAGATCATACATGGATCAGGGAAATATGACTTCTACCTGATTTCTTCCCATTGTTCTTGCCCAGTCGCTGTCAATAGGTCTGTTGGTGATAAATGTATTGATCTCTCTCAGATCTGCAACTTTATAAAAGGAGTTATGACCAAGCTTAGTATGGTCTGCGATCAGGAATGAATGGTTGCAGTTGTGTATGACGGTCTTGCGTATTAGAGCCTGTTCCTGGTCAGCGTCGGTTAATCCTTTATCCATGGAGATGTATCTGCAAGACAAAAAGGCTTTGTCAACGTAGTAGTCCTTCATTGCTTCTGTTGCTGAAGTCCCTGTGAATGTCATTGAATTGCCGTTGTATTTTCCTCCGATCAGAAACAGATTTATGGAGGTGCTTTCTGAAACTATCTGAGCAATCATCAGAGAGTTCGTCACTACGGATATTGACTTGTCCAATATGAGATGTGCTAGCGAGGATGCTGTTGTTGACCCGTCAAGGAAGATAGAGTCTCCGTCATTTATGAAAGAAAGACACAGGTTTGCTATGACGTCTTTTTCGTCACTAAGGATGTTCTTTCTCAGGCGCACAGTGACATCATTCTGGACTCCTTCCAGACTGTAAGCTCCGCCGTATACCCTTGTGAGTATTCCTTCCTTTTCCAGTTGCTTGAGATCACGTCTGATCGTTTCTTCAGTGACGTCATACTTTTTGGCAAGATCTGAAACCAGAACGCTTTTGTTCTTCTGGATCGTTCGCCGTATTTCATTTATACGTGATACCTGCAGCATTTGTCTGTTTCCTTTCGTTTTTGACCATTATATCACTTTTTGTGTTGGTTTCTATTGTATTAGATAGCTCTGGAGATATCCAGTCTATTAAAATAAACAATCATTTTTACAAGGAGAAGAAAAATGAAAAAATTACTATCAATCATTTTAGCGTTGGTACTGGTTTTTAGTTTGGTAGCTTGCGGCGGATCAAATGAAGAGCCAACTCCATCTGGCGGGGACACTCCGGCCCCGGCTCCTGCTCCGGCAGATGACGGTCCTAAACCTCCGTCAGTATGCGTCGTCGTAGGAAACGCAAGTGACAAGAGCTTCTCTGAATCACTTGCACGTGGCGCCGCTCTTTGCGGAACAGAGATTGGCAGTGAATACAAAGTTATTGAGTTTGGTTCTGATGAAACCAAGATGCTCCCGACTTTGGAAGACCTGTCTGAAGACGGAAAATGGGATATTATTGCAGTTGCATCATATTCATATGTTGAATACATTGAAGCCTGCGCAGAGAAATATCCTGATCAGCATTATGTTCTGTTTGACGCTGCTTCCACAGCAGGTTATCCCAATGTGTATTCAGCAGACTACAAAGGAAATGAAGGCGCATATCTCGCCGGTGCTCTTGCAGCGATGGTCACAACAGATACAGAAGAGATGGAATATGCGAACCCTGAAAAGGTTGTCGGCTGGGTCGGCGGTATGGATATGACATTGATCAACGACTTCGTGCTTGGATTTATCCAGGGTGCACACGACATTGATCCTGAAGTCAAAGTTATTACATCATACACCAACAGCTTTGGTGATACTGCAAAGGGCAAGGAGCTTGCGCAGATTATGATCGATGCAGGATGCGACCTTGTCTACAACGGTGCCGGCGGTGCCGGAATGGGATGCCTTGAAGCAGGAAAAGAGAACCATACTTATTCCATAGGTACAGACTCCGACCAGGCAATGCTGTTCGCCGATGATCCAGAGAAAGCAAACCTGATTCTTGCTTCCCAGCTGAAGAGCTTGGATATCAACCTGCTTGACGTTGCTACCCGCTATATGAACGGTGAGGATGTTTTCGGACATCATGAGAACCTTGGTGTAGCATCAGGCGTTATCTGCCTCTCAGATAACGAATTCACCAAAAAGAACGTTCCTGCATGGATGCTTGAAAAGATCAATGAGCTCAGCGATAAGATCAAAGACGGAACTATCGTAGTTGAAAGCGCTTATGGCCAAGATGACGCTGTTGTCCATGAGAAGATCGATGCAGCACGTCCCTAATCGAGGTTAATTATTATATCTTTTACTCTATAGAAGAGGCCTGATCGGTCTCTTCTATAGAGTTACAGTGGGAGAAAAAACATGCAAGAAGAGGTCCAAAAGATTTCCAATACTAAGATAGGTGATATCTATTTGAGTATGAAGGGAATCACTAAAGTCTACGGAAACGGAGTTCTTGCGAACAATCAGGTCGATTTTGAGGTCAGAAAAGGAGAGATCCATGCCCTGATGGGTGAAAACGGAGCCGGTAAATCCACATTGATGAAAGTTCTTTTCGGAAATGAACTTCCAGATGCCGGAACCATAACCCTTGATGGAAAGGAAGTCACGATCGATTCTCCTAAGACCGCTGTCGCTCTTGGGATAGGCATGGTGTATCAGCATTTCAATCTGGCCGACTCACTTACTATCGCCGAGAATATCGTTGTTGGGTCAGAACCCAATGAAGGAGTGTTCTTTGACCGCGACAACGCAATAAAGATAGTAAACAGCCTTGCTGAGAGATACGGTTTTAATGTCAAGGCTGATGAGCTGGTTCGCAATATATCGGTTTGCCAGAAACAGAAAACAGAGATCCTTAAGATCCTGTTCAGAGATTCTCAGCTGATAATTCTGGATGAGCCTACTGCCGTGTTGACTCCGCAGGAGACTGACGAATTGTTTGAGCAATTAAAGATGCTTAAGGATAACGGTTATACCATCATCTTTATTTCTCATAAGATCGATGAAGTCATGCGGCTGTGTGATCGTGTGACGATCATGCGTGCAGGGCGCCACATGGGAACTTATGATATCAGCGATCTAACGGCAAGGGATATTTCCAGACTAATGGTTGGAAGGGATGTTATTCAGAACATCGAGAAGCCAGATCATCCAATGGGGAAAACGGTTCTTAAGGTTGATGAACTGAATTTCTATGACAAGCACAATGTTCATGTGGTTAACAATATGTCATTCTGCCTGCACAAGGGCGAGATTCTCGGAGTAGCAGGTGTTGAAGGCAGCGGACAGAAAGAAATGAGTGAGATTATCACCGGATTACTTCCGCCTTTTTCAGGTAAAGTGTTCTTTGAAGGCGAAGATATCACTGAAGAGGATATAGCCGGTAGAAGAAAGCATGGAATGTCTCATATCCATGAGGACCGGATGACCTATGGCGCTGCAATGAATGAAAGCATTGAGGAGAATCTGATTTCTATAAGGAATGAGGATCCGGACCTAGGCTCCAAACTGTTTCTGGATCGCAAAAAGATCCGCAGTCTTGCTGAAGACTTGATAAAACGGTTTTCAGTGCTCTGCAAATCTCCTGATGTCCCGGTTAAGATGCTCTCTGGCGGAAACATGCAGAAAGTTGTTGTTGCAAGGGAGTTGTCTGTATCTCCTAAGGTGATAATAGCTAACCAGCCTACCAGAGGAATTGACGTTGGTGCAGTTGAACTGATTCACAAAACGCTTATTGAAGCAAGGGAGAATGATTGCGGTGTCCTTCTTATCACATCCGATCTGAATGAGGTCCTGGACTTGTCTGACAGCCTTATAGTTCTGCATGGCGGAAAGATAGTGGGTTACTTCCGTGATGTAAAAAAACTCACGGAGGAAGAGCTTGGTCTTTATATGCTTGGATTGAAAGAGCAGAGTGAAGCAGAGATAAGGGAGGCAGTTGCAGATGAGGATTAGCCAGAGATTTACCATTATTCGCACAGTGCTTGCAATTGCTATAGCTTTAGCAGTTGCCATAGGAATTATTTTCCTTGTATCCAAGAGCCCTGTCGAAGCAATCATATATTTTATAACTGGTCCTGTTAAAAAATTCAGCAGGTTGATGAACGTCGTTGAGATGATGCTTCCTTTGCTGTTTACAGGATTGTCATTGTCACTAATTCAGAGGACAGGTGTTTTCAATCTGGCATCTGAAGGATGCTTTTTCATTGGAGGAGCAGTTGCTGGACTTTTTGCTGTCAAGCTTAATCTGCCTAAGGTTATAGACCCGATGGTATGCATTACAATAGGTGGACTAGTTGGAATGATTTGCATGCTTATACCTGCAGTGTGCAGACTGAAATTCGGCGCAAGTGAAGTAGTTTCTTCGCTAATGATGAATTACGTTCTGATGTATCTAGGCCTTATCATGATTCGTGTATTTGTCAGGAACCCTGATACCGGTCAGCTTCAGTCACTTGATTTCCAGGAACAAGCCAGATTGTCTATCCTTATTCCAAAGACTCGTGTGCATACTGGTCTTCTAGTTGCTGCTGCTCTTGTAATTATTTTCTGGGTCTATTTGTTCAAATCCAGATGGGGCTATCGGATGCGAATGACAGGCAGCAACCCAGGTTATTCAAAATATTCCGGGATCAATAACACTAAATCCATCCTTATCGGGCAGGCTCTTGCAGGGCTTGCTTGTGGAATCGGAGGAGCTTGCGAGGTTCTTGGATTGTACCAGTCATTCAAATGGCTTGCGCTTCCCGGTTACGGATTTGATGGCGTCATTATAGCGTCGCTTGCTCAGAACAACCCTATTCTCGTTCCGATAGGTGCATTTTTCCTTGCATATATCAGGGTAGGCGCAGATATCATGACTAGGATGACTGATGTGCAGAACGAAATAGTTTCGATCATTCAGGGTGTTGTTATTGTCCTGCTCTCTGCAAGGGCATTCCTTGGGAATTGGGAGAAGAGAGAGATTGTTCGTGAAGCAACAGCTAACGCAGAGGGAGGAGATAAAACATGAATGTCGCCAGTTTGATCTTCACACCGAAATTTCTTGCTACGATAATACGAATGACCACGCCTTTGATCTATGCAATGCTGGCTGCGGTCATAGTTAACCGTGCAGGTGTAATGAACCTCGCCGTAGAATCCACGATGCTTACTGGTGCATTGTTGGGAGTGCTTTTCAGCACATGGACAAAAAGCGCCTGGCTGGGATTCCTTCTGGCGATCATAGGATGTGTTCTGCTGTCTCTTGCGATTGGTTATGCAGCATTCGTCCTTAAAGCAGATGAATCGTTGAACGGAGTTGCTTTTAACCTTATGATGCAAGGCGGAACGATTTTTATATTGTATCTAGTCACTGGCAGTAAAGGAATGAGCAATGACCTTCAAAGCAAAGTGCTTCCCAAATGGGATATTCCCATAATTAAGGACATTCCCTTTATTGGCACGGTCTTTTCAGGTCACTATCTGCTGACGTATATAGCTGTAATAATGGTCATTTTTGTCCATGTCCTGATATTCCGGACCAAGTTTGGATTAAGACTGCGTCTTGTGGGAGAGAATCCGCAGGCAGCTGAGTCGGTAGGTATAAATTCTCAGAAAATGAAAATGATTGCGATGTGCCTTGCAGGCGGTATATCTGCCATAGGTGGATGCTTTATGTCAATGGGTTATGTATCCTGGTTTCAGTCAGGTATGACTGCCGGGCGTGGTTTTATTGGAATGGCTTCATCGACATTGGGGGGGAACACTCCGCTAGGAGGCTCACTGGCATCATTTCTGTTCGGAACTGCTGATGCTATAGCCATTACATTAAGCACGCTTAGCATTCCGGGAGAATTTGTCACGATGATCCCATATGTTGTTACAGTGATTGGCCTTGTGGTTTCCAGCAGTTTGTCTGGGAAAGCGGGTAAGCGAAAAGGAGATAAAAAATGAGATTGATAGAAGATATGATTTGTACCGAGCCCGGTGCGATCGCTGAAACTGTCCTTCTTCCTGGGGATCCTCTGCGCGCTAAATATCTGGCAGAGAATTTCTTGGAGGACTCGGTGTGCTACAACACTACTCGGGGGATGTTCGGTTATACAGGATATTATAAAGGCACAAAGGTATCTGTTCAGGGCTCAGGTATGGGAACATCATGCATAATGGAGTGTGCCTATCAGCTGATAGAGGATTATGGTTGCAAGAACCTGATCCGGATAGGAACCTGTGGGTCGGGAGATCCTGATGTTCATGTTGGGGATACTATCCTGTCAACAGCTTCCACATCTGTTTCAAACAATACTGTCCCAGAGTTCGGCAATTACGACTTTGTCCCTACAGGAAGTTTTGAGCTGATAAAGGCTGCGTATGACAGTGCAAAGGAGAACGGTATACCTGTTCATGTTGGTGTTACTGGTTGCACTGATGCACTCTATGAGGAAAGAGACAAGCTTCCGACGTGGATATCCAACCCGATGGGCGGGTATGATCAGGTCGGAGGTGAGATGGAAGGGACAGGGCTTTTCGTGGCTGTCTCAAAATATCCGGGTATCCGCGCTGCACTGCTTGTCACATGCAGTGACCACCAGATCTATCGCGATGAGGACACACCTCTTGCACAGAGAGAAACAGCGTACAGAAATATGATGAAAGTTGCACTTGAGACTGCTCACAGAATTGACAGCGAAAGGAGATCATAATGGGCTTATGTTTAACAGGCACTGCTGCTGATGTAGCGGATGTTGTATTTTTGACAAATGACTCTCTCAATGTTGAGTGGGCAGCAGAGAATCTGCTGGAAGATGTATATTTCTACAATGAAATCCGTAACATGAAAGGCTGTACGGGAAAATATAAAGGAGTTCCCGTCACATTCCAGGGAGAAGGAATCGGACCTGTCAATGCTGCAATGTATGCAGTAGAGATTGCCGGGGAATTTGATCCTGAGGTGCTCGTAAAAGTTGATTGCTGCAAAGCACTGCAAGCTGATATTGCGCTTGGGACGATTATTCTTCCGCAGACTGCGCATACTACCAGCAATATCAATAAAAGAAGATTTGGAGGGATGACTTTCCCGGCAGCTGCAGATTTTGAGTTACTTAATAAGATATATGAAACTGCAAAAGCAGATGGCAAAACCGTTAAAGTCGGTCCTGTTCTTTCTATAGAGCACAGGGGAGAAATGGAGATAGCCAAAAAGTTTGCTGAAAGAGGTGCTGTTGCACTTGATATGGAGATGAATCAGACATTTACCGCCGGACAGCGTTTCCATAAACCTTGTGCAGGTGTTCTTGTAGTTACTGAAAATCTTGCAACAGGGGAGAAGATGAGCTCTGAAGAAGCAAAGGAAGCTTTTCATGAAGTGGTAAAATTTGCTTTGCACGCAGTACTGGAGGTTTGATTATGAGTGTTGTGGATTCCGTTATTTCCGTTCGTCTGGACGACGAAAAGGATGAACTGATACTTCTGGATCAGACGCTTTTGCCTAATGAAACCAAGTATCTGCACCTGAAAACACCTGAGGAGATATTTGAAGCAATATACTATCTTAGAGTCCGCGGCGCACCTGCAATAGGGATTTCTGCTGCATATGGCCTTTACCTCACAACCAAAAATTTCTGCACAGAGAGCATGGATGTATTTTGCGCAGAATTAACAAGGATCAAGGACTATCTGGCTTCTTCCAGACCTACAGCGGTCAATCTTTTCTGGGCATTGGGACGCATGGACAAAGTCCTTAAAGACAATTACAGCAAGACAGTCAGTGAAGTAAAAGCTCTGCTGAAGGCCGAAGCTGATGCCATCAGAAATGAAGATGAGGAGATGTGCAAAGCTATTTCGGAGAATGGGCTTAAATTGCTCAAACCGGGAATGGGACTTCTTACACATTGCAACGCTGGTACGATAGCTACAGCTAAGTACGGCACTGCTTTGGGTCCAATGTATCTTGGACAGGATCGAGGCTATAATTTCAAAGTGTTTGCGGATGAGACCAGGCCGCTTCTTCAGGGGGCCAGGCTAACAGCATGGGAATTGCATGAAGCTGGTATCGATGTCACTCTTGTATGCGATAACATGGTGTCCCTGATCATGAGGAACGGATGGATTGATGCTTGTCTTGTTGGTTGCGACAGAGTAGCGGCAAACGGGGATACTGCGAATAAGATCGGCACTTCCACATTATCCATCGTAGCAAAGAACTATGGGGTACCTGTCTATGTCTGCGGACCGACATCGACAATTGATATGAACTGTCCGACAGGAGATGACATTAAGATCGAGCTGCGCCCGCAAGATGAGATCAGCGAAAAATGGTATGAGAAGAGAATGGCGCCTGAAGGGATCAAAGCATATAACCCTGCATTTGATGTGACGTCGCACGAGTTCATCACTGCTATTGTTACTGAGAAGGGAATAGTTTATCCGCCTTACGACGTCAATCTCAAAAAGATGATGGAAGCAGAATGACCTTTGCAGGAGTCATTATATATGGAGCCAAAAATCAATTTTGACGTGATTGATCAGATGATTCGCTTTGCGGCACGTATGGATTCTTTAGGGTTGGTTGATGCTTTTTCGGGAAACCTGTCGGTCCTTGATAATGATCTTTTATATGTAAGTCCGACCGGAAAAAGTAAAGCCACATATACATGTGACAGTGTTGCTGTCATGGATCCTCATGGAAACCAGGTACATGGGATATTTGCCCCTACAACTGAGTACAAGATGCATAAAGCTGTTTATTCCATGAGGGATGATATTGGGGCAGTGGTACATACTCACAGTCCTTATCTCACATCCTATGCTATACAAGGCAAGCCGGTTTTTTCCAAGTCATATACAGGACTCATGATGATCTTCGGAGAAATACCGGTGCTGCCTTATGGTCAGCCCGGAACGGAGAAGATCTATGCAGGACTGCAGGATTTGTTAAAAGAACATCATGCTGTCTTGTTGAAGAACCATGGCGCATTGATTGTCGGCCATGATTTGGAGCAGGCAGTCAATCGCGCTGAAGCAGCAGAAAGTATAGCAAAGACAGTGTTTCTTTCTGAGATCCATGGCGGGTCAGAACCACTGAGCGAAGCAGAAATCAAAAAGATTTACAATCAGTTGTTTTAGTTTTTGCAAGAAGTACCTTGTCTGATCTGAAAACAAATCGAGCAAGGTACTTCATTTTATTGAGGTCTAGTCTTATGTTAAAAAACAATGCGCAGAAAATAAAAATATATATGTTCTACTGCTGTGTCATGATGTTTACGTTTTCTTTATCATCATCGATGTACAGCAGTCTTGCGCCTTATATCATCAATCATTATGGCACATCTCTTACCGAATCCTCTCTTTTCACGATCTCTTCGAGCATCGGGACATTGTTGGTAAATATCATAATAATGAGGATAGGGGACAGATTCAATAAAGGTAAGATGCTCGCTGTGCTGAGCCTCATCATGACCTGTTCACTTCTTCTTATCAGTTCTGCACCAGTTATGGCTTTATATCTGGTAGTGAACTGCATAAATGGTATGGTAGGATATTGGATGGACAACCTAACCACTGCTTATGTCAGTGATCTTTACGGCGAAGACAGAGGCAGATATATTGGAATCCTTTATACCTTATTTGCTGTTGCCGGAGCCGTTGCGCCGACTTTCAACACTATCGTGCTTGGAAATCTCGGGATGCAGTGGTGTGGAAGCTACAGGATAGTGGGTTTCTTTATGATGATCACTGCTGTCTCATATCTTGGCATCATTCTCCTGATGGGAACGCCTGATGTTCGGATAGAAGAAAGCGAACAAATCAATGAAGGCAAGATTACAGTTATGGAACTGGCCAGAAACAGGAATATGCTTGCTCTTATCCTGTCTGGCATCACTATGGCGTTTTATGGATATTTCAGCTCGATGCTGCCGACATATTTTAGTTTTACCGAACCGGAGACATATACGCTCGCGTTGCGCAACTTCATCCTGACTTGTTACACCGTAGGACAGATGATAAGCCGGTTCCTGTACATACCTTTGGCGAAACTGATCAATCCAATAAGATATCTCAGAATACAGTCTCTTATCTGCTCACTGTCAAGTTTAGTCTGTATTATTGTGAACAAACCGGTCATATGGATGGTACTGATGTTTATCAGCGGTATTCTAAGTGGAAGCAGTTTTACTATGACTACAGTCCTTACCTGTGACGAGTATCCAAACAACTCTTCTTCTGCTAGTGCGGCAAGAGGATTTGCTTCAGGGATAGCGTTCCTTTTGGCAACGCCGATCATGAACATAATAGCAGATAACACTACTTTCTTTATTGCGATGGTGATACCTATCTTCTTTGGACTTCTCACGTTCTTTATTTACAGGTATGTCTATGTGGAAAAGAAGTGAGTGATTACTACTTGGATGTTTTCCTTTTGATACAGATAAATACGCTTATCCAGCATTAATATCAGAGTCATATGACAACAGCAAAAGAGCATAAAATTCAAATGAGGTGAAAGAATGGAAAACAGAGAGTCATGGAATCTTCACTGGCATTTTACGGAAGGCTTTTCAGAAGACATGCTGATTGAGGGCTTTTTTGATGGCGCACCTGAGATACATCTTCCTCATACGGTGAAAGAGCTTCCATATAACTATTTCAGTCATGAAGCTACAGCGATGATTTCAACATACGAGAGATCTTTCTGCCTTTCCGATGAGGAGCTTTTAAAGAGGTCAGTCGTGGAATTTGAAGGGGTCATGGCATATTTTGATCTGTATATTAACGGGAAATATGCCGGATCACATAAAGGTGGCTATTCCAGGGCTTATATGGAGATCACTTCTTTTGTCAAATCCGGAAAGAACACGATGATCGTTGTGGTCGATTCTCATGAGCGAGATGATATTCCCCCGTTCGGCTTCGTCATAGATTATCTGACATATGGTGGCATCTATCGGGATGTTAGCTTTTACAGCCTAGAATCAGCATATATAGCCAATCTGTTCTTCAGATACGATATTGAAAGGGATACGATAAATTCTTATCCGGAGTTTGTAATAGATAACAATGGAGCTCCTTTCAAAGGAACTCTGTGCTACTCGTTATCTAATTCCGACGGCAATATCATCCACACCGAGTCACAGACATTTGATATCAGATCAGGTAAGTCGACTATTGTAATGGCAAAACATCAATTAGAGGGACTGAAGTTGTGGGACGTTGATAAACCTATTCTTTATGATGTTCATGCATGGATAACCGATGACAAGAATGAATTGGACAGTCATGATGTCAGAGTAGGCTTTCGTATTACGGAGTGTAGACCGGATGGTTTCTACCTTAATGGTAAATATACAAAGATTGTCGGAATGAATCGGCATCAATCTTATCCGTATATTGGGTACGCCATGGGCAGACGAGCGCAGCAGGCGGATGCCGATATCCTCAAGGAGTATAACTTCAACGGAGTCCGCACATCACATTATATGCAGTCCAGATATTTTCTGGACAGATGCGACGAACTTGGGATACTGGTTTTCGAAGAGATTCCTGGATGGGGTCATCTTGGAGGTGATGAGTTCAAAAAAGTAGTGCTTCAGGATGTGAAGTCGATGATTGAAACCGATTTCAATCATCCTTCGATTTTCATGTGGGGAGTACGTCTCAACGAATCTGGGGACGATGATGAGCTGTATACTAAAACAAATATGATTGCTCATCGTTTTGACCCGTCAAGGAGCACGGGCGGTGTGCGTTATATGCAGGGAAGCAGTTTTCTGGAAGATGTATATACATATAATGATTTTTGCCACGCAGATGATCCTGGTTTGGATAATGTACAGCTTGATCAGCGTCAAGTAACAAGGCTGGATAGAGATGTACCGTACATGGTTACCGAGTATATGGGTCATACATTTCCGACAAAGCCTTTTGATAATGAGAAGAAAAGAGACGAGCACGCGCGCCGACATGCAAGGATACTTGCCAGGACTCTGCTGAGGCGCGATTCGCTTGGCTCATTTGGATGGTGTGCATTTGATTACAATACTCATGGAGACTGTGGTTCCGGAGATAAGATCTGTTATCATGGCATCTTTGACATGTTCCGCATTCCCAAATATGCGGCATGGGTATACCGCTCACAGAAACCTACATCTGAGGAGATAATTCTGCAACCATTGACTAATTTTGCAAGAGGTGAGAAAGATCTCAATGGAATAACGCCATTTTTAGTGGCGACTAACTGCGATTACATTGAAGTCTTTATGTATGGAAGAAGTGTTGGATATTATTATCCGAGCGATAAGTTTTTCGGTTTGCCTCACCCATTGATAGAAGTTACTTTTGATGACAGTACAATGTGGAATATTCCATGGCAGGATGGAAAAGTAATCGGCTATATAAATGGCGAGCCAGTGGCAGAGTACTGTTATGCGAGGGATGCATATCTGCAACGAATGAATGTGAAACAGGAGACTGATGTGCTTTCAACAGCTGAAGTAGATACTTGCAGATTTGAAGTGAAATTAGTGGATCAGTATAGCAATCCCTGTGAGTACATAAATACTGTATTTCATTTTGTAACAGAGGGGGATCTTGAGCTTATTGGACCTGAATACACTGCTCCAATAGGAGGGCACATAGCTTTTTGGGTAAAGTCTGTCCCGACAAATCTTGCTAATGTTTGTCAAGCATTTTTTAAAAGGATAAAAGAGTAACCCAAAAAAGACCTACAGTTGCAGGCCAATAGATAACGGCTATAATGGAGTCAGCGGATTACTTATACAACTCCATAGCACGAGCGTAGA
>JAFRJM010000042.1 GCA_017432285.1 Oscillospiraceae bacterium | reverse complement strand
TAGTGACTCCCTTCATTGTATGCGGTAATCCCAACATACGGTTTGTGATGTAACTAGTATGCAGGTAAATCCACGTTGCTACAAGAACGGGGGTCATTTCATATTATCTCCTGAAGGCAGTGGTGTCGGAATACGATACCGACCTGAAAGAGCAGGCTCTTTCAGGAGGGGTGCCGTCAATCACCCCACGATGTGCCGTCAGCCCGCTGTTCCAACAGCTGGTCCAGATATGCTTATATCTAAAGTGGGAGGCTTACCGCCGACAATTAAAATACCACCGGACAGGCACAAGCTCGTGACTTCAGTCATGAGTAATTGACATATTTATCCTTAATGAGATCGGGCATATTTGCCGATTATTGTATATAGGGCGAATGCTATAAGATCCGCTAATACTATCGTGGATCCGATCGGTGTCCCGGAAAGGATCGATATCAGCATACCGATTGTAGCACAAATTACAGAGATAACTGCAGATGCTATTGTTACTGACAGAAAACTTCTGTGAACACGCATAGCTGAGATCGCAGGGAATATCACGAGTGCTGAAATGAGAAGTGAGCCTACCAGGTTCATGGCAAGAACGATTATTACAGCGATAAGGACTGCTATCAGAAGATTGTAAAGATCTGTTCTGACTCCTGTGGCTTTCGCAAAAGTTTCATCAAAGGTCACGGAAAAGATCTTCTGATAAAACAGGACGAATGTCAGGAGAACAATAACAGAAAGCACGATACATAGGATCACCTGCTCTTGGGACAGAGTGAGGATCGATGTCGATCCGAAGAGTGTAGTGCAGACATCGGCGGAGATATTTGCAGTCGCTGAGGCAGGAAAGCGATTCATAAGAAGATATCCTAATGCCAGTGAAGCGACAGATATCATTCCTATTGCAGCGTCTCCAGTGATTTTCGCATTTTGCCCGGAGCGGAGCAGAAGGACTGCGCATATTATCGTAACAGCCAGCACAAGGGGCATATTGTTCGTAAATCTGAAAACAGCCGATATTGCCATTGCACCGAATGCAACATGGGATAGACCGTCTCCGATGTAGGAATATCTTTTTAGAACAAGAGTTACCCCTAACAAAGAAGAGCATAGCGATATAAGTATACCTACGATCAGTGCGTAGCGCACGAAGGGATACCCAAGATAATATGTTAGTTTAGTCAAAGCTTCAGCCATGTATGTCCTCTATTTGATCTATTATGATAGTGCCTGTAAAAGAGTCGACAGATTTGAATCCATAACCTGAAGATATGACAGACCGTTTTCAACATCTTCCTGAGTGCATGATTGCATGGAATCCATCGTCAGTATCTTCTGATCCTTGGAAGAAGTGTTGCTCCTGATAGTTTCTGCGATCGATCCGTCCGATGTTTCTATTTTAAGGATAGTTGATAAGGAAAGCTCGTCGACTTTGTTGGCAAGAAAGATGATTGTTTCAAAACTTGCTTCGGATTCTGCTGAACAGCCGACAAATGCGGCATAGTATTTTATACCGTAGTCGTCCGTCAGATATCTGAACGGGAATCGGTCTCCGAACAGAACGGTATCATGTTTTGCAGATTGGATAGATGCGGAATACTTCTCATCCATTTCGTGTAAAGAAGTGGAGTAGTTCTTATAGTTTTCTTTGTATTGTTCACTGTGTTTTTTATCTATCGAAGAAAGCGCATCACATATTGCCTCACAGGAAGCGCTTGCATTTTTCAGTGACAGCCAGACGTGCTCATCATATTCGATACCGGTATGATGATGATCTTCTTCCTCATGTTCATCGGGGTCTTCTTGCATGCCCTCAACTAATTCTTCTTCTTTAATGCTGTTTGCTAGTACGTCCATCAGACTGACGACAACTGGTTTATTTCCTTTTGCCTGAGCGAGAACATCATCTGCCCATGTGTCTGATGTACCTCCGACATATATGAAAACATCACAGTCGGAGATAGTGATTATATCATCAACAGAAGGCTGGAAACTGTGCAGATCAACTCCGCTAGCCATCAGCATCTCGACTTCTGCATAATCTCCTGAGATTTGTTTTGCCCAATCGTAGATCGGGAAGATAGTCGCAACGATCTTAAGCTTATTGCTTGATGTCGTTCCGGTCGATTCAGACTGAGAATCACCGCAGGAAGAGAAGTTTATGATTACAAGGGTTAACAAGAGAATAGAAATCAGTTTTTTAAGCATTTAATAAAGGCTCCTGGTGAAAAAAGTACTAAATTACACTCTAAAGGTGTGCGCTTTTACAGCTTGCACAGAGGCCGTAAAGTACGGTACTTGAGCTGTCTATCTCAAATTGAGCGTCATTTTGAACAGAAGATATGAGATTCTCTGAAGTAAGAAGATCAAGATGAAAGGTCTTGCCGCATTTTGTGCAGGAAAGATGCAGCATATGCCCGCATCTTTGGGCTTTGAGATAGCGGTAAGCAGCTTCTCGGAAACCTTCTTTTGCGACTTTATGTATTGTACCTTCATTTTCCATTACAGAAAGATTCCGGTATACAGACGACTGACTGATACCATAGGAAGAAAGCCATGCAGCTATCGTGCTGACCGGGATCGCCTCATCGGGATGAGCAGCAAAAAATGCCTGCAGAAGCTGACGCGGTTTTGTATCGTATTTAGCAGCCATCACATGACCTCCGTACAAATTTGAGAATAATTCGCAAATTAGTATATCATCGGCTTTTGGTTATGTAAAGAATGTATTTGTGTTTTTTCTGTTAAATTTATAAAGGTCGCTGTGAGAAAAGATGACTTGAACAAACGGGAAAAAAAGTTGTGAATGAGTCATTTAGTATGGTAAAATTAATTGGTTTTGTAGAAAATAAATAACTCTTAACAGGAGGAACCAATTCATATGCAATACACGAAGGAAGTTGAAGAGATGGTCTGTGTTGCTAAGGGCCCTAATCACGGTCCGGCACCGATTCCTGAAGAAGGAAAATGGATTCAGGCCAAAGAGATCAAAGACATCTCCGGTTACACTCACGGTATCGGCTGGTGTGCACCTCAGCAGGGTGCCTGCAAGCTCAGTCTCAACGTAAAAGACGGTGTTATCGAGGAAGCTTTGGTCGAGACTATCGGATGTTCAGGAATGACACACTCCGCTGCTATGGCGAGTGAGATCCTGCCCGGCAAGACAATACTTGAGGCTTTGAACACTGACCTGGTGTGCGATGCTATCAATACCGCAATGCGCGAGCTGTTCCTGCAGATCGTTTACGGCCGTACACAGTCTGCTTTCTCTGATGACGGACTGCGCATCGGCGCCGGAATGGAAGACCTTGGAAAAGGTCTCCGCTCCATGGTAGGTACGATGTATGGTACACGCCTTAAGGGCACACGCTATCTTGAGATGACAGAAGGTTACGTCGTGAAGATGGCACTTGATAAGGACGACCAGGTATGTGGTTATCAGTTCCTGAGCCTCGGCAAGATGATGGATGACATCAAGAAAGGCGTTTCTGCTCAGGAAGCGTACGAGAAGAATCTTGGAACTTACGGCCGGTTCAAGGCTGAAGACGGCGCGGTCAAATGGATTGACCCGCGCAAAGAATAATTGGAGGTGCGACAAATGGCTCTTTTTGAAAACTATGAAGGCCGCATGCCTCAGTTGCAGCCTGTTCTGGACAAATACGGATTCAAGAATTTTGAAGAAGTAAAAGCTTATACAAACAGCAGAGGCGTTGATGCATACAGCATCGTTGAGAGCACTCAGCCAATTTGCTTTGAGAACGTAAAATGGGCATATGAGCTCGGCGCCGCTATCGCTATGAAAGAGAATGCTAAGAACGCAGCAGAAGCTGCAAGATGGCTCGGGGTAGCCCTTCAGGCTTTCTGCATCCCCGGTTCTGTTGCTGACCAGCGTCAGGTAGGTATCGGACACGGCAATCTTGGTGCTATGCTTCTTGACGAGGAGACAGAGTGCTTCGCATTCCTCGCCGGACATGAGTCTTTCGCTGCTGCTGAAGGCGCTATCAAGATCGCATTGAACGCGAACAAAGTCCGCACCAAACCTCTTCGTGTTATTCTTAACGGACTTGGAAAAGATGCTGCCATGATCATCAGCCGCATCAACGGATTCACATATGTTCAGACAAAGTATGATTATCTGTCGGCTGACGTCAAGGAAGACCATGCTCTTACCATCGTGAGCAAGACAGCATACTCTGACGGTGACCGTGCAAAGGTAAATTGCTACGGTGCAGATGATGTCCGTGAGGGCGTTGCGATCATGTGGCATGAAGGCGCGGATATTTCCATCACCGGAAACTCCACGAACCCGACACGTTTCCAGCATCCTGTTGCGGGAACATATAAGAAAGAGCGCTGGGAAGCCGGCAAGAAATATTTCTCAGTTGCTTCCGGCGGCGGCACAGGCCGTACATTGCATCCGGATAACATGGCTGCAGGTCCTGCTTCCTATGGTATGACCGATACAATGGGACGTATGCACTCTGATGCTCAGTTTGCAGGTTCTTCATCTGTCCCGGCACACGTAGAAATGATGGGATTCCTTGGCGCAGGCAACAACCCGATGGTCGGTATGACTGTTGCAGTGGCAGTTGCTGTACAGCAGGCTATGAACGAATAATCCGTTTATACGAAAAGCTCCCGAGGGTGACTTCGGGAGTTTTGTATAGGATAAGAAATATGGAGCACATAAACATGGGTCACAGAGAGAAAGCACAAGCACTGTTCAGAGAAGGATATAACTGTTCCCAGGCTGTCTTCTGCGCGTTTTGTGATGAGACTGGTCTTGATATGGATACAGCAGCATGCCTATCTTCTTCATTCGGAGGGGGGATAGGACGATTGAGGGAAGTGTGCGGAGCATTCAGTGGCGCTATGCTTGCTTTTGGTATACTTTGCGGGTATTCGGATATTGAGGATCCTCAGAAAAAGATAAGCCATTATCGGCAGATACAGGAGTTTGCAGCCCATTTCAAAGAGAAGAACGGATCTTACATATGCAGGGATCTGCTTAAAGACGTTGAAATTACATATGGTTATGTGCCAGAGGAAAGGACGCCGGAATTCTATGAAAGAAGGCCGTGCCTGACATTGATAGGAGATGCTGCCGGGATGCTGGATGAGATGTTGGCAGCAAAAGATACAGCAGATCAGAAGGAGGAAATAAAATGATCAGGCATATCGTTTTGTTCAAGATAAAAGATGAGTTTAAGGACGAGATACCGCAGCTGGTAGAAAATTTCTATGGTATGAAGGGCCGTATTGAAGGAATGCTTGATCTGGAAGCAGGGGCAGATGTGCTTCACAGTGACCGATCATATGACCTAGGCCTTGTGACTGTTTTCGACAGTATGGAATCATTCCAGGCTTATCAGACACACCCGGTGCATATGCCGGTAAGAAAGAGGATGCATGAGGTACGCAGCGCTTCAGTATCCTGTGATTTTGAGATCTGAAGCTGTTTTTCGGTATTGTTAAGCAGGTTGCGTGAATGTATACTAGTATCGTTCGCACAAAAAACGAAAATAATATGTGAGAGGTTATCCTTTTGCCTGATCTGTCTTTTTTCAATATGCTGAAAGAGATCATAGCGAACCCTATGCTTATGGTCACTATGATTCTTACTTTGGGAGTAACATTCGTCAACGGATGGACAGATGCTCCCAATGCCATCGCTACCAGTATTTCGACAAGGAGCATAGGTGTACGGCCCGCTATCCTTATGGCCGCTGTTTGCAATCTGTTCGGAGTTCTGGTGATGTCAGCATTCAATTCAAGTGTTGCATTTACCATAAAAAATGTAGCCAATTTCGGGTCTGACACACATAAGGCTCTGATCGCGCTTTGTGCTGCCACATCGGCTATCGTCATATGGGCAGTAGGAGCGTGGGTGTTCGGAATTCCTACCAGTGAGAGCCATGCCCTTGTTGCAGGGTTGAGCGGAGCAGCCATCGCTTTGAACGGCGGTATCGAAGGTATCAACATAGAGGAATGGCTGAAGGTCCTGGAAGGATTGATCCTGTCAGCTGTTTTGGGCTTCGCATTCGGCTTCCTTATCTGCAGGGTCGTTGTCCTGATCTTTATGCGAGTCCCTGCCCAGAAGACGAACAGGTTTTTCCAGTATGCCCAGGTCGCAGCAGGCGCAGCTATGGCGTTTATGCATGGAGCTCAGGACGGTCAGAAGTTCATGGGAGTTATGCTTCTGGGCATATTCCTGTGCAACGGGATGGACCAGACAGCAGCAGTAGCGATACCGTTCTGGATGATAATCGTAATCTCACTTACTATGGGGTTCGGCACTTCCATAGGAGGAAAGAAGATCATTAAATCTGTCGGAATGGATATGGTAAAGCTGAAGAAATATCAGGGATTTGCCTCTGACCTCGCCGCAGCGCTGTGTCTTCTGTTCATGACGATCATGGGAATGCCGGTAAGCACGACACAGGTCAAGACTGCGTCTGTCTTGGGTGCCGGAGCAGAAAGAAGATTGTCTGCGGTTAAAATGAATGTAGTCTACGACATGGTCCTCACATGGATCTGTACTTTCCCCGGGTGCGGTATCATCGGCTATGTCATGGCAAAACTGTTTTTGAAGGTCTTTTGATCTTTTCGCTTATAACAAGAAAGACGCAGGTTTATCCTGCGTCTTTTGTGCTGAATAAGAATATTCAGTTGATCTCATATTCGGTAGATTTCTGTTTTTCGAAATATTTGGGGCTCAGGAATTCTTTTACCCAATCCTGGTTTACTATCGGGCTGTCTTCCTGCATGGGTTTCATCTCTATGCCATGTCTTTGAAGAAGATCATAGTATGATGAATTGTTAAGAGGAACGACACCTTTTGCCTCATTGCCTTCGAAGATCTGGAGCATAGGCTCTCCTTCGGGTGTGCTGAAGAACAGTATCTCTATCTGTTCAGCTTCAGGATGCTCTTCACGGTATGCGGTTTCGAGATGATTTTTGTATATCTCGATCATCCTGTCATCATATTTGGCATCAAAGACGGCGAGTTTTTCAAGAAGCTGGTTGCGGCTTCTGACGATCCTTATCATGTAATTCTGCTCAAAGAGAGAGGAGAAAGCACCGCGCTTATCTTCATCGGTGAGCATATGATACACTTCATCAGCGTTGTCCTGCGTGATAGCGTAGTGAACTATCAGCTTGTCCTCAGGCTGATGATAGAGCATACCGTAATCTACCGCTGTTTTTTCGCCGCAGTACGGACATTCAAATTCGAACAGCGAACGGTCACGGATCTTTTCTTTAAGTTCAGGATCCTGACTGGTATTTACAGATAACCAGATATTGAACGGTGTCACAGCATCGCAATGCGGACAGGTTATATTGACTTCTCTTTCGATCGACATTACCGTTACTCCTTCTTTTCTGCGCCATATATACTAAATATATCGCAGTTTTTTATAAAAGAAAACATCAAATAATTATGATAAATAATGGTTTTTTGGCAAAAAGTTGCTAAAATAATATAAAATGATTTAATAAGTTAAAGCATTTGCAGGTGAGGAGGGGAGGATAGTGGCAAAGAAACCGGTTTATACAGGGACATTGTGCAGCAGCATACGTGAGATGCTGGACAGGGCAGTTGCAGACTGCCCGGATAAAGATGCGTATCAGTTCCGTTCCGGGCGTGGCAGCGATGAGATCGTTCATGTAACTTTTAAACAATTTTATGATATCAATGAGTCACTTGGTGCTGCCTTGACTGATATGGGATACGGCTCATCGCACATAGCATGCTGCGGTGAGAACAGCTTCAAATGGATCTGCGTATATATCACTGTCCTTAAAAGTGCAGGGGTATTTGTGCCTATTGATAAGGATCTTCCAACAGCAGATAAACTGCATTTGCTGGATGAAAGCGAATCAAAGATCCTTTTCTACAGCGGGAAATTTGAGAACTGGGTCCAGGAGAATGCCGAGAATCTTCCCAATATAGATTATTTCATCGGATTTGACAGAGAAGAGGACGAGGGCAGATTCCTGTCATATTCAAAGCTCCTTGCACGCGGTGCTGAACTTCCAAGAGATGATTATGATGCGTTGAAGAGCGATCCTGATGAACTTAAATATCTGGTTTATACCAGCGGGACCACAGGCTTAGCAAAGGGCGTTATGCTTACAGAACGCAACATATGCTCGGATGTTCATTACGGACTTACATGCTCTCACTTGTATAGCGTTGGTCTTTCTGTACTTCCGTATCATCACACCTATGAAGCGGTCGTTAACATTCTGGGATCTATGCACAACCATGCGACGCTCTGCATAAACCAGAATATGAGAGAGATCGTCAAGGATATGCAGCTGTTCCATCCGGAATACACATTCATCGTTCCGGCTATTGCCCAGTTCATGGTGAACAGCTTTAAGAAGAACATCCGCCAGCAGGGTAAGGAAGAACAGTTCGAGAGAGCTATCGCTGCATCCAAATCCATCCGCAAATTCGGTATCGATATCCGCAGGATAGTATTCAAATCAGTTCATGAAGTGTTTGGCGGAAAGATGCAGAAGATCCTTTGCGGCGGTGCATACGCGCCTCCGGAATTGGGTGAGTTCTTCACCAGTATAGGTCTTGTTTTCTGCATAGGCTACGGTATTACCGAGTGTTCACCTCTGGTAGCGGGCAACCCTGACGGCGACTGCACGCCTGATACTGTCGGATTCAAGCTGGATTGTCTTGAACTTAAGATTGATGAACCGAATGAAGAAGGTATCGGAGAGATCATAGTCAAAGGCGATACAGTTATGAAGGGGTATTACAAGAACCCTGAAGCGACTGCGGAGGCTATAAAGGATGGCTGGTTCTATACCGGTGACTATGGTAAATTTAATGAGACAGGACACCTGATGATCACTGGCCGTAAAAAGAATATCATAGTTCTTGATAACGGCAAGAATGTATATCCTGAAGAGATAGAAAACTATATTGAGCCTATCGAGTATATCGAAGAAGTTGTTGTCAGAGGCGTAAAGAACGAACAGAATGTGGACTACGAACTGATGGCTGAGGTTTATCTCGGTGAGAATACGGATCACACGGAAGTGGAGATCCTGGCGGATATTTGGCAGAACATGAAAGAGCTTCCGAGCTATAAGCAGATCCGCAAAGTAGTTATACGTGAAGAGCCTTTCCCGAAGACTACGACTAATAAGATCAAGAGAAATGCTTAACTGTTTTTAAACAATAATGACATGGCAGTATCGGATCAGCGTTTTAATCTGATACTGCCTCTTTTATCAGAACGATGTCATATTTGACGGAGGATGAAGTGTTTTTTGTTATAGGGATAAACCAGGGTCAGAAAGACCTGAATTACTCAGCAGTTATTAGATGCGGATCATGCGGCAGTTACAGCAGGGTACAGCTTTTCGTTGTCTATTCACAGTTGCTGCTTTTTTTCATCCCGACAATTAGATGGGGCAAACGATACTATGTGAAAATGGCGTGCTGCGGATCGGTATATGAGTTGGCCAGGGAAAAGGGGAAGCAAATCGAAAACGGAATGACTGCAGATATTACTCCGGATGATCTGGTTCTGGTTCAGGGAGGAAGGCAGGCATCTGTTATTTACTGCAATAACTGCGGTCGGGAGCTGGACAGAGCTTATTCTTTTTGCCCTTACTGCGGGGAAAAGATATGAACACTTATATATCAAAGGGAACAGTATGAGAAGTTCATTACAGTCTTTATTGAATAATCATCCGAGAATGGTTATTGACGGCTCAATGTCAACGCTTCTTGAGGAGCTTGGGCTGAATCTTAACCATAGTCTTTGGACGGCTCTTGCACTATACGAGCATCCGGAACTTGTGAAGGAAGTGCACAAAAGGTATTTCAGTTCCGGGGCGGACTGCGGTATAACATGCAGTTATCAGGCCACGATTCCTGGGCTGATCTCCGCAGGTTTTTCAGAGGAGCAGGCAGAACAGATAATAGAGAGTTCTGTAAAACTGTTTCTTGAAGCGAGAGATGAATGGTGGGAGGAAGAGGGAAAAGACAGTGGCAGAGAATGGCCCTTGTGTCTTGCAGCGTGCGGGCCATATGGTGCATTCCTTGCTGACGGTTCAGAGTATCGCGGTGATTATGGAATAAGTGATGACGAATTAAGGAAGTTCCATTACAGGCGGGCAGAGATACTGTGGAAGGCAGGCGCTGATCTTCTGCTGTTCGAAACTATGCCTTCTTTTGGCGAAGTCAGGATATGCGCAGAGATCGCGGAAGAACTTGGCGCGGATTACTGGATTAGTTTTTCGTGCCGTGATGGACTATGTATAAATGAAGGTGACAGGATAGCGGATTGTGCTAGGGAGCTGAGCAGCGGATATCCTCACCTCAGAATGATAGGAGTCAACTGCACCAAACCGGAATATATTGAGAGTCTTATTCGTGAAATAAAGGCAAATACGGATCTGCCTATAGCTGTTTATCCTAACAGCGGTGATGAATATGATCCGTCAAGGAAATGCTGGTGTAAAAGAGCAGGAGATATTCCTTTCGGCGATTATGCTAAAATATATTATGAAGCAGGAGCTACTGCTGTCGGCGGATGCTGCACTACTGTAGAAAGCCATATCAGAGAGGTCACTACTGCAAGAGATATGTTTCTGCTGAAGATAAAAAGGAAATAATGGAGGATATTCGCATGGTAACGAAAGAGGAATTGATCGCATTGGGCTGGGAAGCCAGAGAGAAAGCGTATTGTCCTTATTCGCATTATATGGTTGGAGCTGCTGTCCTTGGTTCAAACGGAAAAGTATATACGGGGTGCAATATTGAGAATGCCAGTTACGGACTTACCGTTTGTGCAGAGAGAGTCGCTCTTTTCAAGATGGTTTCTGACGGGTGCAGAACTTTTGATGCAATAGCTGTATGCACAGGTGATGAAGGGAAAGAAGGTCCGCCTTGTCTTGCATGCAGGCAGGTAATGACAGAGTTCTGTGCAAATTTCGATGTCCCAGTATATGACTGCAGTCCTGACGGATCAATGTGGGAACATAAGCTCAGTGAATTGTGTCCACTGCCTTTTGTCGTTTTTGAAAAGAATAAAGATTACCATGATTGATCCCTAATGATAAAACAGTCAGCGTTTATGGCTGCCTGAACTACGCTCAGGACGAGCAACTGCTGAAAGAATAATTAAATAGAGCAACAGTAAAACGGAGGAACGAGCATGGAGATTAAAGCAGTAAAATTCAGAAAAGACGGCTTTTATACTCAGCCTTTTATTTTTGGCGGAGAAGAAGGCATGGACAAATTTGATAAGAATATTCGTTATCGCGGCAGTCTTCAAAACTACCTGATCGATACCGGCGATGAAGTTATTCTAGTCGATACCGGTTTACCGGCTGGAACACCCGAGGAAGTGCCGGATGAAACCAGTCTTATCTTTACAGGGAAAGACATTTGCAGCTATATGGAAGCTTTTGCCGCGCTTGGGTACAAGCCGGAGCAGGTCACGAAGATTTTGCTGACACATAAACACAACGATCACTCAGGTGAATTGAGGTCTTTTCCAAATGCAAAGATCTACGTTAATGCGGACGAAATTGGCGCAGATGAGCTGAACGGGCTTGAAAATATCATTCCGGTATCCTTCACCGACGGCGCATATTACAATTTCCCGGAGAGCCAGAAAATCACGGATGGGGTTTATTTCATTAAAGCTAAGGGCCACACCAACGGAAACAGCATCATGATCGTAGAGAACGGCGGTTTATTCTATATGCTCCATGGCGATATTACTTATATGGATGAAGCGCTGTATGAAAACAAACTTTCAGTGGTGTTTGATGATCTTACTGCGGCACGTGAGACGCTTGATCGCGTCCGTGATTTTGTTCGCAATCATCCGACCGTATACTGCGGAACGCATACACCGCAGGGTTATGAGAATCTGGAGGCAAATCGTGTGATGGATCTGGACAATCCTGTGCCGACAGTACTTGCGGAAGTAGATTTTTCTTCTCAGAAAGCCAGCGGGAAATACGTCTGCTCGATTTGTGGCTATGTCTATGATCCCTCCGAGCATGATGGTGTTCCATTTGAGGATCTTCCGGATGATTGGAAGTGTCCTCGCTGCAAGCAGCCGAAGGAAAAGTTCAACAAAGCATGATATTATGCATAAAGCTGGGGCCTGACACACGAGTCAGACCCCGGCTTTTCTCTTTATCGACATATCTAAAACCGGATCGCTGCGTAATACAGCGATCCGGTATTCTTTGCGACAAAACCTTTCTGGAAGATGTCATTTTTTCAATGCTTAATTAATACAGTTTTTATCACCAGTCGTTTGTATGTATAGAGTTTACTTTAATGGTTCGAAATCCGAAGCAGGGTGTTTGCAGAGCGGGCAGATGAAATCATCAGGCAATGTGTCGCCCTCATAAACATAACCGCAGATCTTGCAGACGAATCCCTTCTTACCAGTTGCTTCCGGTTTCGGTTTGACATAGTTCTGATAGTACGTATATGTCATGGTGTCTTTATTGGAAACAACTCTTGCCTCAGTTACCGTGCATATGAACATTCCGTGAGTATCAAGATCCACATAATCCTCTACCTTAAGTGAGAAGAAGGAATTGATGTACTGCGGCAGGAATACGAGGCCGTTATCCGAGAACAGTTTTTCCATTCCCTCAAACTTGTCCACGGCTCTTCCTGTCTGGAAGCCGAATCTCTTGAAGACATCGAACGGAGCTTCAACAGACAGGCAGTTGACGTTCATAACTCCGGTCTGCTTGATGACATGGTGCGAATAGTTTGTCTTATTGATGCAGACAGCGATCCGGTTGGGGGTATTAGTGACCTGAGAAACAGTGTTGACAATGAGACCGTTGTCCTTTGTTCCGTCATTACACGTTACAACATATAAGCCGTAACCGATATTGAACAGGGCAGTGAGATCGTTCTTGTTTGCTGTTTCCTCTTTTCTTGCGAGATATTCTTGTGACAATTCATCCGCAAGGGCTTTGATCTGTTCTTTGTTCTCGTCGGAGACTCCGGAAAAGATCTTGACTGTATTGTTGGCATATGTGAGGCTTTTTGATTTCTCGAGCATCGACTTCATCACTCTGGTAGCGGAAGGAGCCCAGGAACCATTCTCTATGAAGGCGACAGTTCTGTTCTGGAAGTTGCGCTCTGTCAGAGACTGGATGAACTCACGCATGTACGGGAAGATCTCTGCATTGTAAGTTGTGGTGGCGAGAACTATCTTTCCGTACTGGAAAGCTTCTGCGACTACCTGGGCCATGTCAGACCTGGCAAGATCTCGGACTACGACTCTTGGACAGCCGTTTGCTTTCAGTCTGTCTGCGAGCATTTCGACAGCCTTTTTTGTGTTTCCGTAGACAGAGGTGTATGCAATGAGGATTCCGTCTGTCTCGATCCTGTACGAGGACCAGGTGTCGTACAAGGAGATATATTTGCTGAGATTTTCTGTGAGAACAGGACCATGCAGAGGGCAGATAGCATCTATTTCAATGCCGGCAGCTTTTTTCAGCACACTCTGTACCTGCGGACCGTACTTCCCGACGATACCAATGTAGTATCTTCTTGCTTCATCAGTCCAGTCTTCTGTGACATCAAGTGCGCCGAATTTGCCAAAACCGTCTGCAGAGAAGAGTACCTTTTCGGTGCTTTCATATGTCATCAGAACTTCAGGCCAGTGCACCATCGGTGCGCCGATGAAAACAAGCTCATGAGATCCCAGAGAAAGTGTGCTTCCTTCGCTGACTTCGATCTTCTTTTCGCTGACTTCCTTGCCGAAGAAATTCACCATCATGGCGAATGCCTTCGCAGAGGAAACTACAGTAGTATCAGGATATGCCTGAAGGAAAGAGAGGATGTTTGCAGAGTGATCGGGCTCCATGTGCTGAATGACAAGATAATCCGGTTTCCTGCCATTGAGAGCAGCGGCAAGATTATCGAGCCATTCGTGTGAGAAGTTTCTGTCAACTGTATCCATAACAGCGATCTTCTCATCCAGAATGACATAGGAGTTGTAGGAAATGCCGTTCGGTACGTGATAATGACCTTCAAAGAGATCGATCTTATGGTCATTCACGCCAATATAACGGATCTTATCGGATAGACTCATGATTACCTCCAATTATTTTATTAATATTCATTATACAGGGTCACAGCGTATTTGTCTTTCAATGTAGATAGCTTTATAACAATTTTGCGTTATAATCATAGTGACCAAATACATGGAGAGAAGTATGAAAAAGGACAAACTGAAATATTGGTTCATGGTAGAATCAGCTGTAGTGTTGCTGACTATCGGGGTATATTTCTTTAAGACACCTAACAACTTCGCTACAGGAGGTGTTAGCGGTCTATCTTTGCTGCTGTCAAAGGTGTTTCCTGTACTGACACAGGCTGAATATATGGCTGCAATAAACGTGCTTCTGCTGGTAGTGGGAGTGATGATATTGGGCAAAGAGTGCAGTGGTATGACGATTTTCTGCTCGCTTCAGTTCTCAGCATTGAACTGGCTTCTTGAGAAACTGATCCCTATGGACAGGCCATTTACCGATGAACCGCTTCTGGAACTGGTGTATGCAATGTTCCTGTCCGGAATAGCATCTGCAATGCTCTTTGACTGCAACGCTTCATCAGGCGGGACAGATATCATAGCTCTCATATTGAAAAAGTATTCAACAATGAATATAGGACGGGCGCTGATGATCACCGACATGATCATTGTCTTGTCCAACTTCTTCATAAACGGCATACCTGCAGGACTTTATTCGCTGCTTGGCCTTTTCATGAAGACGTTCCTTATCGACAACATCATCGAATCGCTCAACATGTGCAAGGCTTTCACTATCGTTACTACCAGGCCGGATGAGATAAGCCGGTACATAATGGATGAGCTTCATCACGGCGTGACGATGTACGAGGCGGAAGGCGGGTATACACACGGTGCAAAATCGATGCTTCTTACAGTATGCAGAAGGGCAGACGCCTTCAAACTGCGCAAATACGCGAAACAGGTCGATCCTGACAGCTTTATGATAGTCACTAACTCAAGTGAGATAATCGGAAGAGGATTCATTGAAGAATAGCTTATCGATAAGTGATCTGACAAAATTGAGGGTTAATACTTATGGACGTTTATGTTGTTTATTTTGTAGTTTTCGGCATACCGGCACTTAGTGCTCTGGCATTTTTATATTTTCTTTTCTCCTGGCTCAAGATTCGCAGACAGTCCAGAGATTACCCTGGATCAGTTGAAGAAAAGAAATTGATGCATCGCAGGTCGCTGGCGATCGTGTTCGGTATTATATTCGGCATCATCGCTCTGGTATGGGGTACTTTAGCTATTCTGCTCGCTGTCGCTTTGAGACATATGTGAGGTTGAGATGGAGGAGAAAAAGTTCTTTCGCTTGCTCATTATCGTCGTAGTGATATGCACTGTGATCACCTTGCTGCATCTGGGATATGATCTTTGGGCCTACAGGCATGCGTCCATCATCACCTTTATTGCAAAGGAGATATGGTGATGGATAAGCAGAAAATGGATTCCTCTCAGAAATTGCTGCTGTGTTCTGTAGTGGCTGTGTTTCTCATCATTAACATATCCATGTTCATGCTGATGACGGGCAGGCTCACCAACAATTTCAGCGGCGTTTCACAGGCGAAGATGATCGATGTCGGGCAGTACCTTCCTTTTACTGACAGTCCTTATCTGGCACATATCGAAACAGATTACAGAGTGGACGGCGATCTTCCGGTTCTGGACGGTGCGGCAGCGCTGGTCCCGGTTTATGGAGCTGTTATCGATTCAGTTTATCCGGAAGGTAGCGTGACATACGAAGGCGGCGTTTTCTCTGATGACAATTATTATGGAGAAAACTTTGCCTCAGACAGCAAAATGCAGTACCACAACACCATCAGAGGTTTCAACGCCTTGGTTGACGGCTCGATTGATATCTTCTTTACTGCGGCACCATCTGCAGATCAGATGGCGTATGCGGAAGAACAGGGAGTGGAGCTGGTGCTTGTTCCGGTAGGAAGGGAAGGATTCGTCTTTTTCGTCAATACGGAGAATCCGGTCGATTCTTTGTCGATTGATGAGATACGCGGGATATACAGTGGCTCGATCCGGAACTGGAAAGAAGTAGGAGGACCAAACCGTCCGATCAATCCGGTGACAAGGATCGCAGGGAGCGGAAGTCAGAGCGTTATGGACAGATTCATGGGAGATCTGGAGTACGGAAGAAAAAGCTTTTCTGCGCTTGCCGGAGCTTCGATCGGCTATTCGTTCAGGTTCTACCTTCAGGATGTTGTAGCAAACGGCGGAGTGAAGATGCTGGCAGTAAATGGGGTGGAGCCGGACATAGATAACATACGGAGCGGAGTATACCCGCTTGTGTCGGAATTCTATGTTGCATACAGAGCGGATAACACGAATCCTGCTGTTAAGGAACTGATTGACTGGATACTTTCAGAGGAAGGACAGGAGCTCATAGAAAAGAGCGGTTATGTGCCTGTTTCCTGACAAAAATGTGTGCGGTTCAGTTTGACAATGCACAGATAAATCATTAGAATAACAGATGTGTTTTAGAGCTATGACGAAGACATAGATCACCGTATTTTCCGCCAGAGAGTGGGGAGCGTGGCTGAGACTTCCCTCGGAACAAGAAAGTGGCATAGCCGGTCTTCCGAGCATTCCGCAGATGCGGCGCAGAGGTGCGTTAAAACCGCTTGGAGAGGCGCAGAACATATATCTGTGCAATGCGGGTGGTACCGCGGATGTCGATTTTTTCGGCCTTCGTCCCGAATGGGGCGGAGGTCTATATTTTTTGACATATATCTCCACGTTTTTTACACGATGATCCAAATCAAATCTATATAAAGCCAAGGAGAACCCAATGTACAAAATTACTTCAAAGGAACTGAGAAACGCATGGATCCGCTTCTATGAGGAGCGCGGGCATCTCAATATCGGCGCAGTCTCGCTTATAGGAGACGGCACCACCGGTGTTATGTTCAACGTAGCAGGTATGCAGGCTCTTATGCCGTATCTGCTTGGTAAGGAGCACCCGTCCGGAAAGAAGAGACTGTGCAATGTGCAGGGCTGCGTGAGAACAGTTGATATCGAGAGCGTTGGAGATCCATCTCACTTCACATTTTTCGAGATGATGGGGAACTGGTCTCTCGGTGATTATTTCAAGAAAGAAAAGACACAGTGGAGCTACGACCTGCTCACAAAGGTCTTCGGTATGGACGGAAAAGAGATCTGTTCCACAGTTTTTGAAGGCAATGATGCTGCGCCCAGAGACGATGAGACTGCTGAACTTTTGAAGAATGTAGGGATTCTGCCTGAGCATATCTTCTATCTTCCCAAGTCAGACAACTGGTGGGAACTGGAAGGGACGACAGGAACACCTTGCGGCCCGGATAATGAATGGTTCTATCCGCGCCATAATAAGCCATGCGGTCCGAACTGCGGTCCGGCATGCGGATGCGGAAGATATGTAGAAGTCGGAAACGACGTTTACATGCAGTATATGAAGACAGAGGACGGCTACGAGCCTCTGGCAAACAAGAACGTGGACACCGGGTTTGGCCTGGACAGGATGCTTCTATTCCTCAACGGACTTACGGACGGTTACAAGACAGACCTCTTCTGGCCGGTCATTGAGCATCTTATGAAGAAATCCGGACTGGATTACGACACAGACACCGATGCCCAGAAGGCTATGAGGATCGTGGCAGACCATATTCGCACTTCCACGATGCTTATAGGCGATGTCAACGGAATCGTTCCGTCCAACGTTGGGGCCGGATATATACTCCGTCGTCTGCTGCGCCGTGCTATGCGCTATACCAGACAGCTTGGACTCGAATCCTCAGTGCTGGCAGAGATCAGCCGTATATTTATTGAGCAGATATATGATGAAGCATACCCGCTGCTCGTAGAGAAAGAAGCATATATACTTGATGAGATCATGAAGGAAGCTGCGAGATTCGATGTCACTCTTGCGACCGGAATGAAAGAATTCAGCAAATGCGTCGCAGACATCCGCCGCAGAAATGAACTTGCTGCTGAAAAGGATCCTTCCGCAAAACTTGAGACTGAGATCGGAGGCAAGCAGGCGTTCCGTCTATATGACACATACGGTTTCCCACTGGAACTTACCGAAGAGATGGCGGCAGAAGAAGGCTTGACAGTTGATTCCGAAGGATTCAACGAAGCATTCAGAGAGCATCAGCAGATAAGCAAACAGGAAGGCACATTCAAGGGCGGCCTTGCAGAGCGTAATGAAGATACAGCTAAGCTTCATACCGCAACACACCTGCTGCATGCGGCGCTGCGCAAAGTGCTTGGTGATGAAGTCGCTCAGAAAGGCTCCTTCATTACTTCAGACCGTCTGCGTTTTGACTTCTCATTCGGACGTAAGATAACTGCTGAGGAGCTCTCAGAAGTGGAGCGCCTCGTCAACGAGGCTATCACAGCTGCTGTCCCGGTAGTATGCGAGGAGATGACTGTTACAGAGGCAAAGGCAAAAGGCGCCATAGGACTCTTTGAGAGCAAATACGGCGAGATAGTCAGCACATACAAGATGGGAGACTATTCATTTGAGATCTGCGGAGGACCTCACGCTACAAATACCGGTGCTCTCGGATTGTTCTGCATTCTGAGTGAAGGTTCTGCTTCCGCGGGCGTACGGCGCATAGAGGCCACCACCGGACTAAATGTGCTGCAGGTACTGGCAGAACAGCGTGAGCTGCTTGATAAGACTGCAGCGGTGCTCAAAGCGGGATCCACGAAGGACCTTCCGGATAAGGCCTCATCGGTGATGGCGCAGCTGAAGAGCATGGAGAATGAAGTATCGAAGATCAAAGACAGACAGAATACGGATGCTATTAAAGGATTGGAAAACAGCGCAGAAGCATTTGGGGATCTGACCTTTTATCATGCTGAACTGAAAGACACAGACGCCAATGCGCTCCGTAACATGGTATCTGCTCTCAGAGACGGTAAACCTGGCGCGGTAGTTCTGCTCTCATCTGTAAGTGACGGAAAGGTCACTTTGTGTGCCGGAAGCAGCAAAGAAGCAATTGCTAAAGGATTCAAAGCAGGTAATCTCGTGCGTGCGGCAGCTAATGCTATTGGGGGAAGCGGCGGCGGAAAAGATGATCTGGCTATGGCCGGCGGCAAATCTGCTGAGAACATCGCAGATGCTTTCAATGCGGTTAAGGATCTGCTGAAAGGATGAAAAAATGGAAAATTGTTTATTCTGTAAAATAGCGAACGGAGAGATTCCGTCAAATAAACTTTATGAAGACGATGAACTTCTAGCTTTCTATGACATCGATCCTCAAGCGCCTGTGCATTTCCTCGTAATACCGAAACAACATATAGGCAGCTGCGCAGAGGTCGATGAGAGCAACAGCGCTCTTGTTGCCAAAGCATTTGAACTTATTTCTAAACTGGCGAAAGAACTTGGTATCGACAGCTTCAGAGTCGTGTCGAACTGCGGAGCGGATGCAGGGCAGAGCGTTCCGCACCTTCATTTTCATGTTATGGCGGGCCGTGAATTCGGCTGGCCTGCAGGCTAATATAAGATATCTTTGAGGAGATTAAAAAATGGAAACTTATGAACTTCATGTTGCTGGTCTGAAACGCGATCTTCCTATCTGCAAAGTAAATGATCATCTTTCAATTGCTGCATTCATCATGTTCTCCGATGTTGAGATCACGGTAGCATGCGCAAAAGAACTGCTTGAGAAAGCACCTGAATTCGATGTCATCGTTACTGCAGAGTCAAAGGGAATCCCGCTTGCATACGAGATGTCCCGTCAATCCGGCAAGAATTACGTTGTAACACGTAAGATGGCCAAATTGTATATGCACGATCCCATCAAGGTAGAAGTGCAGAGCATCTCCACTGCAGTAAAGCAGACTCTGTGGCTGGATCAGACAGATATCGATATGCTGAAAGGCAAGAAGGTACTTATCGTTGATGACGTTATCAGCACAGGTGGATCTCTCTATGCGCTCGAGACTCTGGTCAATGAAGCCGGTGGAGAGATTGCAGGAAAATGTGCAGTCCTTGCTGAAGGTGACGCGATCACCCGTGATGATATCTTCTTCCTCCAGGAGTTACCTGTATTCGTAAAATAAGGCGTAGATAAGCACTGACCGGCTGTGCTGACAGTCGGTCAGTATATGGAAAAAAACGGCATGAATATGGTAAAATATACGTAACTGTGGAAATTGTTCAGTGCGTATTTTTGTGTCGTGTGAAAAGAGAAAAAAGATGGAAAAACTCAAACGTACTTGGGCTGAAATCAATCTTGACAACCTTCGGTATAATGTTAAGCAGCTTCGCGGTATGCTGAAAGATCAGGTATCGCTGATGGCTGTAGTAAAAGCAGATGCATACGGACATGGAGATATTGAGGTTGCCAACGCTATATCCGATCTGGCTGACTGGTATGCTGTTTCCAATATTATGGAAGCACGCAGACTTAGGAGAGCGGGGCTGACCCAGCCGATCCTTATCCTTGGCTATACTCCTGCAGATCATGCTGTTGAGCTGTTTGAACTTGGTGTCACACAGGCTGTTCTGGGTATGGATTATGCCAGACAGTTGAGCAAGGCAGCTGAAGAAGGCCATGTCACTCTTGAAGTGCATATCAAAGTGGATACCGGCATGAGCAGGATAGGTTTTTCTGCAGTAGATGATGAAAAATGCGCCATGGAAATAGCAAAGGCCTGCACTTTGCCGAATATAAAAGCGACGGGTATTTTTACTCATTTTGCTGTGGCGGATCAGGATGATGAGACCAGTGAAGAGTTTACACATCTTCAGCACGACCGTTTCTCAAACGTCGTCTGGCTGCTTCGTCAGAGAAAGATCGAATTCGATCAGGTCCATTGCTGTAACAGTGCCGCTATGATCCTGATCACATCATTCCATCACACCATGGTGCGTCCGGGTATAGTGATGTACGGATGCAGTCCCTCAGGGGAACCGATGGAACAGATCGATCTGAGACCTGTCATGTCACTCAAATCGACGATCTCGCTCGTTAAAGAAGTTATGCCTGGTGAGACTATCGGATACGGACGCAAGTACACATGTTTTGAGCCAAAGAAAATCGCTACTGTGGCTGTGGGCTACGCTGATGGATATCCGAGGGCTTTGTCCAATAAGGGATATGTCTTTGTAAACGATGCCGTGGTCCCGATCGTAGGCAATATCTGTATGGACCAGATGATGATAGACGTCACCGGTGTCGATGCCAGGGAAGGAGATACAGTCACTCTGTTCGGAGGAGATTGTCCGATCGGAGCGGATAATATCGCAGCATTAGCCGGCACGATAAACTATGAGATCCTGTGCGGAGTATCCAGAAGAGTAGAAAGAGTATATATTCGTGACGGAAAAGAAATTTCAGTAGTAGACTATACGCTGTAAATGTAGTAGAATAGTGTGGCTGACGGTTGTCAGCCTATATGGAGAGTTACCGAAGTGGCCATAACGGGGCGGTCTTGAAAACCGTTAGGGCGAAAGTCCACGCGGGTTCGAATCCTGCACTCTCCGCCATATGAAGGAAGCCCGATTTGTATCGGGCTTTTCTTTTTTTAATCAATTTTCAGCTGTAAAGTCATATAGCTTAACACTATATTTAACTAAAGAAAACCTCTTCTGTGCAAGCAAAAGAGGCAAGAACGTCTTTTTGGTTAGCTCAGCCGACCAGATCCCGTATTATCTCAGAAGCGATCAGAAGACCGGCAGAAGAAGGAACAAAAGCGTTGGATCCTGGCGTTTGTTTTCTGAAAGATCCTTCATTTTCAGGTCTGTTCGGATGATCTTCACTTTCCTCTGTGTCGGATTCGGGCTTATAAAGCTGTTTTGGTTCTTCTGTGGAGAATACTACCTTAAGATCAGGGATATTTCTTTTCCTGAGCACATGTCTCATTACCCTGGCAAGAGGATCCGTGGTGGTCTCATATATGTCCGCGACTTTGAATTTGGAGGGATCTGTCTTGTTTCCGGCTCCCATGGAAGAAATAACGGGTACACAGGCTTCTTTTGCCTGTACTATGAGCTGTATTTTCCCCGAAACCGTGTCGATGCAGTCGACGACATAATCGAACTTGGAGAAATCAAACTGGTCTTTTGTTTCAGGGAGATAGAATACCTTGTGTTTATTGATCACTATTTCAGGATTTATATCTTTGCATCTCTCCTCAGCGACATCTACCTTTGCTTTTCCTAAAGTGCTGTGCAGAGCGTAGATCTGGCGGTTGAGGTTTGAATAGTTGACTATATCGTCATCGATCAGATCCAGAGTGCCGACCCCTGTCCTGGCAAGTGCCTCCACAACGTAACCGCCGACTCCGCCGATACCGAAGACAGCTACCCTTGAGTTTTTCAGTTTTTTCATCGCCTCAGAACCGTATATAAGTTCAGTGCGGGTAAACGGATTTGCCATTGATGATCACCACCTGTACTTCAAAGTATACCATATATCCGATACTGCGATATTAGATCAGAAAGATTAAATTGCATAATTGGCGAGAAATCGATACAATAATATCGATAACACTATACCGATTAATTGAATTAAGTAAGATTCGGAGGATTTCAATGGGAAAGACAGGTATTCGCAGAGCTACACTCGGCAGGCTACCCATGTATCTTCAGTACATATTGGAGAATGTGGATTCTCCAACGATTTCTGCTTCGAAGATAGCAAGGGATCTCGGACTGGGTGAGGTTCAGGTAAGAAAAGATCTCAGCATGATCTGTGATGCGGGAAGACCTAAAGTAGGCTATGAAACTGATGTTTTACGAGGATGCATAGAAAGCATTCTCGGTACACATGACCTTACTCCTGTCGTCATAATCGGTGCAGGAAGGCTTGGACAGGCGCTGCTTGGTTATAATGGCTTTCTGGAGTTCGGACTGAATATTATTGCCGGTTTTGACAATGATCCTGATAAATGCGGAACAGAGGTCTTTGGCAAAAAAATATATTCACTCAGTGAATTCAGGGATTATTGCGCGGAAAACGGTGTTACGATAGCAGCTTTGACGGTCCCCGCTGGAGAAGCGCAGAAAGTAGCAGATTTTGCCGTTGAAAACGGGATAACAGCTATCTGGAACTTTGCTCCGTATAAGATCAGCGTACCTGATGGTATCTGCGTTAAGCAGGAGAACCTTGCGCTTTCTCTGGCTCATCTGAACATATCTGCTAAAGAATAATCATTTCTGAGAGGAAAGACGATGAAATTATTCATTTGTCCTAATGGATATACCGAAGAACAGAATATACAGGCAAGACAGTGTGTGTGCATCCTTGAACAGAAATGCGGACATTCCTGCTCAATGGGAAAAGAGGACAGCATCTGCGTTTTTGGTGATGAGACCAAAGCGTGTTTCGGACCTGATGAGAGCGAACTTGTTATATCTCTCGGAGGGGATGGCAGCGTACTTCGTGCCGCGAAGACAGCTCTGGCAAATGAGAAGCCTCTGATGGGGATCAACAGCGGGCGTCTTGGTTATCTTTGTGCGATCTCTTTTTCTGATCTCGAAAGATTCAACGAATTGTTTGATGAGCTGTTCCTTTCACAGAGGCATCTTCTTGAAGTGACATCCGGCGAGAAAAAATACATCGCTGTTAATGATATCGTTTTTGCTAAGAGAAACGTAGGATCAACAGTAGACCTTATTATCAGCGTAGACGATGAGCGTGAACTGAAGATGCGCGGAGACGGGATCATTTTTTCTACTGCAACAGGATCTACCGCATATAACCTTTCAGCAGGCGGACCGATGCTAAGTCCGGATCTTGACGCGTTTGTAATGACTCCGATCTGTCCGCATTCGAGGCAGGAGTATCCGGTAGTCCTGTCAGAAAATCACACTGTATTCGTTTCAGAAAAATACAAGGAAGCGGATATCTATGTTGACGGCGTGTTCGTGGATTCGCTAAATGAAAAAGCAACAGTAAAAAAAGCGGACAAGACGCTTCAATTATATACAGACAAAAGGATTCTTAAGGCATTTTAGTACAGGAGGAATTGGCTATGGGTAATCCGCATGCAGCATTAACTGATCCGAAATTGGTAGAGACTGTGGAGTCACTGCGCAGAGTAGATGAGGCAGGTTATTTGTACTACATGGATTGCGGCTGGGATTATTACAACATCCCTAAGGAATTCGCGCCAATATTTGATGCAGGTTGCTCTACGTTCTTCGCAAAGAACATGGAGGGGGAACCTATCATGTACCGGAACTATGACTATAGACATTACCTGCACGGGGATAAGACTACAGATCCGACATCCTGTGGTGTGGTTGTGAAATGCTGCAACCCAAGCGCCAGGTTTAGATCTATCGGTGTTGCTGATGCTTTCTGGCTGGACAGAGTCAATCAGGGTATTGGACGCGGAGTTCCGGATGACGGTAAGACTGACATCTCAGCATTTGCTATGCTGCCTTACATCTGTATGGACGGAATGAATGAGGCTGGTCTGACAATAAGCATTATGGCTCTTGTGGTGGACAGCGATTGGAACGAGATCGATTATGAAGAAGCATGTAAACTTCTTGAAACAAACGACAAATTCAATTTCGTTTATGAAAATACAGGTGAAGTCCCGCCGAGGAAAGCCAAAAGAGCCGAGATAGGATCTGTTGCCGTAAACCACACAGATAAAAAGGCCTGGAAATGCTCGAAAGCGCTTCTGGAACAGAAAGTGGAAGGCAAACCGACGACTATGCATACCATTCTCATGCGTATGATCCTTGACAATTGTGCTAATGTCGATGAAGCAGTTGGACTGACTATGAAGTACAACATGAAAGCGACAATGGTCGGAAGTAACTATCATATCATGATCGGAGATGCAAACGGCAGATCTGTCGTTATTGAATGGGTCGGCGACGAAACAAGGGTCATAGAAACAAATCGCTGCACAAACTATCATCTTTCGTTTGAAGACGGATACAGAGAAACTGACAGAAGGTATGAGTGTCTTGAGGCAGGATTGGACAGGTTTTATAACGAAGTTCGCGAAGATTATGGAATCACTCTTCTGGCATTGGTAAAACAGGATCCGACAAACGGATACGACAGAAGCATGACGCTGACTACAAGTGTTTATAACACGATCAAGAAAACTCTTCGTGTATTCGTTATGGGAGATTTCTCAAAGTCATACGACTTCACTCTTTGATGAAAAAAGTGACTTGTCCGAAGCAGAAAGAAAAACGGAAGCTATTTAACCATATTTTTTAGAGGTTGATTATGAGCAATAGTTTATCAGCTAAAAATGTTAATATCTCTGTTACGGCGAATACTTGTGTAAGAGATTATGGGCAGTACGTTTTATCGTTTACAATGTGCTTTGATCAGGAGTGTGATCTGTCCGGAATATCAACTAAAGACTTCAAATTCACAAAGACGTCTAAACATCCGATCGCCGGACACGAGAGCTTCGGAGCATGGAAAGTAGAAAAAACAGATAATAGTCTGACAGTGTTTGTGGATCCGTTTCTTTTTAATGATACATATGAGGGAGAAGCAGCACTGGGGGATGAGCCGATAAGTCTTTCCAAAGCAGATATCACTGATATGAAGGTAGCTGTGGTGGATGATTTCGAGGCTCTTACTGCAGAGAATGGAATGGCATACCGTCTGTTAGTACCGGAAAGCGATGGACCGCTTCCGCTTGTAGTTGCTTTCCATGGCAACGGGGAGAGCGGAACGGACAATTACAAGCATATGGCAAACAACCGTGTCATTACAAAATGGGGTGAACCTCAATCTCAATCCAGGTATAAATGCATCGTTCTGGGGCCGCAGTCAAACAACAGATGGTCTGATGATGAACTTGCAGAAGTGAGAAAGATCATCGACCGGCTTATAGATGAGGGAAAAGCGGATCCGCGTAGGATTTATGCTGCAGGACTTGCTCCGTTCCAGGTCACGTTACGGTTTGCCGTTGCAAATAAGGATCTGCTCGCAGGAGTTCTGTCGATGCTGTTCTGGAAAAAGTATTCACCGGATATGTCATCACTTAAAGATCTTCCAATCTGGTTTGCTATTGGCGTGAATGATTCAACAGGGGAATCGCCTTATGTGAAAGAGATATACCAATACTTTATAGAAGATCTCCAAAATAAAAACGTAAGGTGCACGGTGTTTCCTGAGGATGAAATGCAGTCATATGGATTATATAGTCAGATGACTCACTGGGGATGGATACCGGCGTTAAATAATCCTGAGATCTGTGACTGGCTTTTCGCGCAGCATAAACAATAGATATAAGATCGTGTAGTAATCAAATATAGGAAAACGAGAATGCTATTGTAAAAACATTCTCGTTTTTGTATAGAAATCAATTTGAACTAATAACTGCACGGTTATGAATCTGTATGACTATTGATAAAACAACGGAATAAATAGCTATAAAAATGCGATCCGGTGCAACATTTTTTGTTTCTAATGACACTAAGAGTTAAGAAAGCATTAACTGTCATTATTGTGAATGAAATACCCGCAATTCCTTTATTTATAAGGGTTTGCGGGTATTTGTTTTGCTATATGATTTGCAAGTTTACCACTTTTTTACACCAAAAATTCGAAAAACATCATGCAAATGCGTTTTGCTGTACTCTGTATTGAAGTTCATTTTCTTTGTTTGGTGATACAGACATATATACTTTGAGTGTAACATCAATATTCTTGTGACCAAGATAATTGGAGATCAGTTTCACTTCATCAATACTAGCTACGTTTTCACAAAATCTAGTACAGCAAGTGTATCTTAACCAGTGTGACGTTATGTTCTTCGGTAACAATAAAGGCTGTCTGTGTTCTGCATCTGCTTTGATTGTTTCCTCTGCGTTATATTGTGCGGTGATCCTTTCAAGCAATCTATTGATATAGCCTACCGATATTAAATTGTTCTGCGGGGTAGTGAATATAAACCCAGTATAGCTATCTATCTTGATATTGTTTTTGCCTTTGATCTTCTGCTCTTGTAATGCTTTCTTAACAGCGGGGAACATCTTTATGGTTCTTTTTCCGCTTTCTGTTTTGGGTGAATTGATTTTGAAATCATAATCAGAACACCCACCATAAAGCATGGTTTTATTTATGCTGATTGTTTCATCACTCATGTTGCAATCATTCCATGTCAGTGCAGTTATCTCTCCTATACGCATACCAGTTTGAATAGCAACAACAAAGAATGAATACCAGTAGGGGAAAGCATCTTTAATATAATTGAGAAATGCTCTCTGTTCTTCAAGAGTTAATGCACGTTTTTTGCTGTCTGTCTGCTTTGCTTTCTTTGATAATCCTTTTGTCGCTCCGATAACTGGATTGCTTCTGATGATCCCGTCACGTACCGCCATATCAAAAGCGGGATATAATACAGCATTTATTGTATTTACTGTGGATTGGCTGTGATCCTCTGCGAGTTTGAAAAAGAAGTTGCGGATTGTAGAGGGTCTAACATTAGATATCTTTATGTTTCCGATCTGCGGTTTGACATGCTTATTTATTAGGATCGTGTATGCTCTTTCGGTGTTTCTCTTATAGTTACACTGTTTCCAGTATCTCTCTATCAGTTCCATTACAGACATCTTGTCTGCTTCATATGAACTTATACCGAGAGAAGCATTTATTGTGATCTGTTTTTCTAACTCACGCAAAGACAGATTGTCTTTCTTGCCTTTCGGTGTGCGATCTGTGGGTAACAGTTTCCAAGAGTAAACATCTTTGCGTGTTCCGTTTGCTGTGTATCTGTAACGATATCTTCCGTCTGATAATTGATCTTCTCCCTTATTTAGTACTCTGCCTTTTATATCCTTTTTCATGGTTAGTTATTCTCCTTTGAAACTGTGTTGCTTTCTGCTTGTGTTTTTTCGGGTGTGGTGTAAATCTGAAGCTGTTTTACAAACTCCTTTAATTCTTCTGCAGACATTGAATTTATCTTATCTATCAGTTCAGTTAATTGATTTCTGTTTGCCATGTGTGTTATCTCCTTTGAAATATCTTATATGACAATTATACATTCGTTATGAGTGTATGTATATTGACAATGTACACAAAGATTGAATGTACAACATAGCATTTATGTACACTTGTAATGAGTTCATATTATGAGTATCATTAGTATAGTTGTAGCAAGAGAAAACAAGGGGAAGCAGAACATGATCAAATACAAAATAAATGTGCTTGAGAGCCTTAAAAACAAGGGTTTAAGCACATATAAATTGAGAAAAGAAAAACTGTTGGCAGAAACTACAATTCAGAAATTAAGGGATAATAAATTGGTTAGTTGGGATCAGATAAATAAGATATGTACCCTGCTGAATTGTGATGTAGGGGATATAGTTGAATATGTCTGCGAAAAATGATAGTATAATTTTATTCTTTGGTTATTTGTGGGTGGTTATGTGTGTGGGGAACAGAGATTATAATCTCTGTTTTTCCCTTTTTAAGAATAGTTTTGCGGGGTAGAATGAATGAGCGGGATAGATAATTTGCGTACACCTTGCACGGAAGTTGCACGGGAAATGCAAAAGAAATCTGTTGTCAAAAGGGCAAAGAATAAACTTGAGAATAGGATCATATCTGAAGCGATAAAAGAATTGATGACAGATGATGATTTTATCGAGATCATAAAGAATATGATTGAAAGAGCCAAGCACAGCGATAAAGGGTTTGAAATATTGCGTGATACTTTAGGGCAAAAGCCTAAAGAAAGTGTGGATATGACAGTACAAGAGCCTTACAAAATAATCGTAGAAACAATTAGGTGATTGACTTGGAAAGACAAATTCTCTATAGTAATGATTAACTATGGTAAGGTAGGTTTGCCACCATCTATAGATGTGTCGCCCCTGCTGTTGATTAACTCACCATTGTTATATGTGGCTTGGTATGTAGAACCGAGCCACATATTTATTGTGAAATAGTCGGTATGTTTGTTACGTGGAAATTATAGTATTGACTTATTTTCAGTGAATAACTATTCTATTTATGAGGCTTGATATCCTTGTAATTCCGATACACTTTTGGTGTTAGTGGATAGTAGGGGCTAATCCCCGTGACTTTGTGTCAGCGCCACTATTATCGGTAATCCATAGTCTTGAAAATATCAGCCTAACAATTATTGAGTTTGGCATACTGGTTAATCCGATTGTGTCGGTAATTCCTAGTCTTGAAAGTGCCAAACTCTTTTTTTATTGATAGATACTGTTTACTAGTTGTGGATTTGATGCTCCTAAAGTTATTCAAAGATCCAGCACATTGACAAATACGCTGTTATTCATTAATCTTTATATAAGAGGTAATGCTTATAGACATGGCACCAATTGGTGGTGACACGGCTATATTCCTTTACTTCAACAGATTAAAAGGTGGTAGAAGTGGTCAATGTTCTGGCCTGCTCCACCTTTTGATAATCTTCTCTTATCAGAAAGAAATCCTTCTAGATTGGATAAGGATCGGACAGAGTTATTGTTTAATAACTCTCTTCACCTTGGACCAATAGAAGGATCTTTTTTATTTCTTAACTGTTTACTGATAGATACTGTTTACTAGTAGCGGATTTGATACTCCTATAGGTTCGCACACTTGTAGTATTCTTGAAAACACTTGATCATTTTGCACATCTTCGCTAATAAGGTTTTTTATATCTGCATCTGTTAGGTTTGTTGTAATGATAAAAGGCTTATTAGTTACATATCGTCTATTGATTATTTCATAGGTTGTACTTCTATCTTTCTCTTTAATTCTTTGCAGATCATCAATTATCAGTAAAGAAGCATTTTCTATCCGCTCAAACAAATCATCAGATATCTTATAGTTGTTTACTTTGCGGATCATATCAAGATAATTGTCAAGATATACGCTGTCTAGATACTGTTTCGCTATTTCGTTTCCTATTGCGGTAGCAATATATGTTTTCCCGTTTCGTGGGAAACCTACAAGCAATAACCCTTTATTCTGTTTCTTGTTCTCTTTCCAGTTCGCTACATATTGTTTAGCAATTACAGATACCTTTGAATTAGGGTAAAGATCGGCTTCAAATGTTTTGTTTCTCATGGTTGCGGGTATTCCTGCAACAGCATCATGATACTTTTCGTATCGTTCCGCTTTCTCTTGTTCTATGCGTTCATGTTCTAGTTTTACTCTGACACATTTACAAGCACGGGGAAATGGGAAAACAGTGTTTCCTATTTTCTTTTCTATGCTTAAAGGCTCTCCGCAAATAGGACATTCAGTTACCATTTTTTAAACATCTCCTTTAAGTTATCTGTGTTGTATGTGCGTTCTTCTGTGTTGCTGTTAGTGTTCGGATAGTCTGTCCACCTTTTAATTACTAGATAATAGTTTTTGTACGATACTCCTTTTTGTTCACAGTATTCATCAACAGCTTTGATACGTTGCTCCCACTTGTTAGGTAGTTCTGCTTTCAGTTTTTCTAACTGATCATCAGACAATGATACGTGCTTGTATTCTCCGTACTTTTTCTTTTTAGGTTTGTCAGATAATAATACAGTATCAGTTACAGTTTCAGTATCAGTATCAGTTACAGTGCTAATGCATAGGTTATCGATAGGGTATACATAAGGTATCGATACCCTATCTGCATTAGCATCACACAAAGATAGAACATAATCTCTAAATGTATCAGATTTAATATGCTTTGCTATCTTGAGTACACCCGTTTTAACTGTGCTAGAGTTTCCCCAGTTATACCGATAAAAATTTAATATCAGTATTTCGTTTGTGTTTGGATCAGTTCTGATAACGTCCAGTTCTTCTAAATGCTTTATGGATTTAGTGATCTGATCTTGCTTCAGCTTTGTTTCGTGGCAGATATCATTTATAGATACTTCAAAACACCCACTTAAATTGCCATGCAAATTAGTTATCAGATACAAGAACACAAGACAATCTATTGCTGTGAAACTCTGCGATACTTTAGGATCACTCCAAAATGCGGTAGTAATTGATCTGTATCGTTCTTGCGGTATTGTTCTGCTCATTGTTTGTTTCCTTTCTGTAAGAACATCTGCGGTGCAGATGTTCTTTTTTATGCGGAAATGCTATCAAGATATTCTTGTACCCGCTGAACATTGAACAAAACACGTCTGCCGATCCTTATTGTTGCTCCCGCATCTTCACCAATCTGTCGTGCTGTTTGCGTTCCACACTCTAGCATTTGTGCAAGGGTAATAACATCAACAGCAAGTTTGTTATTGTTCTCTGATTTAGTTGTCTTTCTCATTTAGTGTTGCTCCTTTTTTTGTGTTGTTTGTTACGTGATATCACAATATAATTTTAAGTAGATATAGACAGAATAAACACATACTGACAAAGCATGATTTGTTCTAGTTTTTATATGAAAACGCCATGAAAAAAGAAAAACTAGAAAAAACACCAGTGCATTTTTCTAGTTATGTTTTAGAGGGTTATTTGAATGGATCAGTTCAACAAGCAAAAGAATATTTTATGCGGTGAAAAGATAAAAAGTCTGCGTAAAGAAGCGGGATTAACTCAAGAGCAACTAGCAGAAATGATAGATGTAAATGCGAAACTGATATCTAAATATGAAAACGGGAAAACATTTCCCAAAAATGAAACGATAAAAAAGTTGTGCGAGTTATTCAGAGTAAATCCGTTTTATTTGTTGGGTAAATCAAACAAAAAAGAATTATCACATTCTGCGGGATATCATACTACATCACAGCGGTATTTCTTTTTAAATAATTTTGGGTATGTTGTTCATTTTGGAATGGTTTACAAAGATTATTATCCGTCTGATCCCAAAGAAGTTTTTTATGATGATTGGCGAAGAGTATATATTGTTGATGGCTCTTCTGATGGGGTTTATGTTCTTCATAATAAAAAGCATGAAACAATAGTGCGTGACGTTGAGATCAAACAAGTTAGTATAAGAAAGATGACGTCAGATAATTATGAAGAGTGGGAAGAACACATTATTTCATTTAAAGAGTTTCAATCACGATTGACACAAATAGAACAGATTATTGATGTGATAATAAACGCAGAAAATATACTGTAAACCATGCAACAAAATACACCAAATTTAACACTTTTATAGTGGTAAAGACAAAAGCAGATAAAACAAAAAGCGGGAACAAAACCCGCTTTTTTCTAGGGAAAATGGCACAGACAAAGAGTGATAAAAGAACACAAAATGTACACCAAATTAAGAAAGCATTAATCTTCGCTTAAGCAGGTTGTCTTTCAAGGTTCGCTTTGTCATAATTGTTGGAGAATATGAAAAACTATTGGAGTTTTTTGATGAATAAAAAGAAAAAAGCGTTAATAGCTGTTGTGTTGATTCTTGTACTGCTGGCAGGCGGTGCTGGAGCATGGTATTTCTTAGGTAACAAATCATCCGGAAATGCAGTGTACATCATGCCTGTAAGTTCGTTTGTGGATTTCGGCATGGGTGTTGCGAACAGATTCAGCGGAGTAGTTGAAGCGCAACAAACTGTAGATTATCAGCTGGATACGTCCAAGACGCTGAAGGAAACATTCGTCAAAGAGGGTGATTCAGTCAAGATCGGAGACCCGTTGTTTTCGTATGATACAGATTCGATCAATCTAGATATCGCACAGAAGAAATTGGATATACAGAGGGAACAAGCGTCTATCACCAGTAACAATGAATTGATAGCTGTAACCACTGATGATCTGTACAGACAGCAGCTGCGAAACGAAAACCTTCAGACGGAGTACAGGATTAAGGCTTTAAGAAACGAACTGAACAGTTTGGAGATATCTTTACAGAATGCGTATGTCACTTCCTCGGTGGAAGGGACTGTGAAATATGTTTCAGACGGTACAGGAACTAGCAATGTTTATATTTCCGTCATGAAAACAGGTGACTTTGTCATAAAAGGGAAAGTCAACGAGATGAACATCTCACAGCTCTCCCAAGGGACAAAAGTAGTCATAAAAAGCAGAGTTGACAATACTACCTGGGATGGTTTTGTGTCGAGGATCGATACCGGTCAGACGGCACAAACGGAAGGTGAATACTACTATGGAATGGACAGCGGAAATCAGAGTTCCAAATATTATTTTTATGTGGATCTAAACAGCAGTTCGGGATTGTTCCTTGGACAGCATGTCATCGTTGAATTGGCTGATAGTTCAGGAAAGAGCGGATTATGGCTGTATGAGGGATATATAGAGGACGCTGATTCAAAAGATCCTTATGTCTGGGCAGACAATAAGGGAAAGATCACTAAGAAGCATATAAAGCTTGGCAATTATGATGAAGAGATAGGCAGCTGGGAGATCCTTGAAGGTCTGTCGATAAATGATTATATAGCTTTCCCGGACGGTACTATCAAGGAAGGCCAGAAAACGACAACAGAATACGTCTATAATGAGCCGGAAATCGATGAAGAAGTCTATTACGGAGCATGACAGAAATATGAAGCAAATTATTATCGGAAGGATTAACTGAATGATTATAGAGATTAACAATCTTTATAAAACATACAAAAACGGGGAACTTGATGTCCCCGTGCTTCATGATGTCTGCTTATCCGTAGACAAGGGTGAATTTGTTTCGATAATGGGACCTTCTGGAAGCGGCAAATCTACTTTGATGAATATTATCGGATGTCTGGATCGTCCTACGAGCGGGTCATATCTGTTCAACGGTGAAGATGTTTCTTCAATGAATGATGATCAATTATCTGACCTGCGTAATAGAGGCGTTGGGTTTGTTTTTCAGCAGTTCAATCTTCTTCCAAGGGAAACAGCCGTCGAAAATGTTGCGCTCCCTTTGATCTATGCCAACGTGCCGGCCAAAGAGCGTGAACAGCGTGCCCGTGCAGCATTGGAGAGAGTAAATCTTTCAGATAGAGCAGATTTTCTTCCTACACAGTTGTCCGGCGGTCAGAAACAGAGAGTTGCAGTAGCTCGTGCACTGGTTAACAATCCGAGCATTCTGCTTGCTGATGAGCCTACAGGTGCTCTTGATTCTAAGAGTGGAGAACAGTTGATGGAACTGTTCTGTGAATTGAACAAGCAGGGGACGACCATTGTTATGATCACTCACGAGCGTGGTGTTGCCAGTTATGCTCAGAGAGTACTGCTCATGAACGATGGCATTCTTACAGCTGCCAATAAAGAAGAAATAGGAGGAATCAAATGAACAAAAAGAGTTCCTCCAGGATTAAAACAGTAATTATTTCACTGATTGTAATTGCAGCACTTATCGGAGGCATGTTCGGAGCGCGTGCATATGTTTCCAGCGGAAAGACAACGCCTGTTATGCAGGTCATGAGTATAGCTGATACATGGATCGAATCTGGTGCATCAGGGTATGGTCAGATAAGTCAGGGCGGAACACAAATGGTGTATCTTGACACAAGCATGCTTGTTTCCAAAATCTATGTGTCGCAAGGTGACCAGGTAAAAGAAGGCGATCCCTTGATGCAATATGACGCATCACAAGCTAAGCTGCAGGCAGAGAGTTATCGGATAAGATACGAAATGGCAAGACGTGATCTCAAGGAAGCCCGCGAACGTCTCGAATATATTAAGACATTCAAGCCTTATGTTGTTCCTGATCCGGTTTATAAAATCTATAAAACTAGGGTTAACGTGCTTCTGGTAGATGACCTTTCAACCGATCGTTTTGAAGCAGATTCAATCAGAGGAGAAGGAACAAAAGAAAACCCATTTGTCATAGACGTGAATCTAAATACTGAGATATCACGTGAGATGATGATCTATTTATTAAACTATGATGAAAAAGCAATCTTACCGAACACGGTTCCAAAGGTAAAACCTGAACCAGAACCGGAACCTGAACCAGAACCTGAACCGGAACCTGAACCGGAACCTGAACTGGAACCGGAACCAGAACCTGAACCGCAACCAGAGCCTGAACCGCAACCTGAACCAGAGCCGGAACCGGAACCTGAACCAGAGCCGGAACCGGAACCAGAGCCGGAGCCGGAGCCAGAGCCAGAACTAGAGTCGAAACCGGAACGTGAGTCAAGCGGTTCCACAGATTCTGATGAAGAAATAGAATATGAAGAATCTACTGTTGAACCTCAAAGGTATTTCATATTCCAGATATGGGAGAGCTATCAGGGTTTGGATAGCGTTTTGATAGCTACAGTTGGAACAAAAGAGGATGAGGATGGCATTCATAGGGATGCATGGATAAAGGAAACATTTGATAATCCCCATAGAGGATATTTTTCTTTTGAGGATATCTTTAAAATGCTTCCATCCGGGGAAATCGTATTCGATGACTCCAGGCAGTCCGTATTTGAACATGCTCAAAACTTATTTGTTATGACAAAACGGGAGAATGCATATCCGGATCCAGTTGAGATTCCTGAGCAGAATATGTATTCGCAGGAAGAGATCAACGAGATGGTGCTTGATCAGACACAACTGATTCGTGATTTGGATATAAATGTGTCACAAGCAGAATTGAATTGGCGAAAAGCCAAACAAACTGCGACAGACGGTATCGTTCGTGCTGCTCATGACGGAACTGTTGTAGCAGTGGGAGATCCATATGCTCCTCAGGGGGATCAGGCCCTGATACAGGTCAAGAGTGGAAACGGTTATGAGATCACCAGCACTATTTCTGAAAACCAGCTGAATACCATAAAAGTCGGAGATCAGATCTCTGTAATGATGTGGTCAAACGGTATGACATATACCGGAACGATCACAAAAGTATCTCCATATCCTGCTGAATACAGTATGAGTTATTCCGGCGACGGAGGGAATGTATCATATTATCCGTTCATAGCTTCGCTGGACTGCGATGATGAACTTCAGCCTTGGGATGGAGGGGAGATTACATTCTTATCAGATACGCCTTCAAGTAAAGCGGAGTTTGCGCTTCAAAGCTGCTTTATACGAGAAGAAAACGGACGGAATTATGTTCTAAAAGCGGATGAGAACGGCAAGATGGTCAAGCAGTATATCGAAGTGGGCAGGATCCTTTACGGCGGATATTACATTGAGGTGTATGGGGGTTTGTCACTTGAAGACTATATAGCTTTTCCGTATGGAAAGAACGCGGTAGAAGGGGCTAAAGCGGATTACGAATCCGGGGTGACGGGATGGTAAGACGTAGCGGTTTCGGAGAAAACATCAAGCTTGCTTTCCGCGGCATATTTACCCACAAACTGAGATCTTTCCTCACAATGCTAGGAATAATCATAGGAATAGCAGCTATTATTGCTATCGTCTCGACGATCAAAGGGACGAACGAGCAGATCAAGAATAACCTTATCGGTGGTGGAACAAATACAGTATCCGTAAAGATCAAGCAGGGGGAGTGGGATTACGAATTTGACTACGGTAGCATACCGGACGGACTGTATCCAGTATCTGCGGATACCCTTCAGCAGATAATCGAAATGCCTGAAGTCATTTCAGCGTCCAGGTTCGTCACTAGAAACTATGTCAGCAACGTTTCATATAACGGCACCGTTCTTCAGGGGTGCGGATTGCTCGGAGTGGATGAGAATTATTTCTCAACTGTGGGAATGCAGGTTGTAAAGGGAAGACTCTTTACACAGCATGATTATGATCATTTTTCCAAAGTAGTCATTATTGACCGCTCCACAGCCAAGTCTATGTTCAGCAGCGAAGAGCCTATCGGAAAAGTCATAGATATCGGGCAGGAGACATTCCTTGTGGTAGGCGTGGTTGATACTTTATCTCAGTTCCAGCCCACTATTGAGTCGATAGAGGACTATTACACATATATGGGGAACTCTTCTGCAAAACTGTATGTTCCTCTTGCATGTTGGCCGATTCTGTTCCAGTTCGATGAACCGGAGGCAGTGGTAATAAAAGCCAAGGATACTGAGAGCATGACTAATGCAGGAAGAGGAGCTGCAGAACTTCTGAACAGTGCATTGGGAATCAGTGAAACTGCTGACAGCAGCACTGGAGAGATGCAGTTCAAGTACAAAGCTGACGATCTTCTAGAGCAGGCCAAGAACATACAGGATCTGAGCAAGAGCACCAACAGTATGCTCATATGGATTGCAGGAATATCCCTTCTCGTTGGCGGAATCGGAGTTATGAATATAATGCTAGTATCCGTTACAGAGAGGACAAGGGAGATAGGTCTGAAGAAAGCTCTTGGAGCAAGAAAAAACCGTATACTCGGGCAGTTCCTTACCGAAGCAGCTGTTTTGACCAGTATAGGCGGTATCTTGGGAGTAGCAGTAGGAATAGGCTTGGCATATGTAATTCATTTTGTTGCGTCTGTCCCTGTCGCGATCAGTGTCCCGGCAATAGCGGTATCTGTTGTGTTCTCAACAGTTGTCGGAATCGTTTTCGGGCTACTGCCGTCTGTACAGGCTGCTAATCTTGATCCTATCGAAGCACTGAGATACGAATAAGATGGATAGATAAAAAAACAAGGCGCCAAGGCGCCTTGTTTTCGTATGACCATATTTTTATCTGATCAGTTTCTTTCTGAGGATATTTCTATAGTAATATGCAATGATCGTGAGAAGCCGGTCAAACAAGAGGAATGTGATGTTATATAGGACTATCAAAACGGTTATGATCCATGGTCCGCCAGCAAGATCTTCTTCAAGGGACGGGAGCTTCAGTACATTAAGAAGAACGTAATACAAAGACAGTATTGAAACATTGACTACAGCGAGCTTAACAATAAGAGAAAGTGGTTTTTTTATCTTTGTTTCTATCAGATTCTTGATAATTGGGTACCATCCGAAGAAAGCGATGAAAATAAGGGAACTCTCGATACTGGGAGATACGAGAAGTGCCAGAAGAGAGACCGCAACATACATTATCACAGTCGGCTTTGCTCCGAATTCCTCCTTGAAGATCAGAACACAGATAGACGCCAGAGCAGGACCGACATATTCTGCAAACGGAAATACTCCTCCTAAAAACATGAATGTTATAGAAAGAGCAGAAAGGATACCGCCTAAAGCTGTGCGAAAGGAATTATGTCTCATTTACAGTTCCTGTTTTTGTGATGAAAATAAACGGCTGTCTTTTGTTGAAAGTGATTTCCCCAAATTTTATAATTAAATAAACAAAGATACAAGGAGAATAACGGATGTCATTAAGACCTTTGATCATCGATACTGATCCCGGCGGGGATGATGCCCAGGCGATAATGCTTCTCGCAGCCAGCGGAATGTTTAACATCCGTGCGATCTGTGCTGTTCATGGCAATGTAGGTCTGGAATATACTCGCAGAAACGCGTTATATTTGAAGGAAACAGCCGGGCTTACGTGTCCGGTATGTCAGGGAGCTTCTGAAGCTTTGATCGCCAGACAGCCCAGAGCGGCATATGCGCATGGGAATAACGGGCTGTCGGGACTTGAGTTCGAAGTAAATGAAGACAAGATAAGCAGAAAGCATCCCTGGGATGTAATCTATGATGAAGCGCTTCATTGGGGCGGAGAACTTGAGATATTCGCAATCGGACCGCTCACCAATATTGCAATCACGCTGCTTCGCCATCCTGACCTTCCCAATTATATCAAACAGTTTACGATTATGGGAGGAGCCGCTACAAAAGGTAATTCCGGTGCATACGGAGAGTTCAATATCGCCCAAGATCCTCATGCTTTGAAGATATGCCTGAGCGCTGGTTTCAAAAAGTTCGTCATGGTAGATCTCGATAGCTGCAGAACTGCATTTCTGACAGATGAGGAAGCAGAATATCTGGATAACCTTCCAATGTCTAACCCTTGGAAACCTCTGTATGACAAATTTGCTATGGCCCAGCGCGAAAGAAGGCTTCTGATGACTGAGGAACAGCGTCAGAAGATGGGATTCCCGAAAGGAAGAGGCGGATGCGATGCAGCTTCTGCTTTCGTCCTTGCTCACCCGGAGTCAGCAGTCCTGGAAGATTATTTCTGCCTCTGCGAAACAAGAAGCACATTGAACTTCGGGCAGACGATATTTGACTGGAGAGGAAGATTCAGGGAGAAGCCGAATGTGACTCTGGCAAGATCTATAGACAGAGATGCATATGCAGCATGGTATCTTGAGATGCTTCATTCATACGACGGAGGTATTGAGTCATGAGTTACCGGATTCCAATCATATTCGATACTGATATCGGAGTGGATGACGCATTTGCGCTGCTTTTAGCTGCCGGAAATCCCAGTATCGATATACTCGGTATTACAACAGTATTCGGAAACAACTCTGTTGACAATTGTACAGAGAATGCATTAAGAGTATGTGAACTTCTTGATCTTGACGTACCTGTTGCCAAAGGAGCACGCAAGTCCTTATTTGGCGAAGAGAAGGATTATACACTTCACAAGAACAATTTTGTTCACGGAGAAGATGGTCTTGGCGGAAAGAGGTATATGCTCAAGGATCCGCGCAAGAAAGTCGAGGACTGTGATGCAGTGGATCTTATAGCAAGACTTGTACGCCGCAGCGACGAGAAGGTCGTTCTGGTTCCTGTAGGTCCTTTGACAAATATAGCTATGTTCCTGCTGACATATCCTGAACTGAAGTCTCAGATAGACGGAATAGCGCTTATGGGCGGAGCCGCATATGGAGGCAATTACCTTCCATTGGCTGAGGCAAATATCGCGAATGACCCTGAAGCTGCGAAGATAGTATTCCAGAGCGGTCTCAAGATTGTAATGTGCGGCCTTGATGCCACTGAAAAAGCAATGCTTTCAAAGGACGACCGTGAGATGCTGAGAGTAGTCGGCGGGAGTATCGGAACATTTTACTATGATATGGTAAAAGACTATGTGACAGTCAGTGAGCGTTTCGATCCAAACAGACTCGGGCCGTGCCTCCACGATTCCGTGCCGGTAGCGTGGCTTATCAATCCTGACATAGTAAAGACTGAGCCATGCCACGTAGAAGTGGATATTGTAGGACAATATTCCAAGGCATGCACAGTCACTGACGTTCTGTGCAGAGACAATAAACCCAATGCGATGGTCGCTTTTGACCTTAACCGTGAGGAGTTTATCAAACTTCATCTGGACGCTCTGAAGTGGCTGAACAGAAATCAATAAATAGTTGGTTAATACCCAGAAAGGATTGTTAAAATCTTTTCTGGGTCATTTTAAAAGAGGATATTATCGTGAGACATGTACTGTTGATAGCCGGGATGCCCGGAGCCGGAAAGACCACTCAGGCTGAGTTCTTTGCTAAAAGATATGATGCCCTGATTTTTTCCAAGGATTCTTTCAAAGAGATACTGTTTGATGAAATAGGTTTCAAAACAGCAGATGAAAAAGAGCAGCTGGATATCGCATCAATAAAGCTGATGTTGAAAGCCGCTGAGCTCTCTTTGTCCGGAAACAAGAATGTGATCATCGAGAGCAATTTCATGACCAGGGACAAGAAGTATCTCAAGGAATTTGAAGAAAAGACAGGGGAGACGATAACTACTCTCAGGATGGACTGTGATATGGATGTGCTATATGACAGAGCGCTGGCAAGAGACGGAAGTTCAAGCAGACATCCAGCGCATTCTGTTGCAGACCATTATCCGGCTCCTGAAGGTGAGGAATTGGTTTATTCTCCTCTATGGACTAAGGAAGAGTACAAGTACAACGTAAAAATATCCGGCGTACAGGATTTCAGTTATGGTACTACTTTCACTATCGATACTACAGATTTTATCAAGATCCGATTGGATGAAGTTGCAATGGAATTGGACAAGTTATTCCTGGAGTAATAGCTATGAAAACATATTATTTTCCCAATACTTTTCTGTGGGGAGCAGCAACAAGCGCATATCAGGTAGAAGGAGCTGCTGAGGAGGATGGAAAGAAAAAATCCCAGCAGGATGTGATAAACGCGGGAAGAAGATTTTCTGATGCTTCTGTAACAAGCGATTTTTATCACCATTACAAAGAAGACGTAGCGCTGATGAAAGAGATGGGAATGAAAAGCTATCGCTTTTCTATTGCATGGTCACGAGTATTTCCTGATGGTGATGGAGATCTCAATGAGAAGGGCATTGAGTTCTATGACAATGTGATTGATGAGCTCCTTAAAAACGGGATCGAGCCCATAGTTACTCTGTATCACTACGATATGCCGCTTGCATTGGTAGAAAAATACGATGGATGGATAGACAGGCAGTCTGTTGCTGATTTTGAAAGATATGCGAGATTTGTGATCGATAGGTACAAAGATAAAGTAAAGATCTGGACAACGATAAACGAACAGAGCATAATCGTTCAGTTTTGGACACAGAAAAACCTCATTCCCGAAAAGTATCTGTCTGACCATCAGATTCGCTATCAGATAAATCATCACCTGAATCTGGCTCATTGTCTCGCTGTAAAAGCTGTCCATGAGCTGGTTCCAGGAGGTATTGCAGGTGCAGCGATTGGATACAACCCTATCTATCCGCTTACGAGCGATCCAAAAGATTGCCTTGCAGCATTGAATGCCCAGGAATTCCAGAATCAGTTCTACCTTGATGTGTATTTTAAAGGCTTTTATACCAAGTCCGTTTTGATCTATATGCAGGACCATGGTTTTGCTCCTAAGGTCGAACCGGGAGATGTGCAGATATTCCGTGAGAACATCTCCGACTTCCTCGCGCTTAACTATTACTCAAGTGAATGCGTGAAGTGGCCTGAAGAAGGAGCGGTATTTCAGGAATCTGGTGTGAACTGGAGCGGGAAAAAAGGGGAGATGGACTCTCATGAGATACAGGAAGATTTTTATGAGAAGATCCTGAACCCGAACGCTGATAGGACGGACTGGGACTGGACCATAGATCCGTGGGGAATGGAATATCTTCTCAGGGATATTTATACGAGATACAATAAGCCTCTTATGATCACGGAGAACGGCATAGGATATCATGATATTCTTGAAGCAGATGGCACTGTTCATGATGATTACAGGATCAAATATCTGCATGATCATATACTTGCGATGGCAAGAGCGATGCATTATGGAGTCGAGGTGCTTAGCTACAATCCATGGTCTTTTGAAGATCTTCTCAGCACCAGTAACGGCTACGAAAAGCGCTATGGTTTTGTTTATATAAACCGTACCGATAACGACCTCAAAGATCTTAAACGTATCAAAAAGGACAGTTTTTACTGGTATCAGCGAGTTATAAGAGATAACTGTATAAGCGAATAATACTAGAATATTAAAAGGACGAAAACACCGGTTGCTCGGAGTTTTCGTCCTTTTATATGTGCTGATTATTGTGCTTTCTTGTTTTTCAAATGCTCTGCTTTAAGCCTGAAATAGCATTCAGGGCATACGGATCTGTATTCAACGCTTGCTTCGCCGTCTATAGCGACCTGAGCCCCTTCAAAAACGTATTCACCGTTTACCATACGTGCATTTATCATTGCTTTCTTTCCGCAGAAGCAGATTGTCTTTAGCTCTTCTATGCTGTGGGCTAATTCTAAGAGTCTGGTAGAACCTGGGAAACCTTTCATCTGGAAGTCGCTGCGAAGTCCGTAACAGATGACCGGGATATTAAGTGTAACTGCTACGCGGAACAATTCTTCTGCCTGTTTTGGAGTAAAGAACTGTGCTTCATCAGCAAGAACGCATGAGATAGGTGTTTTGGAATTGATCTTTTCGATCTCTTCATAGATGTCCATATCAGTGGGAACTAACAGATCAACTGTTCTGCTGACACCGATCCTGGAAACCACAGTATCTGAACCTTTGGTATCGATCATTGGTTTTATGAGAACTACACTCATTCCGCGCTCCTCATAGTTGTGAGCCACTTGGATAAGCGCAGTGGATTTTCCGGAATTCATTGCTCCGTATCTGAAATACAGCTTCGCCATTTCAGGCCTCCTGGTGCTTCATTTTCAAGATAATTATATGAGTTGGACGTACCACGGTCAACGGAAGAACATTCTTTCTTTTCATAGGGTATTGTGGTATTATGTAACCTAGTATGATATGCACTTTGGTGAGTTACAATATCGATTTGCTGATCAAACAGTGATGATTTGAAAGGAATCAAATGGCAAATAAAAAAGGCAGACCTTCCAAAAAGGAACTTGAACGGAGAAGGATCGCAGAGGAAAAGGCGAGGAAAGCCGAACAGACCAGAACGATCAAAGCAGCTATCCTTATAGTGCTTGGCCTTCTGTTCTTTGCGCTTGCCTCTGTTGAGGGAGAAGCATTCTGGCGAGTGATGCACAGAGCCATGTTTGGTATTTTCGGCTGGATGGCGTATCTGATAGGACCGGCTCTTTTTGCTCTGGGAATTATCGGAGCGATGAAACGCGTCGTGGATGCAGTAGATATTATCGAGATCGGGCTGTTTTTGTTCGCTGTTTCAGGTGCGACATATATATTCTCTCTTGAAAGACCGGTGAGCAAAGGTTTCCTTAATATAGTCAAGGAACTGTACCTTATGGGCGCGGACAGAATAGGCACAGGTGTCATTTCCGCGATACTCGGACTGCCTTTGGAGACTCTACTGGGTTCTGTCGGAGCGAAGATCACTATACTTATCCTTATCCTTCTGGCTGTTATGCTCTTTACGGGATGGACTCCTGTTGATCTTTTCAATATCGTTAAATGGCCTTTCATAAAACTTTATCAGCTCGGGATTAGGATGTATGACATCTATATGGAGAGGAAAATACGCAGATTCAAGGAAGAGACTAGTCTTGAGAACATGCGGAGCAAACCGGATTTCCCAGCTAAGACTAAAAAGATAGATATTCCTCTTGATGACAAGAAGATGTACGATATCCCTCTGGATGGTGAAGGAGTTGCGTTCGCTCCAGAGAAAGAGAAGAGAATCAACGCAAGGACGGAGAAACTTCCCAACATCGATGTGGATCTTGGACCTGACTTTGATCCCAGCCAGGAAGGCGTGGAACTGAACCCGACAGGTCCTGCAGGGTCTGTTGTAAAAGAAGTATTCGAAAAGAATTCCATTGAGCGTGAGGAAGAGGGGAAGATCTTCCAGTCTTTTGATTCTACAGGGAACAGCCAGTCTATCAGCGAACTTCAGACAGCTGCTGAGAGGATGCGCAAGGCAAACGAAAGGCTGAAGATGGCGGATAGCAGCGGAAACGCTGCGGTGCAGACTTCAGTTCAGGGAACAGCTGAACAGCCGAGAAAAACAAACAGTGAAGTGGATGAATTGGCCAAAAAGGCAGATACAGAGTATCTGAAGAACGTCAATGCTCCAACTGCGGCTATAAAGCAGAAACGAGCCAGGAAATATCATTATCCGCCTATTTCATACCTTACTCCGCAAAGGAATAAGGACGATAAATCTCTTGAGCTGGAACTGTCCAGAACAGCAGATCATCTTGTAGAGGTGCTTCAGAGCTTCGGAGTCAATACGAAGGTCGTGGATATCTCACGCGGACCAACTGTAACAAGATATGAATTGCAGCCTGAAAGCGGTGTGCGGTTGTCAAGGATAGTTCAGCTTGCTGATGATATCGCTATGAATCTTGCAGCTACCTCAATACGTATTGAGGCTCCTATTCCGGGGAAAGCTGCTGTTGGTATCGAAGTTCCAAATAAGCAGTCTCAGATAGTTAGACTGCGTTCCATTATCGAGAGTGAAGAGTTCCAGACATCCAAAGGAGCGCTTATCTTCGCTATTGGACAGGATATAAGCGGAGCATTCAGAGTAGGAGATATCGAAAAGATGCCCCACCTCTTGATTGCAGGTGCTACAGGTATGGGCAAATCTGTATGCATAAACTCTATTCTTGTGAGCTTGCTGTACAAGTACTCTCCGGATCAGTTAAGGATGATCCTTGTTGACCCGAAGATGGTTGAATTCGGTGCGTATAATGGCCTTCCGCATTTGTATGTTCCTGTGGTCACCGATCCCCGTAAAGCAGCAGGTGCTCTCGGGTGGGCAGTAAGTGAGATGCTTAAGAGGTATCGCGCTTTCAGTACTACCGGCAACAGAAACATAACCGAATACAATAACTGGATCGATAAGAAACTGAATGACCCGTACTATATTCCGCAGGACGGAGAAAGACTTGAGAAACTCCCGAGAGTCATTATCGTCATTGATGAGCTGGCAGACTTGATGCAGGTAGCAGCAAATGAGGTTGAAGATGCTATCGCCAGATTGGCGGCAATGGCCCGTGCAGCGGGCATGTACCTTATCCTTGCTACTCAGAGACCGTCTGTTGATGTTATCACCGGTGTGATCAAAAATAACATTCCTTCCCGAATTGCATTTGCTGTCTCTTCACAGGTAGACAGCCGTACGATTCTTGACGGAGCAGGAGCCGAAAAACTGTTGGGAAGAGGCGACATGCTCTATATGCCTGTCGGTGTGACCAAGCCTGTCCGTATCCAGGGAAGCCTGGTGGATCAGGAAGAAGTCGACAGGGTAGTCTCATACATCAAGAACAACAACTCCAGCGAATACGATGATCAGATAATCAGCGATATCGAGCGCCTGTCTGCCAAAGAAAAAGGCAAAGGCGGCAGCTCATCTGACAGTTCAGATGGTGAATCTGATGTCGATGAAATGTTCGAAGAAGCTGTTAACGTAGTTCTGGAGCAGGGCGGCGCCTCAACTTCAATGCTTCAGAGAAAGCTGCGTCTTGGCTATGCGCGTGCAGCTAGGATCATTGATGAGATGGAAGACGCAGGCATTATCGGTCCGTCTGAAGGAAGCAAACCGCGACAGATACTCATAACCAAACAGCAGTGGCTTGAACGAGTCACTTCAAAGGGTGATTGATTTGAAGCGCAGACGTATTAGGAAGAAGGATATTCCTATCCTGATCGTGATGATCATCTGCCTTCTCGTTGCTCTTGTTCCTCATCTCAGGATGTGGATCCGGAGCGTTCAGGAAAAGGACATCGATCCGGCTTCCGATTCAGAGCGTACACTTCATGTTGTATTTCTATATGTCGGACAGGGAGACAGCGCTATCGTAAAACTTGGGAAGTGGAGCGCACTGATTGATACCGGCGTATATGACAGTTACAGCGCTGTAGCTGCAGGTCTTGAGCAATATGGGATTGAAAAGCTTGATGCTGTTTTCATTACTCATCCCCACTATGATCATGCAGGGTGTCTTCAGAGCATATTAAGAGATTTTCCTGTCGGACATGTATACTTTGCAGATATCCCTGAAGAGCTCATGACTACTGGTGAGTGGTATGATAGAGCGCTCGATGTGATAGAAAAAAAAGAAATACCTCTGTCCATCCTACACAGGGGAGATACTGTTCAGGTAGGAGATACAGAAGCATTTTTCAAAACGTTATGGAGCGGAAACGGCGAGGATCTCAACAATTGCTCCATGGTTTTGAGACTGTCATACGGTAAGACTCATGTCTTGTTTACAGCAGATGCTGAGTGGCAGGTTGAGAAAGAACTGCTGGAGGCAGGTGATGAGCTGGCCTCTCAGATCTTGAAGGTCGGACATCACGGGTCATACTATTCAAGCTCTAACCGATTTGTAAACACTGTTTGTCCTGATTATGCTATCATTAGTTGCGGTATAGATAATGAATTTGAATACCCCAAGGATGATGTTCTTGAGAGATTCAAAAACGTCGGAGCCCAAATACTAAGGACTGATTTGATGGGGAATATTCATTTTACGATATTAGATAACGTTATTCTGTATGAAACGGAGGAAACAACTTAATGACATACTCTGTTGATTCAATTCAAGGAGGTATAGCCCGGCTTGTTTCATTTGAACCAGTAGAGACGGAAATATTTGTATCTGCCAATGCTCTTCCTGAAGACTGCGGGGAAGGTGATCTTCTTGAGGGATGTGTTGATGAAGGTTTTCAGCATCTGGAGAATGAGACCGGAATGAGGCGCAGAGGTCTGTTTTTACGGACTTTTCAGCAGCTTTCGGAAACGTAGATACAGCAGAGAAATAATGAGTGGCCAGGCCTTGATAGCCTGGTCTTTTTTTGCAATAAAATAGCCTGTAACAGTCAGAAAGACATGTACAGGCATATTACTTTACAGGAGATTTTTGTAGTCTGATCGTTTCCGGAATAACTACTGCAGTCCAATTTTCTATCCTTTCAACTGTTCCGATAACGATCTGGTTTGTCTGAAGACCATCTCCGATCACCCTACATGGGAGATAACGGTCGGAATAACCAAATACACCATTTCCGTCCGGTTGTTCAAGGATTATGCGTTCTTTTTTCCCGACAAAAGAGTTGAGTATCTCTCCGGAGCGTTCTTTCATGGCAGCGATCATTATCCTGGAACGGCGCTCTTTTTCGGCGCGTGTGATCTGGTCAGGAAGCGCATCAGCCATCGTCCCACTTCTTCTGGAATAGGGGAAGACATGAGCGCGAAGGAAGCCTACTTTCCTGCAGAATGAAACACTGTCCTCAAAATCCTCCTCTGTTTCTCCGGGGAATCCGACTATTATGTCCGTCGTGAATGTCGGGTTATCGAACAGGGAGCGTATCTTTTCGCATATGTGGTAATATTCATCAGAAGTATAGTGTCTGTTCATCCTCCTCAAAGTCCTGTCACATCCGCTTTGAAGCGAAAGATGGAATTGAGGGCAGAATTTGTCGCAGCCGGCAAATTTCTCAAGCATATCCTCTGTTAGGATGTCGCATTCAAGAGAGCTCAGTCGGATCCGGCTTATACCCCCGATATCCTGACATGTCATAACAGCGTCCCCGAGATCGCAGCCAAGGTCTGCACCGTAAGCAGAAAGATTTATGCCGCAGAGGACGATCTCTTTGTAACCGTTGCTTGCAAAGCCTTCACACTGCCTGCGCACTTCTGCGAGAGGCATAGATCTGACAGGTCCTCTTGCTTTCGGGATAGCGCAGTATGAGCAGTACTTTTCACAGCCGTCCTGTATCTTTAGAAATGCTCTTGTATGTTCGACCAGTTCTTCAGCATCCATGATCTCATACGATGCATTTGTGAAAGGATGAACAAGGTTTCTCTGTTCGCGGTCTTTCAGGTAGTCAAGGACGATCTGGGGAGTAGTGCTTCTATCTGATGTGCCCATCAGGATATCAGGCTGAATTTTAGCCGCTTTATCCGGGAAAGCCTGAGCATAGCATCCGCACAGAACTATGGCTGCATCAGGAACAACAGCACGGGCTTTTCTAACGAAAGTTCGTGCTTTTCTATCCGCATTCTCAGTCACTGTACATGAGTTTATGACTACGACATCAGCTTCGGAAAGGGTGTCCGTGCGCTCGAAACCGGCTTCATTGAATAGCCGGATCAGAGCGGAAGTCTCATATACATTGACTTTGCATCCGAATGTTTCAAAGAATACCTTCATGCTTCCTCCTAATTGTCGACCGAACACAATTATACTGTATTGTCAAATGTTTGGCGAGATTGACTTTGTCTCTCGGCATGCAATATCATGGTATTGTACAAATATCAAAATGAGAGGTGCATCATGATCCGTTACAATACTGGATACCTAAAGAATTTTATTTCTAATGATGAACTCGTAGCTATCTCACCAGAAGTTCTGGAAGCTTCCAGAGTACTTAGGGAAGGGACCGGAGCAGGAAATGATTTTCTCGGTTGGAGGGATCTGCCTGTTGATTTTGACAAAGAGGAATACAGCAGGATTAAAGCAGCAGCAAAGCGTATTCGTGAGACCAGCGACATCTTTATTGTCATAGGAATAGGCGGCTCCTATCTGGGAGCAAGAGCTGTGCTGGAGCTTCTGCTTGGTGAATCGCATAATGAATTATCCAGACCGCGTGTTTATTTTGCCGGTAACTCCATTTCTGCAACAGATCTTGCTGATCTTTTGAAGATATGTGAAACCGGTGAGGTATCTGTCAATGTCATCTCCAAATCAGGAACGACAACAGAACCTGCTGTAGCCTTCCGCACGCTCCGCAATTATCTCATCCGCAGATATGGAGAAGATGAGGCGGCAAAGCGCATTATCGCGACAACAGATAAAGCCCGCGGCACATTAAAGAAGTTGTCCGATGAGCAGGGTTATGAGACGTTTGTCGTACCGGATGATGTTGGCGGAAGATTCTCTGTTCTTACAGCTGTCGGTCTTTTGCCTCTGGCAGTGGCAGGTATCGATACGGATGCTTTATTGCAGGGAGCAGCTGACTATAGAACAGCGATAGATCTTGATGATACTTTGGATAATCCGTCCAACCTTTATGCCGCAGTAAGGAACATCCTGTACAGAAAGGGTAAAAATGTTGAGGTGCTATCGTGCTTTGAGCCGCGCTTCCGCATGATGGGAGAATGGTATAAGCAGCTGTTTGGTGAGAGCGAAGGGAAGGAGAAGAAAGGCATATATCCTTCAAGCGCATTGTTTACGACTGATCTCCATTCCATGGGACAATACGTTCAGGACGGCAGCAGATTCCTTTTTGAAACACTGGTTTCGTTCCTGGAAACAGGTTCAGAGCTGGCAGTTAACAAGGAGGAAGTCGATTTTGACGGACTGAATTATCTGGCAGGAAAGACTTTGGAGGACATCAATCAGGTCGCTTCTGATGCTACACTGAGGGCTCACGTTGAAGGCGGAGTGCCATGCAGTATCATAGAAGTGGAGCGCATGGACGCTTACAACTTGGGAGAACTGATATATTTTATGGAGAGGGCATGCGCAGTTTCCGGATATGTTCTTGGAGTTAATCCGTTCAATCAGCCCGGTGTGGAAACTTACAAGAGAAATATGTTTGCTCTTCTTGATAAACCTGGTTATGAGGAAGATAAGAAAAACCTTCTGAAATAAACTATAATTTAACTTAACAAATCGGAGGATAAATATAATGATACAGTTGGTCGTAGGAGAAAAAGGATCAGGCAAGACAAAAACTATTATTGAGCAGATGAATAACGCAGCTGAAACTTCCGGCGGACACATCGTATGTATTGAAAAGGGAATGAAGTCCACATACAACATCAAGCCCAGTGTCAGGATAATCGATGTCGATGATTACAATATTCGCGGATATGATCAGTACTTTGGTTTCATTATGGGAGTGCTTGCCGGTGACTACGACATAGAGCAGGTCTACATGGACGGTTCGCTTAAGATCGGAGGAGGAGACCTCGAGGGGCTCGGAAAGCTGTTTGATCATATCTGTGATGTTGCACCGGAATATATCAAATTTATAGTCACTGTATCCGCAGATATGAGTGCCCTTCCTGAATCGGTCAAAAAATATCTGTAAAACCGCGTAAAAACAATAAAATTTCGTTGACAGAGAAAAACATTATGATATAATAATCAAGCACGCTTTTTAGGAGCGTTACTTGAATGAGATGATAGAGGAGGTGCTCGGCATGGCAGTACCGAAAAGAAAAACCAGCAAGGCGCGGCGCGATAAAAGACGCTCCTCCGTTTGGAAATTAGCCGCTCCAACGCTAGTTAAATGCCCGCGTTGCGGCGAATATATGGTTCCGCACAAGGCTTGTGGTTTCTGCGGATATTACAACGGCAGAGAAGTTGTAAGCAAAGAAGCGTAAAGTCGTAAACAAAGAGACGGGGGGTTCATTTCCTCGTCTTTTTTAGTGTTAAGGGAAATGGCTGTTAAGATCATAGGAGCAGAGAAGTATACTCCTGCGGAAGAACTGAATCTACCTGAAGGCACTTTGCTGTTGTCTATCAATGGCGAAACTATTTCTGATGTGCTAGATTATGGATTCTATTCTGCAGCTCAAGAACTTGATCTTACGTTTCAGCTGCCTGATGGAACGATACAGGAAGCTCATGTTTCAAAAGGGGAATATGATCATCTCGGCTTGGAATCTGATTCGTTTCTCATGGATAACGAACATGCCTGCAGGAACAGTTGTATATTCTGTTTTATAGATCAGAATCCCAAGGGAATGCGCAGGAGCATCTACTTTAAAGATGACGATGAGCGCATGAGTTTTCTGTTTGGCAGTTATGTGACTCTGACAAATCTTTCAGATCATGATGTTGACCGCATCATAAAAATGAAGATATCTCCGGTAAATATATCTGTTCACACAACTAACCCTGAGTTGAGAAACAAGATGCTGGGGAACCGTTTTGCGGGAAGAAGCCTGAAATATCTTTATCAGTTGGCAGAATCGGGTGTAAGTATAAACTGTCAGATCGTGCTGTGCAGGGATTGGAACGACGGCGAAGAGCTTAAAAGAACTTTGGAGGACTTGATAAAACTTTGTCCACAGGTCGGAAGTATTGCAGTTGTTCCTGTAGGATTAACCTCTCATAGAGAAGGTCTTACGCAACTGAGACCTTTTGATAAAGAAAGCGCTATTGAGATCCTTGATATAATCAGGCCTATCGCTGAAAGATGCCGGGAAAAATACGGGAATGATATAGTATTTGCATCTGATGAGTTTTATCTGCTTTCCGATGAGCCGATGCCAGCACCTGAGCAATACGGCGAGTACCTGCAGATCGAGAACGGTGTAGGTATGTGCACGCAGTTTGAAGATGAATTCCGGACTGCGCTTGACATGGAAGATCCGGATGACGATATCCATGAAGTCGATATTGCAACCGGATATGCTGCCAAGGCGCTTATGGAGCATCTCGGAGAACTTGCGGTTGAGAAGTTTCCCAATATGCACGTCAGAGTTCACGCCATAAGAAACGATTTCTATGGTCCGTCCATAACTGTCGCAGGACTTCTGACGGCTCAGGATATTCTCGCTCAGCTGAAAGATGTCGAGCTCAAGGCAGACTTTCTTTGTATGACAGAGGCGGTCCTTCGTAGAGATAATGACCGTTTCCTCGATGACGTTACAAGGGAAGAATTTGAAGAAAAACTAGGAAAGCCTCTTCGTTTGACGAATGACGGCATGGATCTTCTTGATGCTATGCTGGGGCGTTTTGAAGGAGGATTTGAAATTTGAAACAGACAGTAGCTATCGTCGGACGTCCCAATGTAGGGAAATCCACTTTTTTCAATAAAATGATCGGTGAGAGAAGAGCGATCGTTGACGATTATCCTGGAATCACCCGGGACCGCCTTATCGGTGACTGCGAGTGGGGGAGGTACAAGTTCTCTCTTATCGACACAGGCGGTCTGGAGATAGGAAACAATACCGGTTACATGCCACATATCCGCCAGCAGGTCGAACTTGCGGTTCAGACATCTGCTGTTATCCTTATGATCACGGATATCAGAGCAGGTGTTACCGCAGCAGATATGGAGCTTGCAGATCTTCTCAGACAGAGCGGCAGGCCAGTTATCGTTGTCGTCAACAAGGTGGACTCACTTGGTGCGGTCCCTGATGAGTTTTATGAGTTCTACTCACTTGGATTTGGTGAAGTATTTCCCGTGTCATCGCTACACGGTCACGGTACGGGAGATCTGCTTGATGCAGTAGTTGCTTATCTTGACGAGCCGGAAGAGGAAGAAGATGACGAATCTATCTTAGTCGCTGTGATCGGGCGTCCTAATGCCGGAAAATCAAGTCTTGTTAACAAGATCGTAGGTGAGAACAGAGTCATAGTTTCCGATGTTGCAGGTACTACCAGAGATTCTATCGACGTCAATGTGGAAAATGAGATAGGCAAGTTTGTGTTTATCGATACGGCTGGAATGCGCAGAAAATCCCGCATAGATGACAAGATCGAACAATTCGGTGTCATGCGTGCTTTGGCTGCTGTTGACCGTGCAAATGTCTGTGTGATCATGATCGATGCTACAGAAGGGTTTGCAGAGCAGGACAGCAAGATAGCAGGCTATGCTCATGAGCAGGGAAAAGGATGCATCATCTGCATCAACAAGTGGGATCTTGTCGAAAAAGACGATAAGACGATGTCTGAGATGAGGAAAAAATACGAAAATGATTTCAGTTTCATGGCTTATGCGCCTATCATTTTCATCTCTGCTAAGACTGGTCAGCGCGTCGACAGGCTTCTGGAGCTTATAAAGTATGTTGATGAGCAGAACGCCATGAGGATAAAGACTGGATCGCTCAATGAACTATTGGCAAGGGCAACTTCCAGGGTACAGCCTCCGTCAGACAAGGGAAAAAGACTCAAGATATACTATATTACTCAGCCAACGACCAGACCTCCAGCGTTTGCGGTGTTCTGCAATGATCCGGAACTTTTCCATTTCAGTTACCAGAGATATTTGGAGAACCAGATCAGAGAAACATATGGATTGGAGGGAACTCCAATCAGGCTTATGATCCGAGGCAGAGGGTAAAGGCAATGACCATTACAGATGTTCTTCTGATACTTTCGACTGCTTTTTCTGCGGTTTCGCTTGTTTTGTGCTGCTTTTTGCTGACGCACAACAGTGACAAACTGCTGGAAAGAAGACTGCAGGAGATACGAAAAGAGCTTACTTCAGAGATGAGAGATTCAAGAAAAGAATCTTCTCAGAATGTTCAGGCGATGAGCAGTTCCATCGGACATTCCTTGGAATCTTCCTTTGCTCGGGAAGATTCAAGGCTGATGTCTTTGGAGAACGGAGTAAATGACCGGCTTCTTGCTATGGACAAAAGGCTTGCAGCTTCTGCTCTGCAGAATGAAAGACGTCTTGAATATATGCGTGAGACGATGGAAAACAGGCTCAATGCAATTCAAAACGACAACAATCAGCAGCTTTCTGAAATCAGGAGCACTGTGGATGAAAAGCTTCAGAAGACTCTTGAAGAGAAGCTCGGAAGAAGTTTCAAACTTGTGTCCGATCAGCTCGAAGCTGTATATAAGAGTATGGGCGAGATGCAGAATCTTGCTACAGGGGTAGGGGATCTCAAGAAAGTTCTGTCGAATGTAAAGACCAGAGGAATATTTGGCGAGATCCAGCTTGGTGCTATCCTTGAGCAGATACTCTCTCCGGAACAATACGACAGAAACGTTGTCACAAAACCCGGATCCAGCGATCCTGTGGAATTTGCGGTAAAGTTTCCCGGAGGCGATGATGGTACAGTTTATCTTCCCATCGACTCTAAATTTCCTTTGGATGTGTATCAGTACGTGCTGAATGCATATGATTCAGGAGAAAAAGAGGAGATAGACCGGGCTTCGCGTGAGCTTTACTCCAGGATCCGGCAGGAAGCCAAAAAGATCCGCGACAAATACGTTCAGGTTCCATTTACTACCGATTTTGCTATTTTGTTCTTACCTGTTGAGGGTCTTTATGCAGAGGCAGTTAGGATCGGAGTAGTGGACGAGATACAAAGACTGTATAAAGTTAGCGTGGCAGGTCCAACTACTATGGCAGCACTTCTCAACTCTTTCCAGATGGGCTTCAGGACCCTAGCTATTCAGAAGAGGTCTTCTGAGGTGTGGAAGGTTCTAGGTGATGTCCGTACAGAATTCGATACTTTCGGTGCAGTTCTTCAGAATGCTCAGAACCGTATAGTCAAGGCAAATGAAGAACTGGACAAGCTCATCGGTGTCAGGACAAGGCAGATCCAGAGGAAGCTTAAAGATGTTTCTGAACTGTCACAAGATAATCCCGCTGGCATAACAGAAGGTGGTAACAAATAAGCATTTTGATATGGCAAAGAAAGTTTGAAAACTTTCATTGACAGTACCAAAGTGGTTTGATATAATCTCATTTGCTGATGCGAGTGTGCTGGAATAGGCAGACAGGCACGTTTGAGGGGCGTGTGTCCACGACGTACGAGTTCAAGTCTCGTCACTCGCACCAAAAAAAAGACTCCGAGAGATCGGAGTTTTTTGTTATATGGAAATAAATACTGTTATAATAACTATGTATGTATTCATATACTTACAAGAAATCAGTCAGGTGTATAACATGAGTTTTATTGAATTCCAGAATGTATGCAAGATATATCAGATGGGCGAAGTCCAGATAAAAGCGCTGGATGATGTTTCATTCTCTATAGATAAGGGAGAATTTGTTGTGGTCCTGGGCTCCAGCGGTGCAGGAAAGACCACAATACTCAACATTCTTGGAGGGATGGATACCGCCACCTCGGGCACGATCATAGTAGATGGAAAAGAGATCTCGAAAGCATCAGAAAGAGAGCTTTGTGACTATCGCCGTACGGATGTTGGGTTTGTTTTCCAGTTCTATAACCTTGTCCAGAACCTGACTGCCAAAGAAAATGTGGATCTGGCTATTCAGCTGTGCGATGACCCGATGGACTCAAGGTTTGTTCTCAAGATGGTTGGGCTTGAAGATCGTCTGAATAACTTCCCGTCACAGCTTTCAGGCGGTGAGCAGCAGAGAGTCGCTATTGCCAGAGCGGTGGCCAAAAATCCAAAGCTGCTTTTGTGCGATGAGCCAACTGGAGCTCTTGACTACGTTACAGGAAAGCAGGTTCTCAAAGTGCTGCAGGACATGTGCTTCACGCAGAACATGACAGTTGTTATGATCACTCATAACAGCGCATTAGCTGATATGGGACAAAAGATAATCCGTGTAAAAAGTGGACAGATAGAATCAGTAACTATGAATGAAAATCCGATTAATGTGGAGGATATCGAGTATTAATGTTCCACATTGACACGCTGCGGCTGATACGTAAAAGCTTCAACAGATTTTTCTCGCTGGTCATGATAGTAATGATCGGTGTTGCTTTTATGATGGGATTGCTCAGCAGCAGTGTCATTATGGAGGACAGTGTCGATAAATATAACGACAGATATCACCTTCAGGATATCCAGATATTTTCTTCATATGGATTTGACGAAAACGATATCGAAGCTATCAGATCACTTGAATATGTTGAGCGCTGTTTTCCCAGCAAGATGATAGATGTATTCTCACAGGGGGAGGACGGATCGGTATTCGTCACGCGTGTGGAGGAAACAAGAAGAGACGTTGATCTTTTTGAACTTCTTGAAGGAAGAATGCCTGACAATTCATCAGAGGTTATAGTGCTTAACAACAACATGGGAGGCGGTGGGTACCAGATAGGCGATAAGCTTACACTGTACCTTGATGACGATGACGTTACAAAATACCTCAAAAAGAAAGAGGTAGAGGTCGTTGGAATAGCCGAATCACCGGCATATATGTCAAAGGCTTTAGGAACAAGCACGCTTAAAAATATGGAACTTGAGCTGGTGCTTTATACGATACCGTCTTCGTTTTTGAGAGAGTACTACACTACGGTATACATCACTTTCAGTGGTACGGAACAGTACAACGGATTCAGCAGTGAATATAAAAATCTTATAGAGGAACAGAAGGCAGATCTCAAGGTGTTCGCCACTAAGCAGGAGAAAGAACTCAAGCAGAAACTGGTGGACGAATATACAGAAGAGATACAGAAAAATGAAGCTACGCTTGACGAAAAGAGGCAAGAAGGCCAGGCTAAACTGGATGATGCCAAGCAGCAGCTGGAGGACGCTAATATCCAGATAATCGCGAATCAGGCACAGCTTGACTCTCTGAACATAGTATTGGGAAGGACCAGGACAAGGCTCGCTTCTCTGCAGAATCAGTACAACAGCCAGTACGGAGACGTAGAGGCAAGAGTAAATGCTATAGTCGCGCAGAATGGTGGAAGAAGCTTCGAGCAGATCTATTCTGAATTACTCACAGATTATGGGACGTACACTGCTTTGAAGTCGATGCAGAACGGTACAGCCACTGACGTGTATGAGCCAAGGATACAGGAAGTACAGGCTGACACAGCGGCACGAAGAGACCTGCTGTATAATTCGCTGTATCCCAGAAGAACTGAACTGGAGGGCATTATCGGCGATCCGGATAAGACAGATGCTGAGAGGGAAGCCGCAAGAGCAGAACTTAATGAAGTCAATCTTCAGATCACAAATGAAGAGCAGCAGATTGCTGTAAATGAGAGATTGGTTGCCGGATATAGGGAATTACAGGAAACCCAGTCGGCTGCATCCCCGCAGGAAACGATGGAGTCGATTGATGCCAAATACGGCGGTTCTGTTGAGGCCACATACCGCGATATGACAAAACTTGCCCAGGACAGGCTGGCATGGGAAGCTATGAAGGCCGAAATAGATCTCGCGCAGCAGACTATCAATGAAGCCAGTGCGGAGATAGCCAGCACTCAGCGTCAGATCAACGCAGGGAAAGCACAATATGAAGCAGGAGTAAAAGAGTACCAGGAGCAGTTGCTCAACTTCAATGAACAGATAGAAAAAGCAGAGAGCGAGATAAGAAAGGCATATCAGGACCTTGCTGAACTTCCGGATGCATCCTGGATGCTTCTGGACAGAGACAGCCACTATACATCGTATCTTTTCTCCAATAACGCTAAGCAGATGGGAGCTATAGGAATTGCTCTTCCGGTCCTGTTCTACCTTGTTGCTGCTCTTGTGTGTATGACAACTATGACACGGCTCATTGATGAGCAGCGCGGACAGATCGGTATATTCAGAGCGCTTGGCTTTTCCAAAATAGCTGTCACATGGAAATATGTACTTTACGCTTTGCTGGCATGTGTGATAGGAAGTACATTCGGGATAGTTTTTGGCATGGCTATCTTCCCGACGGTCATCTATAACACATGGAGACTCATGTATGACCTGCCGCAGATAGTAATGCAGGTTCCGCTGCAGAACCTTGGCATATGCTATGGCGCTTTTATGGTTCTGATTGCCTGTGTCACTGCACTAGTAGCCGGTAAAACATTAAGAGAACCTCCGAGCCAGTTAATGAGACCGAAGGCACCTAAAAATGCAAGAAAAGTATTTTTGGAGAAGATACCGTTTATTTGGCGCCGTCTGTCATTTACCGGAAAGATCACAGCTAGAAACCTTATCAGGTATAAAGTAAGGTTCTTTATGACTGTGATCGGTGTTGCCGGGTGTACTGCTCTGCTGGTTGTAGGGTGGGGAATCAAGGATTCGATAAAGGACGTTGTCGCTATACAGTTCGGAGAGCTCTACAACTATAACTTTGTTGTCAATCTTGATAACGACCGTGCGCTCCCAGATATCGTCGATGCTTTGGATTCGGACCTCAGAAACGAGTATGTTGCTCCGGTCATGAGCTATTCGTCCAAAGTGTATCTGGATGGCGAAGAAGAAGTGATCACAGTTCAGGTAATGGATGCAAGAGACGGAAACGACATTTTGCACCTTAGAGAACTTGACTGCACAACTCCTGTAAGACTTAGCAATTCAGGAGCATTGATCACTGAAAAGTTCGCACAGACGAACGGTATACATAAGGGCGATACGATAACCATCGAATCAAGAAACGGGATAAAAGCTCAGGTCAAGGTCGCAGAAGTCGTTGAGATGTATTTCCAGCATTATCTGTATATCTCTTCTGACTACTATGATTCTGTCTTTGATGAACCGTTCCATGCTAATTTTGTGGCGGTCAAGTCTACAGCTGATGCTGAAGATATGGCGGAACTGGTAAAAGATTACGAAGGATATGAAAGCATCACCGACTTCTCTAATGTCATAGAACAGTTCAACACCATGATACGTGCGTTGGATCTCATTATCCTCGTCGTTATCATCACAGCAGGGGCTCTTGCGTTTGTAGTCTTGATGAACCTTACGCAGGTAAATATCAGTGAACGTATAAGGGAGATAGCTACACTGAAAGTCCTCGGATTCAGGAATTACGAGGTTGAGTCTTACCTGTTCAAAGAGATCTTTCTGCTGACTGTTATAGGGGCGATTGCAGGACTTCCTCTAGGTGTTGTTGAGCATCACTTCATAATGAATGTGATAAATATGGATATGATCAAATTTGGGCAGAACATTAAAGCTTTGAGCTTTTTGTATGCTTTTGCTATCACCCTTGTATTTTCATATATCGTTTTACTTATGACGAAAAAGCCTCTTAGGCAGGTCGAAATGATCGAATCACTTAAATCCGTAGAATAAAATGGGCATTATGCACAATATATTTCAGGAATAGATATAATTTTCGTGATTTCTCCAATTGACTTTAGCGCTTAAAAGCTTTAAACTACGAAACAAGCAATCTTTTAGTTCAGCAGGAGGAACGATGGCTGTGAAGATCGATGTCAAGAACATCTATTGCAGCGCTCGATATTACGCGGGCTATCGTTTTTATGCTTTGAAATAGGATTGCCGGGATAAAAAGCGCTGTTTAACTGTAACTATGAGCGACTTTTACCGGCTGGTATAGTCGCTCTTTATTTTTGTTTAGGAGAAAGATTCATGAAAAAGGTATTTGCATTTTTATTGTTGTTATCTCTTTGCTTTTCGCTTGTGAGTTGCGGGGGCAAAAAATCTGACTCTTTCCGTGTAGGAGTCCTTCAGTTCGCACCTCACCCTGCATTGGATGCTGCAACTGAAGGGTTTCAGGATGCTCTGAAAGATAAACTTGGAGACAAAGTAGTTTTTGACGTTAAAAATGCTTCTGGCGAGCAGGCGAACTGCTCTACTATAGCAAATGGGTTTGTTAACGATCAGGTCGACCTGATCATGGCCAATGCCACACCGGCAGTCAATGCCTGTGCCAACGCAACAGACAAGATCCCGATTTTAGGAACTTCTGTTACGGAATACGGCGCTGCACTTGGAATTGATGACTTTTCCGGTGCATCAGGAAGGAACGTGTCAGGAACTTCAGATCTGGCACCGTTGGATGAGCAGGCCAAAATGGTGAAGGATATATTCCCTCAGGCAAAGAAAGTCGGCATCCTTTTTTGTTCCGGAGAGGCGAACTCAAAGTATCAGGTCAAGATGGTTTCTCAGTATCTCACAGACCTTGGACTGACAGCAGTGGAATTTGCATTTACTGATACAAACGACATTTCTGCTGTTACACAGGCTGCATGCGATGAATGTGATGTTCTGTATATTCCTACAGACAATACGGCTGCAAACTGTGCAGAAACGATCAATAACGTGGCATTGAATTCAAAGACACCTATCATCTGCGGAGAGGAGAATCTTTGCAAAGGATGCGGAGTCGCGACTTTATCTATCAGCTACTATGATCTCGGATATCAGACAGGCCTCATGGCTTACAAAGTGCTCGTTGAAGGACAGGATATAAAGACATTGCAGGTCGAATATGCTCCAGAGACAAAGCATGAATTCAACCAGGTTTTGGCGGAAGTATACGGATTGACATTTGGATCTGATTATGAAGCCTTGAACATGGATGAATAATAATCAAACTTGATCAGGATTATATGTAATGAATTTTATTGATTATTTCTCTTTATTAGACCCAATAAAACTGCTGAAAAACATCCCCGGAGGAATCGCGCAAGGGATCCTCTGGGGTATCATGGCGATCGGAGTGTATATCACATTCAGACTTCTGAAAGTATCTGATCTTACAGTTGAGGGCTCCTTTGCTACCGGCGGAGCTGTTTCTGCGATGATGATCACAAACGGTGTATCTCCTTTCGCATCAGCTTTGCTCAATACTTTGGGGATCAATGTCGTACAAGGGACTTCATATCCTGCGGGATTTGCACTTGTTATATCAGCTTTAGCCGGAGTGCTCTGCGGTCTATGCACAGGTCTTCTTCATTGTTATCTGGGCATTCCTGCAATATTAGCCAGTATCCTGACACAGCTGGCTCTGTATTCAGTTAACCTTCATATCATGGACATGGCAGCAAATGTCGCTGTAAGCGTGGACAAGTATGATCTTGTAGTCTCAGGCAGATTCATTCCGAAAGCTATTCTTTTCGGAGCTTTGATCTCTGCGGTTCTGATTGCTGTGCTTTACTGGTATTTCGGCACGGAGCAGGGAAGTGCTATTCGTGCTACCGGTAACAATCCTGTTATGAGCCGTGCGCAGGGCATCGACATCGACCACATGAAGCTTATAGGATTCGCATTGTCCAATGGGATTGTCGCTTTTGCAGGCGGTCTGGTCGCACAGTATCAAGGTTTTGCAGATATCAATATGGGCAGAGGCGCCAGTGTTATTGGACTCGCTGCAGTTATCATAGGTGATGCGCTTACTGAAGTCTTATCCCACAACAGACCCAATTTCTCGTTCAGACTGGCATGTGTCATACTGGGTGGTATCGTCTACTACAGCGTCGTCATACTTGTCCTATGGCTGCGTCTCAATACCAATGACCTTAAACTGTTCACCGCAGTGATCGTCGCTGTTTTCCTCGCTATACCGTATATCAAGGAACAGAGAACGTCTTCGTTTGCAAAGTTCCGCAAAGGAGGAAAGAACAATGCTTAGAGTAGAACATGTGTATAAGACTTTCGTCCCGGGAACGGTAAATGAGAAAAAGGCTCTTGTGGATCTGAACCTTCATCTTGAACCAGGAGAGTTCGTTACTGTGATAGGCGGCAACGGAGCAGGCAAATCCACATTGCTTAATGCCATTGCAGGTACATGGCCTATCGATGAAGGAAAGATAATACTTGACGGGAACGATGTGACCGCATTACCAGATTATAAAAGAGCTGCATTCATCGGAAGGGTATTTCAGGACCCCGCAATGGGAACATCACCGGACATGCAGCTTGAAGAAAACCTAGCGCTGGCATACAGAAGAGGCACCAGGAGGGGGCTCGGATGGGGTGTCACCAAAGAGGAGAGGGAGTATTTCCGTGAGCAGCTCAGATCTCTTGGATTAGGACTTGAAGAAAGAATGGAAACTTCTGTTTCGACACTGTCAGGAGGACAGAGACAGGCAGTTACGCTTCTTATGTCCACTCTGAAAGCGCCTAAGTTACTGCTCCTGGATGAACATACAGCTGCTCTTGACCCTGCGACTGCAGTCAAGGTGCTTGAGATCTCAGATGAGCTTGTTAAAAAGAACAATCTTACGTGCATGATGATTACACATAATATGTCGGATGCCATCAGATACGGTAACAGGCTGATCATGATGAATGAAGGAAAGATCATTTTGGATATATCCGGAGATGAAAAAAGAGCTATAACGAGAGAAGAGCTTCTTAAGAAATTCTCTGAAGTGGCCGGTATTGAAGAAGAAACGGATTCGGTCTTACTCTCATAACAAATAACGGACTTAAAGACAGAAAAATCTTTGAGTCCGTTTACATTTTTTGCATTGCGAATTTCATCTAAGCATGGGAAAATGATGGAGTGAACAATACTGAGAGGCGTAAAATGAAATTTCAGAGAGTATTATCTATCTTAGTGCTCCTTGTTGTAGCGGCAGCTGTATATCTGCTGTTCCCTTTGAATTTTCTGGAACCTGACAGCCATGAGGTGATCGAGGTCCCGGACAGCAATAACTACGGTCAGGTACAGATCGATCCGGGCAGCAATACAGATAACAGACCGGAAACTCAGCCTGTAGAGATTCTGCCGAATGATATTGACCAGAAAAACGAGCTTGAACATACACAGTACACGATAGCGGATCTAGAAGATCTTGAGAACACTGAGCATTTTCGCGATTCCACGATAGAGCATATTTTCCTCGGTACGATAAACGACAGCGGAAAGGCTACAGGATATCATTATAATGGCATCGTGGGAAGCCCTGGTGAGATCATTGCAGGTACGGAGAGTGAACCTGATAGTTTTGGTGTATATACTGCAAAAGTACGTGTGAACGGAGTGAACAAATCGGGAAACAAAGGGTATTCGACATTTTTTCCGGACACATGGTCGCCTCAGGATGTAATAGATGCTATAAACGAGGCATATGAAAACAGGGTCCAGATCGACGACAGTCTTTATGCAGGTCTGACAAACGATGGAATGGAAATTGATATGGCGCTGACTAAAAAGGGCATAATCACTACAGCATATCCGGTTAAGGAAGGGGATTAATATGGAATATTCATTTCGTACTGTTGAACTCAGAAGTCCCAAAAGAATCAAAGTCAAAGTCGTTCCGGTATTACCGGTAGGATATGAGGCCTTATCCAACCTGATAGCGACAGAAGTGGAGTCATTTGCCGGCGAGATCCGTGCCGTCATGGACGGTGATGTCTATGAGTTCTCCGGGAACAGATACGAACTGTATCACGATGGAGATACCGTAATTATTAGAGACACTTTTGCGGAAGAAGATGACTGTACTGTTACCATGGATGAGTTTCAGGAATTGATCCTTGCATGGGTAAAAGAAACAGAGAAGGTTAGAAAAGAAGATCAGGAAGAGAATACTCTTCTCAAGGTCCTCTGGGATACAAAAGATAAATACCCTGAGATCTGTAAGGCGCAGTATGTCGGGCTGACAGCAGACCACAGTGAGGTGCTGGAATGCGTCCTGCTGGTAGAGAGCGCAGAAGCTCTGAAAGAAATAGAATTGAACGGCAGAGCGAATGAGATCCGCAAGTCGCTCACAGATGCGCTGAGACGGGCGGGGTGGGAGAAGAACAAGTGCTCTGTATCCATCTCCTATGTTTCTGAATGACATATACTTCAATTGTTCCGGATGTTGTGATATATTAAATGCACTTGTGATTACGAGGTAGATCGGTCAATGGATTATAAAGAGATTGAAAAGAGCTTTGAAGGAAAGACACTGCTTATCACCGGAGGTACCGGTTCTTTCGGAAACGCTGTTCTTAAGAGATTCATCAAAACGGATATTGCTGAGATCAGAGTTTTTTCCAGAGATGAGAAAAAGCAGGATGATATGAGGCATCTGCTTCAGGAGAGTTATCCTGAACAGGCTTCAAAAGTAAAATTCTATATTGGAGATGTCCGCGATCCTGCTTCTGTAAAACCGGCAGTAAGAGGCGTGGATTATATATTCCATGCTGCAGCGCTGAAGCAGGTTCCTTCCTGTGAGTTTTTCCCCGTTGAAGCTGTGAAGACTAATGTGCTTGGAACAGAGAACGTTCTTCAGGCAGCTATAGAGGCAGGTGTTTCCAGGGTTATCTGTCTTTCCACAGACAAAGCTGCATATCCGATTAACGCAATGGGAACCAGCAAAGCAATGATGGAAAAGGTCATCATGGCTGACAGCAGGAATGCCGGGAAAACTGTTATTGCTTGCACCAGATACGGAAATGTTATGTGTTCAAGAGGCTCTGTCATTCCTCTGTTTATAGACCGTATCCGTCAGGGACTGCCGCTCACTGTTACAGATCCGACAATGACCCGCTTCATAATGAGCCTTGAGGAAGCAGTAGACCTTGTGCTCTATGCTTTCGCCAACGCCTCTCCCGGAGACATATTTGTTCAGAAAGCTCCCGCAAGCACCATAGGAGATCTTGCAGAAGCTGTAAGACAGTTGTTTGATCCTAATGCAGAGATCAAGATAATCGGAATCCGTCACGGTGAGAAGATGTATGAAACGCTCCTTACTAAGGAGGAATGCCTAAGAGCGGAAGATCTTGGAGACTTCTTCAGAGTCAGCGCGGATAACAGGGATCTTAATTATGACAATTATTTCACGAACGGTCAGGTCAAGAAGCCTGAGATAGACGAATTCAACAGTAACAACACATTGAGACTCGATGTTGAGGGCGTCAAGAAAAAACTGCTGGAGCTTGAATATATCCAGAACGAACTTAAACAGTAAAACTAGTAAACTGCAGGATGAAATGATCGTCCTGCAGTTTTCTCATATCATGTGTTATACTTTTTCCTGAGGAAAGAAAGAAGGTCTAGCGAAATGCAGAGTACCTACAAAAAATATGATGTGTGCGTTATAGGCGCCGGAGCTTCAGGATTGTGTGCAGCGATCGCTGCGAAAAGATCAGATCCTGATGTCAGCGTTGTCATGCTCGAGGAAAAAGACAGGGTAGGACAGAAGATTCTTGCGACCGGTAACGGGAGATGCAATCTGTCAAACAGTCATATGGATATCTCACACTACGGCGGAGAGGCAGATAGATATTCAAAGATCATTGAAAACGCTTCTGATGAAGAGTTTTTCCGCAGTCTGTCTCTGATCGTTTATGAGGATCAAGATGGAAGGATGTATCCTTACAGCAATCAGGCAGCATCTGTTTTGAATGCTCTTTTACGTACGGCAGATTCACTTGGCATTGATACCGAATGCGGGTTTAGAGTTGATGGAGTTAAAAAAGAAAAAGGCAGAATCATAGTTTCTGCAGATAATGGACGTGAAGTGTTCGCTTCAACTGTAGTGATAGCAATAGGAACTCCTGCCGGGAAATACAAATATGATATGCAACCGCTTCTGACTACTACAGGAGATGAACTCGTTGCATTCAGACCTGCTCTGGTGCCTATGTATGTGACACAGGATGTGCGTCAGATGAAGGGAGCCAGGTTTAAAGCTGATGTTTGCCTTGTCAAAGACGGAATGGTTGTGGCAGAGGAAAACGGGGAGGTCCAGGTCGGAGACGGGTATCTTGGCGGAATATGCATCATGAATCTTTCCCGCTTTGTCAAAGAAGACAGCGGTTATGAGCTCACGTTTGATATGGCGCCAGGTGTTACCGACCGGGAACTGGATGAGTATATTGAGAAGATTGTAAAAGAACCCGTAAAGATATCAGATGTTTTGTCCGGCTTGCTTCCCAAACGGGTTGGAGAGGAACTCATCAGATCATGCTGCGACGATCCATTTAAGCGGATGGCAGAGTCTCTCACACATGAGGAAAAGAAAAAGATAAGTGAAAAACTAAGAGGGTGGACGTTCTCTGTCCGTTCGCTCGGCCCGGTAAATTTGGCTCAGATCAGTACAGGCGGCGTATGCGGACTGGATGCAGATACATTAGCTTCTCCTTCAATCGATGGACTGTTTTACTGCGGGGAAGTAGTTAATGTTGACGGAGAATGCGGAGGTTATAATCTTCACTGGGCTTGGACCTCTGGCAGCACAGCAGGGCGGTCGGCTGTAGATTTTCTTCATAATAAGCGTCTGGAGATCACAGATGAAATATAAGGCGATATTATTCGATCTTGACGGGACGATACTTAATACGATTCCTGATCTATGGCATTCAGCAAATTACGCTCTTACTGTGCTTGGGTTTCCTGAAAGAACTTTAGCTGAGGTGAATTCGTTCGTGGGTAATGGCGTCAGGATGCTGATGAAGCGTGCCTTGCCCGAAAATGTTCCTGAGGATATTTGGAATGAATCAGTCAGACTACAGAAGTCCTTTTATGACAAGAATCTGGCTGTAGAGACGAAACCGTATGAGGGAATTCCTGAACTTCTTAGCAAACTAAAGGAAGAAGGTTATTTGCTTGGGACGGTCTCTAATAAATATGATGAGGCTGTCAAGAGTCTTATGGATATCTATTATCCCGGAGTTTTTGATGTAGCGCTTGGTTCCCGTGATGATATCCCTCTAAAGCCAGACAGAGCGATGACGGATTATGCTCTCAGAACGACCGGAGTTCTGCCTTCTGAGACGGTGTACGTTGGAGACTCGGAAGTGGATTATAGTACAGCTGTCAATGGTCAGATGTTTCCAGTACTAGTTGATTGGGGATTCAGATCCAGAGAAGTGCTGGAAAAAACGGGAGCGAAAACGATAATCTCGCACCCGTCGGATTTATTGGATCTTTTATAATCTTATAAATAATGAAGGCCGGCATTGCCGGCCTTTTTCATATCTCTATCGGTAGGATTTCCTGCTTTGAAACATCTACATATCCGAAATCTGTGATCTTCAACTGAGGGCTCACAGGAAGCGCTAATGTGCAGAAGCTCATTATTGGGTCGACATGAGTATAGCCCATATCCTTCATCGCTGCTGTAACCTTGGAAATGTCTTCTGCGAATTGCTGGCATGTTTTATCTGTGAGAATACCGGCAATAGGCAAAGCGGCTGCAGCTACAGTGTTTCCGTTTTCAACGACTGCGATTCCTCCGTGCATTCCAATAACCAGATTTGCTGCAGATGCCATATCAGCTTTGTTTGTGCCAAGTACACACAGATTATGGCTGTCGTGACTGTATGTAGTGGCGATCGCACCGCGTTTCAGTGTCGTTCCTATTACAAGACCCTGACCGACGTTTCCGTTGATGCCATGGCGTTCAAATACAGCCATCTGACATGCTGTCGAATCTTCGAAGTTTAATTCGCCATCCTTTGCTTCCAGTACTAGTTCGACTTCTTCAGTGTGAGTCTTCGTCGGATCTACTTTTACCGCTCTTACAGAAACCAATCCTTCTCTGTCAGTATGGATGACAAAGTTGCTTTCATATAAGGACGAACATTTTACACTGTCCCAGAAATCTTCCGGAAAAGCATCTGTGGCAACTGTACTTACCGGTTCATCGCCTTTAGTGTAGACGCAGATACCTTCTTTATATGTGGAAAGGATCTCAAACTGTTCGTCGTCTTCCAGGATGACAAAATCGGCAAGTTTACCCGGACGAAGTTCGCCACGGTCAAAAAGCTTCATTCTGGATGCAGGAGTAAAAGTGCAGCAATAAACAGCATCTTTGAGGTCCATGCCATAACTGAGTGCTTTCCTCAGAACGTGATCCAGGATGCCTACTTCGACCATTTCGTCTGCCATGACGTCATCTGTCACCAGACAGGTGTTGTTGAACAGCTCATGTTCGTTGAGATAAGCAATGATATCAGGCTGTACAGTCTTTTCCTGTAGCTGAACACAGAACCCGTTGAGCCACCTGTCGATCAGTTCAGACAAAGGATGCTCAGTGTGGTCTGAATCGATACCGCTCATCATATACTCTGCGAGGTCATCTCCAACGATGCGCGGGACATGTCCCTCAAGAGGAAGCGCAGGGGCTTTCTCATGAAAAGCTCGGATCAGGCGGTTCGTTTTGCCGTCGGGTTCGGATAGAACACTTTTTGTGTTCATAACTTCACCAAGACATTTGATGTCTTCATATTTCAGCAGCTCTTCAACTTCAGCGACTCCGATCTCGCATCCTGCTGTTTCAAGTTCGCTGCTTGTAGAAGGAACGCATGAAGGTATTCCGTAGTAGATGTCGATGGGAGAGTTTTCTCCGGCTTTCATCATGGCTTCAATGCCGCGGACGCCAAATACATTTGCGATCTCATGCGGCTCGCTGACGACTGTAGTCACACCGTGGCGGATGGCTTCATACGCATATGCCTGAGGTGTCAGCATGCTGCTTTCAATATGCATATGGACATCGATAAGACCTGGAATAACAAAGCGGTTTTCCAGGTCGATCGTTTTATCAGCAGTAATAGTATCAGGCGGATTGCCGATTCCTATGCGGGTGATATACTTTCCACTGATTGCGAAGAAACCATGGAAAAACAGTCTGAAACTGCTGCTGAACAGATTGCAGTTGGTGAACAGAATGTCACACTTCATTTTTGTCATCCTCACATGCTTTGACAAATGCAGAGAACAGAGCAAAAGAATCATCCTGAGGGAACAACCATTCCGGGTGCCACTGTACAGCGACTAAAAATGGGTGTCCGGACAGTTCGAATCCTTCAGGGATCCCGTCTGTGGATACAGCAGAAAGAGTCAATCCTGCACCGAGATCCTTTATGGCCTGATGATGCATACTGTTGACTTTCATCTTGCTTGTTTTCAGGATCTCATGAAGTTTCGTGTTTTGAACGATCACTGCGTTGTGAGTTCTTTCTGCGATAAGCTCAACAGGTGACGGCTGATGCTGATATGTGTTTTTGACTTGAGAAGGTATGTCCTGCCAGAGTGTGCCGCCAAGTGCTACATTCAGCAATTGACACCCTCTGCATATACCAAGCACAGGCTTTTTGCTTTCCAGCACTTTGGCGAAGAAAGCGAATTCAAATGCATCACGTTCAGGAATTATATCTCCGCATTCGGGCAGTATCTCCTCACCATAATGTGAAGGAGCTATATCATCTCCGCCAGTAAAAACGAATCCGTCACATGTGCTTATATAATCATCCAGCTGTTGCTCATCAAGAGTCCAGTCTAAAACACGATAATTCGCCCCGGAACCTTCTACAGACCTGCAGTAAGGCGGAAAAGCAATGATGTGGAAATCATTAGGGGCAGTATCAATTATTCCAATAGTAACCATAATGTATATTCCTCATTTGTTTATTAATATTATATTCCTTTTCTATAAACAAATAAAAGCACTGGTTTTGTTCATACTGCTCAAAAGAACTTGATTGGATTGTTCATGTTGCAAATTGAGCACAAAAAAATGTAAACGAATTGTTACAAATTATTGGTTAAGGCAAATTGACATTTTAATCAGATTGTTTATTATTAAGGCATGGAAACGTTTACGATAACGTTAACGGACGAGTTTACAAATAAATAAAGAAGAGCAAAAATGGCTACAATTAAAGACATAGCAAAAATCACGGGGTACAGCATAGGAACTGTATCCAGGGTTCTGAACAACCGTTCAGATGTTAGCCAGGAAGCTCGGACTCGTATTGAGAACACGATCAAGGAATTGAACTTTCAACCGAATGCTAACGCCAAAAACTTAAAACAATCAATGCCGTCAGGTATTTCGGTTATCGTTCGTGGTATGAGCAACCGCTTTTTGGTATCTGTGCTTGAGATTATTCAGGCGAAACTTTCTGAACACGGTGAGAATACGAGCGTACTGTTTCTTGATGAGACAGAGGACGAAGTGGAAGCCGCAATCAGAATGATAAGTATATCCAAACCAAAAGGAATCGTATTTCTGGGGGGAAGTGCGCAGAGTTTTTTCAGATCTTTCAGCGAGATCAGTGTTCCCAGTATTCTTGTAACAGGATCAGCAGAGACTTTGGACTTTGCAAATCTGTCCAGTATAACTACAGATGACTCTGCAGCATCAACTTTTGCCATTAATTATTTGCTGGAGAAAGGTCATAAACATATCGGTATCATCGGTGGATATCCGGTAGACTTCGCTGAGGATAATACATCAAAAAGGATAAGCGGAGCGTTGACAGCGCTCGAAGCTGGAGGTGCAGACAGCGATCAGGATAAAGTCTGTGTTCCTTGTTTTTATTCAATGCAGGCAGGATATGATGCAGCGAATAAACTGCTAGATGCAAATCCGGAGATAACGGCAGTGTTTGCTCTGAGTGACATGGTGGCGTTTGGAGCCATGCGTGCGTTCAGCGACAGAGGACTTAAGGTCCCTCAAGATATTTCAATCATTGGATTTGATGGAATAGACTTTACAAAGTTTTATGTGCCGAGGCTGACTACTATCGTTCAGGATGTAGAGCAGATTTCTACAAGATGTGTCGAGGATCTGCTGCTGCGAATTAGTTATTCAAGACCTGCATCGCATATCATTGTTCCATTTTCGTTTGTAGACGGGGAAAGCGTAGCTTGTCCTCGAGGAAATACTCACTAATTGATAAAAGGAAGAGATCATCATGGCAACAGTAACGTTGAAACACATTCAGAAGATCTACCCTAACGCGGAGAATACTCCGAAAAAGAAAAAAGGCAAGAAAGACGAGGAACCTGTAGAAAAGAAAAGCTATCAGTTGAAGGTCACGGATGAAGGTGTTGTCGCCGTTGATGACTTCAATCTGGAGATCAAGGACAGGGAATTTGTCGTTCTGGTCGGACCTTCTGGATGCGGAAAATCCACCACTCTTAGGATGATTGCCGGTTTGGAGGACATAACCAGAGGTGAACTGTATATTGGGGACAGACTTGTCAACGAAGTCTCACCTAAAGACAGAGATATAGCTATGGTATTCCAGAACTATGCTCTGTATCCTCATATGACAGTAAGACAGAATCTGGAATATCCGCTTAAACTGAGAAAGATTCCTAAGGATGAAATGAACCGTCTCGTCAATGAGGCAGCTGAGATTCTTGGAATCACCCAGTATCTGGACAGAAAGCCGAAGGCTTTGTCCGGTGGACAGAGACAGCGTGTTGCTATCGGAAGAGCTATCGTGCGTAATCCGCAGGTACTTCTGATGGACGAACCGCTTTCCAACCTGGATGCTAAACTGAGGAACCAGATGAGAGCTGAGATCATCAAACTGCGTAACAGGATCAATACTACATTCGTATATGTCACGCACGACCAGACCGAGGCTATGACTTTGGGCGACAGGATCGTCATCATGAAGGATGGCGAGGTACAGCAGATCGGTACACCTCAGGAAGTATTCAACAATCCTATCAACACATTTGTCGCAGGATTCATAGGAACTCCTCAGATGAACATGTTTGACGGCAAACTTATCAAAGGCGCCGATGGCAGATATGCAGTCTGTGTGGGCAACGCGACAGTAGTGATGTCTGATGACAAACAGAAGAACCTTGCTGAAAGAAATACAGAGGAACAGGATGTCATCGTAGGTGTAAGACCTGAGCACATTACTCTTGATAAGAGAGATGGAGCGATGGTAAAAGGCACCGTCGATGTCTCGGAGATGATGGGCAGTTCCATCCATCTGCATATCAATGCGGACGGCAAAGACTGCATCGTTATCGTTCCTACTTTGGATCTTGGAGAGAAGGATCTGAGCGCAGGTGCAGAAGTCGATTTTACTTTTGCTCCGAATGCTATCCACGTTTTTGACCCGGAAAGCGGCAAAAACCTGGAATATGTATAATTAGGTTTTTACCAGGGATTACGACCTTGGAAAACATATATCAACAACATTAACTCTTAGGGGGAAACAAATGAAAACCAAAAAATTATTTGCACTTCTTCTTACTGTCCTGATGGTCATGGCCATGCTCTCAGGATGCGGAAAGAAAGAAGAACCTACACCTGAACCCACACCTTCCACTGAACCGACAGAAGAGAAGGTTGCAGTCACGGTTACTGTATGGGGTCCTCAGGAAGACCAGTCTGCAGAAAACGGCAACTGGCTCCAGACAGAATGCGAGAAATTTGCAGCTGATCACCCGGAATGGGATATCACATTTAAATATGGTGTATGCTCCGAAGGCGATGCCAAGACAAACGTAACGACCGACCCGAGTGCTGCAGCAGACGTTTACATGTTTGCAAACGACCAGATTCCTGATCTTGTTAAAGCAAACGCTATTGCAAAACTTGGTGGTTCAAATCTTGATACCATTAAGAAAAACAATTCCGAGACAACTGTAAACACAGTCACTTATGATGGTGCTGTTTATGGTGCACCGTTCACAGGCAACACCTGGTTCATGTTCTATGATAAGAGCGTCTTTACAGAAGAAGATGTTAAATCTCTTGATGCAATGCTCGAAAAAGGCAAAGTTGCTTTCCCGTTGACCAACTCTTGGTATATTGCTTCTATGTATGTAGCAAATGGCTGCACACTCTTTGGTGCATCCGGCTCTGATGAAGCTGCTGGTATTGATTTCAGCGGTGACAAGGCAGTCGCAGTTACCAACTACCTGATCGACCTTAATGCTAATCCGAACTTCGTAAATGGTGATGTCGGATCTGCAGCTGATGTTAAGGCTTTCTTCTCAGGCACTTGGGACTATCAGAAAGCTGTTGATACATTCGGCGACAACCTCGGAATCTGCGCAGCTCCTTCAATTACAATTGATGGACAGCTCAAACAGATGAAGGCTTTTGCTGGATCCAAGGCAATCGGTGTCAACCCGGCAACAGCTCTTTATAAAGAGCATCCGGAAATCGCAGTTGCTCTTGCAGCTTATCTCGGTGGAACATCTGCTCAGAAAGATCACTATGATTTCCGTAATACAATTCCTACCGACCTGGGCATCAACGTTGGTGATGACGCACTTGCAAAAGCACAGATGGATACAATGGATTTCGCTTCCATCGTACAGCCTGTTGTTGCTAGCATGGGCCAGTATTGGACACCTGCACAGTCCATGGGCGAAGAGATCGTAGCTGGCACTGTTACACATGACAATGCAGCTGAAAAGACAGAAGCTATGAATGACACAATGAACTCAACAGGAGTTTCCTGATAGTTTGTTCTGTAAAGTAGTTTTTCCGTAATGGCCAAGCAAGGCCGGACCTTGCGGCTCGGCCTTGCTTAGATCGGATATCGATACAAAAACTCCACACGGGGTATTGATTATGAAAGAAAAACGTATCAGTTTAGCAAATGCATTTTTACACGGAGATTTGTTGACCCGTCTGTCAGCTTTGCTAATGGGTGTTGGTATTATAGGTCACGGACAGATTGTTAAAGGTTTATTGATCTTGCTCTGTGAGGTCGCTTTTATCATTTATATGATAGGTCCAGGCGCAGCCAATCTCGCCATGCTCCCAAGTTTGGGAGATAATCCAGGCGGAGAAGTCTGGAATGAAGCGAAGCAGGTATATGAGTACATGGAAGGCGATAATTCTCAGATATTATTGCTTTCCGGCGTTATTACGTGCTTTGTAATAGCAGCGTTCATAGCATTATGGGTTCTCCAGATGCGTCACTCATATAGACTGCAGGTCGAGAAGGAAGAGGGAAGACATGTTCCTACACTCGTTGAAGATATCAGGAGCTTATTTGATTCAAACTTGCATATCACATTGATGACGCTTCCGTGTATCGGCATTCTTGTGTTTAATATCGTGCCGTTGGTATATATGATCTCAATGGCATTTACTACATACTCAAAAGAGGACGAACATCTGATCCTGTTTGACTGGGATGGATTGAATCAGTTCGCAAGAGTATTGAACCTTAACGGTAATATAGGAAGACAGTTCTGGCAGGTTCTGAGATGGACTATAGTATGGGCGATATTCGCCACATTCCTGAACTACATTCTGGGAATGGTCCTTGCTCTGATCATTAACAGAAAAGATACGAAATGGAAAGGCTTCTGGCGTTTCTGCTTTGTGCTTTCCATCGCAGTTCCTCAGTTCGTTACATTGATGATAATGAACATCATGCTTCAGCCTTCAGGAGCGATCAACGTTTTGTTGCAGAATCTAGGGTTGATCTCCAATCCGTTGCCATTCTGGACTAACGCAAACTGGGCTAAAGTGACAATCATTGTTATCAACCTGTGGGTAGGTATTCCTTATACACTTCTTCAGGTCACAGGAATCCTTCAGAACATTCCGGTTGAATTATATGAAGCAGCCCGTATGGATGGAGCAGGTCCTGTAAAGATCTTCTTCAGCATCACTCTTCCTTACATGCTGTTTGTTACGACACCATATCTTATTTCGAGTTTCGTTGGAAATATCAACAACTTTAACGTCATTTACCTGCTCTCAGGTGGTGGACCAACCTACGTTGGAGATACAGCAGGTCAGACAGACTTGTTGGTCACATGGCTTTACAAGCTGACGGTCGATCAGCAGTACTACAACCTCGGGGCGGTTATCGGAATTATGACGTTCGTGATCCTTACCGTAGTAACACTGATCACCTACAGGAATTCCGGTTCGTACAAGAATGAGGAGGCGTTTATGTGATGGAAGATATCAAGAAAAACAGAATCAGCCCCCAGAAACAATTAGTCAACTTCCTCGTACATTTATTGCTGGCAGTTTTGTCATTTGTTTGGGTGCTCCCGATTTTCTGGATTGTTCTGACGAGTTTCAGAGCTGAAAAAGGAGCATATACAAACACATTCCTGCCTCAAGGTTATACTTTGGATAACTATATTAAGCTGTTTACAGACAGAAATGTCTTAAACTTCCCTAAAATGTTTACCAATACCTTGATCATCGCAATAATTTGCTGCATATTCAGTACTTTCTTCGTGCTGTCCGTTGCATATTCTTTGAGCAGAATGCGTTTTGGATTCCGTAAGACTTACATGAATATCGCTATGATCCTCGGATTGTTCCCTGGATTTATGGCAATGGTCGCACAGTACTTTATCCTTAAGTCAATGGGATTGACTGAAGGTTCAGCAGTTCGTCTTGGCCTAATAATTGTTTATTCTGCGTGTACGGGACTTGGGTTCCAGATAGCGAAAGGCTACTTCGACACGATCCCGAAATCTATCGATGAAGCAGCTGTTATTGACGGAGCTACACAGTGGCAGGTCTTTACACAGATCACCATGCCGTTGGCCAAGCCTATCGTAATTTACACAGTAATGACCTCATTCATCGCACCGTGGGTCGACTTCGTATTTGCAAAGGTCATCTGCCGTGCTAATGCAGATCAGTTCACTGTTGCAATAGGCCTTTGGAACATGCTCCAGAAAGAGTATCTGTATCAGTGGTACACATGCTTCGCAGCTGGTGCTGTCGTTATCTCTGTTCCGATAGCTATTTTGTTCATCTATATGCAGAGATTCTATGTTGAAGGAATGTCAGGAGCAGTCAAAGGATGATTGGAAGAAAACGCATTATCATACTGGTTGCGTTATTGCTTTTGATCGTCGCTGTAACAGGAGTTCTATCACTTACAGCAGGCCGTAAAAAGCCTGCTGTTTCTGATATCCAGATGTTTTCTTTCAACGACCAATTGCAGCCAGTTAAGAAAGATGACAAATACAAGACTACATATGAGATATTCGTATACTCTTTTTGTGATTCAAATGGAGACGGAATAGGGGACATCAATGGTATCAGGTCAAAGCTGGATTATATTCAGGATCTTGGATTTGATCAGATATGGCTTACACCGGTGCATCCTTCGCCTACGTATCACAAATATGATGTCTGTGACTATTATGATATAGATCCTGTGTTCGGGACACTTGAAGATTATGAGCTTCTTTTGGAAGAGTGTCATGAAAGAGGAATCAGTGTCCTTATGGACCTTGTTTTGAACCATACTTCTGTCGAACATGAGTGGTTCAAAAAGGCTTCTGATTATCTGCATGAACTTCCATCAGATTGGGAGCCCGACACATCTTACTGCGCTTATTTTGATTATTATAATTTCACTAAAGAGCAGCAAAACGGTTTTGCTCCGTTGGAAGGAACGGACTGGTATTATGAAGCCCAGTTCTGGTCTGGAATGCCCGATCTGAATCTCAACAGCAGTATGGTGCGCAATGAGATCAAAAAGATAGTATCTTTCTGGTTTGATAAAGGGGTAGATGGGTTCAGATTGGATGCAGTGACTTCGTATCATACAGGTGATCCGGAGGGGAATGTTGAATTTACCAGTTATTTCTGTGGTCTTTGCAGAAGTATCAAACCTGATTGCTATATCGTTGGTGAAGCCTGGACTGACAGAAGTAAGATAGCGGCATTATATTCCAGCGGTATAGATTCACTGTTCAATTTCCCGTTCTCCGGCAACGACGGGATTATTAGGAACACGATAGGGGAATCGATCAGTCCGGCGGATTTTGTACACGCTATGATCGTATCTGATGAGACTTTCCGTGCAAATAACAGCAATTATATCGATGCTCCTTTCTATACCAACCATGATATTGCCCGAAGCGCGGGATATTACGCCATAGACGAAGGTCCTCAGACCAAGATGGCTTACGCATTAAGTCTCCTCATGAGCGGAAACTCCTTCATGTATTATGGTGAGGAGATAGGAATGAAGGGTTCGGGCAAGGATGAGAATAAGAGAGCTCCGATGTATTGGAGTGATGATCCTGCTGATCCTGATATATGCGATGGCCCTCCGGATATGGATGACGTAATGATGAAGTTCCCGTCTCTGTCAGAGCAGATGGAAGATGATCTCTCGCTGTATAACTGGTTCAGACAGGTCATAAAAGTCAGGAATGCATTTCCTGTGATCGCTAGGGGCAGAGTAGTAGAATGTCCTGAACTATGCACGGATCATCTTGCGGTTTTTTATAAAGAGTGTGAATCTGAGCAGAAAGTATTGCTTATTATCAATCTAGGACCGGACGAAGAGGTGTGTGACCTGAGCAGTCTGTCCAAGGACATTAAATTGTCAGCAGTACTTAACACATCGAAAGAGTTCATTGAATTCTCTGACAATACAGTTAAAATGCCTTCATATAGTATTGCTGTTATAACAGAATAATATTCAGACATAAAAATAGCGGTGCACCCGGTTAAGGCGCACCGCTTTCTTTTGCTTTTAGGGTCCTTAGATCATAAGGAAAAAGGACAGGAACAGAAGGGCGATCACAATACCCAGTCCGCCTCCGAAGCCGTAGCTTCTGTAATATGGTCTCCTGTATCCAAACATGAACGGATTTGGATTATACATTGGGGAGATCATTGGACGGCGGTAATATCTTTCGCCGAAGTGCGGGCCGTGATATCCCATATGGGGGGAATGCATCGGGCCATGTCCATGCATGCCCATTCCCGGACGACCAAAGGATGAATAAAAGTTTCTGTTATACATTGTAGTTACCTCCAAAATGATTTTGTTTCTGCGGTGAAAAAAGACCTCACCGCAGAGCGGTAAAGTCTTGCTCTCTCAATCGTCTCGGACTTGTTAGTCGTGCTGACGGGACGATCCACCATTTTGGGGTGTTAAGCTACTCCCTTTTCGCAACTACAATTTAGCATAGTAAAGCGAAAAAGTAAATAGACTTCATAAATTGTTTACAAATGCTGCGAATTCAGCCAGATCTTCATAACGAGGCTCTTAGGAAGAATTGTTGCTGCAAGTGCCTGGAGTTTAAGACGCAGGCTGGTAAGAGACACGTCCTTTCCTTTTTGGATGTGTTTTATAGAATTGGATACTACCTGGGTTTTCTCCGTATAGAAGTTATAGTAGGTGATTATACCGTTCTTTTTATCTGCGCGGTCAAAGAACTCTGTCTTTGTCCAGTGAGGGCATACTGCGATAACACGTATTCCTTTCTTTTTCAGTTCCTGGTTTAGAGAACGCGAAAAACTGAGTACAAAGGCTTTTGTCGCTGCATATACACCGATATAGGGAACAGGCTGGAAAGCAGAGGAAGATGCGATATTGTAGATCTCTGATCCTTCTTTCATATATGGAATAACTATGTAGCATAGTGAAATAAGAGCTTTATCATTAAGATCTATCATATTCAGCGCATTATCCAGAGTTTCATCCGTGAAAGCGTTAAAATATCCGAATCCACTGGCGTTGACCAAAGCGTGGACTACTGGTTTTTCTTTTTCAAGCAAGTCTTTCAGTTTGGATAAAGAATCCATATCGCTCAGATCCATAGGGACAGGGCGGATAGGAGTACTAACGATTTCCTTAAGCTGAACTAGTCTGTCTTCTCTGCGGGCGATTACCCAAATTTCATCATAGCCTCGGCCGTCAAACTGTTTGACGAACTCCTGGCCGAAACCTGAAGAAGCACCGGTTACTATAGCGATCATTTTTTGTCCTCCAGATGTTTTTTTAACTATAACATAATTTTTCATATAATGTATTGACGTTTGTGTGTGTGATGATATAATGTAAGCATAAACACATGAACAACTATTCATATGTTGTGGAGGAAAGACATGGACCAGTCAGTAATGGAACATGAGAGCACAATAAAAGAAATTAGCGAATGCATGCCAAACGAAGAGATACTTTATGATCTCGCAGAACTGTTTAGGGTGTTTGGAGATTCCACAAGGATCAAGATCATGTATACGCTTTTTGAAAGTGAGCTTTGTGTAAATGATATCGCAGAAGTTCTTGATATGACACAAAGTGCGGTAAGCCATCAGCTCAGGGTTTTAAAAGCAAATAAGCTTGTCAAATTCCGCAGAGACGGAAAGTCGATCATATATTCACTGGATGATGACCATGTCAGAAGTATTTTAGCGTTAGGAATGGAACACGTGGAGGAGTAATTACATGAAGAAGAAATTCAAGATCGAAGTGGACTGCGCAAACTGTGCAGCTAAAGTAGAAAACGCAATTAAGCAGATAGATGGAATCGAGGATGCATCTGTCGGTTTTATGACGCAGAAGATGATGATCACTGCTCCTGATGAGAAGTTTGATGAGATTATGAAAGAGGTAGAGCGGGTAGCGAAAAAGATCGAACCGGATTTTGAGATACTCGGCTGAAACGTTATTTTATGACTACGAAGCAGAAAAAAAGCCTAAATAAAATATTAATAGCTGCAATCAGTTTTATTGTCGTATTAGCTTTAAAACTGATTTTTCCCTTTTATGAAAAGTGGATCTCTTTCTTATATCTCATTCCATATTTTATCGTTGGCCTTGAGGTCCTTGAAGATGCTTGGAACGGTATAAAAAACGGGGAAGTATTTGACGAGAACTTCCTCATGTCAGTAGCTACCATAGGAGCTATCATACTGGGAGAATTTCAGGAAGGCGTAGCTGTAATGTTCTTCTATCAGGTAGGAGAACTGTTCCAGTCTTATGCGGTAGGGAAAAGCAGGCAGAGCATTTCTGATTTGATGGATATCAGCCCTGAATATGCTAACCTGGTTGATGAGGATGGATCTATCACTGAAGAAGATCCGGAGGATGTTCCTGTCGGAAGCACTATCCTTGTCCGTCCGGGAGAGCGCATCCCTATGGATGGTATAGTGATTGAAGGAAGCAGCAGTATTGATACTTCCGCTTTGACAGGAGAGTCTATGCCTGTGCATGTAAAGCCCGGCTCAGATGTTATCAGCGGATGTGTGAACGAGTCTGCAGTGCTGAAGATACAGACGACTAAACTGTATGAAGATTCAACTGTAGCGCGTATTCTGGAGCTGGTAGAAAACTCCAGTATGAAAAAGGCAAAGGTTGAATCATTTATAACGAGATTCTCCAGATATTACACACCTGCGGTGTGTTACAGTGCTCTTGCATTGGCTGTTGTTCCTTCATTGATAACAGGAGACTGGAAAACCTGGATATTGAGAGCTCTAACTTTCCTTGTTATTAGTTGCCCTTGTGCTTTAGTGATCAGCATACCTCTGTCTTTTTTTGGAGGTATTGGTGGAGCCTCACGCAGTGGGATTCTTGTTAAAGGCGGAAATGACCTTGAGGCTTTGTCCAAAATCCAGAAAGTGGTTTTTGATAAAACAGGCACTTTGACTGAAGGTAGATTCAGGATCGCTGATGTGGTACCGGAAGAGGGTATAGAAGCAGATCATCTGCTTAGGCTGGCAGCTTTGGCTGAATCCTACACGACACATCCTATTGGAGAGATCCTAAGAAAGGGCTACGAAGAAGAATCACGCGACTCTGTCGAAGAAGTCAAAGAAATAGCAGGGAAGGGCATCATCGCTAATATAGACAGCAAAAGAGTAGCTGTCGGAAATGTAAAACTTCTGGACAGTATAGGAGTGTCTGTAAGTACTTGTGATAAATCAGGAACAGTCATATATGTAAGTGAAGATGATGTATATATAGGCTATATCCGAATTGCCGATTCACTTAAGCCTGACAGCGCGCGGGCTGTGAAGGAGTTACATGACTGCGGGATAGAAACAGTGCTTCTTTCCGGAGACAATGAAAAGACGGTCAAGTCTGTAGCGGATGAGCTGAATATCGTCAACTATCATGCGGAGCTTCTCCCTGAAGGGAAGGTCATGCATCTTGAAGAACTTATGGCTTCCAATGACAGTGATAAAGGAACGATCGGATTTGTCGGAGATGGGATTAACGATGCTCCTGTGCTTATGAGAAGCGATGTCGGTATAGCGATGGGTGCTATGGGAAGCGATGCAGCTATCGAAGCAGCAGATGTAGTACTGATGGATGATAACCTTAGAAAACTGCCACTGGCAGTAAGGATATCCAAGAAATGTATGAGGATCGTTATAGAAAACATCATCTTTTCGCTGGCAGTCAAATTTATCTGTCTGATCCTTGCAGCATTTGGCTTTGCTAATATGTGGTGGGCTGTGTTTTCCGATGTGGGTGTAATGGTCATCGCGGTTTTGAATGCCACAAGAATGCTTAGACCAATGAAACTAGAAGAATAAAAAAACGGCCGAAAGGCCGTTTTTTTAATGGGAAATATACTTATTGATTACATAAATCAAATATCATCTTTTTAACTTCATCCTGAGGAGAGCCAATAGCATTGCAAATCTCAAAAGAAAGCAGTTTCTCACATTCCTTCAGGAAGACTTCATCCGTACTTCTAAGCTTCCTTGAATTTTCCTCAAGTTCTTTTCTGCGCAATGTAAGAGTCTTATATATCTGAGCAAGACTTGAAGGGAAACCGTCAGTGATACGGCTGCGATAGACTTCTCTCCGTTCATTATCATTATCTATCCAGTCAGTGCCCAATGTTCCAAGAGAATCAATAAGCTCTTTTGCTTCCGATGTGTTCATAGGCAAACGCATCCTTGCTGTTAGCTTCTGATTGTTCACGGGAACGAACACAGTAGATTTTTGATCGAGTTTTGGCTTAAGGACATAATAGTCCATGCTGATCCCTGCGATAGAGCGGTTCGTTATATCAGCTATATCACAAATACCTGCAGAACTATAAGAAACGATGTCATTAATGTTATACATTGTTCACCATAACAAAAGCATTGCACACTGATTAAACGTTATTCCTTAGACATGATTATTATAACATATAAAATATCCCGAATGTAATAGTATTTCAGCGATTTTGAACAAAAACGACGCATATTACTTAATACTTTTTTACAAATAGTATTTTGGAGCTGTATAAAAAGATGCATGCCATCATGACGAAGGCATGCAATCGTTTTCAGAAGACGTAATTCTGTTCTTTTGCGATTGAATATATCTTTTCAAAGTCTGTAAAGGTAGGTACCTTGTTAGCTGGATTTCGCAACAGAGCAGCTGGATGGAAGGTGGCCATTATCTTTCGCCCATGATATGTAAACAGTTCGCCATGCTGTTTTGTGACCTGGAAATTAGGGTCGATAAGCCTTTTGGCAGCGATCCTTCCAAGACATACGATGAGTTTGGGATCGATAAGCTCTATCTGTTTATGCAGGAAATGAATACAGCAATCTTCTTCCTCAGGCTTTGGATCTCTGTTGTTCGGAGGCCTGCACTTGATAATGTTTGCTATATAGATTTCATCCCTTGATAATCCGACAGCAGTGAGGTAATCATTAAGCAAATGGCCGGCAGCGCCGACAAAAGGTATTCCTGTTTCATCTTCATTTTTTCCGGGGGCTTCTCCTACGAACATGATATCTGCATGTGGATTTCCCACACCAAAAACAGTGTTAGTTCTGGTGTGGCAAAGACCGCAGGCGGTACATATCCTTACTTCTTCGTTCATCGATTCTAACGTCATTTTCTCACCTCAAAAAGAGTATATCATCATTGTTTGGACTTGCACAAGATTAGTGGAAATAGTACAATTTCTGTGTCTGATTAGATTTTAGGGGGATTATTATAAATGTCAGTTTTAGTAGAAATTTCAGCGCGTCATGTACACGTTACAGAAGAGACATTACACGTTCTTTTCGGAGCCGATCATGAGCTTACAGTTAAGAAAGAGCTTTCTCAGCCTGGACAGTTTGCATCCAATGAAAGAGTAGATGTTGTTGGTCCGAAGAGGACTCTTTCAAACGTATCTATCCTTGGACCCTGCCGTAAGGCTGATCAGGTCGAGCTCTCTGCAACAGATGCACGTTCTATCGGAGTAGCAGCGCCTATCCGTGAGAGCGGTGATCTTGAAGGGACACCTGGATGCAAACTCGTTGGACCGTGCGGCGAAGTAGATCTGGCAAGCGGTGTTATCGTGGCCAAGAGACATATTCACCTTGATCCAGCTACCGCAGAGGAACTCGGATTGGAAGACAAGCAGGTCGTTTCTACAAAAATAGATACTCCTGAAAGATCTCTTATCTTTGGTGATGTCGTTATCAGAGTATCTCAGAATTTCACTCCCGCAATGCACGTCGATACTGATGAAGGAAATGCAGCAGGAATAGTTGGTTCTGCAACCTGCGAGATCATTAAATAAATCGTTTTCAACAAAGAGAAAATACTGATTGTCGCAGTCTTTTATGCGGAGATTTAGTATAGTAGTCTTTGCTTGATTTGAAAAAGCGGATTAGATATAATTCATCTTGTTAACCCGAAATCGGCGGTGAATAGGCGGGCAGAGCCTGCGCGATGGAACCTTTCGAACCAGGTCAGGGTGGGAACACAGCAGCCTTAAGATCGTGACCATGCGACGTAGTCAACTTTGCTCGTCTCTTGACCGCCGATTTCAGCGGAAGGATTGTTTGGAATGAAACTTGCACTTTACAGGAAATACAGACCGACCAGATTCGAAGATGTTGTCGGGCAGGACAACATTACGTCCGCCCTTAAGAATCAGCTGATTGCTGGTAAACTTGGTCATGCATATATTTTTACCGGTGTCAGAGGCACTGGTAAGACTACTCTTGCTAAGATCCTTGCTAAAGCGGTCAACTGCCCCAATATCGCGGACGGTGAACCTTGCTGTAACTGTGACATATGTCGAGGGATAGACAATGGCTCTATCCTGGATGTCACAGAGATCGACGCAGCTTCCAACAACAGAGTGGATGATGTAAGGGATATCCTGGAAGAAGTGTCATATATGCCTGCTATATGTAAGATGAGAGTCTACATTATAGATGAGGTACATATGCTTTCCAATGCTGCATTCAATGCGTTATTGAAGACTTTGGAAGAACCTCCGCAGCATGTGCTGTTTATTATGGCTACAACAGAGATACAGAAAGTCCCGGCTACTATTCTTTCCAGATGTCAGAGATTTGATCTCAAGCGTATTCCGGAAGAACTTATAGCTGAAAGGCTGATGAAAATAGCTCAGTTGGAGGATATCGAACTGACAGAAGGAGCTGCTACTCTCATAGCGCGTCTGGCAGACGGAGCACTGAGAGATGGTTTGTCGCTCTTGGATACTTCTGCTTCTCTTGGTGATACCGTTGATGAGGCTGTGGTACAGCGCCTAACAGGCCTCACAGACAAGAGCTATTTGTTCCAGCTGGGCAATGCTGTACGAAATGCTGATACAGTCGAGTGCATGAATTCGCTTCAGCAGCTATACGAGAACGGAATAGAATCAGGAAGGCTTCTGAACGAACTGATACGCCATTACCGCAATCTGCTGATGGTTAGGGTCGGAAAGGTGACTTTAAAGGACTGCTCCAATGAGATGCAGAAGAGATACGAGTTTGAATCCGGACAGTATTCAGAAAAGGAACTGTTGTATAACCTTAATGTACTGTCAGATGCTGCAGATAAGATATCACGTTCTTTGGACAGGGAAATAACATTGGAACTGGCAGTCCTTAAGCTCGCAGAGAAAGGTCAGCCATTGTCTGCCAGGGCTAAAGAGGAAAAGGAACAGCCTCCTGTAAAGAGTTCGGCGCAGTTCACAAGGGAACCCGTTGCTGTTAAACCTCAACCGACTGAAATGCCACAGGAAGAAGAAGAGATTCCTGCAGAGATAAAGGAAGATGATTCTGATCAGATGATGTTCTCGCTTCCGGAAGAGCAGCCGACTGATTCTTTTGAAAGATGGGAAGACATCTTGGAGATAGTCAAACAGCGCAACAGGACTTTAGGTTCGCTCCTGTCCAAATCAAATGCGCATTTCGATGGAACGCATGTCCTTATCGAGGGCAGTGACATCGCTATGGCTTTTATAAGAGATAATAAAGACTCAAATCAGATACTGAAGGATGCAATTTTCGAAACCACAGGAAAACGGTATCCTATCGGTCCCTGGAAGAAGAAAGAAACTAACGTTGAATCAAATAATGATATGCAGAATTTGATCGAGCTCGCACAAGCAAACGGAATAGAAATAGAGAGGAAATAATATGAAAGCAAGGTTACCTGAGGGATACGGAAAACAGAGCAGAAACCAGATGCTCGAGAAACTGAACAAGATGCAGGCAGATATGGAGGCAAAGCAGGAAGAGCTTAATGCCAAAGAGTATACTGCTACTTCCGGTGGTGGAATGGTAGAAGCCACTGTTAACGGGAAGCACAGAGTTCTGTCAGTAGTTATCAAACCTGAAGTATGCGATCCAGATGATACGGATATGCTTGGAGATCTTGTTGCTGCAGCAATAAATACTGCTATAGAGAACGCTTCCAAGGATTATGATGAATCAATGGGACAGCTTACAGGCGGACTGAATATTCCGGGGTTGATCTGATGGCTAATAACATTCCTTCTCTTGATAGGCTGATAGACAGCTTTGCTTCATTGCCCGGTGTCGGACGGAAGTCTGCATCCAGGTTTGCATATCATGTTCTGGACATGAATGAAGAAGATGTCATTGCTTTCTCTGAGGCTTTGGCGGAAGCAAAGAGAAATATCCATCAATGCCCGATATGTCACAACCTCACGGATTCGGACAAGTGCAGCATATGCGAAGATGAACGCAGAGACAGATCTGTGATATGTGTCGTGGAAAGTGCACGCGATGTCAATTCCATTGAGAGGACTCATGAGTATAAGGGGCTCTACCACGTGCTTCATGGACTTATAAGCCCTATGGACGGAATTGGCCCTGAGCAACTGTACATTAAAGATCTTCTTCACAGGGTTGCGGATGAAGATATTAAAGAAGTTATAATGGCAACTAATCCTACTGTAGAGGGCGAGTCCACAGCTGTGTATATCGGAAAGCTTATAAAGCCTTTCGGTGTCAAAGTCACCAGACTGGCTACCGGAGTTCCTGTCGGAGGGAATCTTGAGTATGCTGATGACATCACTCTTTATAAGGCTCTGGAAGGAAGAAGCGAACTGTAGATTAGAAGGAGAGCAGAATAGTTGGCTCCTAAAGATAAAAACGGTCTGAAGACTATTGTTGACAATCGAAAAGCCCGGCATGAGTATTATGTGCTTGAAACCTTTGAAGCAGGAATAGAACTCTACGGTACAGAAGTAAAATCTTTGCGGGCTGGGACTGTCAATCTTAAAGATGCATATTGCCGTGTGATCAATGGGGAGATGATCCTTTATGGGATGCATATAAGCCCCTATGAACACGGGAACGTGTTTAACAGAGACCCTTTGAGGCCTAAGCGATTGCTGATGCACAAAAGGGAGATACTCAGACTGTATGGACAGGTAAAACAGGAAGGGCTGGCGCTTATACCTTTGTCTTTGTATTTTAAGGGAAGCAGAGTAAAAGTCCAGCTTGGACTATGTAAAGGCAAAAAACTTTACGATAAGAGAGCGACGGAAGCAGAACGTGAAATGAAACGTGTTGCCGAACGTGCTATGAAAGACAGGAGGAATATAGAATGAAGAATCCGGAAGTCACCATTATTATGGAAAGCGGAAGCAGGATGATAGGAAAACTGTATCCGGATATAGCTCCTAACACTGTAAACAATTTTATCTCGCTGGCAAACAGCGGATATTATGATGGGCTTATCTTTCACCGTGTTATTCCAGGGTTTATGATCCAGGGAGGAGACCCGACCGGAACCGGGATGGGCGGACCGGGGTATTCTATTCCAGGTGAATTCAGATCCAACGGTTTTGATAACCCGCTGGCTCATACGCTTGGCGTTCTTTCAATGGCAAGGTCAAGGATGCCTGATTCTGCTGGAAGCCAGTTCTTTATCATGGTTGCTGATGCTCCTCATCTTGACGGTGATTATGCTGCATTCGGGAAGATAACTGAGAATGTTGAATCTGCTGTGAAGATCTCTCAGGTACCACGTGACAGATATGACAGACCTCTGAAGGATCAGAAGATAGCCAGTATCCGTGTTGAGACATTCGGTGAAGAGTATCCTGAACCCGAGAAATACTAAAAAGGGGATGTAAAGGTTTCGACGGGGATTTTGAAGCAGGAGAAGCGAGCAACGGCGGGGAACCGTTAAAAACTCTCCATTTTAAAAACAACTGACAACGAATTAGTTGCAGTAGCAGCTTAATGCTGCTCGTCACGGTCAGTGATATCGCATAACTGATAGTGGCGTAGAATTATGCGGTGAACGTGCGAAGAACTAAGCTTTGCGTTCTTCCATGTAAAGTATGAAGCTACTGAAGCATCAGCGCGTCGATCCGCTGCTGTGGAGGGAATGTTTATAGGTCGACTGCGCTCGGAGACGCTCGTGTGGAAAGGTTTTCGGACGGGAGTTCAATTCTCCCCATCTCCACCAATAAAAGCCTCGTCTTCGGACGAGGCTTTTTTAGAAAAAAAGGAAATAAAATGAGAATAAAAAGAGAAAACCATACATATTCAATTAAGGCAAATGACAGATATCTCTCCAAGTCGGAGTGTTATGATAAAGCACAAGAGATAGTGAGAGAAAAGCATATTATAGGAATGACCAGTCAGGAATTAGCCAGCGAGATATACTTTCATGCATGGGCTTATCATATTGCCTGCCTACTTGAATCCAAGAACATAAATGTGCTGGCCAGAGTGAAGGATGCTGCTGATCCCATAGATCTGGCAGATTATGGCGATAAATGGTTCCGAAAGTTTTTTTATGCCATATTCTGGTTATTCCCTCAGAAACATTTCAAGGCGGAAGATATTAGCAACAACGGACTATAAGCGCGTCAAGCGCTTTTTTTGTTTGAATCAGGCGAATACGATTGCAGCTCTTGTTGTGGTATTATTAAACAAAGGGTTAACCACGATTAACTATAGGGAGAAAAAGCAGCGGTGGATTACATCATTTTTGATTTGGAGTGGAATCAGCCTGTATACAGCGGAATGAGAATAACCTCGCCAGTATTTCTTGAAGGCGAAGTGATCGAGATAGGCGCAGTAAAGACTAATCAGGCCTGTGATCTTCTCGATACTTTCAAGATAATGATCACTCCCAAATACTATAAAAAGATGAATTCCAATGTATCCAAACTTACCGGTATTGGCAATAAGGAGCTTATGAAAGGAATAGTGTTTCCCGATGCTTTTTCTGCTTTTATGAAGTGGTGTGGTTCTGATGCAGTGTTTATGAGCTGGAGCAACAATGACCTCCGTGTTTTACGTCAGAACCTGAGATTGTTCCATATGGATCCTGATCAGTATATGAAAGAAGTGTTTGATCTTCAGCAGTTCTTCGATCATCAGATCCTGCATGAGGGAAGGAGCTGCGGTCTTAGCGAAGCACTGGAAAAAGTCGGGGAGACCGGCATGGAAGCTCATGATGCTCTGCATGATGCTATTAACACATTTTATGTGTGCAAGCACTTAGATCTTGAAGAGGGGATCAAAACCTACGAAACGCCTATCGAAGATTTTGACGACGGAGAACCTCTGATCGTATATGAGCATAATTACAGTGTGGCCCGCGATGCCTATCATGATTCCAAATTACGACTGTTTATATGTCCGGCATGCGGAGAAAAAGTCGAAAGTCAGCCATGGGCTGTATATGGAGATGGCAAGAGAGCCTCTGTTGCTCAATGCTCGTGCGGAGAAGAGTATTTTCTTAAGCTGAGATATCTCAATGTCAAGAACGGCGGAAAGAAAGCTGTCAGGAACGTATTCAGAGGCGGTGAGAAAATGAACAAGTTTTATGAAAACAAGGTTCAAAAGCAAGCCGAGCGACATGAGAAACGCCGCAAAAAGGACGAGAGAGCACAAAGAAGAGATAAAGGGGAAAAAGTATGAAACGCTCTGAAGTAAATGCTGCGATAAAAGAGTTGGAGGAAATGTGCAGAAAATACTGCTGCTACTTGCCTCCTTTCTGCAGTTTCACCCCGGAGGAATGGGAGACTAAAGGACACGAATATGATGAGATACGTGACTGTATGCTTGGGTGGGATATAACGGATTACGGCCTTGGTGATTTTAATAAGGTAGGATTCTCCCTCATCACGATCAGGAACGGTAACCGGAGCATGCCAGACAAGTATCCCAAAGTGTATGCTGAGAAGCTCTTGTTTCTGAAAGAGGGACAGTATGCTCCTAATCATTTTCACTGGTTCAAAACAGAAGACATAATCAACCGCGGTGGCGGTAACGTTTTGATAAAAGTGTACAATTCGCTTCCGGATGAAGAGATAGACTATGAGTCTGATGTAACTGTCCACACGGACGGAAGGACGTATACAGTGCCTGCCGGTACACAGATACGTCTTACACCAGGTGAGAGTATCCATATACAGCAATATTTGTACCACGATTTTTCAGTAGAACCGGGAAGCGGAGATGTATTACTCGGAGAAGTGAGCCAATGCAATGATGACAACACTGATAACAGGTTCAACCCTCCTGTAGGCAGATTTCCTGCCATTGAAGAGGATGAAGCACCATATAGGCTGCTATGCAATGAATATCCTGAAGCTAAGGAGACAGAATGATGATCTACACAATATCTGATGAAAAACTCATAGTTGAAGTATCATCTTTAGGAGCTGAACTGCATTCAATCCGTTCAGTAGACGGGCATGAATATCTGTGGCAGGGAGATCCTAATATCTGGTCCGGAAGGGCTCCTAATCTTTTCCCGTTTGTTGCAAGGCTTCATGGCGGTGTGTATTCGCTGGACGGCAATCAGTTTGAGATGAAGATCCACGGTTTCGTCAAATCAATGGAGCTTAACTGCGTAGAACATCAGGACAATCTTCTTGTCTTTGAACTGCTGGCGAATGCAGAGACTTTAGCGCAATATCCAAGGATGTTCCGTTTTGTTGTGAAATATGAACTTAAAGAGAATAAACTGGAGATCTCATACATTGTTGAGAATCAGGACAGCAGGACGATGTTTTTCGGGCTGGGAGGACATCCCGGGTTCAACGTACCTATTGATCCAGAGCAGGCTTTTGAAGATTATTCTGTTGTGTTCTCTGAGCCATGCAGACCGAAAAGAGTGATCTTTTCAGACAGAGTATTTGTGGATCATTGTGAGGATTATTCCCTTGAAAATGACACTACGCTTCCGCTGAAGCATGATCTGTTCGACAATGACGCTATTGTTTTGACCAATGTGCCGCATTCACTTCTTATAACATCAGAGAAAGGCGGACAATCGATCCGTGTGGAATTCCCTGGAATGGACTATGTCGGCTTCTGGCATATGCCTAAGATGGAAGCACCGTATGTATGTGTAGAACCATGGGTGTCTTTGCCTGGTGATGAATACAAAGAGACTGTGTTTGAAGAAAAAGAGGATCTGATAAGGCTCGAACCGGGGAAAACATATATCAATACCTGGTCTGTTTCTGTCGAGGGATAACAATGGAGATCGTTTGCCTCGTATGCGGTGAGACTCTGTTCTTGGACGAAAAGAGTTACTGCTGCAAAAATAATCACAGGTTTGATCTGTCCAGAAAAGGCGCTTTGAATCTTTTGCAGTCATCAGCAAAAGGTAAGCACCATGGAGATGACAAACTCATGGTGCGTTCCAGGTCGCTGTTTCTAAATAAGGGGTATTATGACAGCCTTTCAAATGCAATATGCGATTTGCTGGTTAACGAGCTTCCTGATGAATCATGCATTATCGATGCTGGCTGCGGAGAAGGGAAATACACAGTCGATCTGCTTAACAGCATACGTGAACACGGGAAGGAAGCAGAGATATTAGGGATAGATATCTCTAAGGACGCGATATCAGCTCTCAGGAGCCGTTCCAAGGAGATAATGGGTATCGTATCAAGTGCATCAAGGATTCCTGTTCGTGACAGATCTGCAGACGCAGTGCTGAACATTTTTTCGCCGCTGATCTCTATCGAATTCAGTAGGGTATTGAAAGAAAGCGGTCTGCTCCTGAGAGTTGTTCCCCAGGAAAAACACCTTATGGAACTAAAACAAGCGGTATACGATAACCCTTATGCCAATCCGCATGAGTCAGGACATATCCCGGGATTCAGGATCAAAGAAAGAAAAGATGTGGAATACAGCGTTCTTATAAAGTCAAACGAAGACATCGTATCGCTTTTTCAGATGACGCCGTATTATTACAAAACGAGCAGAAAGGATCAGGAGAAACTATCGTATATAACTGAACTTTCAGTTACTTTTTCATTCGCAGTATTTCTTTATAGCAAAGAGCAGGAGGGATAATTATGAAGAAACTGGTTCTTTATGTTTCTCGAACAGGAACGACAGAAAAGATAGCCAAAGAGCTGTCAACGAAATTTGATGCAGATTTGATTAAGATCCTGCCTGAGAAGGAGTATGGTTCTTACTTCAATGCTCTTATGAGAGTGATCATAGAGAAAGTAGTAAACGAACAGGCTGCTTCAGGAACACCTTATCGTGATTTTTCAGGATATGATGTCGTATTTGTCGGATTCCCGATCTGGGCTGGCGATATGCCTACTTTCCTTCAGGACTTCCTGCAGAACAGTACATTTGGCGGTACTAAAATAATACCGTTTGCAACATCAATGATAAGTGGCATTGAAACGGCTGAGAAAACACTTAAAAGGGTTTGCCCTGGTTCAACTATCATTGAACCCTATGTATGTAACAAAAAGACTATGAACCAGTATCCTAACTGGATCATGCGGCTGAACAGCTTTTTGAAGTACTTATAATTGGCTGATAGAACGCAATCTGTGCGTTTTGTATGTTAGGAATAGATCACAATAATGAAGAGCTGAAGCGTTGTGAAAGCTTCAGCCCTTTTATAGACTAGAGTATTACATTAATTTTGAGATAAGATCATTGAATTCTGTCGGATTGTCAAGAGAAAGGCCGCTAACCAGTCTGGCGCTTCCATAGAGCAGTTTAGTGTAGTCCGCCAGTTTGACCTGATCTGAACCATACAGTTCTTTCAGTTTATCTGCCACTGCGTGATCTTTATTGATCTCAAGGACCAGTTGTGCCTTGACACCTTCTTCCATCCCGGGCATACGGTTCAGAACTTTTTCCATACCCATGGATAAAGGACCTTCGTTAGCTAAAGAGGCGGCATGACTGCCAAGATTGTTTGTGAAGCGGACTTGTGTGACTGCATCAGAAAGCGTATCTTTCATGAACTGGAAAAGATCAGCGCACTTGCTGTTCTCTTCTTCCAGAGCTTTCTTCTCTTCATCAGAAGACAGATCATCTGAATTCTCGCTGACATTTGCGAACTCTTTTTCCTGATAGTTCCTCATTATCTGAAGAGCGAACTCATCGATATCTTCTGTAAGGAATAGTACTTCATATCCATGGTTCTTCATCGCTTCTACCTGAGGCAGAAGTTTGAGTTGATCAACAGATTCTCCGGAAGCATAATATATCTTTTTCTGAGATTCAGGCATCCTGGATACATATTCTTTTAATGTAGTCAGATTATCTTCAAAAGAAGAACTGAACATGAGAAGATCCTGCAGAAGATCTTTATGGATGCCGTAATCAGAATAAACTCCATATTTCAACTGGGTTCCGAAGACTTTGAAGAATTTCTCGTAATTCTCTCTGTCCTCGTTCAGGAACTTCTGCAATTCGTTTGCGATCTTCTTTTCCAGAGCTTTTGCAATGACTTTTAACTGCCTGTCTTCCTGTAGCATCTCACGGGAGATGTTGAGGGAGAGGTCTGAGCTGTCAACGAGTCCTCGTACGAAACTGAAATGATCGGGGATGAGATCTTTGCACTTATCCATGATCATGACGCCGCTTGAATACAGCTGGAGTCCTTTTTCATATTCTTTACTGTAGTAGTCATACGGGGCGTGAGACGGAACGAACAGCAGAGCTATATATTCTGCAGCAGTCCCTTCTGCTTTCTGGCGGATGACTTTGATCGGCTTTTCGAAATCGTAGTATTTCTCTGTATAGAATGAAGCGTATTCCTCATCTGTGACTTCGGACGGATCGCGCTTCCAGATGGGTATCATGCTGTTGAGCGTCTCATCTTCCATAACAGTTTCATACTCATTGCTGTCTTCTTTTTTGCGGCTGTGAGAGACCAGCATTTTTATCGGATAGCGGACATAATCACTGTATTTGCGGACTAATTCACGGATCTTCCATTCGTCAAGGAATTCAGAGTATTTTACATCATCAGTATCCTCTTTGATGTGAAGTGTTACGACAGTGCCTGCAGATTCCTTTTCACATGGATGGACAGTATATCCGTCAGCACCTGTGGAGACCCATTCATTTGCTGTATCATCTCCGTATGCTTTGCTGACCACAGAAACACGGTCGCTGACCATGAAGGCAGAGTAAAAACCTACTCCGAACTGCCCGATGATATCTATCTCATTATCTTTGTCTTCAATAGAAGATTTGAAATCCAATGAACCGCTGCGGGCGATAGTGCCGAGGTTCTTTTCAAGTTCTTCTGCGTTCATACCGCAGCCGTTATCAGATACTGTGAGAATGCGGTTGTCTTTATCCAGTCCTATGCGTATCTCATAATCATCTCTTGTTAAAGTGACAGAAGAGTCTGTAAGAGAACGGAAATAGAGCTTATCGATCGCATCGCTGGAGTTGGATATGAGCTCTCTTAAAAAGATCTCTTTGTGTGTATAGATCGAGTTGACCATTAGGTCGAGGATTCTTTTTGACTCAGTTTTAAATTGCTTTTTGGCCATAAACTGAACGCCTTCTTTCTGGTAATGAATAATATGCGGACTGAAATTCGCACATGACATATTATAGCACAAACTGTATTGTAGGAATCGTGTAAAAGCATACTTCACATTGACACTATTTTGTCGATAATCTACAATTAATTAGTTGAGATCAGTATCCTTTCAGAGGTGTTTTATGATTCTTTCAGACAATAATGTTTTTCTTCTTAAGAACGACAATCTCGCTTATATGTTCCGCGTGACTGAACACGGAAATCTGGAGCATCTGCATTTTGGCGCACCGGTAGAATTGTGCGATGCGGATGCTTTTTCTGTGAAATACGGAACCGGGTGGGGATCGAACAGCGGACCGGAAGGAGAGGAATTTCCTATGTATCTCCCTCTGGAGTGGAGCGGACTGGGTACCGGAGATTACCGCGAAAGCCCGACTGAGTTTGCCGGGGAAGATCCTGCTGGTTTCAAGTTTTCTCACTATAAGACCTACGATGAAATAGTGCCTATACAATGCTCTTTACCTCAGGCAAAAGGGAAGGCGGAGACTCTTGAGATCGTTCTTGCCTACGTCGGAGGTATGACTCTCCATCTTTTCTATACATTGTTCGATACTGCTGTGACAAGAAGGGCGGTGCTTTATAACAACACTGATCAGCCAGTGACAGTCACGAAATTGATGTCATATATGCTCGATATGCAAGGTGAGTTTGAGATCACGACTTTCAACGGATCCTGGATAGCAGAGATGAGACCGTACCGGGCAGAAGTCGGTCTTTCGGGAATAGTGAATGAGAGCACGACAGGTTTCTCTTCAGCAATGCATAACCCAGGTTTTATCTTGAATCAGCCAGGCGCAAATGAGACATCCGGTGAGGTAATTGGTTTCAACCTTATCTACTCTGGAAACCACTACGCGAGGATACAGCGTTCACATGAAGGGCTGACCAGGATAGTGCAGGGTATATCCCCGGTTGATTTCGAATGGGAGCTGAAACCTGCTGAGTTTTTTGAGACACCTGAAGGTGTCATGGTATATTCCAACGAGGGATTCGGAGGAATGTCCCGTGCTATGCACAGATTCATAAACGAGCATATCATACCGGTGACCTGGCAGCATAAAGACAGACCAATCCTGTACAATGACTGGGAAGGCTGTATGTTTGATTTCAACGAGTCAAAACTCTTATCCCTTGCAAAGAAGGCAAAGAAACTTGGGTGTGAACTGTTTGTCCTGGATGATGGCTGGTTTGGAGAAAGAAACAGTGATAAAGCTGGACTGGGCGATTACAACGTAAACAAGAAAAAACTGCCGCATGGGTTATCTGGTCTGCAGAAGAAACTCAGTGATGTAGGTCTGGCTTTCGGACTTTGGTTCGAACCCGAAGGTGTAAACCCGGACAGCGATCTTTACAGAGCGCATCCTGACTGGGCTCTTCATGCAAACAGCGGAGTAACAGTTCTCGGCAGGAATGAGTTGTTGCTGGATCTTAGCAAGCAGGAAGTGCGTGATTACATCGTTGAGAATGTTTCCAGATGCATAGATGAAGGAAAAGTATCATATGTCAAATGGGATATGAACCGGCATTCAACAGCTTTAGGTGCTATTGCACACAAATGTGTTTTGGGCCTCTATGAGGTGCTGGACAGAATCTTCGGCGAGAGGCCGGAAGTGTTGCTGGAGAGCTGTTCGTCCGGGGGAAACAGGTTTGACCTCGGTATGCTTTGTTTCTCGCCTCAGATATGGAGCTCGGATGATACGGACGCTATAGAGAGATATCATATTCAGTACAATCTGTCATATCTGTATCCTCTCTCAACGATGGGAGCCCATGTGTCTGCTGCTCCGCACTCCCAGACTTTGAGAGACACTCCTTTATCAACCAGAGGCAATATTTCTTTCTTCGGCTTGCTGGGTTATGAGTTTGATCTTGATGATCTCTCATCTGTTGAAACGGAAGAGATCATGAACCAGATAGAGTTTTATAAGGAACACAGGCATGTGTTCCAGTTCGGGGAGTTCAGAAGGCTGAGAGCTCCGGAAGGAATGAGCATTCAGGTATCAGATGGAAAAACTACTATAGTCGGTCTTTTCCATGAACTTGTACATGCTGCCCCCGGATATGAGAGGATATTCCCTGAAGCGCTTATGCCGGGAAAGATTTATTCTGTCGAAAGCAGGAAACAGCTGCTTAACGCAAGTAAATTCGGCGGACTGCTTAAATTTGTTCTCCCTGTTAAGGTAAAACCGGACGGGATCGTCGTCAGGACAGCAGGGAAGAAATACAGGATGTGGGATGCCACACAGGCATGCTCAGCATCAGGTGCTGCTCTTATGAGCGGACTGTCGCTAAACGCGAGATTTATGGGTACAGGTTACGATCCTCAGATGAGGATGCAAGGGGACTTCAGTTCTAATATATATTTGATCAAGGAGGAATCATGAGTAAACAGGCTAAGAAAAACAAATACTTTTTTGGTCTTGGCACAGTAGGAAGGGACATGTTCTATGCATTCGAGGCGAATGCACTTCTGTACTTCCTCAGTAATATTCTGCATCTTCCGCTTTCTGTATTTGCTGCAGTAAGCATGGTGCTTTCCGTAATGCGTATCTTTGACGCATTGAATGACCCTGTCACCGGAATGGTAGTCGATAACATCCGTTCACCATGGGGCAAATTCAAACCAGCGATCCTCGTTGGTGGTATCGTCAGTGTAATCTTCTATCTTGTTCTTTTTAGCGAGATAGGCAGCGGAACGACCTATGTTATCATCTTTGCTATCGCTTATTTCCTCTGGGATGTTTCATATGGCATTAATGATATCGGGTACTGGACTCTTATGCCTGCTCTTACAACAGATCAGAAAGAGAGAGAAAGCATCGGCGCTTTTGCTAGGATCTGTGCAAATATAGGAATGTATATCATTATGGTTGGTTGGCAGCCAATCACCAGCTCTATGGGAAACACCAAAGAGAGCTGGTTCAAAGTAGCTATAGCTATGAGCGTTATGTATCTGCTGTTCCTTTGTTTCCCACTTTTCGGAGTAAAAGAAAAGAGACTCTCCAAAGATGACAATGAAGAGACCACTCTGAAAGATATGTGGAACGCTATCGTAAAGAATGATCAGCTTATGTGGACAGCGCTTGCCATGGCACTGTTTATGGTTGGATACTGTATCACAACAGGATTTGCTACATATTACATGCAGTATGTTTATGGCGATATTAATATGTATCCTGTTCTTGCCGGCGTATGCGGAATAGCACAGCTTGTAGCTCTTATGGTTTTTCCGCTGTTTTCCAAGAAATACAATAGAAAACAGTTATACACATTCTCAACTATTCTGATCGTTGCGGGATACTTGCTGTTTTCATTTGCTGAATCATCGTTGATCTTGATCGGGGTTGCCGCAGTACTGATCTTTGTTGCTGAAGCGTTCATTCAGCTTCTTATGCTCATGTTCCTGGCGGATACGATCGAATACGGACAGTGGAAGATGGGCCGCAGACATGAGTCTGTTACTTTCTCAATCCAGCCTCTGATCAACAAGATCGGTGGTGCACTTTCTACAGCAGTGATCAGTGTGTCCGTAATACTTGCGGGTATCAAAACTGCTGACAGCAACGTTGCAGCAGAGACGATCTCTTCCAGCGGTGTCGTGACTATCAAGGTCGCTATGCTTCTTATTCCGGTTATCTGCATCGTACTTGGATTCTGGATCTATCTTAAGAAGTTCCGCATAAACGAAGAGTTTTATTCTCAGATCATCTCTGATCTTAAAGAACGCGGAGATATCGAAGACTGATCCTGATGATTAATATAAATTGCGAGTGGCATGCTATTGCTTAGGGGGATACATGGAAAAGGCTGTTTCCGGAATGATGTGGGCTCTTGTTAAAGAGAAAAGGGAAAAGGGGCTTTGGATGAAACAGGTACCTATTCCCGAAGTAGGACCAAATGATGTAAAGATCCGTATCCTTAAAACTGCTATCTGCGGTACTGATGTACATATATATGACTGGAACCGTTGGGCACAGAATACTATTCCGACCGGACTGACGATAGGACATGAATATGTAGGAAGGATAGAAGAAGTGGGACCAGGCGTTCTCGGACTTAAGCCGGGCGATCTGGTTTCAGGTGAAGGACATATAACATGCGGGAAATGCAGGAACTGCCTTGAAGGTCATAAAGAGAACTGCAAGGATGCAAAAGGAGTTGGAGTAAACCGCAACGGCGCGTTTGCAGAGTATCTTGTGATACCTGCATCGAATGTCTGGCCATGCAATCCAAACATTCCAACGGAACTGTATTCGATATTTGATCCGTTTGGGAATGCTACTCATACTGCGCTTTCATATGATGTCCTCGGTGAAGATGTTCTTATTGCCGGTGCAGGGCCTATAGGTTGCATGGCTGCGGCAATTGTAAGGTTTTCTGGCGCAAGACATGTTGTCGTGACAGATTTTAATCAGTACAGACTGGACCTTGCAAAGAAACTCGGTGCTACACGTACTGTGAATCTGAAAGATGAAGCGCTTGAAGATGTCATGAAAGAGATAGGCATGACGGAAGGCTTTGATGTAGGGCTTGAGATGTCGGGTTCTCCCAAGGCGCTGGATTCCATGATCCATAACATGAAACATGGTGGGAATATAGCTCTTCTGGGCCTTCTGGAATCAGATACTGTTGTGGATATGGAAACGGTTATCTTCAACGGATTGAATCTGAAGGGTATCTATGGAAGAAAAGTGTGGGATACATGGTACAAGATGACCACTATGATCCAGGCTGGTCTGGATATAACTCCAATCATCACACATCATTTTGACGTTGAAGATTATGAAAAAGGATTTGAAGCTATGCTGTCCGGCCAATCAGGAAAAGTTATTCTTGACTGGAAAAACATCATTGCTTTGAGAGGAGAATAAAGAATGAACAGAAAAGAAGCGTTACAGTTTTATAAGGACGAAGTCAAAGGTATTGAAGAAGCCGGGCTGTTAAAAAGCGAAGCACCTTTTGTATCACCTCAGGGTTCAAGAGTAAAACTGCAGGACGGAAGGGAACTGCTCTGCATGTGTGCAAATAACTATCTTGGACTTGGAAATGATCCTAGGCTTATAGAAGCTGCAAAACGTACTTATGATGAGCGCGGCTATGGTATGGCTTCAGTACGTTTTATCTGCGGTACACAGGATATCCATAAGCAGCTCGAACAAAAGATATCTGCATTTCTGGGAACAGATGATACGATTCTGTATTCGTCCTGTTTTGACGCAAATGGAGGTCTTTTTGAAACCCTTCTCACAGCCGAAGATGCTGTAATCAGTGATGAACTGAACCATGCTTCTATCATTGATGGTGTGCGTTTGTGCAAGGCAAAGAGATACAGGTACAAGAATAATGATATGGCAGATCTCGAAAGCAAGCTCAAAGAAGCAGAGGAAGCCGGAGCCAGAATAAAGCTTATAGCCACTGACGGTGTATTCTCTATGGATGGCATTATCTGCAATCTGCAAGGCATTACTGATCTGGCAGAGAAATACGAAGCATTGGTCATGGTAGATGATTCTCATGCTGTTGGCTTTGTCGGGAAAACAGGCAGAGGTACTGCAGAATACTGCGGCGTGCAGGGGAAGGTCGATATTATCACCGGAACTTTAGGCAAAGCATTAGGAGGAGCTTCCGGCGGTTATACTTCCGGAAGGAAAGAGATAGTTGACCTGCTTCGCCAGCGCAGCAGACCGTATCTGTTCTCTAATACACTGGCTCCTGCCATTGCCGGTGCAAGCCTGGAATTGTTTGACATGCTTGCCCAGAGCACATCGTTAAGAGATCACCTTGAAGAAGTAACACTGTATTACCGCAATAAAATGGTAGAGAATGGATTCGATGTCATTCCTGGTGTGCATCCTATCGTTCCTGTTATGCTCTATGACGAAAAGACAACAGCTGAATTTGCAAAGCGAATGGTTGAAAAAGGAGTGTATGTTGTTGCGTTCTCATATCCTGTTGTGCCAAAAGGAAAAGCTAGAATACGCACTCAGATCTGCGCGAATCATACAAAAGAGGATATAGAATTTGCTGTAGATTGCTTTGTTAAAGTCAGAGAAGAAATGGGCCTATAAAACTTGCATAAAAAAGAGACGAGACTATGTGTCTCGTCTTTTTATATGAAAATATCTTTCTGGTATGCCATCCTTGGATTACCGTCGAGCAGATATATCGTTCCGCAGTAAGTAAAACCGTTTTTTATGAGGAGATGTTGCATTACAGTATTGTCTGAATGGGTATCGATTCTTATCGAATTCGTAAAATTGAATGCAAATGATAAAACTAAAGGCAAAACGCCATGTAAAGTATTATCGCTTGCCACTCTGTGAATAACATAATAATCGGATTCGCTCAGCCATTTTCCTTCAATATAGCTGTATGTCGGGTCTGGTCCGGGCAACAAAGCAAAAACAGCATGGATCGCATCATCAGATTCAATAACAAACAGACTGTTTCGATCTATGTCAGATAAAAGCAATTCATCGCTTGGGTAATTGGAATCCCATTGGGTTGGATTTCCATGTTCACGCATAAACCGTTTTGCAACAGAATAAACACCGTGAATTGCACTGAGATCCTGTATATTTGCGTTTCTAATTTTCATTATTGCCTCATTTCAGGAAGAACCAAACTATAAATGCCACTGCACTTGTCGCCAGGGATATCTCAACAAGCGAGCGTTCAAATAATCCCAGAAAAGAACCAATGACTAAACCTGCTACAGCAGCTGGTATACAATCTGCTGAATAAATGATAAACGGGAATGTCATCGCACTCAAAATAGCATAAGGCAGATAGTAGATAAGGCTTTTAAAGAATGGATTTGTGATCTTTTTTCTGAATGCTGTGAACGGGATCATACGTACAAGGTATGTAGTTACAGCCATAATGATCATTAGACATACTCTGTTCATTCTTCATCCTCCTTATGCGGAAGAAGGAGCGCTGCAACTGAGGCACCGACTAGTGATGAAATAATGACAGAAAATCCGGATGAAATAAAACTTAGAGATGGAATATAGTAAATCAAGCAGCTTATTATGGCTCCAAGGAACACACTTACAAGAATGCCTTTGCTCTTTTTGGCGGGCGGTATGAATATGGAAAGAAACATGCCATATATTGCCAGACCGAAAATTGCGGATACTTGTGGGTCTATGCTTGAACCGACAAATGCGCCTATGGCGGTGCCGACAGTCCAACCGATTACCGGCAGAAAGCTTAAACCAAGAAAATAAGATACGTTGATTGGGCTTTTGCGTGTCGATGCTACGGCATATATCTCATCAGTAATAGAGTAAGCACATATCATCCTGTTCTTGGTATCAAATGAGGAATCAGTCTTCTGCGATAAAGAAATACCCATTAATGAATAGCGAAGGTTGATGACGAACTGAGTCAGGAACATTTCTAAAGCAGAAGATAAAAACACAACGGATTCGGATAATACCCTAACTCCTGCAACCTGACCTGCCGAGGTCACATTTGTTGCTGAGATAATTATGGCCATCAGGGGATTAAGGCCGGAATTGATCGCAGTAATCCCGAACCCTATGGATACGAATAGGTAGCCTAATGCAATAGGTACTCCGTCTTTTAACCCTGTTTTGAATGTAAGCTTTTCCATAACTATCTCCAGAATATATTGCTTAAAAGTTTAAAGAAAGACGCGGATATTATCAAGAACTATTTGCAGTGGCCCAAACAAAAAACTATTATTGTGTACAGTGAATGATCACAGAGAAAGGGATATAAATATGGCAGAAAAGAGAATTCCAAAAAGAAGCGAAGTACCGGCAGAGTATACATGGAAACTTGAAGATCTGTTTGAGACAGAGGAGCAGTGGCTTGAGAGGTTCGAAAAGTTAAAAGATGTTCCTTCGCGTATAACTGAGTTTCAGGGCAGAATTGGTGAATCTGCTGAAGTGCTGTTTTCATATCTGAAGCTTCAGGATGAAGTATCCTTGCTCCTGGAGCCGCTGTTCACATATGCGTTCTGTAAAAAAGATGAAGATACAGCTAATAACCACTATCAGGATCTGGTAGGTAAGGCTATGGGAACATATGTGGCTATAGACAGTGCCAGGTCATTTGCGGTTCCGGAGATTATGGCAATCGATGACGCAGCGATTGATAAGTATTTTGAAGAAAAACCGGAACTGAAAGAATACAGACGTGTTATAGACGATATCCGCAGAAGGAAAGCTCATGTACTCAGTCCGGAAGCGGAACGGGTTCTTGCATTATCAGGAGAACTTGCTGCAGTTCCGGAAAGTGTCGGAAGCGTGCTCAGAAGTGCAGAGATGAAATTCCCAGATGTAATTGATGCTGAAGGTATTGCTCATCAGATGACGGAGGACAATCTGCCGTTCCTGCTTGAGAATAGTGATGTGAATTTCAGGAAACAGGCTTTCGATCTGTATTATGAAAAGTTCTCTGAGTTAAAAAATACTCTTGCGGCTATTCTGGACGGTCAATTCAAAGGATTAGTATTTAACGCCCGAGCCAGGAACTACAGCAGCACATTGGAAGCTTCATTAGATGATAATGAAGTCCCGACGGAAGTTTATCATAACCTTATCAGCGCTGTTCATGACAACCTGGACAAAATGTATCATTATGTACGCCTCCGCAAGAAGATGATGGGACTTGAGGAGCTTCACATGTATGATGTATATGCTCCGATAGTGAAGGATGTAGCAGTCGAAGTTCCTTTTGACAAGGCAAAAGACACAGTTTTGAAAGCGCTTGCCGTACTTGGCGAGGATTATACTGATCTGCTTAAAGAAGGATTTGAGAATCGCTGGATAGATGTCTATCCAAATGAGGGAAAGACGGGCGGAGCATATTCTACTGGTTCGGGAAGACCTCATCCGTATGTCCTGCTGAACCAGAAAGACAATCTTGACAGCATGTTTACATTAGCTCATGAGATGGGACATGCGCTTCACAGCTATCACAGTACAAAAAATCAGCCTGTCTGCACATCGGATTATGTGATATTTGTTGCTGAAGTGGCATCGACATGTAATGAGATACTCTTGATGAAATATCTGCTGAAGAATACAGAAGACAAGAAGCAGAGAGCCTATCTGATAAATCATTTCCTTGATTCTTTCAAGGGAACAGTTTATCGTCAGACTATGTTTGCTGAATTTGAACTTATGCTTGGTCAAATGGCTGAAAACGGAGAAGCTCTTACCGCAGATGCATTAAACGAGAAATATTATGAACTGAATAAACTGTACTTTGGTCCTGATATGATCTCGGATGACTGGATCGCATATGAATGGGCACGGATACCGCATTTCTTCTATAACTATTATGTGTTCCAGTATGCGACCGGTTTTTCTGCAGCGGTGGCTATTGCTAACAGGATCCTTGAAGAAGGGGAGACTGCAGTAAAGGATTATAAGAGGTTCCTTTCAAGCGGAAGCAGTATGGATCCGATCTCTCTGCTTAAGCTGGCAGGTGTAGATATGAGTACACCTGATCCTATCAACTCCGCACTTTCATTATTTGGCGAACTGGTTGATGAATTGGAAAACCTCGCAGAATGATAACAAGTTATAGTTCCAAAATGTATATAACATAGAAAAAACAGGGGCTGTGTGCCCCTGTTTTATTTCTTGTGAAATGTTTCACATATCTAATGCTTTGGCTCCTCGTGGTACATATCCGAATCGAAGTATTGCCCATGCACCGATACTGAGGAACAAAGAGAAATACATTGCGAACTTGAAAGAAGTCGCATCAGCAAGCATGTTCAGCAGCGGAGTGGCAATAATAGAAGCGATACCTGCGGTAAGGGATACAACTGCTATTGCAGATGAGGAGTATTCGGGATATTCTTCACAGCATAGCAACGTTCTGGCAGTAAAACTTCCGCCTCCGATAGCGCTGGAAAGGAATTTGGATATCATCCAGAAAACAGGACGATTTATAAGAAGAGCAACTAAACTGAACACAAAAGTAATAATAGTTTCGACTCTCAGATAAACATCAGCACTAGTCTTTTTTGATATCCACACATAAAGTGCGCTTCCAACTACCAGACCAACTGATCCTGCTGTAGCTATAAAACCTCGTACTGAAGTAGTATAGAGATCAGGGTCTGTCATCGATAAATATAGGATAAGTTGGGTAGAGAAATACAAAGCAAATGAATTGAATATATAGTTTCCGCATAATGAAGCGATGTTTCTGTTTTTCAAAAGCGTTATCGCGCTGATCTTTTTCTCAATGTTTGACCTGGCACGCTTGACAGCTAATTCAGGCTTCTTAACAAATATCAGGAATAAAAGATACAGTATGCTACCGACTGCCATAATAAAACCGGCAACAGCATAAGATATATGCCATTTTCTGTTGAGAGCTTCTATTAAATATGTATTGAGGTTTGGAGCTAATGTGCTGCCGATATAGAACAGAATTAAAAGGATGCTCATATATCTGTTTCTGTTTTCTCCATAAAGATCACTTATGTACGCTGTACATGTAGTATCCATGTATCTGCCAAGCATCCCGGTAATAAAAAGGGAAAGGAGAAAGAAGAGAAAAGAAGGTCCCTTTCCCATATATAAGAGCATTAAGCTGTAAACTGCACTGAGACCAAATAATAACCACGCTTTATCGATCCTGTCTGCCACGACAGTTACAATATACATTATAAGAACATACCCGATGTTCTCGGCGATGGTGAACACTGAGCTCTCTGTGAGCGAGGTTCCATAGTGATCTACTATGAAGGGGGTCAATGTATTATAAATGTTTCGTGCAACAGACTGTGCAAAATACATGTAATAACAAAAAGCAGTTGCAAGTAACAAGCGTCTTTTTTCTGAATTAATATTCATTAATTTCCTCTTTAAAAGCGTCTTTCTTAAAAGCGTCTTTCAATGTATCTAATTAAGTTTATATTACTAATTAAATATGTACATAATCAACAGCAAAAGATAAAAGAACTGCGATAAATAAATAGGCGAAATTGTGCAAGTATTCAAATAAAGGTTACAAATTGGTGAAAATAACCAAAGAATGTCGTTTTTAATTGACAATTTGTATCAAATGAAGTAAATTGTTTTGGAAATGTCATAAGGGGAATACTCTAAAGACATCTATTTTAGGAATATTGCGAATACGTAATATTTGAAAAAATGAAAGGAAATGCAAAATGAAGAAGATCACAAAACTTCTGAGTGTCATTCTTCTCGTAGTTCTCTGCTTTGCAACCCTTACCAGCTGCGGTGAAACACAGCCAGCTGATGACGGCGGCAATGATGAGCCAGCTCCAGCACCTGCACCGGCAAAGCCGAATCAGGTCATTATCGGAACTGACACAGAGGCAAACGGCGACTGGGCTTATGGTGCATTCACAAGCTCAATCAACGCTACTGACCAGGATGTCCTCACACTTACAGATGACATGAGCACTGTTACTTCAAACTTCAGCGGTGACTATGTTATCAATGATTCTATTGTTGATTCCTATGAGCGTACCGAGAATGAAGATGGTAGCGTTACCTACACCTTCAAGATCAAACAGGGCCTTGTATTCAACAATGGTGATCCGGTTACAGCCCAGAACTTCCTTGCTTGGCCGCTCTTTACACTGAGCAAAGTTGGTAAGGATGCTGGTACTACAAGCTCTTCTTGGGACTATATCCCCGGTGGTGTGGCTTATCGTGAAGGAACAACTAATGTTCTGCCCGGCCTCCGCCTCCTCGGAGATTATGAGTTCTCACAGACCATTATGGCTGAAGGTGCAACTGCAGATGAAAACGGTGAACATCAGGTTTATCTGCCATATTACTATGAGCTCGCATATGCAGGCGCACAGGCAGTCAACCTCGATTACTGGTTCGGCCCTGGCTGGTCCGTAAAGGATGATGGCGAAGGCGCATATCTTGAGAATGCAGACGGAAAAGATCTTACTACAGTTCTTGACAGTGTTGCTGCAGCTCAGTATGCAACATCCGATCGTGTAACCGCTGGCCCGTACAACCTTGTCAGCTTCGACAAGTCCGCCAACGAGATTACTCTTGAGATCAACCCCAACTATTGCGGTGACTTCTCTGGACGTAAACCTAACATCCAGAAAGTTATCATCGTAAAGGCTGAGGATGAGACCATTATCGACAACCTTGCAACAGGTGGTGTTGAGCTTTATTCCAGCATTGCTGATGGTGAGCTCGTTAACGCAGCACTTGACCTGATCGATGCAGGCGAGTTTGATGGTAGTTACACATCTTATGATCGTGCTGGATTCGGCTACTTCCAGTTCGCATGCGACCTTGGCCCAGCTCAGTTTACTGAGTTCCGTCAGGCAGTTGCTTACCTCCTTGACCGTAACGAGTTTGCTAACACGTTCTGCCAGGGCTGGGGCGGCGTTGTCCATGGACCGTACTGCACAGCTTTCAGCATGTACAATGATAGCAAAGAGTTCTTGGCTCAGAACCTGAACACTTATGACTTTAACCCTGAAAAGGCTGTTGAGCTTCTGAAAGAGGCTGGCTTCGTACTGAACGCTGATGGAACCGATTATGTCGATGGTTCCGGACTCGTCCGTTACAAGGAAGTCACTGCTGAACAGGCAGAGAACTATGGTGATTTCTGTGTCGAAGTTAATGGCAAGACTCTCATGTCTGCTACACTTAACTGGGCATCTTCTGAAGGCAACTCTGTTTCTGACCTTCTTGCAACAATGCTTGCAAACGGCGCAGCAACAAAAGAGGCTGGTATTGAGATTAAGCAGAGCATCATGACATTCCCTGAATTGCTCAACTATATGTATCGTCAGGACGCTTATGGCCTTGGCGGTGATTACTCCGTACCGACATATAACATGTTCAACCTTGCTACAGGATTCAGCTCCGGTGCTTATGACTTCTCCAACGAGTTCACAACAAAACCTGCACTTCTTGAAGAAGGTTACAACACAACTCACCTTTATGATGCTGATCTTGATAAGCTTTCTATGGATATGGTCTACGGTGTTGAGCCTGGTGACTATGATACATATCTTGACATGTGGCAGAAATTCGTTGTTCGCTATAACGAGATGCTCCCGAGAGTACCGCTTTATGCAAACATCTACGTATCTGTTTACCCGAACACAATTTCCAACTATGTTGAGGGTCCGTTCTGGGGATTCGATCGTGCAATCCTCTATGCTGACTTCGTTGGCTAATATAGAACAGGCAGTATAAGTCTTATTTAAAAAATGTCCTCTCTTCTGTTTCAGAAGAGGGGACTTTTTTATTGCTTTCTGCTCCTCTTTGTGCTAATATATATCGCACCTATTGCCTTTTTTCATTTATAGCATTAAATCGTAAAAGGCAATTATTAGAAAACATGGAGGCTTATTACTGTGGTCAAGTATATGATCAAAAGACTGGTATATCTAGTGATAGTCTTTTTCGTTGTATCACTGATGATGTACTTTGTCTACAACTTGATTCCTAGTGACCCGGCTCTGGTTCAGATGGAGCCGCTTCGTAAGACACTAAAGCCGGAAGAGTTTAACCGGCAATATCAGGAATTGCGTCAGAAATTAGGATTGAATGATCCGCTTATTGTCCGTTATGCCAGATGGATGGGGTTGATTAAAGATATGGATGGAAAGTTCAGCGGAATGCTGCAGGGCGATTTCGGCTATTCCATCAGTTACAAGAGAAATGTTGTTGATATTATAAAAGTCCCAATGGCTAATACGATTATCCTGAATTTGGTATCGACCATACTTACATTAGCTATTACTATTCCTCTTGGCATTTATTGTGCAGTTCATGCACGTAAAACTTCTGATAGTATAATTCAGGCTACTACTGTTATCGGCTATAGTTTGCCTACATACTTGATAGGAATTCTATTCATTTATATTTTTGCAGTTCTTCTTCGCTGGTTCCCGGTTGGAGGAGCAAAAACACCCGGAGCAACATATACGGGAATGAGAGAACTGCTGGACCGTTTATACTATATGTGTTTACCTCTTATCGTCTTGGTATTTACCGGACTTGCTGGTATGACACGTACTGTTCGTGCTGCAATGATAGACACTTTATCACAGGATTATATTAGAACAGCACGCGCTAAAGGCTTGAAAGAGAAAGTAGTTATTTATAGCCATGCCTGGCGCAACGCCCTTCTTCCGGTTTCTACTTCTATTATGGGTTGGATTATAGGAGTATTTACCGGCGGAGCACTTGTTATTGAGAATACATTCTCACTGAACGGAACGGGTAAGTTGTATTGGTCTGGTCTTTCGACTACAGACTATGAGCTTGTTCTTGCTATGCAGATGTTTTATACATTGGTAAGTTTGATTGGTGTTCTTTTGACTGATGTCATTTACACTATCGTTGACCCACGTGTCAGACTAGATAAGTAATGGGAGGAATTGGATATGAGTAATGAAAATGCAAATTCTTCCCGAAAAGAATTTTTCCTGTTCCGTTGGATCAGGAGAGTGCTTTTCCCCAATAAGGAATTAGATATCTATGCAGAAGAGCAGCTGCAAAGCCCTCTGAGAATGGTTGTGCGCAACTTCTTCTCAAAGCCTCTTTCAGTTATCTGCCTTTTCCTTTTGATTGCGATTATGCTGTTCGTGTTTATTGCTCCTAATTATGTCACTCTTGATCTTGGCGAGCAGGACAGCACACTTGTCAATATTGCTCCCGGTTATGACATGATGAATCTTCCTTCAGAATTGGAGAATAACGGTGTCAAGGATATAGGTGTAGGTAATAACTATTCAGTAGGAGTAGATCTCCAGGGAAAAGTATATACATGGGGTAAGACGAAGATATCCAAGGTTGTGGATGTCGCCAATGTACCTGAAGAGGTAAAAAGAGCTGTTATCGTAAAAGTTGCTGCCGGAGCAGACCATGTCGTTGCTTTGGATGATAAAGGTGTTGTGTATGCATGGGGAAATGCCAGATTAGGGCAAACAAGGCTCCCGCAGGATCTTCTAGCTAATAACGTACAGCACACTTCTAATATTATTGACCTTCAGGCTTCGAACCAGTTCAGTGCCGCTTTGACAGACGATAAGAAACTGTTTGTTTGGGGTAATACCAACTTTGTAGACCTTGATGTTCGTAAAGAACTTCAAGGGCACATTGTGGACATGGCATTGACCAATACAGCTTTTGTTGTACTTTTGGACGATGGCAGTGTTGTAAACCCCGGTTTTGTCTCTTCTAGTACTATTACTAAAATACCGGAAGAAGCTACTTCTGATGTTTTGAATATTGTTGCGTCAACCAATACTGTTGCTGCGATCAAAAAAGACGGGTCTGTCATTGTTTGGGGAGCAGCAACAAAAGGCGAGAATAAGCCTCCTCATTTTGATGCTCCTGTTGATTATATTGAAGGCGGAAGATATCACTTTGCTGCACACTTAACTGACGGAAACGTCATTTGTTGGGGCAGTGACAGATATGGTCAGTGTGATGTTCCTGAAGAAGTAAAGAATGCGCATATAGTTTCACTCAACTCCGGTTCTTTCCAGAACTATGCTGTTGATGATAAAGGCAAAGTATACTCATGGGGCCTTAAAGGGTTCATCATGGGAACTGATAACCTTGGCCGTGATGTATTTGCTCGTCTTGTTAATGGCGGTAAGATGACAATGACTATTGGAGCTCTCTCTGTTGTCATTGAGATGATCATCGGTGTTATTCTTGGCGGTATTGCGGGATACTTCGGCGGATGGGTCGATATGGTCATAATGCGTGTGGCTGAGGTCATTTCCAGTATGCCCTTTATTCCGTTTGCAATGATCCTTTCGGCGGTTATGGGAACGCGCGTTTCTGTTGGCCAGAGAATGTATATTATCATGGTTATCCTTGGTATTCTCTCCTGGCCTGGCCTTTGCCGGCTTGTACGTGCTCAGATGCTCTCTCAGCGTGAGATGGAATATGTAGTTGCTGCGAAAACGATGGGCGTTAAGGAGAGACAGATCATCTTCAAACATATTATTCCGAACGTTATGTCAGTATGTTTGGTTTCTATTACATTGGCATTTGGTACTTCAATGTTGACTGAGTCTACATTGTCTTACCTTGGATTTGGTGTTCCGCTTCCAACACCTACTTGGGGAAATATGTTGAACGGAGCCAATAATAGTGTTACTATCCAGAACTACTGGTGGAACTGGGTCTTTGTCGGTGCGATATTCGGATTGTCATGCATTTGCATCAACCTGATCGGCGACGGCCTGCGTGATGCACTTGACCCGAAATCAAGCGGTAGATAAGGGAGGAGGAAAACATGGCTGAAAGATTATTAAAACTTGAGCACCTCCACACTTATTTCACGACAAAGCGTGGAGTTGTAAAAGCTGTTAACGACGTTAGTTATTCTGTTAATGAAGGGGAAACTCTGGGAGTAGTTGGAGAATCCGGTTCAGGGAAGAGTGTATCTGCTATGAGCATTCTTCGCCTTCTTGACGGAAACGGATATATCGACAGCGGTGAGATCGAATTTGATGGTAAGGACCTCACGAAGATATCTGATAAGGAAATGTATCATATCAGAGGTAATGAGATCTCTGTCATATTCCAGGAACCTATGACAAGCTTGAATCCTGTTTTTACTGTTGAAAGACAGCTGTCTGAATGCTTCATGGTTCATCAGAACATGAGCAAAAAAGAGGCTGCTGAGCATGCTATTGAGATGCTCAACGATGTAAAGATTCCTAATCCTGAGATCGTTGCTAAACAGTATCCTCACCAGCTTTCCGGCGGTATGAGACAGCGTGTTATGATTGCAATGGCATTGGCTTGCAAACCGAAACTTCTTATTGCTGACGAGCCTACAACTGCATTGGATGTAACCATTCAGGCACAGATCCTTCGCCTGATGAATGATCTAAAAAAAGAAAAAGGTACTGCGATTATATTTATTACACACGACCTTGGTGTAATAAATCAGATGGCAGACTATGTCGCAGTTATGTACTGCGGTCAGGTCGTTGAGCAGGTTCCGTCAAAGGTGTTGTTTAACCCTGATTCTGAGTACAGCCATCCATATACAGAAGGGTTGATGGTTTCTATTCCTAGACTGGATACACCGGCTCATACCAGGCTTGAAGCTATTCCTGGTGCGGTTCCGCATCCTCTAGACCTTCCTAAAGGATGCAAGTTTGCTCCTCGATGCAAATATGCAACTGAAAAATGTTTTGAAGCAGAACCTCCGATGACTAAGATATCTGATGTCCAGGAGATACGCTGCTATTATCCAAACAAGGAGGAGAGACACAATGCAATCAAATGAGAAAAAAGTCCTTCTCTCGATAAGAGATCTTAAGCAGTGGTTCCCTCTTGGAAAAGGTATATATAACAAAGCCAATGACGGTATCTCCATTGACATCTATGAAGGAGAGACATTCGGTTTGGTCGGCGAGTCCGGTTGCGGAAAATCTACTCTCGGACGTACTATCCTTCAGGTTTACAAACAGACAGATGGCCGTACCATGTACTACGGACAATCTATCGATGAACTTGCGCCGGAATATGTCAGGCATACAATTAAGAACCTTGAACCTATGCGCAAAGAGCTTCTTAAGCTTGAAGAAAAAAGGGATAAGTTTATCGAAGAATATGAGAAACTTTCTGATGAGCAGAAGATAGAGAAGACAGAAGAACTGCGTTTGGTCAAGAAAGAAGCTTATGATGCTCTATATGACATCACGAGTGTCGTTGGAGGATTTATCGTTGCTGATGACCTTAAACCTGTAACTGAACAGTATCTAAAGATCAACGATCTGTCCAGAAAGCTTCATAGTCTGAGTCTGCAGCGTGATGACAAGAATGTTATTCTTGCAGATATCGAGTATACATATAAAGATGATCCCGCTAAAGGCGAAGCTAAGATCGAAAGTGCAAAAAAGGCCGTTTCAGATATAGAATCTGAGATGGAAAAGGTGAGGGAGCAGCTTAAAGAACAGCACGCAGTCCTTGAAAAAATGCGTGAGCCTTTAAGGTCGGATCCAAGATTTGACAAATACGAGCAATGGAAAGATGACGGAATAGACCTTGCCCGTCTTAAAAATGAAGAGATGCGTCAGCTGCGTAAGGATCTGCAGTTGATCTTCCAGGATCCATACAGTTCATTGAATCCTCGTATGTCTGTTGGTCAGATCATTGGAGAAGGACTGTTGGCACATAACTTCTTTAAGAAAAACAGCCCAAGAATGCAGGACAGGATTCTTAAAGTTATGGATGACTGCGGACTCGCACCATATTTCGTACACCGTTATCCTCACCAGTTCTCAGGCGGACAGAGACAGCGTATAGGTATTGCAAGAAGCCTTGCAACGAACCCGAAGTTTGTTGTATGTGATGAGGCGGTTTCCGCTTTGGACGTTTCTATTCAGTCTCAGATCATTAACCTCTTAAGTGATCTTAAAGATCAGCAGCACCTTACCTATCTGTTTATAACCCACGATCTGTCTGTCGTTAAATACATCTCAGACCGTATTGGTGTTATGTATCTAGGTAACATGGTAGAGCTGGCAGAATCACAGGAGATCTTTGATCATCCTTTGCATCCGTATACTGAGGCTTTGCTGGGGGCTATTCCAACAACCGATGTTGATCAGAGCAGGGAACTGCAGGTGCTTGAGGGAGATATTCCAAGCCCTGTAAATCCACCCAGCGGCTGCAAATTCCATACAAGATGCAAATACTGCACTGATATCTGCACGAAAGTTGCTCCTGAATGGCAGGAAGTCAGAGAAAACCATTTTGTTGCCTGTCATCATATATTGGAACAGAATCTGTGAGTTTTACTGAGGGGCGATGAATATCGTCCCTCAGTAACATAAAAAAGGAGATTAAATGAGTCTTTTTAATAAACGTGAAAAACAAGCTTTTGAAGTAATGAATGAAAGAAACAAGCAGTATCTGGATTCTGTGTCGCAGGATATGGATAAAAGAGAAGATGAAGTATACCCGGAAGGCACTTTTGAGAAAGGAGATCTTCCTGCAATTATCATCTCAGCGTTGTTGGTATTCTTTCCTATCATTCTTATTATGCTCATCATTGTTGTTCTCGTTTTTAGATTCATGCTAATAGGTTAAATATCTTTACTATAGGCAAAGCCCCTATACTAGTGCGTATAGGGGCTTTAATATGTAAAAAAATAACTAAATATATCGGTCTGCAGATAGGAATATCCTTCCTTTTCTGCTTTGTCCTGTCTGTCCAATTAGAATGGCTTTACCGAAGCCTCGAGCAGAGATAACATCCCCGTCATCAACATAGGCATCGTTCTTCATACATTCCTGATAGTTAAGTGTGACGGCGCCGGAAGATATTAGTTTTGCAGCGCGGGAACGCGATATCCCGAAAACACACCCTATAACTGCATCTAATCGCCTGCTCTGAACTGTAAAGGATATATGCTTTACGTTCATTTTCGGCATAGGAACTTCCTGAACTGACACGCTTTCGCATCTGACACCATATCTGCTTACATGTGTCAGATCGCTTAGTATAGTGAGGTTTGATGGCGGGAGACAAATCACATATGCAATGTTATCTACAATTATGATATCCCCGATCCATTCTCGTTTTATCCCTAGACCCAATATTGAGCCCAAATAATCGCGGTGTCCAGGTGTGCCGAATCCAGCTGTGATCTTCACTGCAGAAAGAAAATCACTATCCTGTATATCCGCTTTATCCATATATACCGGATAGAATACAGCGATCTTACGTTCAGAATCCGAAGAGCCACCTATAAAAACTGCATTGATATTTTGGGGCTTGATCCATTGCTCTGCTTCATATTGTTCTGCAGGAGTAAGGAATGTACTGTGAGTTACAGAGGCGGACCTTTCAGAACGTTCGTTCAGATCACGCATCCTTCTGATCAATTCTGATTCTTTTACCACTTTTCCAATAACTCCTTGTCAACGAATTCCGATAAACTCTGTCCGCTTTTACTGTTATGCTTTTCGATCAAACCCGATATCTCGGTCTGGGATGAGACTAGCTCTTCAACAAAATATTGAGAGGATGTTCTCTGTATCCCGCTTCGGAAAACTCCTAATCTAACAAGATTATCGGAAGAAACTACACGGACGTGATCATTCTTTCCCAGATTATTTGCTGTTCTTTCTATATACGCGTCTGCTGTTTCGCCGTATTCAGTGAAAATAACATCTACATTGCTCTCTGAATACTTTTTATTTTCTGTCTGAGTAGTTTGATATGCATCAAATACTATTAGGATATGTATTCCGGTAAAACTGCTGTAATTTGACAGGAGGGTTATCATTGCGGATCTGGACAGATCGAGGCTTCCTGAGGGGATAATACCTCTTTCTGTCATAAGGAACATAAGATTATAACCATCAATTATGATATGGCTTTTCTTGGATGATTCATCTATATCAGGGTCCTTATCTGCATTATGTATCACAGACGGAGTTCCGTACTGTTTTCTGCGGATCGGACCGAATTCCCTGAGCATAAGTTCTTCAAGAGCCTTCTCATCGAGATCTATAGTGCGGTGCTTTTCTTTGACCTGCTCAGTCCTGGGTTTCAGGAATGCTTCAATGTGCATGTAATCGGTCACTTCATTCCATTTAACAGTAAAACCGGCTCCCTGTTTACAGAAAACAGAGTTGGGAGTATTCGCAGTATCAGCTAATGGATCATAAGTGATCGATTCAAGTATTTCTTCCTGATTGTGGCAAGGTCTGTAACCGCCGGATACGCATGTGAGTTTTCCGTATCCTCCGGTATACGCAGCAACTTCAGACTGGTAGTATTGCATCTCACTCACAGGAGCAAATCCTGTGATTAAGCTCGTACCATTATCAAGGGCATTTATTTCAAAATCACCGGACATAAGTTGAATATCGTTTACAGCGCGCCCGACATTAGTTGTAGGGACAGTTAAGGAATATCTATAAAACGGTTCCAGAAGCACATTTTTGGCGGTCATAAGTCCTTGCCGTACCGCTCGCAATGCTGCTTCACGTATATCTCCGCCTTCAGTATGCTTGAGACTTATCCTTCCTGCGACAAGTGTGATCTTTACATCGGTAAGCGGAAAACCTCCAAGTACGCCTTTATGTTTCTTCTCCTGAAGATGATAAAGGATCATATTCTGCCATGTGGATCCCAATCGGTCTGTTGGCAGGACTGAACCGAATGTCAAACCTGAACCCGGTTCACCTGGTTCAAGCAGAAGATGAACTTCGGCATAATGTCTAAGCGGTTCAAAGTGACCTATTCCTTCAGCGATACTAGCTATTGTTTCTTTATACAGAACCTGACTGTCCGCTATTTCAACATCGATCCGGTATTTATCCCATATAAGACTTTTAATTACCTCGATCTGTATATTTCCCATGAGGTGTACATAAATAGCATTATTGGCTGAATCCCAGCTTAGCCGCAGTTGTGGTTCTTCTTCCTGAAGCTCTAGGAGCGTCTGGTAAACAGAGCGAGGGTCTAAGTCCCCAGGCGGTTTAAGCTCGTATCGAAGAACAGGTTCAAGATATGATTGCGTATCGTCTATGCTTCCCAAGCCTTGACCGGCATATGTTTCAGAAAGACCGGTAAGAGTAACTACTTCAGAAGTTTTGGCTTCGTTTAGACTGGTGAATTTATCACTGTTGTATAATCTGATACCGGTGATCTTCTCAGATATCTCTTTTCCAACGGCAGAATGATATGTAATTGTGTCTCTTGTCTTTACACTCCCGCCTAGAACACGGATATGGGTCAGACGGTTGCCTTTGATATCATGAGTTATTTTGTATACTCTTGCGCCAAACAGTTCATTTTCATGCGAAGTCTTTTTGAAGTAATGGAGAAGCGACAATAATTCTGTTATTCCTTCAACCTGAAGTCCGGAACCGAATATAACGGGGAAGAAAGAGCGGTTGTAGAACGCAGACACGACATCGGTTCTATCCAAACAGTTATTGTCCAGATAATACTGCATAAGAAGAGGCTCCTGAGAAGCAATCTCTTCCTGTACATCTTCAGAATCGATACTGTCTTTAACTAGAACACACGACGAAGAGAGACGTTTCCTTATATCAGAGAACAGTGAGTCCTGATCATTAAGGGACATATCCATTTTCGTTACGAAAATTAGAGTCGGTATCTGATATCGAGACAGAAGATTCCACAGTGTTTCCGTGTGGGGTTGAACGCTGTCCGTGCCGCTTATTACAAGTACAGCCATATCAAGGATCGGGATGGTGCGCTCAGCTTCTGCTACGAAATCAACGTGTCCTGGGGTATCAATGATAGTAAAGTCAGAACCTTCATAGGTGAATGTGGCCTGCTTGGAGAAAATAGTAATACCGCGCTTTCTCTCAAGAGAAAACGTATCAAACCAACTGTCCTTATGATCTACTCTTCCCAGTTTCCTGATCACTCCGGATACGTACAGGATGGCTTCGCATAAAGTAGTTTTTCCGGCATCTACATGTGCAAATATACCAATAGCTGTCTGACTCACGAGCGTAACTCCTTTGAATATAAGAGAATTATATATTATTCAAGCTCTAAAAAAGAAGAGCAATGGCTCTGCTCAGATTGTTTTTAGCGCTCGGATACCGTAAAATGGAGTCAAGAATCTTTTTGTGTTGAGGTAGCAGTTATGGGAAAACAAAAGATACTGTTTGTAGCGCACTGCATTTTGAACATTTCATCGAAAGTCGTGATGTGGGATTATGACGACATGGCTGCAGAAGAAGCTCTGAGACAGAAGTTCCTTATGAAAGCAATACCTCAGGGAATTCAGCTGGTTCAGTTGCCGTGTCCTGAATTCACATTATACGGACCGCGTCGCTGGGGTCATGTAAGTGATCAGTTTGACAATGTGTTTTTCAGAAATCATTGCCGTAAACTGCTTGAACCTATACTTGACCAGTGCGAGGAATATTTGGCTACACCTGAGAGATATGAGGTTCTGGGTTTTGCCGGTATTGATGGAAGTCCTAGCTGCGGTGTTGATTATACTGGATCCAGCAGAGAGTATTATGGGTCACTGGGAGGACATCCGGATCCTATGTCAGTTTATGCAACAGGTGAACTGGTCAGCAGAAACGGAGTTATGATCTCTGTCCTTAGAGATATGCTTGAAGAGAGAGGGCTCGAATTACCGATCAAAGGATTGTTTGCTGCTGAGCCTGAAAAGATCATGTCATTCCTTGAGGATTAAAAGATATTAAAGGAGCCGCGGGATAATATTATTCATCCCGCAGCTCTGGCATATTTTCAATGAAAAATCCTTGACTTTATATTAGTAGTTTGCTATTATAATCGTCGACAATAAAGAAGTGCTATGCGCTCACCCCACATCGAAGGTGTGAAGGTCAATAAGTTTCGGACAGGTTCCGTTTCTTTGAGCGCGTATTTATACGCGTTTTTTATTGCTTGCAGTCAAACACATTTGGTTATTTTTGGAGGTACACAAACATAGCTGCGCAAACCCACGCTGTTAACTCAGACATCAATGAGGCTGAAGTACGTCTGATCAATTCAGATGGCAGCCAACTTGGGATCGTCAGTTCCGAAAGAGCTCTGGAACTTGCAGAAGAGCAGGATCTGGACCTCGTTATGATTGCGCCGCAGGCTAAGCCGCCTGTATGCAAGATTATGGATTACGGCAAGTATCGCTTCGAACAGCAAAAGAGAGAAAAAGAAGCGAGCAAGAAGCAAAAAGTCGTGGAAGTCAAAGAGATTCGTCTTTCCCTGAATATCGATACACATGACTTTGACACTAAGTTAGGACACGCCAAGAAGTTTATCGCTGAAGGCAACAGGATCAAAGCCAGCATCAGACTTCGCGGAAGAGAGATGGCTCACGCATCTCGCGGATATGAAGTGATGGAACGTTTTGCCGAAGCATTGAATGAGGTTGCTGTCGTAGATAAGCCTGCGAAGCTCGAAGGAAGATCGATCCAAATGTTTATGAGCCCGCAAAAACCAAAATCAAAATAAGATTATTATCCCTAGGAGGAGTAAAAGATTATGCCTAAGTTGAAGACACACTCTGCTACGAAAAAGCGTGTTCTTAAGATCACAAAGCATGGCAAGATCAAACGTGCCCGTGCTTTCCGTAGCCACATTTTAAACAAGAAACCCACAAAGCGTATGAGACATCTCCGTGGACCTGTCTATGCAGACAAGACCAATGCTGAGAACCTGAAGCAGCTGCTGCCATACGGTGTGAAATAATAGGAGGAGATGAATTATGGCTAGAGTAAAAGGCGCTATGATGACGCGCAAAAGAAGGAAGAAAGTCATTAAGCTTGCAAAAGGCTATTTCGGTGCGAAGAGTACACACTTCAAAATGGCAAAGCAGCAGGTATTCAAGAGCGGAAACTATGCTTTTGAAGGACGCAAGCAGAAGAAGCGTGAATACCGTCAGCTGTGGATCACCAGGATCAATGCAGGTTGCCGTGCTAATGGTACAAACTACAGCACATTCATGAACGGATTGAAGAAACTCGGAGTTGAGCTGAACCGCAAGATGCTCTCTGAGCTTTACATCAACGATCCTGCAGCATTCGCTGATCTGGTAGAGAAAGCTGTTAAGGCATAAATACAAATACCCTCGTTCTATTTCGAACGCGGGTATTTTTTTGTCTTGAATAAGGAAAAATTATTCTGCATAATATGTAATAATATAAATACTACATTGTGCATGGTGTTGAATATATGATTGAGATCAGCTCTAAAAGCAATGAAAAACTGAAATCGCTTATGGAACTTACCGGCTCCAAGAAGGCAAGGGATTCTAAAGGACTTGTATTGATTGACGGTGGAAAACTGTGCATGGACGCTGTTAACACCGGTCATTCTTTGCTGGAATTGTGGATCACAGAAACTGCAGCAGAAAAATATAACGATGAATTTTCTTTTCTATCTTCGTCTGCAAAAGAAACGTTCATTGTCAAAGATTTTGCTGCAGAAAGAATATCTCAGCTGAAATCGCCTCAGGGGATCTGGGGTATTTTTGAGTGTCCGGGATGGTCCGAAACAGAGAGTTTCCGCGGTTTTCGCAGGGTACTTGGAATATGCGGTGTTCAGAATCCAGAAAACGCTGGAGCAATGATACGCACTGCTGCTGCCCTCGGTTTCGATGGAGCAATACTTTCTGAAGACTGCTCGGATATATGGTCACCGCGTGCGATCAGAGCTGGAGCATTGTCTCAAATGAACATTGCAGTTTCAAAAACATCTGATTTTGCTTATACTGTGAAACAGTTTAATGATATGGGTTTTGAGACTTACGCTGCTGCATTGAAAGAAAACGCAGAGTCGGTCGAATCAGCGCCAAAAGACGGCAAGATCATGCTTATTATAGGAAATGAAGGCCACGGTTTGCCTGAAGAGGTAATCGAAGAATGCAGCAGATCGATCTATCTCCCAATGTATAACAATGTTGAGAGCTTAAATGCAAATGCTGCAGCGGCCATAATGATATGGGAATTTAAATAACAGTAAGGAAATATATATGTCGACATTAGTAATTGTTGAGTCACCTGCAAAAGTAAAGACTATCAAAAAATATCTGGGGAAAGATTATGAAGTAATGGCTTCTATGGGTCATGTGCGTGATCTGCCTCAGAGCTCTCTCGGTATAGATGTGAACAGGAATTACAGACCTCAGTATATCCAGATCATGTCTAAAGGAAAACTGATCAAGGACCTGAAAGCAGCAGCAGATAAATGCGATAAGGTAATTCTTGCTACAGACCCGGATAGAGAGGGAGAGGCGATAGCATGGCATCTTGCCACATTGCTTAAGCTTCCTATGGATGCTGAGGACAGAGTTACGTTCGGAGAGATCACAAAAAAAGGTATAGAGGAAGGAATGAAGAACCTTCGTACTATAAATATGGATCTTTTTGATGCTCAGCAGGCAAGGAGAGTGCTGGACCGCTTCGTAGGATATGAGATCTCGCCTTTCCTTTGGCGAAAGATCAGACGCGGATTGTCTGCAGGAAGAGTTCAGTCTGTTACTGTCAGACTACTGGTAGACAGAGAAAGAGAGATCGAAGCTTTTGTGCCGAAAGAGTTCTGGACTGTGGAAGCTGACCTGAAAACGCCTGAAAACGAGGTGTTTTCAGCAAAACTGCGCACGAAAAATGGTATAAAGGCAGAAGACTTTACAATAGAAAATAAAGAGCAATGTGAACAGATACTCAGCGAGATTGAAGGAAAACCGTTTGAGATCGCGGATCTGAAAAAGGGCACAAGAAAAAGACAGCCTGAACCTCCATTTATAACGTCTACTCTTCAGCAGGAGGCATCCAGAAAGCTCGGCTTCACTTCCAGAAGGACAATGAGTACGGCGCAAACGCTTTACGAAGGTGTAGATGTTGCCGGATACGGTCAGACTGGTCTTATCACATATATGCGTACAGACTCTCTTCGTATTTCCGATGAAGCAATAGAGAGCGCAAAAGCATATCTGCTTTCTCACTACGGAAGCCAGTATGTTTATAACGGCAAGAGAACTTATAAAAGAAAACAGAATGAATCGGTGCAGGATGCCCATGAAGCTATCAGGCCGACAAATATAGAACTCAGTCCTGAAAAAGTTCGCTCATCTTTAAATGATGATCAGTATAAACTGTACAAACTGATATGGGAGCGTTTCCTCGCATCCAGGATGGCTGATCAGATACAGAAGACAGTGACGGTGGACATCAGCGCCGGTGAATACAGTTTCCGTTCCAGCGGATACAGCGTTACATTTGACGGATTTGCCAGATTATATGAAGCCTCAACTGACGAGAAAAAAGACCAGCCTACGGAACTGCCCAATATAGAAAAAGACATGGAACTGAGTCTGGTAGAACTCAAGCATGCCCAGAAATTTACTCAGCCTCCGATGAGATATACTGAAGCCTCGCTTATCAGAACTCTGGAGGAGAACGGCATAGGAAGGCCGTCTACTTATGCGCCAACAATAAGTACAATCATTGACAGAGGCTATGTAGAGCGTGATGCAAAATCCAGCCGTACCCTCAAACCGACACAGCTCGGTATGGTTGTGACGGATCTTATGATAGATGAATTCCCGGAAATAGTTGATGCAAAGTTTTCTGCGGAGATGGAAAAGAATCTGGACCTTGTAGAAGCAGGGAAGGTCGTATGGACCGATATGATCGACGATTTCTACGGAGATTTTAAGGAAAACCTCAAACGCGCTGAGCAGGAGATGGACGGCAAAAGGATCGAAGTCCCTGCGGAAGAAACGGACGTCATCTGTGAAAAGTGCGGAAGAAAGATGGTCATCAAATCCGGAAAATTCGGCAAATTCCTCGCATGCCCCGGCTTCCCGGAATGCAAGAATACAAAGAGGATAGTCGTAGAGACCAAGGGTACCTGTCCGAAATGCGGAGCCAAGATGGTTCAGAAGAAGAGCCAGAAGGGCAGAGTATATTATGCCTGTGAAAAAGGAAAGGCATGCGGATTTATGAGCTGGTATGAGCCTACAGATAAGAAGTGCCCCACATGCGGGAGCACTCTGTTCAGAAGAAAAGGCAAATCTCCTGCTCTTATCTGCGAGAAAGAAGGATGCGGTTACAGCGAGGCGATCACCAAGTGAGAAGCATTAGAGTAATAGGCGCCGGTCTGGCTGGATGTGAGGCTGCTAATACTCTGTCAAAAGCAGGATATGCTGTCGATCTGTATGAGCAGAAACCGGTCAAGTTTTCCCCGGCGCATAAGTCGGATTTATTTGCAGAACTGGTATGCTCAAATTCCTTTAAGGCCAGCAGGCTGGAAAGCGCTGCAGGTATGATGAAGGAAGAGATGAGGATGCTTGGTTCACTGTGTCTGGAAGTTGCAGATCAGTGCAAAGTTCCTGCAGGAGGGGCACTTGCAGTTGACAGGAACAGGTTCAGTGAAGGAGTAACTGAACGTATAAAAAGTGATCCAAATATCAGGATCGTTCAGGAAGAGTTCACAGATCTTTCAGACGATGAGCCTACAATAATAGCAACGGGTCCTCTTACAGAGGGAGTGCTTGCTGAAAAGCTTAAAGAACTTACTGGAACGGATTCACTTTATTTCTTTGATGCTGCTGCTCCGATCGTTACTGCGGACAGCCTTGACTATTCGAAACTGTTCTGTCAGAGCAGGTACGACAGAGGCGGAGACGATTACTGGAATGCTCCTTTTGATAAAGCAGGTTATGAGGCTTTCTGGAACGAACTGGTCAATGCAGAGTGCGCAGAACTGCACAGTTTTGAGAAAGACCAGCCTGTTTATGAAGGATGTATGCCTATAGAGAAACTTGCAAAGCGCGGACTGGATGCAGCAAGATATGGCCCCATGAAGCCTGTAGGTTTGCACAACCCAATGACAGGACATAGACCATGGGCAGCGGTGCAGCTCAGAAAAGAAGATGCGGAAGGCACTATGTTCAATCTGGTCGGATTCCAGACTAACCTGAAATTCGGAGAGCAGAAACGCGTCTTTTCCATGATCCCCGGACTGGAGAATGCCGAATTCGTCAGATACGGCGTCATGCACAGAAACAGTTTTCTGAATGCGCCAAAAGTTCTAGACGGGTTCTTAAGGATCAAGGGGACAAAGCAGATCTATGTTGCTGGTCAGCTTTCCGGAGTGGAAGGATACATGGAAAGCGCTGCCGGCGGGATACTAGCTGCACGTTTTCTCTCAGAGAGATTGTCAGGAAGAGAACCTGTTGCTTTGCCTAAGGAGACTATGCTGGGAAGCATGATGAATTATCTAGCTACAGAGAATAAGGATTTCCAGCCTATGGGGGCCAACATGGGCATACTCCCGCAGATATCAGGCAAAATGGATAAAACAGAAAGGTATTCATATTATGCTCGCCGCGGTCTTGAAGTGATGAGGAAATACCTTGATGAGGAAAATAAATGAGAGAATTAGAAGAAAGAATAGGTTATTTATTTGAAAACACTGAGCTACTCAGAGAAGCACTGACACACTCCAGTTACGTCAATGAGCACGGCTTGTCACGTGTGGATTGCAACGAGAGACTCGAGTTTCTCGGCGATGCAGTGCTCTCTGTAGTAGTAGCGGAGGAATTGTTCAGAAAGAATCCAAACGTCGAAGAGGGAGTACTGACGAAAGTCAGGTCATCACTTGTGTGTGAAGGAGCTCTTGCCGAATTTGCAAGGGATATACATCTTGGTGATTTTATGCTTCTTGGAAAAGGCGAATACAAGAGCCATGGAAATGAAAGAGACAGTATTCTTTCTGACTGTTTTGAGGCAGTTATTGCTGCTATATATCTTGACGGTGGGTTCAACGCTGCAGAGAAGTTTATTCGCAGACATGTCCTGCAGGAAGCAGAAGCAATTGAACTGTCCAGAGACTATAAAACAGAACTGCAGGAAGTCATTCAGCAGAATCCTGAAGAAAAACTGAGATATGTTCATACCGGAGAATCAGGGCCGGACCATGACAAGACCTTTGAGGTTGAGATATGGCTGAACAGCAATGTTATCGCTAAAGCTAAAGGTAGAAGCAAAAAACAGGCTGAGCAGAATGCAGCCTGTGAAGCATTGAAATTGATGGGCTTATGTTAAATAAACATTCAAACTTGGCTTTTTTCATCCCTCATCTGGGATGCCCATACCGCTGTATTTTCTGTGATCAGAACAACATTTCCGGTGAAGATGATATCATCAAGCCTGATGAAGTCAGAAAGACCTGCGATGAGTTTCTCCCGGCAGACGGAAAAGGCACTGAGATCGCTTTTTTCGGAGGATCATTCACTGCTATTCCAAGAGAGCAGATGGTATATTTTCTGGAAGCAGCATATCCTTTTGTCAGAGATGGCCGTGCAGAAGGAATAAGATTATCCACTAGACCGGACTGTATAGACGATGAAGTGCTTTCAGTCCTCAAGAGATACGATGTAACCTCCATAGAACTTGGGGCACAGAGTATGGATGATCATGTTCTTAAGGTCAACGGAAGAGGACATACATCTGATGATGTCAAAAAAGCATCAGAACTGATTCGTGAATATGGTTTTTCCCTTGGCCTTCAGATGATGGTAGGAATGTACGGCGCAGAAGATCCGGAAAAGGATGCGTTGTACACTGCCAAAGAATTTATGAAATTGTCCCCGGATACGGTGCGGATATATCCGACGATAGTCGTAAATGATACTGTTCTGGCTTCGCTATGGAGAAGCGGAAGATATATTCCTCTGGATGTTGAGGATGCTGTCCGGATATCAGCAAAACTGATCACTAAGTTTAGAGAAGCCGGGATAAATGTAATACGTGTAGGACTGCATTCTGAAGAAAGCCTTCAGAAACAAACACTTGCAGGACCATTTCATCCGGCTTTCGGTGAGATGTGTGAATCTAGGATAATCCGGGAGCAGATCGATAATGCCATAGGAGACAGGAAAGATATAATTATCCGGTGCAATCCTAAACTGGTGAGTCAGGTGATCGGCCAGAAAAAGAGCAATATATCATATCTGTCAGAGAAGGGTGTGAACGTCAGTATCGTTCAAGACACTGCAATAGATCGTTTTGAAATAGAATAACCGTAAGGAGATACGGAATTGTTTTTAAAGTATGTTGAGATTCAGGGCTTCAAGTCATTCCCGGACAAAACAAAACTGGGGTTCGACAGGGTACTTACGGGGATCGTTGGACCTAACGGAAGCGGCAAAAGTAACATCAGTGATGCCGTGAGGTGGGTGCTCGGAGAGCAGTCTTCCAAATCCCTCCGCGGAGGAAAGATGGAAGACGTCATCTTTGGCGGAACAAAAACGCGCAACCCAATGGGGTATGCGCAGGTTTCGCTCTGCCTTGATAACAAGGACGGAAGGATTGCTGATGTAGGTGATGAGATCATCGTCACCAGAAGGTATTACCGTTCCGGAGACAGCGAATATGCCGTAAACGGTTCTCCTGTTCGTCTGCGCGAGTTAAGAGAGATGTTTATGGACACCGGTCTTGGCAGAGACGGTTATTCAATAATCGGTCAGGGAAGGATCGCTGAGGTCGTAGAAAGCAAGAATACTGACCGAAGAGAAATATTTGAAGAAGCATCAGGTATTGCGAAATACCGTTTCCGTAAAAACGAAGCGGAAAGAAAACTTGCTCAGGCTGAAGACAATCTTTCCCGTCTGCGTGATATCGCCGGAGAGCTGGAGAGTAGGATAGGACCGCTCAAAGAGCAGAGTGAAAAAGCAAAAAAGTTTTTGGAACTGTCAGAACAGAGAAGGAATCTTGAGATCACTCTCTACTGTGATACTGTACGCAGAAGCCATGACAATCTTCTTGCTCAGGATGAGAAGATCGAAATAGCCAGACTCGATTATAAAACGGTTGAAGGCAAGATCAGTCAGCAGGACGACCTTATAGAAGAGCTGTATGAGAAGAACAGAACATCAAACGTTGTTATTGAGGAAAGCAATACTGAAATAGACGAGCGTGTAGAGCGTATTAGCGCTCTTGAATCCCAGATAGCTGTCCTTAAAAACGACATCATGCACGGAGAGCGTGATATCCGTTCACTGGAGGATGATAAAGGTGCACTTTCGACTGGCGACAATGATATGAGATCACAGATCGAAGCTCTGCAGAAAGAGGCTTCAGACAAACTGATCGAGGTCGAGGCTCTGGACCACAATATCGAAGAACTCGAAAAGGAACTGGCACAGTTTATAGAAGCCAGTGCAAAAACGGATGCAGACCGAGCAGAGCTTGTGAAAACACTGACAGATGTTCAGCAGAAGATAACTGATATGCGTGTCGATATCGTGGCGGCTCAGTCGGTCCTTTCTACTTTGGCAGAGCGTGAAGAAATGATTCAGTCAGCGGTTCCACAGGAACTGGAAAGACTTGAAGAAGAAAAAGAAGAACTGGGAAGACTGAACGAATATCTTGAGCAGCTTGATGATGCCATTCAGAGCAAACAGAATAGCTCAAATGGCCTTCTGATGAAGATGCAGTCAAGATCCGGCAAGTATTCCGAGATATCGGATAAACTGACCGAAAAAGACGAAAAGATTTCCAGAATGCGCCAGCGTATCGAACTTCTCAATGACCTTGAAAGAAGCAATGAAGGTTTTACGCCTCCGGTAAGGAAAGTATTGACTGCTAAAGAGCAGAAAGAGATAGATGGAATTGTCGGTACCGTTGGTTCGCTGCTGACTGTAAGATCGGGACTGGAACTGGCTATAGAAACTGCATTAGGAGCTGCTGTCCAGAACATAGTCGTAAGCAACGAGAAGACTGCTAAAGAAGCGATCTCGTTCCTCAAGGAGTCAAGATCAGGAAGAGCGACATTCCTGCCTATGGATACTGTTACTCCGACAGGTTTCGATCACAGAGAACTGCTTAGTGAGCGCGGCGTAGTCGGCCTCGCATCTGAATTGGTGGAGTATGATCCGCAATACAATAAAGTTGTAGATTTCCTTCTAGGCAGGATAATTGTCACTGAAGACTTGGATTATGCGTCTATGGTTGCACGCAAGTCAAACTATAGGGTCAGAATCGTTACAAAAGACGGACAGGTGATAAATGCCGGAGGTTCATTTACAGGCGGATATTCAGGAAAGTCAGTTGGTGTGTTCTCACGCCGTGGCGAGATCGAAGATCTTGAAAAGCAGATAGAACAGATCCTGAACGAGACAAAAGATGACAGAGCCCAGAAAGAAAGCCTAGATAAAGAGATAGAGGAACTGGCTTCTCAGAACGACAGTATCCTTAATGAGTTGTCCACTTTGAGAGAGGACAGGATCCGTACAGAAGCAGAGATCAGCCGAGTCAATGTTTTAGTGGAAGCACTGGAGCATAATCAGGAGGTCGCTTCTCAGGAGCTTCAACAGATAGCTGAATCCAGGGAAGCTAAGAATCACGAGATTGGTACGGCAGAGAACGAGATAAAACTTCTGCAGGACGATGCTGACAGACTTGAACATAGCTTATCGAATGCAGACACTGCAGATGGATTCATGAATCATCGTGAGGAACTGCTTCGCGTTATTTCAGAGAGAAAACTGGACAGGACTGAACTCAGCAAGGATGCAGAGCGTCTGCAGGATTATGCAGAGGATTTGAGAAAACGCGGATCCGAAACGCTGGACAGACTAGCCAATCTCGATACAGGAATAGAAAGGATCACTAACGAGATCATTTCAAAGAAAGATGATATAAATAACCGTGTTGCTCAGGTTGAAAGGCTTCGCAGCGAGATATCAGGATTCAGAGAAAAGATCACTAATGCCAACACCTCAAGGGATGAAAATGAAAAAGAAGTCATCCGTATCAGGAATGTCCAGAACGAGCTCACTTTAGAAAGAGAAAAGATCGCTTCTGAGATCTCAAGGCTGGAGGAGCGGAAGACAGCACTTAGCAACGATTACAACAACTATCTGAACAGACTGTGGGAAGAATATGAGCTCACTGTAGCAGAAGCTCTTCCGCTTTGCATTGAGTTTACCAGCATAACTGATCTGAGACAGCAGGTAACTTCAATAAGAAATAAAGTTCGTGCTCTTGGCAATGTGAACGTTGCTGCTATCGAAGAATATGAGGAAGTCCTCAGCAGATACAATTTCCTCTCTGATCAGATCAGAGACGTTGATGAGAGCAGGAAGAGTCTGTTGAGACTGATTGAAGATCTAGAAACTGAGATGAAACAGATATTCACTGTCAGTTTCAACGAGATAAACACTCGTTTCCACAGGACTTTCCAGGAGTTGTTCGGGGGAGGATCGGCAGACTTGTATCTGTCAGATGAGACGGATATTCTTGGAAGCGGAATTGAACTTGATGTTCAGCCACCTGGAAAAGTTATCAAGAATCTGAGTGCCCTTTCAGGCGGTGAGAAAGCTCTTGTTGCCATCGCGATCTACATGGCGATACTGGAGGTGAATCCGTCACCATTCTGCATTCTGGATGAGATCGATTCAGCGCTTGATGAATCCAACGTATTGCGTTTTGCGCAGTACCTCAAGAGGATAGTAAAAGACACACAGATCATAGCTATCACTCACCGCCGCGGAACTATGGAAGCGGCAGAGGTGCTGTACGGTGTTACTATGCAGGAAGACGGAGTGTCTAAGGTCTTAAAACTCGGAATAGAAGAGGCTCAGCTTGTTATAGAAGGCGAGCGAAGCAGATAACTGGAGATAAATAATGGGCTTTTTTGAAAAATTAAAAGACGGTCTGAGAAAAACAAAGAACACATTTGCGTATGCGCTGAGATTTGATGATCAGTATACTGATGAATACTTTGACAGCATCGAAGAAGCGTTGATACTTGCTGATGCCGGATATGAAGTTGCTGCAGCAATTACGGAGCAGCTTCGTAATGCCGTTATGGATGAAAACGCACACGGAGATGAAGAAGCAAAAGCATTATTAAAAAAGATCTGTGCAGATCGGCTTCGTGCTGACCGTGAATTGGATCTGTCAGGGAAGCCTGCAGTCATATTGCTGATTGGTGTCAACGGTGCAGGCAAAACCACTGCTTCAGGAAAGCTGGCATCATACTATCTGGGCCAGGGCAAAAAAGTCATGATCGCCGCAGCGGATACATTCCGAGCAGCAGCAGTGGAACAGCTCGAAGTCTGGGCACAGAGAAGCGGCGCTCAGTTTTTTACAGGTCAGAAAGATCCGTCAGCTGTAGTATTTGATGCTGTTGCATCTGCTGCATCAGGCAAAGCGGATATAGTAATTTGTGACACTGCCGGAAGACTTCAGACAAAGAAGAACCTTATGGATGAGTTGTCCAAGATCGTTCGCAGCGTTAAGAAAGCTGCTCCCGATGCATCTGTTGAAACACTGCTGGTTATAGATGGTATGACAGGGCAGAATGCAATAGAGCAGGCAAGGATATTCTCTGAAGCTGCAGATGTTTCTGGTATCATCGTCACTAAGTTGGACGGCACAGCAAAAGGCGGTTCAATTTTTGCCGTCAAGGAGAAGTTGGGGATACCTGTTCGTTTTGTTGGTGTCGGAGAGGGGATAGATGACCTTTTGGTATTCGATCCTGATGATTTTTGTGAGGCTCTGTTCGACTGATGAAACAGATTATCGTAGCTACTAACAATAAGAATAAGCTGGCTGAATTTCAGGATATTTTCAGGTCAAATCAGATCCATGTCATTTCAATGAAAGAAGCCGGTGTGGCTGCTGATCCGGAAGAAAACGGTACCACGATAGAAGAGAACGCCAGAATAAAGGCACGTGCCGTGTGGGACCTTTGCCATAAGCCTGTGCTTGCAGATGATACGGGACTGTTTGTCGATGCTCTGGATGGTGAACCTGGTGTACATGCTGCCAGATATGCCGGAGATCCGCAGGACAGCGACCGCAACATTGATAAATTACTGGGAAAACTTGGGGATCTGCCTAAAGAAAAGAGAACTGCAAGATTCATTACTGCTATCTGTTATATAGATGAGAACGGTAACGAACGAATAGTTCACGGTGTATGTGAGGGATGGATAGCTTTTGAACGTATGGGTGAGGGGTTCGGATATGAACCTGTGTTCTGCATAAATAACGGTTTTACACTGGCTGAAATAGGCAGAGAAGCAAAAGACAGAAGGAGCCACCGTGCCAGAGCTGCACATAAACTGGCATTTTATTTAAGAGATATAAAGAAGATCAGGAGGAGTCTATGACTACAAAAGACAGAGCTACGCTTCGTGGTTTTGCAAATACGCTTAATACATGCTGCTATATCGGCAAAGACGGACTGACTGATACCGTTCTGAATGGGATCAGAGATGCGCTAACAGCAAGAGAGCTTATAAAGGTTTCTGTTCAGGAAAACTCCCCATATACAGCAAAAGAAGCTTGTGAAGAGGTTGCGGATCTGCTGGGTGCTGAGCCTGTGCAGGTAATTGGAAGAAAATTCGTTATCTATAAAAGAAACAAGAAAGTCGATCAATATGGAATCAAGTAAAAAGATACTGATCTATGGCGGCGCGTTTGATCCTCCGCATCTTGGACATTCAAGATTGCTGGAAAAAGCGATCGAAACGGTTTCACCTGATCTGACACTAGTAATTCCGACAGGCGTATCCCCGCATAAACGACGCAGCGGTACTCCGTACTGGATCCGTTACGATCTTGCAAAGAGGACGTTTTTATCACTGTCTGATACTGTCCGTATCTCTTCTCTTGAGTCAAAAGAAAGAAGGAATTATACGATTCAGACGATAAAAAAACTACATAAACAGTATCCGGGAGCGGAGCTGTATCTACTAATTGGTTCAGATATGCTGGCATCGTTCCCGACATGGCATTTGTATAAAAGGATCCTTTCCAGGTGTACAGTTATTGCTGGAGCCAGAGAAGCAGATATTACTGATCAGCTGAAGAAAGATGCAGACAAACTTATTAAAGAAGGCGGAAAAGTGATCCTGATGCAGTTCGAGCCGTTGGATATCTCGTCTACAGAACTCAGAATGATGATCAAAGAAGATAAAGATACTTCTGAGTACCTAACTGAGAGTGTAAGAGAGCAGATCCATAAGAAAGGATTGTATAGATGACTTCTCAGGAAGCTAGGACTATTGCCGCAGCACACTTATCTGAAAAGAGGATGTATCATTCCGATTGCGTGGCAAAATGTGCTGTTGAGCTCGCAAACAGAAACGGTGCTGATCCGGAAAAGGCTGAAATAGCCGGTCTTCTGCATGACATAATGAAGGAAGAGCCGGATGATGTTTTATTGAAAACACTAGAGGGCTCTGCTATAATGCAAGATAATTGTTTTGGAGGCTGCAAGCCTATCTGGCATTCGTTTGCCGGAGCTGTTTATGCCTGTAAAGCATTTCACTTGACAGATGATTTGTGTGATGCTATCTATTATCACACCTGCGGGCACGCTGATATGACTCCGCTTGAGGAATGTATATTTCTGGCAGATTATATATCCGATGACAGAACATTCCCCGGATCATCCGAAGTGAGAGAAATTGCTAAATCGGATATCAAACTAGCAATATTTACTGCTCTGAAAAATATGATCTTACATCTCGTTGAGCAGGGCAGAGTGGTAATGCCGTTATCTCTTGAAGCTTATAATTATTACGCTAGCTTAGCTAGTATGAATAAGGATTGAAAATGGCAAAAGAAAAGACAAAAAAGAATACATTTATACGTCTACTTGTTGTTCTTGCAGTTTTTGCTTTGATCGGTATTGGAGTTAAAGTGCTCCTTCAAACAAAACCTGCGTCAAGCGGTGAAGAGATAGATGAGAGGATCCAGACTCCCAAATACCTCAGGGATCAGACGATGACTGTTCTTGTAGCCGGTATCGACTACGAAGAGGGAAGAACAGTTGCGAATACTGACGTTATTATGGTTGTCAACATAGACCTTCAGAAAGGGAAAATGAATGCTCTTCAGATCCCGCGCGATACTTATGTTGGTGAGACGCTGGTTAAATATGGAAAGATCAATGGCCTTTATAACTGGGGAATCAAGGACGGAGACGGAACAACAGGTATCTCAGTGTTGGCTGATGTCATTTATGATCAGTTCAAGTTAACGATAGACAACTACGCATGCATAGACATGGATGTTTTCCCGACTCTTGTAGATATGCTTGGCGGCGTTGAAGTGACTCTTGATGAAGATATAACACTTAATGAAGGTACTGTCCTGGAAGCCGGAACACATCTTCTTGACGGGGCGACATCAGAGAATTTTGTACGAAACAGGGATTATGCACTTGCAGATATCACTAGACTTAAGATGCAGAGATATTTCTTCGGAGGACTTCTGAACAAACTGTTCAATACTCCCAAGATGGAACTTCTTAGCCTGATAACTGCTTGCTATGATTACATCGATACAGATTTTACTGTACAGGAAATTCTGCAGCTGGCTCTGACAGCACAGAAGTTTTCTGCTTCAGATTTCCAGGTGGTACGCGTTCCTGGAGAGCCTGTATCAAGATACGGAATCTATGGTCTGGACGTCTGGACATTACATAAAGAAAAATTGGCGAACATACTTAATGAGTATATGAGACCATATACAGATGATGTTCTGCCGGAAGATTTGGGAGTTATTGAACTTCAGCACACAACCGATATATTGGACGATGAAGTGTCCAATATGGACGACTACACATAAAATCAAGGGAGATCACAGTGGAATCTTTAGAACTGGCAAAAACTATCGCAAAAGCATTAGATGATAAAAAAGGTGACAGTATAGAAGTACTGTATGTGGAGAACCTCACGACTTTGGCTGATTACTTTGTTCTTGCATCAGGCAACAGCACCACACAGGTGCGTGCACTTGCAGACGAAGTAGAGGAAACAGTTGAAAAACTCGGACTAGGTTTGCCTCGCCGTGAAGGGCGGGGCGGAGACTCCTGGATCTTACTGGATGTAGGATCTGTGGTAGTACATGTATTTACAAAAGAATCTAGAGAGTATTATCAATTGGAGAAACTTTGGGGCGATGCGCCAATAGTCTCCGTTGAAGAAGTCGAGGAATAATTTTATGGGAGTATATGATTACACTTCTGTTGAGAAAAAGTGGCAAGATAAATGGGTAAAAGAGAATACATTTGCTGCTAAGCAGGACTTCACTCTGCCAAAGTATTATGCTTTGGTGGAGTTTCCTTATCCTTCGGGAGACGGTTTACATGTAGGGCATCCAAGAAGCTATGTTGCATTGGACGCTGTTGCAAGAAAAAAGAGACTGCAGGGATACAATGTTCTTTATCCAATGGGATGGGATGCATTCGGCCTTCCAACGGAAAACTTCGCAATGCAGCATCACATCCATCCTGAGATCGTCACGGAAAAGAACGTCAGCAGATTCAAAAGTCAGCTTCAGAGTATTGGCCTTTCATTTGACTGGACCAGAGAAGTTAACACGACAGATCCTTCATACTATAAATGGACACAGTGGATATTCATTCAGCTTTTCAAACATGGTCTTGCATACAAGAAGGAGATGAATGTCAACTACTGCACAGGATGCAAAGTCGTTCTCGCAAATGAAGAGGTGGTCAACGGTTTCTGTGAGAGATGCGGAAGCCCTGTTGTTCATAAGACAAAGAGCCAGTGGATGCTTAAGATCACTGAATATGCTAACAGACTCATCGATGATCTTGATGATCTTGACTTCATAGAAAGAGTCAAAACCCAGCAGAAGAACTGGATTGGCAGGTCTTACGGCGCTGAAGTAAACTTTACTTCTACGGAAGGTGATAAGATCACTGTTTTCACAACACGGTGCGATACACTGTTTGGGGCGACGTATATGGTGCTGAGCCCTGAACATGCATTGGTACGTGCCTGGCTTGAAAACGGCATTATCAAAAATGCGGATGAAGTAAAAGCGTATCAGGAAGAAGCAGCTAAGAAATCCGATTTTGAACGTACTGAACTTGCCAAAGATAAGACTGGCGTTTGTTTAAAGGGAGTAGCTGCGGTCAACCCGGTTACTGAACAGGAGATTCCGATTTACATTTCTGACTATGTCCTTTCCACATACGGTACAGGAGCTATCATGGCTGTTCCAGGTCATGATACGAGAGACTGGGAGTTCGCCAAAAAGTTCGATCTTCCGATAATCGAAGTCGTTGCCGGCGGAAATGTCGATGAAGCTGCGTTTACAGACTGTGAGACGGGAATACTGGTTAATTCCGGCTTTTTGAATGGCCTTTCTGTAGAAGAGGCAAAAAAGGCCATGTTCGCTTGGCTTGAAGAAAACGGAATTGGTCACAGACAGGTCAATTTCAAGCTCCGTGACTGGGTTTTCAGCCGCCAGAGATACTGGGGTGAGCCTATCCCGATGACCTACTGTGATAAATGCGGATGGCAGCCTATAAGCGAGGATGAGCTTCCATTGCTGCTTCCTGAGATCAAGGATTTTGAACCCGGTGAAGGTGGGGAAAGCCCGCTTGCCAGACACACAGAATGGGTCAATACAGTTTGTCCTTGTTGCGGCGGTCCTGCCAAGAGAGAGACAGATACAATGCCTCAGTGGGCTGGCTCCAGCTGGTATTTCCTTAGATATATGGACCCTCACAATGATCAAGCTCTTGCGAGCCCGGAAGCCCTTGCATATTGGGGTCCTGTAGATTGGTATAACGGCGGTATGGAACATACTACACTGCACTTGCTTTACAGCAGGTTCTGGCACAAGTTCCTTTATGACATTGGTGTTGTTCCATACAAAGAGCCATATAAAAAGAGAACAAGCCATGGTATGATCCTTGGAATGAATCCCCGTGCTTTCGTAAACATGAGCAAGAAGGATCAGGATGCATTGGTAGCTGAATACGGAAGTGAAGAGGCTGCCAAGAAGGCACTTGTGGAAAAATACGGAGAGATGGCTGAACATCCTATCGTTAAGATGTCTAAGTCACTGAAGAATGTAGTCAACCCTGACGACATCATAAGAGATTACGGTGCAGATACTCTCAGGTTATATGAGATGTTCATAGGTGACTTTGAGCAGGCTGCCCCTTGGTCTACGAGCAGCATCAAAGGGTGCAAGCGTTTTCTGGACAGAATCTGGCAGCTGCAGGATATCCTGATAGATGGGGACGAGTACCGTCCTGAGCTTGAGGCTGCTTTCCACAGGGCGATTAAGAAAGTAACATCGGATATAGACAGTCTTAAGGCCAACACAGCTATCGCAACGCTGATGGCACTGGTGAACGACATCGTTAAGACAGGGGCTACCAACAAAAAGGAGTATCATACATTGCTGATGCTTCTTAATCCTTTCGTTCCTCATATCACAGAGGAGCTGAACCAGATCTGCGGTCTGTCCGGAGAGCTGTCACAGCAGGCATGGCCGGAATATGATGAGGCCAAATGCATTGATTCTGCTGTTGAAATGCCGGTACAGATCAATGGAAAACTTCGCAGCAGAATAACCGTTCCTACGGATTCAGATAATGATACAGTTCTTGCTGCTGCCCATGCGGATGAAAAGGTAGCTGCTGCAATCGAGGGCAAGACAATAGTCAAAGAGATCGTTGTCAAGAACAAGCTCGTCAATTTGGTCGTAAAATAAGAAAATCGCCTTGACACCAATCGGCTAGATGGTATAATAAGGAACGTGCAAAATTTACTGGCAAGGGAGGGATAAAAGTGTCGGAAGTCAGAGTCAAGGAAAACGAAAGCCTGGACAGCGCTCTGCGTCGTTTTAAACGTCAATGCGCCCGCTCCGGAATCCTTGCCGAAGTTCGCAAGCGTGAACATTATGAGAAACCTTCTGTCCGTCGTAAGAAGAAGGCAGAAGCTGCTCGCAAGCGCAAATTCAAATAATTGATTTGAATTAAGACCTCCGATTATCGGAGGTCTTTTTGTGTCTGTTGTTAGGTATATTCATCGCGTGATATACTCTACAAATGGAGGTAAGAAATGAAACCTAAGTTTGGGCCGGCAGGCAATTCGGACAGTTTTACAGAAAAAGGATATACTTCAACAGTCGATGCTCCTAAGTACTGCAGTGAATTTGGATTGGACGCGTATGAGTATCAATGTGGCAGAGGAGTGCGTATCAGTAATGATGTCGCTGAGAAGATCAGATCGGCATCTGTAGAATATGGCGTTGCTATGAGTTTGCATGCACCGTATTATATCTCTCTGTCCAGCGTTGAAGAAGAAAAGCGAAAAGGGAGTGCAAGATACTTTTTGGAAAGTGCTGATGCAATAAGAAGGCTTGGCGGTGCAAGATTTGTAGTGCATTCTGGGTCCTGTGGCAAACAGACGAGAGTGCAGGCGCTATCTTTAGCTTTAGAAACATTGCAATATTGCCTTCACGAATTGGATTCTGCAGGTTTCACTGATGTTGTTGTCTGTCCGGAAACAATGGGAAAGATAGGGCAATTGGGGACTCTGGAAGAAGTAATGGAATTGTGCTCTATTGATGAGAGGATTATTCCATGTATTGATTTCGGACATCTTAACGCAAGAACATTAGGCGGAATAAAAACAGAAGAAGATTATTCGATCATTCTGGACACTATGCTGAATCGTCTTGGATATGAAAGAGCAAGTCATTTTCACTCTCATTTTTCCAAAATAGAATATACGGAAAAAGGAGAAAAACGACATTTGACTTTTGAAGATAATATGTACGGACCAGATCCAAGACCTTTGATGAGACAGATCGCAGCCCGAGGGTGGGCGCCGACATTCATCTGTGAGTCAGACGGCACCCAGGCTGAAGACGCGAAAATGATGAAAATGATATATGAGGAGGAGTTGAATCTACTATGAACAGGATAGAAAAACTGAGGAACAAACTTCCTGCTAATACAAAAGGGGCGATAGTGATCTCAGATACGAATAGGGAGTACTTATCGAAATTATTATCATCTGCAGGGACCCTTCTCATTTTTCCCGATACAGCATATTTTATAATCGATTCGAGATATATTGAAGTAGCGAAGAAGAATGTCGTTGGAGCGGAAGTCATCCTCCAGGGTAAACTATATGAACAGATCAGCGAATTGTGTTCCAGACATGGAATAGATGAGGTGCTGTGCGAGGAAGAGATATCTTTGGCAGAATACAACGCATTAAAAGCAAATGTGGGATCCGTCCATTTCATTGCTGATGATACATTATCTTCTGCTATCCAGCAGGAGAGGGCCATAAAAGAACCCAAAGAGTTAAAAATGATATGCGATGCACAGGCAATTACTGATGCTGCTTTTCTTGAGATACTCAACTTCATAAAACCAGGTGTTTCTGAGAAACAGGTCGCAGCAGAGTTAGAGTATACAATGAGAAAACTGGGTGCGGATGGTCTTGCATTCGAGACTATTGTGGCTTCCGGTACGAACGGTTCGATGCCCCATGCAGTCCCAAGTGATAAGCTTATTCAGAACGGTGAGTTTGTAACTATGGACTACGGTGCAAAACTGTGCGGTTACTGTTCAGATATGACAAGAACTGTTGCGGTTGGAGAAGTAGGAGAAGAGCAGAAAAGGATATATGATACTGTTCTCAATGCACATCTTTCTTCGATGGCTGCAGCCAAAGCCGGAGTATATGGAGATTATCTGGACAAAATAGCCCGCGATATCATTTATGAAGCGGGTTATGAAGGATGTTTTGGACATTCTTTGGGACATTCCCTTGGACTGGATATTCATGAGAAACCGATGTCATCTTATGCCAGGCATGATCTTCTTCCGGCAGGCACGATTATGACAATCGAACCCGGAATTTATATAGAAGGCAAATACGGAGTCAGAATAGAGAATATGATCTTTATTACAGAGAAAGGTTATAAGAATCTGACAGGAAGTGAGCGTAAGCTTATCACGCTTTAAACAGTATTGCTTACGACATAACACTGATGTATAATATTTTAGTGGTTTTTGTACCTATTTATTTATGAGGTGATAATATGATTTCTGCAGGCGATTTTAGAAATGGTTTAAGTTTTGAGGAAGACGGCAACGTATATCAGGTTGTTGAGTTCCAGCATGTTAAGCCTGGTAAAGGTGCCGCATTCGTCCGCACCAAAATCAGAAATGTCATTACCGGCGGTATTTTAGAGAGAACATACAGCCCTACTGACAAGTTTGAGCAGGCTTTTATTGAAAGAAGAGATATGCAGTACAGTTACAATGATGGTGACATGTACTACTTTATGGATTCTGAGACATATGAAATGGAACCGGTTGCAGCTGCAGACCTTCCTGATTCATTCAAGTATGTCAAAGAAAATGATGTTTGCAAGCTCTTGTCCTACAAAGGCAAGGTGTTTGGCATTGAGCCTCCGAACTTCGTCAATGTTACGGTTACAGCTACCGAACCGGGAGTAAAGGGAAATACAGCTACAAACACTCTCAAACCTGCAACTGTTGAAACAGGTGCTGAGGTTCGTGTTCCTTTGTTCATCAATGAGGGCGATGTTATCCAGGTGGATACTCGTACCGGAGAATACATGGGGAGAGCATAAGACATGAATATTACAGAAAAGGTTGCATATCTTAAAGGTTTGATCGAAGGCAGCGATCTTAAACTCGGGGAAAAAGAGGAAAAGATCTTTAAAGCTTTGATTGAAGTTGTTGACGATATGGCTCAGGTCCTTTCAGAATGTGATGATGATCTGACAGCTCTTTATGATCAGGTCGATGAACTTGAGGATGAGGTTGCTGATATCGAAGATGACCTCGATGTCCTTTTTGATGATGAAGATTATGACTTCGATGATGAAGACGATTATGACGAAGATGATGACCCGTTGTATGAGGTCGATTGCCCTGAATGCGGCAGATCTTTCTCTATAGACGAAGATACACTTCTGAATGGTAATAATCTCAAATGCCCTTTCTGCGGTCATGAAATTAAATTTGAACTCTTCGATGAAGATGATTATTCTGACGAAGACTGATTGAATGAGATAACGCCTTCGTACAAATGAAGGCGTTGTTTTCTTATATTCAGAATTAAACATAACTGGAGCGATTATGGAAGAGAAAAAGATTTTCAGAGTACGTGATGAGGAGAATATGACTCCCAGTATTCCTGCTAATGAAGAAAAACTGAGCTCATTTTTTGATTCTGTTGAGGAAGATGTAGATACTGTGGTCTATGACGCTGAAGATATTATCGAGAAAGATGAGACTTTGCAGGTTGATGATGCATCAGAGGATTTTATTGAAATAGACGCTGATTCAGTGGAATTAGTAGAAGAATCAGACGAAGCAGAGAATAAAGGGAAAAAGTCGTCAAAAGGTTTTATGAGTCAGTTTTCCACTGCAGGTAAAATAGCGTTTGTTTTGGGTTTACTTATTATTTTGGGAATTGCTGGTGTGTTGGGCTATTCCTATTTTTCCTCTATTGGAGATAAAACACCTGCACCATCAAACAATGGGAATGGTTCTTCTAATGTTAATCCTAAACCTTCTGATACCCCTGTCGAAAATACTGTTACAGAACAAAATGCTACTGTTCTTCAGCTGACAGAAGAAGCCGGCGATGAATACATGGAAGATCTGCTCTTCATAGGTGATAGTAACTATAACCGTATGTATATGCTCCATTTGCTTGATCTTGATCATGTTATCGGTGTAGATGGCATGGGCGTTCAAAGCGTTCGTGGCGGAAACGTTGTGTACTTTGTAGAAAAATCCAGCCCGATCACTATTCCTGCTGCTGTCAAGATCATGCAGCCAAAAACGATTATAATGAACTTCGGTACTAACAACCTGGTTGCCGGTACAGTTGATAGTTTTATAGAAAACTACGAGGAAGCTATAGACGCTATTCAGGAAGCATATCCGTATGCAGACATCATCATTCAATCTATTCCTCCGATAGGAAAAGATCTGCCATCCGGGTATAGGATGGTGGACTATAAAAAGGTTTATACGTTTAACAATGCACTAATTAAGATGTGTGAGGATCGTGGGCTGCATTATCTCAATGTTACTGAAGATGTATGGCGCGATCAGGACGGACACTGCAAGAGTGAATATATTACATCTGACGGAATTCATCTTGAGCAAAAGGCATATGAAAAGCTTCTGGAATATGTTCGTACACATGCATTGCTCACAGAAGACACAAGACCTGAGATCACAGCAAAGCTAACACGTAAACAGGCCCCGGCTCCGGTAGATGTATATCAGTATCAATGTGACATTGTTGTTACTTCTGCTATGGAATCTTTCTATGAAGCAGGATTTATTGATTATAAAAAGACTAAAGAAGGGGAGAAAGAAGAAAATTACAAGGAACCTGAATCCTACAGATTCACTATCTCTAAAGCTGATGCAGTAAAAGATTCTGAGGAGAGCACAGGAAAATCCCTCTTTAGTTCTGTTTATAGCCAGGTTAAAAATAAGGAAAAAGCCCAAGTTGCTATTTCATATAAAGCAACCGATGACGGCGGTTATGTATTCACTGTTACAGTTAAAGAAGTTTGTAAACATGATTTCCAGGTTCAGGATGAAGTAGCCCCGACTTGTACACAGCCAGGTTCAAAGACGATGGTATGTAAGGTGTGTGGTAAAAAGACAGTTACTACTGTTGATAAGCTTGATCATGAATATGACATGTCTACGGCCCATGATTATGATAAAACGAATGGCACTATGAAAGTTAAATGTACTCTATGTGGTAAGGAGTACGATGTAAAGCATGGTGATTCTGATCATGAATGGGGTGAAAGCACTGTTATTGAAGAGCCAACATGTGAGAAAGAAGGAAAGAAATCAGCAAAGTGTAAGATTTGTGGTTTTGAACAGACTACAACTATTGAGAAACTAGGGCATGATTTTTCTGTTATTATAGAAAGTAAAGACCCGACTTGTAAGGAAAAGGGGTTTAAAAAGTCTAAATGCAGTAGATGCGATGAGACATACGAGGAATCTATTTCTGAATTAGGACATGATTATTCTGTTTTTGATAAGGCTGTAGAAGAAGCCACTTGTACACATGGTGGAAAGGCACAATACAAATGCAGTAGATGTGGTGAGCTGGATCCTGTGCTTCGAGATATAGACAAGTTAGCCCATGATTATTCTGTTTTTGATAAGACAGTAGAAGAAGCCACTTGTACGCATGGTGGAAAAGCACAATATAAATGCAGTGGTTGTGGTGAACCGGATCCTGTGCTACGAGACACTCCTGCACTTGAGCACCCATGGGGAGATTGGGTTGTTGATGCAGAACCTCAAGTAGGAGTTCCAGGCCATAGGCATCGTGATTGTACTCAATGTGATGCACATCAAGAAGAAGATATTCCAGCTTTAGAACCAGATCCAACTACTTCTGAAGGCGAAGGAACCGGATGAAAAATTGAGCATAAAAAGGAGGGATGATGATCATCCCTCCTTTGAATTTGTGTTATCGATGTTATCCTTTCAAAGCACGCTCGAGCCATACAAAACCGATATCCAATGCACTATAAAGACTGTTCTTTTCGCTAACACGAACTATCCTGTCTTTTAAGCTAAGTGAAACATCTGTAGATAAAAGCATGACCTGAACGCGAGTAGCAACATCAACATCGTTTTGTTTTTCAGATGTTAAGACCTGAAGATAAATGACATACGGTGCATCCGGGTCACCATAATAGATATCATTGCCTTTTCTTGCCAAAGGCTTACCTTTATACATCAAGCTTTGTTCTGCCATATTTCCTCCGTTAGACAATGAAGTTTTTGACCATAGCAACAAGAATATCATCACGATCCATGGAGTGCATGACAGAGCGAGCACTGTTGTATGTGGTGATATATGTCGGGTCCTCAGTAAGAAGGTATCCAACGATCTGGTTAACAGGGTTGTATCCTTTTTCTTTCAAGGCATTATAAACAATCGTAAGTTTTTCGCGGATGATGCGATCCTGTTCATCTTCCAATGTGAAGATCATTGTTTTGTCTTGCATTGTCTATCATCTCCTTTGCAAAAATAAGAATACACTAATTCCCAATACGGCGCAAGTTACGAGCGTATTACAGCTCCTATCGTTTCAAGTTCACTTAGAGCGTTCTTAATAGCCTCATCTGCTTCGTCGTCTTTAAGAGTCCTATCAGTATGACGCAGTTTGAGGCTATAAGCAATGCTCTTCTTTCCTTTTTCAACCTTTTCTCCTGTATATACGTCAAAGACACTAATAGATTCAAGAATGTCTCCGCAGGCTTTGCGTATCAGTTTTTCAAGTGAAGAACTAGGTGTCTCAAGATCCACAACAAGTGCTAGGTCTCTTGTCAGTGCAGGATATTTGGGAAGAGGAGTAAATCTTTTTGTTTCGCCCTTGACGGCGTAAAGGTCTTCAACAGATATCTGAGCGACAGTGACTTTTTCCTTTATGTTGAAGTTGGATGCGATCTTAGGAAGCAATTCACCAAGTGTACCTATCTTAGTATCGCCAACGTACAGTGTTGCAGCTTTTCCGGGGTGATACTGCAAGCCATCTGTCAGAGGTTCACAGCGGAGTTCGTCTGTGTTGAAGTATTCACACAGATCTTCAACAATTCCTTTAATCCCAAAGAAGTCAAGATCATTGTAGCTGGCTATAACTAGCTCTTTGGGCTCATCAGGAAGAACGTTTACATCATCTTTAGCTCTGAAAACAACACCGATCTCAAACAGTGAGGCAGAAGGAACGCGTGCATTGGCGTTTTTGGCCACGACTTCAAGCATAGAAGGAAGCATCGTTGAACGCATATAAGCAGTGTCATCTCCGAACGGGTTACTTATCTTTACCACATTCCTTAACGAGCTGTCCTCTGGCTCGCCAATCATGTCAAGAGTCCTGGTACCCATAAATGAGTACGTTTTTGTTTCGTACAGACCGGCACTGACCAGTCTCAGGGCAAGAGCTTTATCAAATGACTGACGGTCAGTTGGCTTTGCAGTAGCAGTACCTTTCATTATGGTATTCGGGATATTGTCATATCCGTATATCCTTGCTATCTCTTCCGCGATATCGTTCATAAGAAGGATATCACCGCGGAATGTCGGAGGTGTGACGATAAGATCATCGGATACCTCAAACTCAAGAGAGGTAAGGATTCGAACCATCTCATCAGTTGTCAGATCGATACCTAAGAACTTGTTGATCTTATCAGGCTCGAGAGGCAGATGTTTTCTTTCCGGGATGTTTCCGCGGACATCGATGATACCGGAAACAACGTCTCCTGCATCAAGTTCCTCTACCAGCTGAAGAGCACGTGTAATAGCAGGAAGAGTATTCTCGGGATCAAGCTCCTTCTCAAAACGGATTGAAGATTCAGTGCGCATTCCAAGAGAGCTTTCAGTGAGACGTACATTTATTCCGTTGAAGCATGCAGACTCGAATATTACTGTATTAGTGTCATCGTATGTTCCGCTGTATTCTCCGCCCATGATTCCAGCTACTGCGATAGGCTTCTCCGAATCGGCTATTATCATCATATCCGGTGTCAGAGTGCGGTCTATATCGTCAAGAGTGACAATGTGTTCGCCTTCATTAGCCTGTCTTACGATTATGGTGCCGTCTTTGACGTTCCTGTAATCGAAAGCATGCATTGGCTGATTATACTCGAGCATTACATAGTTAGTTATATCGACAATATTGTTAATAGGACGGACTCCGCAAAGACGAAGTCTGTGTCGCATCCATTCGGGTGAAGGTTTAACACGAACGTTCTTTACGATAGCTCCGCAGTATCTAAGACAGTTTTCAGGTGTATCGTTAATGACGCGCAGATATTCAGTCACATCGCCAGTAGATTTTTTAACTTCTGGAGCAGGGAAACGGAAAGGTCTGCGGAATGTAGCAGCTGTTTCTCTCCCTAGGCCGGATACACACATGCAGTCCGGACGGTTCGAAGTGATCTCAAACTCGATGCTCACATCATCCAATCCGAGAACTTTACATATATCTTCTCCGATAGGTGTTTCTTTTTTGAGGATCGCTATTCCGTCCTCTATGCATTCAGGAAAATCATGAGTGGTCAGTCCAAGTTCACCGAGAGAGCACATCATGCCTTCACTTAATTCGCCGCGCAGTTTACCGCTTTTGATCACGGTGCCATTAGGAAGTGAGCTTCCGTCCAGAGCAACAGGAACCACATCTCCTTCATTTACATTCTGGGCTCCGGTAACTATCTGAATATGCGAATCGGTTCCGACATCAACAGAACATACCCATAGATGGTCACTGTTCGGATGTCTGTGCATCTCAAGAACTTTGCCCGTAACTACATTGCTGATACTGTCAGCTTCGCAAGTCGTACGTTCGACTTTGCTTCCGGACAGAGTAAGTGCATCGCAAAGTTCTTTGACACTGATATCATCAATATCTGTATATTCTTTTATCCAGGAAAAAGGTGCATTCATTTCACTTTTCCTCCTTACAGTTGTTCTAGGAAGCGCATATCATTTTCGAACAATACACGCAGGTCGTTGATACCATAACGCATCATTGTGATACGGTCAGCACCAACACCGAACGCAAACCCGGAATATACGGAAGAATCTATCCCGCATCCTTCCAGAACTTCAGGTCTTACCATTCCGCATCCCAGGAGTTCTATGTAGCCTTCATTTTTGCACAGAGAGCATCCTTTTCCATGGCACTTGAAGCATTCCATATCCATTTCAGCGGATGGCTCTGTGTAGGGGAAATGGTGAGGACGGAATCGTACTCCGATTTCTTTTCCGTATAGTTTATGGATAAACTCTTCAAGAGTTCCCTTAAGATCTGCCATTGTGATGCCTTTGTCCACGACAAGTCCTTCTATCTGATGGAATATAGGGCTGTGTGTAGCATCAACTGTATCGACCCTGTATACACGTCCGGGTGAGATGATCCGGATAGGTGGCTTCTGATTGAGCATAGTGCGTATCTGAACAGAGGATGTCTGAGTACGCAAGAGGACGTTTTCATTAATATAAAATGTATCCTGTGTATCTCTTGCAGGGTGATGCTTTGGCATATTCAGCATCTCAAAGCAATAATGGTCATACTCTACTTCCGGACCTTCAGCAACATCGAATCCCATACCGAGGAAGATCTCTTTTACATCATCAAGTACCTTCTCCAGGGGATGTCTTGCGCCTATCTTAGGCCTGTTACCGGGAAGAGTAACATCTATAGCTTCAGCTTTGAAACGGAGATCCTGAGCCATTTGCTTGATAACAGCAGTTTTTTCTGTTATTTTGGCATCCAGTTCCTTTCGAACATCATTTGCAAGCTGACCAAGAACAGGTCTCTCTTCGGGGGAGAGAGAACCCATTTGCTTGAGGATAGCGGTAAGTTCACCTTTCTTTCCTAAATAGCGTACTCTGAGTTCTTCGATTGTGTTTTCCGAATCCGCTGCTGCGATAGCTTGTATCGCTTCTTCACGGATCCTGTTAAGTGCTTCTTTCATATTGTTCGCCTCAATAAATAAATATAAAAAAATCGCCCCAAATCGGGACGAAGATTTCTCCGCGGTACCACCCGTATTTCGACTAAAGAGCCGACACTCTTTTGCACTGTAACGGATGCGTCCGTCTGCTCCTACTAAAATTTCAAAACAGCCGCTCCGGGATGAAATTCAGCGTTGATTTTTTGATTCTCTTTCAGCTTTAAAGAATCTCTCTGTGCAGGTGGTTCAATGCTTACTTATGTCCCATCAATGCGTTTAGATAATATTAACACGACACTTTTAAGCATGCAAGCGAGGAAAGAGCTTTTATACTATATAAATCGATAAATTTGCTATAATAAAACCACATCATCTTATCTGGAGTTATATATTATGATCTACGGAATCGGAGTTGACATGGTTTCCATATCCAGGATAGAAAAAGCATGTAAAAAAGAAGCGTTCTTAAAGCATGTTTTTAGCTGTAAAGAAATTGAACTTTACAGGGATAATACATCTAAACTTGCAGCAAATTTTGCTGCAAAAGAGTCTTTTTCTAAAGCTTTGGGTACGGGAGTCCGTGGGTTTGAGATGAAAGAAGTAGAGTTGTTCAGAGATGAGATAGGAAAGCCTTATTACAGCTTTTCTGGAAAGGCTAAGGAGATTGTTACAGCTAACAATCTCAAATCGTTTGCATCTGTTACTGATGAAGAAGATACAGTCGTGGTATTTACTGTTTTGGAAATCATCTAAAAGATCATCAGAATACAAAAAAAGCCGGCAATATTGGCCGGCTTGATCTGTTTATAAAACATTATTGGCGAATAAATAAAAGTTGCTATTCGAGCATCATATGAGCTGCTTTGTATATATCACCGCATCCAAGTGTAAGAACAAGGTCTCCATCCTGAGCGATCGTTTTGACATGATCGACGACTTCTTCAAAAGTATTGAACCATACGGAGCCGGGTATCTTATCCGCAAGATCAGAAGTGTAGATATTGTAGGTGTTCTTTTCTCGGGATCCCATTATCTCTGTCATGACTACGATATCGGCGAAAGAGAGAGCTTTGACAAAGTCGTCCAGAAGAAGATAGGTTCTTGAATATGTAAACGGCTGGAAGACAGCGATGACACGGTTATAGCCCATTGACTGAGCTGCCTGCAAAGTAGCTGCAATTTCTGTAGGATGATGAGCATAGTCGTCTGCAACTGTTACTCCATTGAAAGTGCCAAGTATCTCAAATCTTCTTCCAGCGCCGGAGAAGCTTTCCAGTCCTTCATGTATCGAAGCGATGTCGCATCCGCAGTCAAGAGCACATGATATAGCTGCTGCTGCATTCCAAACATTATGTTTTCCGGGTACTTTAAGCTTAAAAGGTCCGATCACTTCATCATTGTGAACAAGTTCAAACTGATGGAATGCTCTTTCATACTTCTCAACGTTTACGATCCTATAGTCTGCTTTATCATCTGCACCGTAGTAGATGATGCGTTTATCGCAGGATGAAAGAGCTTTGACGGTATTAGCGTCATCTATATTTGCTATTACTGCAGTGCTTGCGTTATTAGCAAACTGGAGGAATGAGCGCATGGCGTTTTCTATTGTTCCGAAATAATCAAGATGATCATCATCGATATTAAGGATAATTGAGTATGACGGAGACAAATGAAGGAAGGTATCCTTGAATTCGCATGCCTCACATACGAACACATCTGAACTGCCGACTCTGCCATAGCCTTTAATCAGGGGAAGTTTTCCTCCGATCAAAGCGGATGGATCTTTTCCTGCCTTTATCATTATAGACGTCAGCATGCATGTTGTTGTGGTCTTGCCGTGGGTTCCGCTGACACATAGGGAATTGCAGTAAAGAGTCGTGATGTATCCAAACATGTCAGCTCTTGGTATTACCGGGATATTCAATTCATTAGCACGGAGGACTTCTGGGTTATCTGCGAAGAGAGCTGCAGTGACGACCAACATGGATGCTCCGTCAACATTTTTAGGATCATGCTGCATATAGACAGGAATACCCATCTGACGTTCCATATCAATTATGCTGCCTTCATTGACATCGCTTCCGGATATCTCATGACCAAGAGAATGAAGTATCTGGACTATAGGGAACATACCGGAACCTCCGATCCCTACAAAATGTATACGGCCGCCTTTCTTCAGAAGTTCGGAAATATCGTATTGCACGGAAATGCCTCCTTGTTTTTTCTAGGAACATTATATATCCAAATTCTTCTAAAGAAAACATAGGATAGATTCTTATAAATTGACCGTTCAAATCGGTTTATTTATAATAAATTAAGACAAACAATTTATGATTTGTACTTTCTTTTTTTGTATTGGAAGCAGATAGATAACGGTGGTAAATATTTATGGCAAAGGAAAGAAACAGGATTTTTAAGATATCCAATGAAAAAGCGATCATGATCGCTACTGTATTTTGCTTCATGATCATGGCAGGAAGAGGAATGGATACTTCGGTTTACAATACTCTTCAGCCTTTTATTATTGATTATTTTGGTACTTCGTTGACCAAGTCATCTCTTTTTACAACTGCAGAGAGCATCGGCCATCTGCTGATAAATGTTGTGATAATGAGGTTAGCAGACCGCTTTGATAAAGTTAATGCATTGGGAATGCTTGTTTTGCTTCTTGGTGCCGTAATGCTTGGAATTGGTTCTGCTCCGACAATGACTGTGTTTGTGTTCTTGAAATTCATGCAGGGTATGATTTCACCGTTTATGGATAATGTGTGCACGGCATATACGAGCGATCTCCATGCTGAGAAAAGGGGCACTTCGGTCGGATCGTTGTTTATGCTGTTTTCATTGGCGGCAGCTCTCATGCCATCATATAACACGCTTGTGGTAGATACCATGGGCATGGAGTGGTATATGAGTTATAGAGGAATAGGATATTATCTCATAGTGGTGGGCATCCTTTTCCTAATATCGTTTCTGTTTCTGTTTACGCGTCCAAAAACATTGTATACGGACAGATACAGACAGAAAGATAAAGCGAAGCTGAGTATCAAAGAGATGCTTAGAAACAGAAATATGCAGGCGCTGTTTGCTTCGAATATCACGATGTCCTTTTACAATTTCTTTTCACAGATCCTTCCAACATATTTTTATATGACGAATGCCGATGTATACAATACGGCTATGCGCGGTTTTATAGCTACTGCCGGTTCAATAGGAAGGCTGGCATCAAGAATACTTTATGTGCCTTTTTCCAGAAAGATAGACACTGCATGGTATCTGAGATTCCAGGCAATAATGTGCACGATCCTCAGCGCTGTATCCTTTTTTGTAGATAACCCGTATGTTTGGATAGTTACAATGTTTTTATCAGGATTATTGTCCGGATCAAGTTTCACAGCAAGGACTGTACTGACATGTGAAGAATACCCGGATTATGCATCTGCTGCATGTGCTGCAACAGGCCTGGCTCAGGGAATAGCATCTCTTGTCGCTACTCCTGTCATGAGCTATATTGCCGACACGGTATCATTTACTGCAGCGATGCTCATTCCGATCGGTTTTGGGTTTGCCACATATTTTGTGTTCAGATTTATGTATCGTCCGCATCATATAGTTGTTTCTGAATGATCGATCTGGATCGATATAGTTTCTTTCCACAAATAATAAAAGGTATTTTTGGTTACATAGTAGAAATCGATTATTGCAGTAAAATTGACATTGCCGACAGATTGACTTTCATTTTTGTGAATGTGATAATTATTCAGTATTAACTGGAATAATTTGTATGTTATTGTTCCGGTTTTGAACAAATAATCCTTAAGAAAACAGAGATACATTTTACATGGGTGAGGCTAACAAAGGAAGATTTACTGACCGACAGCTGAATTGTTTAATGAATGTTTTCGCTTGTAAGGCTGATGTCTTTACGAGCGGTAAGGATGACTCACAGAAGTAGAGAATACAGAAAGCAAGTAGCAGAAAACTTGCTTTCTGTTTTGTCTTTTATTGAGATTTTGAGAGGCGGAGATGGCTGTATTTTCTGGAAGTGTATATTCTGAGATGCTGAATATGGATACCCATCTTGTCGTGATTCTGCCGGAAAAAACGGATGGGAAACCACTTAAGTCTTTGTATTTATTACATGGGTACAGCGATGACTGTACGTCATGGCAAAGGAAAACGCGCATAGAGCAATATGCTCAGGAGAAGAATATAGCAGTTATCTGTCCGGAAGTCGCACATAGTTTTTACCTGAATATGAAGTTCGGACAAAAATACAGTGACTATATCAGGAATGAACTGGTTTCAATATGTGAGAAGATGTTCAACATTTCCAAGAAAGCACAGGACAGATATATTGCGGGGCTTTCTATGGGAGGATACGGAGCTTTAAGGACATGCCTTCTTGATCCCAGACGTTATGCAGGTTGTGGCTGCTTTTCTGGTGCGATAGATCTTAAAGCATTAGTTTCTGCTACGGAAGAGATACCGGATGAGTGGATAGGTATTCTGGGAGATAATGTTACCATCGATGATGATCAGGATGTTTTTTGTTTAGTAGAAAAACTGTCAAACAAAAAGGTGGCAACAAGGTTTTATGTTAGTTGCGGGAAACAGGATTTTCTTGTCAACAGTTATAAAGCGTGGGTAAAGAGAACATCTAGGTTAAACTGGGATATCACGAATGAGTCATGGAATGGAACTCACGAATGGCTTTTCTGGGACAAGAGCATCAAAAAGTTTATTGATAAGGTGGTGATATAAATGAGTGTAAAAGCTTTTGACAACGACTTATATTTGAAACTTCAGTCCGAAAGGATCATGGAGAGGGTAGCTCAATTTGAAGATAAGTTGTATCTGGAGTTTGGAGGAAAGCTTTTCGACGATCACCACGCCGCTAGGGTCTTACCAGGATTTGAACCTGACAGTAAAGTCAGGATGCTGTCAAATTTGAGTGATGAAGCAGAGATCGTGATAGTGATCAATGCAAATGATATTGAGAAAAATAAAAAAAGGGATGATTATGGCATAACTTATGATGCCGATGTTCTTAGGCTGATCGATGCTTTTCACAGCAGAAATCTGTATGTCGGAAGCGTCGTCATCTCAAGATTTGCCAATCAGCCTGCAGCAGTCGCTTTTCAGAAAAAGCTTGAAGCCCTTGGACTGAGGGTTTTCCGTCACTATTCTATTGAAGGATATCCATCTAACGTTCTGTCTATCGTCAGCGACGAGGGATTTGGAAAGAACGACTACATTGAAACGACAAGGAAGCTGGTTGTTATAACAGCTCCAGGACCTGGAAGCGGTAAGATGGCTACCTGTCTGTCTCAGCTTTATCACGACAGTAAGCGCGGCTTTAAATCCGGATATGCCAAGTTTGAAACATTTCCGATCTGGAATCTTCCACTAAAACATCCCGTTAACCTTGCATATGAGGCTGCTACAGCAGATCTTGAAGATGTCAATATGATAGACCCGTTCCACCTCGAAGCATACGGAGTCACCACGGTCAACTACAACAGAGATGTAGAGATATTCCCGGTGCTTCAGGAGACATTTACTCACATACTGGGATACTGCCCGTATAAGTCGCCTACTGACATGGGTGTAAATATGGTCGGTTTCTGCATCGTTGATGACGATGCAGCAGTCAAAGCCTCAAGGATCGAGATAATCAGAAGATATTTCAATGCGTTAGGAAAGGTCAGAAAAGGAGAATCAGACGGAAAAGAACTGAATAAGATAGAGCTCATCATGCGTCAGGCAGGTATTTCTCTCGACGAAAGACCCATAGTTCTTGCAGCCCGTGAAAAGGAAGAGGAGACAGATGGTCCTGCTGCGGCTATAGAACTTCCTGATGGACGAATCGTTACCGGAAAAACAACTTCTCTCCTAGGCGCAGCATCAGCCGCTCTGATAAATGCTTTGAAAGAGAGTGCTGGTATACCAGATTCCATAAAGCTTATCAGCAGATATATGATTGAACCGATTCAGGATCTTAAGACAAGATATTACGGAAGCAATCCTTTACTTCATATTGATGAAATCCTGATAGCGTTATCTGTTTGTGCAATTCAGGATTCAAATGCTGCCGCTGCTTTGGAACAACTTCCGAATCTTAAGGGAAGCGATATGCATTCTTCTGTAATGCTTTCATCGGTAGATCTGAACTCGCTCAGACGTCTTGGGCTGACGGTTACATGTGAACCGAAGTATGGTACCAATAAGTTCTACAATGATTGAAGGCTATCTGCATAAAGAAAAGGCGCCGTTTGGCGCCTTTTTCATGTAGCAATAAAAAATTTATGCAGGATCGGTATCTGCATCTCTCGTGAGATTATGAATCCAGTCTGTTTTTAAAACAACATACAGCCCGACCAGTGATTTAAGAGGCATATCCAGCTTTACAAGGAGAGCTACAAATGGGGGAATAAGGTTCCATTTTAGAGCACCGAGCCACCCTAATGGGATAGCGATCATCCACATAACGACAATATCTGTGTAAAATCCAACTTTTCCCATGCCGCCTGCACGCAAAACGTTTACGAGCACAACCGAGTCAAAACCTGTGAAGAAAGTCTGTATCATAAGAACTTTCATCATCATTTTTGCGTTTTCAATAACTGCCGGCGAGACATCATAGAAACTCAGATATAGAGGATGGATGATGATTAACAATAGAGTGCTGACTATACTGGCAATTAATGTATACAGCACAAAGGTCCTGGCGGATTTTTCTGCCCTTTTCTTTTCACCTGTTCCAATATTTTGACCTACAACTGTAAGTGCTGCACTTCCAAGTCCGGACTGGACTATACTAAGCAGCTGACATAGGCTTATGGCAATGCTGTAGGAGCTTGTAGCTATAGTGCTTATCCTTCCCATGAGTATCTGGGGCATATTATTTCCTACACTCCATATCAGTTCATGTCCCATTACAGGATAAGCTACTCTTAGGAAATCATTCGTCAGCAATTGATCTTTGGTTAAGAGGTAATTCGCTTCGTATGATATCTTCCTGTTTCTGAATAGAACAGCTAACGCAAATGCAAATGAGATCGCTCTTGATACTAGTGCGGATACTGCGGCCCCGATGACCCCATATTTGGGGATCAGGATATAGGACAATGCCAGATTAGATAGGCTGCATATGGAGTTGCCACAAAAAACGTGATTGACCATCTCCAAGGATGAAAAACTGCTGTATAAAGCATTACAAACGCCGAATAAAAGATAAATAGGAGAGCTCACTTTCAGATATTCTGCACCTAGAAGAAGAACATTGCTGTCTTTTGTCATTATGCTCATGACACTGTGGGAAAACAAAAGCATTACTGCAGAGAATATGAGTCCGAGCAAAACTTCCAGTTTGATAGCAATCGAGATGATCTTTTCTATTTTTTCTCGGTCTTTTTTGCCCCAATACTGAGCTACTAGTATTCCGCAGGATGAAGCAAAACCATAAGTGATCACTTCATAAATGGCAAATACAGATGCTGTCTGAGATAATGCGGATATCTCGACTTCACCAAAATAATGGCCGGCTAGAAGATTATTGAGTGCATTGACACTGACATTCAAAAGTGCCTGGATCGTACTGGGTAATGCAAGCCTGAATACCCGTTTGGCAAAATCTGAATCCTGAATATATGTGTTCTGAAACATGTGTTACATCCTTGTTTTAGTCGCGTCTATCATACCATTATTACGGATGAAAATCACACTTTAGGACAAAATATACGAATTGTAATGTGCCTAAAAAGGGCTTTTGTGTTGAAAACCGTGTTGAAAATGTTAAAATGTCTTGAAAAATAGGCATATTTGTATAATGAAATCCATAGAAAACTATAAAGGCTTGAATACAAGAAGTACAATCTACTTGACAGTATCGTACAGTAGAAATTGCCTGTTCCATTTGGTACAATTAGATAGCACTTATAAGAGGTTTGCTTACGTGTTTGAGTCTTATTTAGGAAATGAACGGCTTAAGGATGAGGTGAAAAGTCTCATTGAGTCTGATCGTCTTCCTCATGGTATCGTCCTGCAGGGAGAAGACGGAAACGGATGTGGATTTTTTGCTAATCTTTTGGCTGCGGAGTATCTTAAAGATGATAACGGATTAGTGATGAGAGGCATCCACCCGGATTGTATATGTGTTGAAGGAAGCGGATCATCGGGTGAGATATCTGTTCAGTCAGTAAGAGATGCTCTATTTGAAGCAAATAAAGCTGCGGTCACTACTGACGGAAGAAGAGTCATTCTGATTAAGAATGCGCAAATGCTCAACCAGAGTTCTTCTAACGCTTTGCTGAAAATGCTTGAGGAACCGCCCAGAGGCGTCATATTTATTATGACAGTGAATCAGGATTCTGATCTGCTTCCAACACTTATCTCACGTTCAGTTATATACAGGATACATAGCCCTGGTATTGAATTGTGTGTATCTGAAGTGATGCGCCGTATACCAGAATGCACAAAAGATAAAGCAATAGAGATTGCGCAGTTATATGACGGAAATATTGGGTTATCTTTAAGGGCTTTGACTGACGGCAATTATGCTTCAATGTCTGTCGCTGGGAGAGAGTTCTGTAAAGCAGCTTTACTTCACAATAGATATGGTATGATGAAGTGGCTATCAGAAGCAGAAAACAGAGATGATCTGAGGATTTTGCTTAATTCTTCTATTCTTTGGTTTAAAGGAAATCGGACAAAACTAAGAGAGGATTACTCTTCGTCAGATAAGATCCTGACTGAAGTAAGTGAAGCGTTTGAAGAAGCAGGAAAATATACAAATATTAAATTAGTCGAGACTCGACTTGCATATAAATTAGGTGGTAATAGGTAAAATATATATGGGAACAAGAGTAGTTGGTATTCGTTTCCGCGGAGCAGGGAAAAGCTATTATTTCGATCCGGGAACCGAAGATTATAAAAAAGGTGAGAAAGTAATCGTTGAGACTGCACGTGGCATGGAAATGGGAGATGTTTCTTTCGCTCCAACCATTGTCAGCGATGAAGCGCTCAAGGATACACTTAAACCGATTCTTCGCAAAGCTACAGAAGAAGATATCAGAGTTGCTGAGGAAAATGCATCTAAAGAAAAAGAAGCTCTTCAGATATGTAAGGAAAAAGTTGAAGAACATCAGTTGGATATGAACTTGGTTGATGCTCAGTTCACGTTTGATGGCAAGAAAATTACATTTTATTTTACGTCAGATGATCGCGTGGATTTCAGAGAACTGGTCAAAGATCTCGCTGCTATCTTCCACATCAGGATCGAGTTGAGACAGATTGGTGTAAGAGATGAAAGCAGAATGATGGGCGGAATCGGTGTCTGCGGTCAGCCTTTCTGTTGTTCGAGGTTTTTACCTGATTTCCAGTCTGTAACGATCAAGATGGCAAAGGAGCAGGGAAAATCTTTATCTCCGACCAAAATATCAGGTGCCTGCGGCAGACTGATGTGTTGTCTGAAATATGAGCAGGATCTTTATGAGGAGCTATCAAAGTTTACTCCGGGAGTAGGTTCATATGTTTCTACGCCAGATGGAAGAGGTACAGTTATTGAATCCAATATTCTCTTATCCAATGTAAAAGTAAAAATGGATGAGACGGAAGCTGTTAAGACGTTTCAGAGTGATGATGTCACTAAAATAGCCGGAGGAAGAGCTAGAAAGGGTATATATGAAGCTCAAAAAGCCCATTCTCAGGAAGAAACTGAATAGTACTTGAAAAATACAGTTTCTGTGATAATATAGTTACTGCAATGTTTGGCTAGGAGGTATTTATAATGGCATATGTAGTAGGTGAAGATTGCATCAACTGTGGTGCATGTGAAGCTGGATGCCCGGTAGGCGCTATTTCTGAGGGTGAAGACAGGCGTGTCATTGATCCTGATGTTTGCGTTATGTGTGGCGCTTGCGAAGCAACTTGCCCTGTTTCTGCAATTTCAGAAGAATAATTTAAGATTATTGTTTGGCGGGTACCTATGTACCCGCCTCATTTTTTTGTATAATTTAATTCATGGAACTGATTAACACAAAACTTAAAAATGGCTTGACTTTATATGCGGAAGATCTTGAGAAACCGTCTATCGTACCATGGCTTTTAGGTTCTTTTTCAGCATTGAATGGTAAAAAGTCTCTGCTTGAATTGTGCTCAGGTAATGGGGCAGCTTCTTTTTGGTGTGTTAACAATGGCCTTTATGGCAGGATAACGCTTCTTGACAGGCGTCAAAATGTTTTAGAAGTTGCTCAGGAGACTATAAAGCAGAACAGATTGCAGAATATTGAATGTGTTTGTACTTCTGTTGAGGATTTCCGTTCATCAAGAAAATATGATGCAGTTTTATGCAACCCACCCTTTTTCGCTGAAAGATCTGTTAGCAAGGATGAGAATCTGAAAGCGATTCGTCATGAGGGCAGTTTGACACTTGATGTTTTATGCGGAGCCGTATCTAAAGCCATCAGGCAAAAGGGGCATTTTTATTTATGCCATACGCCATCAAGACTTATAGAAATAATAACCACTTTGAACGATTACAAGTTTGAGATTAAAAGGATCCGTTTCTGCAGACACACGTCAACAAGTGCACCTTTTTTAGTACTGATAGATGCTGTTTATCTTGGAGGAAAAGGGCTAACTGTTATGCCGGATTTTATCGTACAGGATCAATCCGGAGTCTATACGGATGAAATGAGTTCTCTTTGCGAAAGGTAAAATGATTATGAACGAAAGCGGAAAGCTATATATTGTGGCTACACCTATTGGTAATCTCGGAGATCTATCTCCGAGAGCGATCGAGACTTTGCAGTCTGTTGACTTTGTCGCAGCAGAAGATACTAGGGTCACAGGTAAGCTTCTTAATCATTTCCAAATAAAAAAACATTTGGTAAGTTGCCAGAAATACAACGAAATAGAAAGAGCCGAACAGATAATATCCAGGATCAAGATGGGCGAGAACTGCGCTTTTTGTTCTGATGCCGGAACGCCTGTCATAAGTGATCCAGGTGGTGTGCTTGTATCAAGAGCTTTGGACGAGTGCATTGTCGTTGTACCTATTTCAGGACCATCTGCTATAGTTTCAGCACTTTCTGTATGCGGATTGCATTGTGAACGTTTCTGTTTTGAAGGCTTCCTTCCTACACCTAAAGGAGGAAGAAAAAACAGGCTTGAAGAGATACGAAACGAAAAGCGCACATTGGTTTTCTATGAAGCACCACATAAATTGCAACGAACTCTGGATGATTTTCTGGAAGTACTAGGTGACAGAAAAATCACCATCTGCCGTGAAATGACAAAAATACACGAAGAGATATGGCGAACAACGATCAGTGAGGCAGTAGAGCATTTTAAAGAAGTTCCCCCTAAAGGAGAATTTGTCCTTGTTGTCGAAGGTGCTAAAGAACAACACATTTCTGAGAATTCTTTTGAAGAAGCTGTGGATTATGCTCTTTCTATGTGTGAGAGTGGTCTATCCTTGTCAGAAGCATCTAAAATCGTTGCTAAGTCGACTGGTTTTTCAAAGAGTGTTCTATATAAAGCAGCTTTGGAGAAAAGAAAATGAGAAGAATAATTGTTATGTCTGACTCTCACGGTAAGACAAAAGCTTTTGAGAATATCTGTAAAATGCATCCTGAAGCAGAAAGGTATGTGTTTCTCGGTGATGGGGCAGGAGACTATGAGTATATTCAGTCTCACCATGAAGATTGGGCAATGATTGGGGTCAGTGGGAATTGTGACCGTTTTACGAATCTTCCGGAAGTTCAGGAACTAATTGTAGGGGAATGGAGATTCCTGCTTGCTCATGGTCACAAGTTCGCAATTAAAGCAACATACCAATATATTCTTGATGAAGCAAGAAAAAGAAACTGCAATGCAGTGCTCTATGGACATACTCATTCTGCATACTGCGATAAGATCGACGGCATATGGGTGCTGAATCCCGGCGCAATCATGGATTACAGAGGTCCTAGGTATGCAGTATTGGATCTGGATGATGGCGGTGTTTTTATAGCGAATCTTACTACATATACGAACAACGATTAGTTGTATACAGTTCGCTATTATGATATAAGGTTAGTGTTATGTCTTAAATAATGGAGGTTAATGATGTTTTGTAGCAACTGTGGAAAAGAACTTATGCCTGAGGCGAAGTTTTGCCCAAACTGCGGTACACCGGTAAAAGTACCGGACAATATAGTTAGCATTCCTGAAATAGAGGAAGGTACAATAAGTGTCCCGGATTATCGAGACGTTACTCAAGCGGAAATTATTGCTGAAGAAGTTTATGAACAAATTAATGAAACTGAACCGAGTCCTGAATCACTTGATGAACCTACAAAAATTGAGGAAACAGAATTAACAGAGAACGTGGAAGTTATTGCAGATGAGGCTGAGAATCTGCTTCCTGATAATACCGAATCACTTTCCGATTCAATTAAAGAATCAGGGGTAACAGAAGTAAATGAAAAATGTGAAGCGGAAGTAAATGAGAGCAATACTAATTATGTTGAGGCTCAGATACAGGATAATTCTGAACTGGTAGCTGTTCTTGAGAACACCATTCCTGGTATAGTCAGTTATGGAGGTGTCACTGTAGATACTGAACCAGATGATAGTATTGAGCAATTGGAAAATATTGATAATTCAGAAGTGATCGACGTTCAAGAACAATCTGAAGAGACTGATTTGCAGCCTCCTGTTCAGATACCTGCTGCTTATAGGACTTCAGCAGATCAGCCGGCATATGTTCAGGAGCAATTAAACGTTTCTCCTCCTGAATATGCTCAGCCTGCAGCAACCACGCCTTTATCTGTCCAAGCTGGTCAGAATCCTCCTTCTGTTAAAAAAAGGAAAAAATCGAAATTGCCAATAATTATTGCGGTGTTGCTTGTTTTAGCAGCTATTATTGGATATTTTGTGTACCAGAATTCGCCTTCAGTTAAATTCGATAAAGCTATGACTGCAGGAGAAACAGCTTATGCGAGTGGAGATTATTTCACCGCTTTGGACGAGTTCCAAAAAGCATATGAGATAAAACCTGATGATGAGGTTGCTCAAGAAGATATTTTCCAGTGTTATGATGCTTTAGCAATGCAAGCTTATGATAACGATGATTACGATACTTGTATTGGATATTACGAAATGGCAAAAGATTATTGCCCTGCTGAAACAGATACTTGTGATGCTTATATTACTGCTGTTTATAGTGATTGGTGTCTGAATACAGCTTCTGCTGGCGATATTGAAACCGCAGAGCAGATTTATGCTAAAGCAGCCGGAGCCGGATATGATATGTCAAGCACTCGAAGCAATTTGGACGTTATTATTGAGACAGCCAAGCTGATGGAAGAAGGTGCTGATGCCGCACAATATATTGCTGACAGTCTTAAGACGGATATGCTTGAGATCACCATACTAGCATTTACAAATAAGGGAAAGTCCTTCATGGATAAGTATATTGAGGCAGGCGGTGAACTGCCTGTCATATTCGATGTGGAAGGATGCGAATATGATAAACTAGGTTTCTATGATCTGGATGGCACGTATGCATTCTATATCGGCGAATATGATGGAAATATCCGTCAAGGGCACGGCGAGTGGTATGCCTATATCTCACAAGGATATGGCAATATGACGGAATATGGTATGGAAGGCGAGTGGTCGGGAGACGTTCCTAACGGACAAGCGAGAGAGCATTATAAATCGATTCGCACAATGTCAGATAATATTGAGTGGTATGTCAATTCCACAGTAGTCAATGGTCTTTATAACGGAACTGTAACATGGGATTATACAGATGATGATGACATATATACTGGTTCTTTCCAGAATGGTATTGTTGATGTTATCGATACTGTGGATCCAAATGGCAACAATTCCTATGTAATTGCTTATAATGAGGACAAGAGCGCCTGGCTTTACAGACAGGAAGATAGGCTTGATAATTTGAACGGAATTATAGGGTTTAATTAATTCTTTTTAATCATTAAAAAGATGAGGGAATCTTACATACAGATTCTCTCATCTTTTTCTTTGGTTATATATTCGTATGCCTTTTTGAGATTCTACAGGGTAACAGCAGTGTCTAATGCGATCTCCATCATAGCTTTAAATGCAGTCTGTCTTTCTTCAGGAGTGGTTTCTGCACCTTCCTTATCAGAAATCGTCAAAAGACATGCAGCGTTCTTTCCCAAATATTTGGCATTAGCGAACAGACCGAAACTCTCCATCTCTACGGCGATAAGATCATATGGAGGAGTTCTCTGTAGAGAAGGATCAGAATAAAAGCAGTCGCTGCTGTATACGATGCCGCGGAAGATGTGTCTTCCTTGTTTTTCGGCTGTTTCGGCAAGCTTATCAGTCAGTTCTTTTGAAGGATACATGAGATCGCCGTCGTAACCGAAAGCAACTTTTGCAAAAGATGACGGGCTGTATGCAGAATCTGCCAGAACGACATCATAAAGATCCATTTCCGGAAGCATACCGCCGCATGAACCGACTCGGATAATATTCTCTACACCATAGAAATTGTAAAGCTCATAAGAATAAATACCTATTGAGGGGATACCCATTCCATGACCCATCACAGATACAGGAACACCTTTATATGTACCGGTAAAGCCAAGCATACCTCTGACATGGTTGAATTCTTTTACATCTTCAAGGAAGTTTTCCGCTATGAATTTTGCGCGGAGCGGATCACCGGGCATGATAACTGTTTTTGCTATCTCACCGACCTTTGCGCTGTTATGGGGAGTTCCATTAAATTCAGACATATTTAGCACCTCATTTCTAAAAATGTTTTACAAAAATAGGGTAGATGTAAATACATATAGAAGTCAATTAACAAAATCAAAGAAAATTATTGCGGAAAATTAGCAAAGTGCATAAACGATGAACGAGTAACAAGCAGATAAATACTGTATGATATAATCTTATAGGTAGTCACATAACAGTAAAGTATTAGCAATTAAATATTGGTATGTACTTTTCAAGGGGGAAAGGGTAATGAAATACTTTTTCATTTTAAATCCGAGGGCCGGGGAAGGCGGCAATGAAACAAGGCTTCGTACACAAATCGATGGGTTGTCTGTTGCAGATGATTGCGAATTATATGTAACAAAGGGAGAGAAAGACGCTACAGAATTTGTTAAGAAGCAGTGTGAGGCTTTTCCTGATGTTGATCTGATGTTTATCGCATGCGGAGGCGATGGTACTTTTTCAGAAGTGTGCAATGGTGCAATAGGATATAAAAATGCTATTGTGTCTTGTTATCCATGCGGAAGCGGAAATGATTTCGTTAAAACGTTTGGTGGTGCAGAACGCTTTTTAGATATCAAGAGAATAGTAGAAGCTCCAATCGTGAATATGGATGCTATAAGAGTTGGGGACCATTACTGCGTAAATGTATTGAATTTTGGATTTGATACGACTGTAGCTATTCATGTACAGGAACGCAGAGCGCAGCTGGGACATGGATCCAAGAACTCATACACTGAAGGAATTATAAAGGCGCTTATTACAAGCGTGAGAAATGAATTTAAAGTGTATGCTGATGGGGAACTTATGAATCCTGATGGATTAGGACTGTTCTGCACACTGGGTAACGGACAATATGTAGGAGGGTCTTTTAAATGTGCTCCAAGAGCTGTGATAGACGATGGGTGGATAGAAGTATGCGTTCTTAAACCGTGTTCAAGATTACGTGTTCCTTTCCTGATAGGACCGTACACAAAAGGAGAGCATCTGGATAATAAGAGGTTTCAGAATCTGGTAACTTATAAAAGAGCAAAAAAGGTTGAAGTAATCGCACCGGAAGGATTTGCTTATTCCAACGATGGAGAGATCATATATGAGAACCATTTTGTCGCAGAGATAATAGAACACGCCCTGCGGTTGGCTTTGCCTGAAATGTAATCATTCAATATATGACAATGCTGTATCAAATAGGATGGATTGATTGACAACACTTCAACGGTGAAGTATCTTTATAGAGGAGATTTATCCCATATTTTTTTAAGTGAGGTAGTACAATGAAGAAATTTATTTCCTTATTGCTCGTTCTGATTCTCGCACTTGCTTTAGTAGCATGCGGTGGCGGAAACGAGCAGCCGGAACCAGCACCTTCGGGTGGAGATCAGCCATCTGGCAATACTGAACCGGAAGCAACTCCTTTGCGTGTTTGCTACGTAGTA
>JAFRJM010000023.1 GCA_017432285.1 Oscillospiraceae bacterium | reverse complement strand
GTGGTGATGATGCTCTTCGTGCTCATCGTCTTCTTCGTGATGATGCTCTTCGTGCTCATCATCGTCGTCATCATGGTGATGGTGGTGATGATGTTCCTCATGCTCTTCGTCATCACCGTCATGGTGGTGATGGTGATGATGCTCTTCATGTTCATCATCGTCGTCATCACAGCAACAATCACATTCGTCATCATCGAATGTCATCTCTGCAAGTCTGTCGAGTTCAGCCTGAAGAGTATTCTTTTGCTCCATAGCCTCAAGGATCTTAGCTCCATCAATTGTGCTCCAGTCAGTAGTGACAATGGTAGCAGTAGGATTTTTCTCACGGAGCAATGCTATACACTCATCCAATTTGGCCTGAGATATATCGCCTGTCCTGGATAAAACTATGCAGCTCGCATGCTCGACCTGGTCATTGTAGAACTCGCCGAAGTTTTTCATGAATACTTTGCATTTCTTTGCATCTACTACAGCTGTAAAACTGTTCAGAACCAGTTCGTCATTTTCAACATCCTGTATCGCTCGGATGATGTCAGACAGTTTGCCGACACCGGATGGCTCAATGAGGATCCTCTCAGGTGCATAGGTATCAAGAACCTGCTGTAATGCATCTGCAAAATCTCCTACAAGGCTGCAGCAGATACACCCCTGGCTCATCTCTGTGACTTCTATTCCTGACTCTCGCATAAAGCCACCATCTATACCAACTTCGCCAAACTCGTTTTCTATAAGAACGAGTTTCTCATTTGGGTATGCTTCAGCAATGAGTTTTTTGATCAAAGTAGTCTTCCCCGCTCCGAGGAATCCTGAAAAAACATCAACTTTTGTCATTTTTTAAAATTCTTCTTTCCTTAATTGTGGCCATTTCTCTACAAATATCATTATATCAAACCCGGTCAAGGGCATAGATACCAATTAAATCATTTGCTACCATTTTCTCTTTTTTCATGCTATACTGTTTCGGCCTGACTAGAAAATGATTGGAGGATACAATGGGAAAGACTTATGTCATAAGCGATCTTCATGCCCACCTGGCACCATTAAAAAGTTTTCTTCAATCAATTAACGACAACGATATAGTATACGTTTTAGGAGATCTCGTAGATAAAGGTCCGGACGGTCTGGAACCGTTCCTGACTATTCTTAATGATCCTCGGTGCATTCTTTTGCTCGGCAATCATGAATTGATGATGCTTGAGCATCTGCACGAGAATGCTCTAAACTCTGAATGCTCAAATGTGTGGCTTAATTACAACGGCGGCGCGTACACCATGACTGCTTACAGACATCTGAGCAAACGGGATCAGAAGCGTATAATCAGCGCTATGGAAAAAGCAATAATCCAGACTACGGTTCGGATCGAAGATATTGATTTTGTCATAGTGCATGCCTTTCCTGATCAGATCAAAAGTAATATATATGTCCATGATCTTTACGATGGAAAACACTACGACTGGGGCAGCAGATATGTTTGGTACAGAGGAGAGCCGGTCGTTGACGGCAAGATCGTCGTAGTCGGCCATACTCCTACTCCATTCGCCAACGGATGGGATAAACCGGCTTCAGTGATAATGGGAAAAGGCTGGATCAATATCGACTGCGGCCTTGCAGGTAATCACGAAGGGGTATCAAGGTTGGCCGCACTCTGCCTCGATGATCTAACAGTCAGATATTATTCGATGTAATAACAGAATAATAAAACCCTTAGTGCTCAAAAAGCATTAAGGGTTTTGCTTATATTCTAATATCTATTTCTGCTGTGCGCTTTCCCCACTCTGAGTCTTGTTATCTACACTCAGGTCTGCCCATGTCTCTTCCCTGAGACGTTTGCGGCGTTGTCCGTCAACATATCGTGTACCATACATGATGATACACACTATCGTTGTACATGCAATTGCCAGCTGATACAGCTCTGCACCGATAGCCATTCCCACAGATGTTGTGATCAATATCAGGGAAGCAGATGTCAAGCCAAACACACGATTTCCTCTCATGAAAATCGAACCTGCTCCGAGAAAACCTATACCCGGAATGACGCTTGCTGCTACACGTGAGATATCTGCTTCTGCACCCAGAAAGCCTCGCTTAGATATGATCACCAATGTGCAGGCAGCCAAACAAACCAGCATATTTGTCCGCACGCCCGCATCCTTATTGCTCTTTTCTCTCTCTGCCCCGAACAAAAAACCGCAAAACGCAGCTAAAAGCAGCTGGAGAATAATCGTATAATCCACTCTATTTCCCTCATTCTGTACTTTTTACTAATTATAACAGTTATAACAGAAAAATTCTTATTTCCCCAGTACATATAACCATATATTAATCTTCGTACGGCCATGCAACATCATCTGTAATAGGACAGACGTATTTGGTACCGTGCATGTTATTGTCAAATTCCTCTTTTGCCGCTTTCTGAGTCTCGGGACTGCACACAAGATCATATGCTCCTGCAGCCATGATCTTAGCAGCCCGTATCATGCCTTTCATTCCTATCGAATGACCAGAGCAAGCTGTTGCCATCCAGCTATGAGCACCAGAAAGAGTAGACCAGCAGCAATCCGAATTTGCGACACCTGGGCAGATATGCATGACATCGCCATAGTCAGTGGAACCGCCTCCCTTGGTATTCTCAACAGGAACAGTTTCATATTTAATAGGCGGTGTCTCTCCTTTAACGTACTGAGGCTGAGCAGAATTTATCTCATCGGCAAACGCCAGCTCATCCTCGGTATATTCGACCTCAGGGATCTCCTCGCGCACCTTCTGCATAAGGTCCACAAGAACATGATTCTGCATAGTCGGATAGATGCCGCCGAGATGTTCTATCTCAAGTGTCGTATCGGTCATTAGAGCAGCACCTTCAGCGCATTTTACTACTCTGTCAAACGCATCAATGACTGCCTCACGTGTGATAGCCCTAACAAAATACTTGGACTCAGCATAGTCAGGGACAATGTTCGGAGCAAGTCCGCCATCTGTGATAATATAATGCATTCTGACGTCACCGGTAACGTGCTCTCTCAAAAACTCTACGCCAAGATTCATGAGCTGTACAGCGTCCAGTGCGCTCCTGCCGTTCTGAGGATTCCCCGCTGCATGTGCTGTTTTCCCGTGGAACCTGAAGAATGCACCTTCGACTCCGATGCTGGCTGCATACGAGTTGCTATTTGATGAGCTTGGATGCCACGCTATGGTGAAATCGCATTCATAGAACGCTCCGCCTTTAGCCATAAGACCTTTCCCTGAAAGCTGTTCTTCTGCAGGGCATCCATAAAAGATGATAGTTCCATCTTTTCCGGATGCTTCAAGCTCTGCCTTAAGACCGATACATGCGCCAAGACAACCTACACCAAGCAGATTGTGTCCGCATCCGTGTCCGACCTCTCCCTCAATTACAGGCTCCTTCTTCGGTGATACTTTCTGGCTGAGCCCAGGCAAGCAGTCATATTCTGCGCAGAACCCGATCACCGGGTGTCCGCTGCCCCATGATGCCCGTATAGCAGTAGGCATGCCATAAGCACCGATTTCTGTATCAAACCCTTCTGCGCGCAGATACTCCGCTGTCCACTCAACTGCCTTTCTCTCTTTCCAGCCCATTTCAGGGTTATCCCATATCTTTTTCGCCAGTGCACATAGCTCTTCGGAATGATCGTCTATAACTTTTGAACTTAATCTTTCACTCATATCTCTTTCCTCATATCTTTCGTTATTTATCAATTTCTAATAATTATTATAAACAGACAGTATATTGGCCAACAATTGCAATAATGGGAAAACTGCTATTCTGCAGCAAAAAGCTCTGATTATCATACATAAGTGATAACCAGAGCTTTCAGATTGATAAAACAATCTCAGATCACAGACACATTTTTGTCAAAATCGAAAGTGTGCTGTTCTTTTGTGGCTTCAGCGTATCCTACAGCAATCGCTATCTGATAAACATATCCTTCCGGAAATGCCAGTTTTTTGGCATATTCTTCCTTCTTCTCACCGCTGAGGACATCTTTCATGCACCCAAGAACTACACTTCCAAGTCCAAGTGCAGTAGCAGCGAGATGGATGCTTTGTACTGCGATGCCTGCATCGACTGCGCTCCACTTGAAGTTTTCGTCACCTGACAGGTAGATAGTAACAGGCGCATTATAGAAGAAAGAATTCTGTGCATTCGGATTCAGATCATTCTGTATCTCTGCCTGTACAGGATTATCTTTCTTTACTACTGTGAAATGGATCTCCTGCTTGTTTATCGCGGTAGGAGCTCTCAGCCCGGCTTCAACCAGTTTTCTGCAAATATCATCAGACAACGGTTTGTCGCTGTATTTGCGGACGGAATTTCTTTTTTCAACAACACTAAAAAAATCACTCATATTCTTATACCTCCTAAAATAAATATACACCATTTCGACTAACATTTGTGCCAATTCCGTATATAATTAATTCATAACCTGAAATGGAGCAAAGGATATGACTCAAAGCATCAATTTCCCTATATGCAATTCCTGTATCGCTCCCTATGGCAGTTGGGATGATCTTGGCAAACAGCTTCATGCATTGGGATTGGACGGGATCGAAGGTATCGTAGATCCTGATGATTTCGATCCGTCGTTTCCCGCCTCCCTGCTTTCAGGCTATCATATGGTGTTCTATCCGGACTGGCTGGATTTCTACCGGCAGAACAGTTCCGAACTGCTGAGGAAATTCGGAAGCATGGAGATGGTCGGGCGGGTCTACCGCGGCACTCGTCCGGAAGACCTCATGAAACAATTCAAGGATGATCTGTCCTACGCGGTATCTTTGAACACTCCATATGTGGTATTCCATGTTGCTGATGTGTCACTGGAAGAAGGCTACACGTATCGCTGGCTTCATACGGATCAGGAAGTACTGGATGCATCTCTTGAGTTCATTAACGAACTGCTACGTGATGTGAGTCCTACTTTTGATTTCCTGGTAGAAAATCAGTGGTGGCCCGGATTTACTTTTACTGATCCGCAAAAAACTGAATATCTGCTCTCAAGGATCGACTATCCAAGGGTAGGTATAATGCTGGATACAGGACACCTGATGAACACAAACACCAAACTGCGGACGCAAGCAGAAGGGGTAGATTATATCCTTGATATGGTCCGTCTGCACGGCGACATAAAAGACAGGATACTGGGGATTCATTTCCACCAGAGCCTCAGCGGATCTTATGTGAGAAAGAACACGGGAAGTGTCCCTGATGGTTTTCCGACAGACTATTTTGAGGCTTTCTTCCAGAATTACCTTCATATACAGAAGATTGACCGCCATCATCCTTGGACAGAGCCGAAATGTGTTCGGATCCTCGACGAGATCAGACCTCGATATCTGACCCATGAACTGAGTTACGGAACCAACAGACCTCAATTGACGGTAACAAAAAAACAGCTTAACACGATACGCAAAGGCAGATTACATGACTGACTGTATAGTTTGGCCCAAAAAATCTAATAAACCAAAGCATTATTTGAGATAAATGGAGGTAAAAGGATGAGCGCAAAGACCTATATCGAACCTCAGACATCAATTCCGATATACGACGAATGTGATGTCCTTGTCGTGGGCGGCGGATCCGCCGGTCATAGTGCAGCTATCGCTGCTGCCAGGGCAGGATGCAAAAACGTTATTCTTATGGAGCGATACGGATATTGCGGAGGCGACGTAACCGGAGGATATGTTCTGCTGATCCCCAATCTGTCATTTCATGACAAGATCTTTGTCCGGGGACTTCAGGAGGAGTGGTTCACCCGCCTTTCCAAGATACCCGGAGCTGTAGCCGGTCCTCCTCCGGAACTCACAGGCAGCACAGATCCCCTGCTGATAAAACACTACCGTTCCGTTGGTGGCGCCACTCGTGACCGCATCTGCCATGGATTTATGCTTGAGCCTAACCAGCTTAAGATCGAGATGGATGTGATGCTTAATGAACATTCGGATTCGATCAGAGTGATATATCACAGCTGGGGCACCAAACCCATTATGGAAGGCAATGTATGCAAAGGAGTCATCTTTGAGAGCAAAGAAGGACGACAGGCAGTCCTGGCCAAAGTTGTCATAGACGCTACAGGCGATGCGGACCTTTGCCGTCAGTCAGGAGCTCCGACATCCTCTGCTATCGATGATGAATGCCGCTGCTCTTCCACAGCATTGGTATACCGCATAGGCGGCTTCAGCAAAACAGCATTTACCGAATGGATCACCAACCATCCGGAGGAATCCAGGGTCATGAGCAACGCCGTAGCTGAGATCCACGGCTTCCGCGCCGGTATGATCAATGGTCCAACAGACGATGTGAGCTGGATGAACAACTGGCAGCCAAAGCATGACTGCTCCAAGATCGCTGATCAGACCGATACAGAAATGAAAACACGGCTTGCCATACGCAAAGTGATCGAGTACTACAAGATAGCATGTCCAGAGATATTCAGCAATGCATATCTCTATGATATCGCTCCACAGCTCGGCACAAGAGGTTCTCACCGAATCGTCGGCGAGTATGTAATCTCGTCTAACGACTGGGCGTTCCCGAAACAACATGATGACTGCATAGCATGGCACTGTACTGTGGACACACTGAATGACAATGCTCCTATCGAGATCCCTTATCGGTCAATACTTCCGCAGAAAGTTGAGAACATTCTCGCTCCAGGAAGGCATATCTCAGCGGACCGCATAGCTATCGACAACGTGAACCTTATCCCCCAATGCGTCGGCACCGGCCAGGCTGCCGGTGTAGCCGCGGCTGTCATAGCAGCAGACGGCAGCAGCACGCATACTGTCGACGTCAGAAAAGTCCAGGATATCCTTGCAGGCGAGCAGGACGTTCCGCTTCCGAGAAACTCGCACACAGATCCAAGTTATATGGAGTGCCTAGTGTCTCACGAATATGGCCTATACACGCAGGCAGCTAAAAAAGCCCGCGAAGCAAAAGATGCCGCCAGCGTCTACAGACATTGGACTCTGTCCGGCGGTGCAGGAGACAGCAACAGCTCCAAAGATCATACTGACAGCAACTGAGCTTATCTAAAATCACTTATTGAACAAAGAAGAATCCGAAACCATGTGAAACTGTCACATCGGTTTCGGATTCTTGATTATCAGCAATAAGAACTATCGGAACCCTTATACGTAAGGATGATCCGGGACCTGCCAGCGGGCAGCATTGGGATTGGGGTTAGGATCAAACTCAGGTTCTCCCTGCCCGAATGAACCATCGCCGAACACCATAGTAAATTTGTTGTCCTTAGTGTATGGCTGCCATTCAGGGAGATCCTCGCCATTTGGATCACCATTCTTCATAAAGTTCGTCCAATAAGTGATCATGGCATCAGACAGCTCATAGTCGTACTTCTCAAACGGGCGCCAGCATCTGTCCAGAGTACCATGGATATACCACAGATCACTGGAATGCCAGGATCCGGAGTCATCACCAGGCAACGGACGTGAGAAGAAATAAAGATAACCTGGCTTCCTTCCAAGTTCCTCATTGTGGAGGAGGAACTTCTGCATACCTTCATGGATCATAGGCGGCATAAACGCCAATGGAGCACCTCCGGGCATATCGTCCTTGGTAGAGCCCATTATGAACTGTACGTCATTATAATGTCCCTCTTTAACTAACTCATCATAAGGTTCCGTAAGAGCATATCCATCTATATACGGGCCAAAAGCCAGACGTGCCCTTGCGTCTCTTCCAAACTGAGGTTTAAAAGATTTATAGAATTCCATGAGATCTTCAGCAGGGATATCGCGCATTTCTGTAGGCGACTTGTAGCCGCAGTGCTCTACAAACTGCCTGCCTATCTCATATGCGAAATCCTTATCCATAAATCCGCCAAGTCCGCTGTGTATAACAGCCTTCTGCATCATGCCTTTCATCAATGGTGAACAGAAGAGGGCGATCGTGGAACCTGCCCCGGCCGACTGACCGAAAACCATTACGTTCTCAGGATCTCCGCCAAACGCAGAGATATTGTCATGGACCCATTTCAATGCAGCGATCTGATCCAGCAGGCCATAGTTGCCCGATCTGCCCGCTTCTTCGTCAAGCCCAGCATGAGCGAGATATCCGAAAACATGCAGACGATAGTTTATGGAAACATAGACAACATCTTTGCCGGCGAATGCCTCTCCGTCAAACTCTCTTTCATGAGCAAAACCGGACATAAATCCGCCGCCATAGATCCATACCGCAACCGGGAGCTTCTCATCTTCAGACTTAGCCGGTGTCCAGATGTTCAGATATAAGCAGTCCTCACTGACGTCAAACGGCTCGTTGCCCCATTCAACATCATAGAATGATCCTTCTCTATGCATTGCCTGCCAAGCTGCTGGGGTAAAAGAGTCAGCTTTTCTTACTCCTTCCCACGGCTGAACCGGCTGAGGTTCTTTCCAGCGCAGTTCTCCTACCGGAGGTGCAGCAAACGGGACTCCTTTGAAAACGGTAATGTCTTTTCCGGGAATCTCAACTCCGGAAACCATTCCAGCTTTGGTCTTCGCTAACGTGATTGCCATTTTGTTATTCTCCTTATAGATTTCTACCAATTATTTTATACTCAATTGACCAAAGCGTCCAGCAATGTCAACCTTTCTGCTCCGCCCTCTGTTTCACCTTCCGATATTACATATATTCCTGTCTGAGCGTATAATTAAATATATTACCAACTGATTATGAGAGGAGGAACCCTAATGATCAAAAAAGCACAGACTAAATTCGGAGTCGTGCGGGGTGTCGAGCTAACCGGTAAGTATGCCGGTATTACTGCCTTCCGGTCTATTCCTTACGCTGCACCTCCAACTGGTGAGCTTCGCTTCAGACCACCGGTAGATCCGGAGCCATGGGTCGGTGAACTGGACGCCTCTCTTGGAGCTCCCCGTCCAATGCAGGAGACCGGCGACGGCATGACCAGAGAGCCATGGTTCACAGATTTCTACTATATGGGCATGCCCCCTATGAGTGAAGACTGCCTTTATCTTTCCGTTACTACAGGCGCTTCCGACAACACTGAACGTAGACCTGTCTTCATGTGGTTCCACGGCGGCGGCCTGTCTGGAGGGTTTTACACTGAGATTGAATACGATCCTTCCGAACTTGCACGCAAAGGGATCGTAGTCGTAAGCGTAGCACAGCGGCTAAACGTCTTTGGGTACCTCGCACTGCCGCAGCTCTCTGCTGAACAGGGCGGTGTCAGCGGTAACTACGGACTGATGGACGAAGTCAAAGCTTTGGAATGGGTCTGCGAGAACATTGCTAACTTCGGAGGCGATCCGAACAATATCACAGTGGGAGGACAGTCCGGCGGCACACAGAAATCTACTGCGCTTGCTACTTCCCCAAAAGCTGCTGGAAAGATCCGGCGCTGTATCAACCAAGCCGGTCTGTTTTGGATCAGACGCGACTATATCTCTTTGGAAACCGCATACAAGAATAATATCGCGTATCTGGAGAACGCAGGACTTGATCCGGATATAACGCCTGAAGAGCTGCGCAAGCTCCCTGCATTCCGTTTCTATAAACTGAAGACTGGACTGAAGTTCGGCTTCGGGCCGGGAAATATCCCCGGATCCATGGTCTGCGACGGTGAATATGTAGCTCATGTATCTGCATCAGAGAATATGGATGAATACGGTACACACATCGACTTCCTTAACGGTGTCAATATAGGCGAATGTACTGTGCGCAACGGGTTCTCAATTGAACCGGTGAAAACATTTGAGACTGCAGAAGAATTCTATGAAGTCATGAAACCCCGCTTAGGCGATCTTTATGATAAATATGATTTCCCCAATCTGTTCCCGGTCACTGATGAGAACGTTGACTTCCAAAGCCGCGTGTTGGCAAGCCGGATCTGCGGCAATGGCCTTGGTCTTACCATTGCTGACCGCTATTTCGGTGCTTATCGTGCCAGGACCGCTCCAGACGCACGCAACTGGACCTACAATTTCGGCCGATTCCCACCTTGCCTTCCGGAAGAACGAGGCACAATCCGTGATACCGACCTGCAGCTGGCGTGGCATTCTGCAGAGCTCTGGTACACCTTTGCCTCTCTGCGTGAGGGAGTCCCTCCTGCCCGTCCCTGGGAACCAGTCGATTTCGAATTAGCTGAGAAACTTAGTTTTTACTGGGCGAATTTCATTGCGACCGGAGATCCTAACGGTACTGACTCCGATGGCAACCCGCTGCCACTCTGGCCGGAAAGCCGGGAAAACTATGGCTGGCTGGAAATCAGCGCAGACGGATTACAAGGCCATGAAGGATTGACTAAACTGGATGAACTGGGACTGGAATTCCTGGCTAACTCAGGGCGTTTCCCTGGATTTGATGAATATTCCGCCGCACACTCGTGATCTTTAGTCGTGAGTTAGGCGGACAATTGTTAGGTTTCGGTTGTGAGCGCGTCATACGCATGGTATAATTAATATATGGATAAATTTAAGTATAACTATGATAATATGGATGTTACGCATGGTAGAGGATATGTCTACTCATTGCAGTATCACATGGTGTGGTGTACCAAGTACAGGAAGAAGATCTTTAAAGGTAATATCGCAGAGGAAGTAAAGGAACATCTGCGACAGACTTCAGAGGATCTGGAGATATGTATCAAAGCAATGGAGGTCATGCCGGATCATATCCATTTGCTTATTGACTGCAAACCGCAATGCAGATTGTCAGATG
>JAFRJM010000041.1 GCA_017432285.1 Oscillospiraceae bacterium | reverse complement strand
TACGGACAGTACCCAAACAGGGACAAAACCAGCAAAAATGTAATCATTAGCAGTTTTAGCCATAGATCATTTGTAGAAAAGGAGGGTGGCGCTCCTCCCACGACTCAAGTCACGGGTGTCCGCGCCAATTATTCATGAAGACATTATTTAAAAACGGAATGATTATTGATGGATCCGGTTCTGCACCGTACAAGGGCGATGTTCTGATCGAAGATGATCGTATCTTGGAGGTAGGTACAGGCATTGATAAAGAGGCTGACAATGTTTTAGACATTTCAGGTTATCAGATATGCCCGGGTTTTATTGACGCTCACTCGCATAATGATTTCTTCTATGACCGGGATGATGCAGAGAAGTTTTATAAACCATTTATAGAACAGGGGATAACGACGCAGATTACAGGAAACTGCAGTTTCTCTCCGTTCGGAGTGGACGAAGACACCCCATATAAAGATAAAATAGGCGGTGGTTTGTTCCAGGCAGTCAAACCCGGAAGTTTCTCTGAATTCAAAAAGAGAGCGAAGGGAAATCTTTATGTAAATATGGCTCCTCTGGTAGGCAACGGCTCAGTTCGTGCTGGTATGACCGGTTATGATCCGACTCCGTACACGAAAGAGCAGATCGAAGAGGAGATGACTCATGTCCGTGAAGCTATGGAGGAAGGGGCTCTCGGCGGATCTTTTGGTTTTATGTATGAGCCGAACCGCTACAGTAAAAGAGATGAGCTTGTAGCTTTTGCCAAGGAGATCGCCAGATACGGCGGAATTGTGACGGTCCATCCCAGAGCTTGTTCTATCGTGTCAGCAGATTATCCTCTTTTTACGAAAAAGTCCCATCTGGAGATGGGATTAGACGAAGTAATAGAGATCATGAAAGAAGCTGGCTGCAAGTTGGAATACAGCCATCTTATCTTCACAGGTTCCAGAAGCTGGAAACTTGCAGACAAGATGCTGGACGTGTTCCATAAGACAAGAGATCAGGGGTATCAGATAGCATTTGACAACTATGTTTTCCATTATGGCGCATCTGTTATCACATTGGTGTTCCCTGAATGGTATGCAGCGCTTCCAAAAGAAGAATGTGACAAACCGATCAATAGGTTCAAACTGTCGTTGACTATACTTATGTACAGAAAAGTCCTGGGAATAGACTGGGACGATATGGTAATAGCTTATATCTCTGATGAGCATCCGGAATATGAAGGTAAAACAGTTTTTGATCTTGCTAATGAAGAAGGTGTAAAACCTCTTGATATGTACCTTAAACTGGTAGAATTGTCCAACAGATCAGGCAGCATCTATCTGGGGAAATATTACAATGACGAGATAGTCCGCCGTCTTATGGAGGACGATCTGTCGATCTTCATGACAGATGCCTGGGTAGAGGAAAAAGGACTGCAGAATATAGCTGCGTATCAGACATATCCACAGTTCTTCATCCTGGCTAAACGTTATGGGATGCCGATAGAGAGAATTGTGCGTAAGATGACAGGGGCAACCGTCGATCGCTATGAGATAAAAGAGCGCGGTTATCTGAGAGCGGGCTATAAGGCTGATATCACCGTAATAGATGTCGACAATATGAAAGTGGATGAGAAAAAGCCTGATACAAAACCGGAGGGGATCATATACGTATATGTGAACGGAAAAGCGGTTATGGTTGATGGACAGTATGTCAGCAATAAAGCAGGAGAAGTGATCTTGAGAGAAGCAAAATAAGATTTGCGATTTGAACGCTTCAAATGTTTACGAGATGCAGGAAGATACGATAAAATATGAATTGGATAAAGGAACACCTTATTTGAAAAGGAGAGAAATATATGAGCAGCAGATATGAAACCGATTTCAGCAAGATGGGAATGACGACCCGTGCCATCAAGCTCGGAGATGGTCCGGATCCTGTCACGCGTGCACTTAATACCCCGATTTATGAGACATCTACATTCGGATATGAGACCGCTGAGCAGTATGATGAAATGCTCGCGCGCGGTGCGGAATGGGAACCTGATCTGTATATTTACAGCCGCACAACTAACCCGACTACAGCTGTTCTCGAAAAGAAAGTAAAATCTTTGGAGGGAGCAGAAGATGCAGTGATCACTGCGTGCGGAATGGCAGCGATCAGCAATGCATTACTTGCAAACCTGAATGCAGGCGATCACGTTATCTGCTCTGATGACACCTTTATGTGCACGTCCAGCATGTTTGCAGATATCCTGCCGCATCTGGGGATAGAGACAGACCGTGTTGAGATCCTCGATGAGTCCAATATCGAAAAAGCGATCAAGCCAAACACAAAAGTCATTTATCTTGAAGCTCTTTCCAATCCTCAGCTGAAACTGGCCAATCTGCCCAAGATCGCTGAGATCGCTCATGCTCATGGCTGCAAGTTTATCGTTGATAATACCTTCCTTTCACCGGTGGTCATGCGTCCACTTGAGTGGGGAGCAGACATAGTAGTTCATTCCGGGACAAAATATTATGTTGGCCATGGTGACTCTCTGTGCGGCGTTGTTGCAGGAAGCAGGGAAGATATGAACAGGGTCCGATATATCTATGACAACCTTGGCTCTCATATCAGCCCGTTCAGCGCGTGGCTTACTCTGCGTAGCATAAGAACTCTTCCTTTGCGTGTAGAGCGCCAGTGCCAGAATGCAATGGCTCTTGCAAAGTGGTTTGAGACTCGTCCTGAAGTTGATTTCGTCACATATCCTGGTCTGGAGAGCCATGCGCAGCACGATATCGCATCCAAACTCTTTAGCCCGGGTCTTTATGGCGGTATGCTCTGTATCCATCTCAAAGGTGGTTACGAGGAGATGTGCAAGTTTGCAGATGCTACCAGGATCCCGCCTGTAGCAACCAGCTTGGGAGATGTTGCGACACTGATGTTCCCCAAGACGGCTTACAACAACCTTATCCGCTTCTCTGTTGGATGTGAGGATGTGAAAGACCTTATTGCGGATTTCGAGCAGGCTTTCGAAGCGCTCAAATAAGCATTTTCGATATACGAATATTACTCGGCATGGACAGGATCTGTGCCGAGTTTTGTTGCTTTTAACACTTTTTTCATGTATAAGAGGCGTTTTTTTGCGTGTTGCATACAATTGTTACAATAAAGGAACATTATGTATGTGAAAATGCACAGAAAAAAAGGTGATATTTTGTGCAAGTTCGTACTTTTTGTGAATTGCGCACATCGCTTTAGCGATTTAAAATATTGATAATTATCAATTGGATATAAAAATGGGATAATGTTAATCATTCCATGTTCAGTTGATGTTTCGAAATCTCGAACAAAATAGTTATTGTTTTCATTCTCTGTGGATGTCAATGATAACTGAAAAGGAGGAAATAATATGAAAAAACTAGTTGCTCTGCTGCTGGTCCTGTTGCTTCTTTTCGGCTTAACAAGCTGCGGAAAGAAAGAAGATACACCGAGTGGCGGCGGTGAAGGCGGCGGTGAAGTGGTAGAAGATGCTATCATCTTCCAGAATGAGAACGTCAGAAAAGCTATTGGCTATGCTATTGACAGAGTGTCTCTGGCAAAGTCTCTCAATGATGGTTCAGTTGCTGCTGAAGGTATCATTCCTTTCAAACTTGCTTCCAACCCTGACACAGGCGTTGACTTCCGTGATGATCAGGGAGCAATAGTAGCTTATGATGCTGCTAAAGCACAAGAGTATTATGAGAAGGCATGTGAAGAACTGGGCAAGAAGAAGCTCACGATCAACCTGCTTTATGGTACAAACGAAGGTGACTCCGTCATCAAAGCTGCCGAGCAGATCGCCTACTATCTCGAAGAGGCCGGTTTCGAAGTAAACCTGGTATCTAAGCAGAAGAAGGAAAGACTCCAGCTTATGGACAATGGAGAGTATGACGTGGCTCTTACCCGTTGGGGTCCTGACTACGGCGATCCTCAGACATATATGGATCTTTACATCAGCTACAACACATCAAACAACGCTGGCCGTTATAATTCCTCAAAGTATGATAAGCTGGTTGAGGATGCTGAAGCTACAACGAATCCTTCCGAAAGATGGGATCTCTTCAAACAGGCTGAAAAAGTCCTGGTTGAGGAAGACTTCGGTATCATTCCTGTATTCCAGGCTGGCGGTGCTATGATCATCAGGCCGACTATTTCCGGAATTCAGTTCCACTCTGCTGCTGTTGACAACTATCGTCACATTGTCGGCAAAGATGATGTAACATTGATCACTAATACAGATATCGTTTATCTTGACTATCAGTATGCAACAGACGGTACTTCATTTATTGCAGAGACACTGTTCACCTCCGGTCTGACAGAGCTTGATGCAGACGGAAACTGGCAGTTGGATCTTGCTGAGAGCTATGAGATGAATGATGACGGTACTGAGTATACCTTCAAGATCAGAGACGATGCTGACTGGGTAGATGTAAATGGCAATGTCGTTGCTCCTGTAACTGCTCAGGACTTCGTAGATGCTTGGGATAGAATCCAGTCTGAAGAACTCGCTTCTGACTACTCATGGTGGATCACCGATGTTCTTCTCTTAAAAGATTACACAGCTGTTGATGAGAAGACACTCAAGGTCACATTGGAGAAACCAAACGGAATCTTCATGAGCTGCTTGGCATTCCCGAGTGCATTCCCGATCAACAAAGCATTCATCGATGAGAAGGGTGACCAGTATGCTACGACCGCAGACACAATCCTTTCCTGCGGACCATATATCCTCGATTCCTGGACTCCTGGATACTCCTATGAGTTAGTACGTAACGGCAAGTATTGGTTCGATAGCGATTATACTGCAGCAGGTACTGCAAAGAAGGTCGTCTTCCGTGTACTTGAAGATACACAGACTGCATTGATGGAGTATGAGGCTGGTAATATTGATACAGTTATTCTCTCCGGCGAGCAGGTTACTGCTAACAAAGATGTCGAAGGCTTTGTGAACCGCCTGCAGGGTTACTTATTCTATCTGTCAATCAATATCAATCACTACGAATAATCAATAAGTAAGAATAATTAACCTGAACCAGAGCGGTCAGATATGATCGCTCTGGTTCTGTGGATATTCTAAGAAGGAGGCTTATGTGAAAAAGTACATATTCAAAAGAGTACTTATCTCATTGGCAACGCTGTTTGTAATACTGTTGGTACTGTTTATCCTTATGGACTTGATGCCAGGTACACCATTTAACGATGAGAAACTGACGCAAGCTCAGAAAGATCTGCTTTTTGCTAAGTATGGTCTGGATAAGCCGCTGCTGACACGTTTCTTCCTATACTGCAAGAACATGCTTAAGGGCGATCTGGGCGTATCATATGCAATCAACAAGAACTTTGCAGTCAGTTCTATGGTAAAGGACAGACTGGGAATATCCATTGCAGTCGGTGCAATGGCTATGACTCTTGGCACAGTGCTTGGACTGGTTCTGGGTATCCTGGCAGCTCTTAACCACAACTCATGGATCGACAACTTATGTTCAGCTATTTCGGTATTGGGCGTGAGCATTCCTTCTTACGTCTGTGCCTTGCTGCTATGCTATTTCATCGCATATAAGCTGAACTGGCTGCCGATCTTATATAATGTGGAGCAGCCATTTATCTCTTTGATCCTGCCTGCAGTAGCGCTTAGCGTTTCCCCGACTGCTAACATTGCTCGTTTCACACGAAGTGAGATGATCGATGTCATGAATTCCGATTACATATTGCTCGTTGAGTCTAAAGGCGTGCGCAACTGGAAAATGATCATCAGCCATGTCTTGAGAAACACTCTTATCCCTGTAATTACTGTTATGGGACCTATTCTGGTAAACCTTCTTACCGGTTCGAGTGTTATTGAAAAGATATTCGGAATTCCAGGCATAGGCCGTCTTATGATAACCGCGATACAGGAGAACGACTACAATGTCACGATTGCATGCGCATTCGTATATTGTGTTATGTATATTGTCGTCATGCTGTTTGTTGATATCCTGTATGGTGTTATCGACCCAAGAATCCGTATTGCAAAGGAGGACGACTGATATGCCTAATATCGATCATGAATTCCACGTCGATGATTTCGAGTTTGCACATAGCAAAGGCGAAAGATTAATAGACAGGAACTACAGTTCTACTTCCTATGCAAAGGATGTCTGGAACAACTTCAAGAAAAACAGAGGGGCCTTTATTGGCGCAATCATCATTTCCATCATTATTCTCATGGCTATTGTTGGCCCTGGAATGAATGATTACACGTACAAACAGATTCATGGCGGCCAGGAGTGTCTGGTACCAAGGGTTCCAGGATTAGAAAAGATTGGTATCTTCGACGGATACCACAATGGAAAAAACCAGTATCACGAACAGGAAGCAGATGATGTATATTATTGGTTCGGTTCTGATACACAAGGCAGAGATATCTGGACAAGAGTCTGGTCCGGAACGCGTGTATCTCTGATTATCGCTTTGGCGGCTGTTGTTATCGACATCGTCATTGGAATGGTATATGGCCTGGTCTCCGGATTCTTCGGAGGCATGATAGACAGTGTGATGCAAAGATTTGCTGAGATCATAAACGGTATACCCACGCTGGTTATCGTTACACTGCTTGGAATGGTACTTCCTGCAGGTATTGCTTCGATCATCTTTGCACTTATGCTCACAGGTTGGATAGGAATGGAGAGAATAGCCAGAGCTCAGATCCTGAAAGTAAAGGAACAGGAATTCGTCTTAGCTTCCAGGACTCTCGGAGCCAGCAAATTCAGATTGATCTTCTCCGAGATATTGCCCAATATTCTCGGTCAGGTCATCGTTACCAGCATGTTCTCCATACCTAACGCTATCTTCCTTGAGGCTTATCTGTCATTCCTTGGTCTTGGTGTTCCAGCGCCTATGGCTTCACTTGGCTCACTGGTTTCTGACGGATATAAGTCGATGACCACATTCCCGCACATCCTTATCATTCCTGTCATTGTAATGGCAGTACTGATGCTGTGCTTCAACCTTTTCGCTGACGGTTTAAGGGATGCCTTTGACCCGAACATGCTGAATAAGTAAGGGAGGGGAGTATGGAAACGAAATCTGTAAAAAGAAACAAAAGCGACAGAGTATTATACATCCGTGACCTGAATATCTCTTTCAAAACTGCTTATGGAACTGTACGGGCTATCAGAGGTGTGCGTCTTGACCTGTTTAAAGGAGAGACTATCGCTATAGTCGGTGAGTCCGGCTCGGGAAAGTCAGTTACCGTAAAGACGATAATGGGTATCCTTGACTCCAATGGTGTCATTGATTCCGGGCAAATAATATACAGATACAAAGATGAGAACGGTGAAGAGCAGGAAGTAGACCTGGTTCAGATGTCTCAGAAAGACATACGCTACAAATTCTGCGGTAAGCATATAGCGATGGTCTTCCAGGATCCTATGACTTCACTTGATCCTACTATGACTGTAGGTAAGCAGATTATGGAACCTATGCGTGAGCACTACCATATCTCACGCGCAGAAGCCAAAAAACGCGCCATGGAGCTCATCAAGGAAGTAGGTATCGACAACCCGGATAAGAGATTTAAACAGTATCCGCATGAGCTTTCCGGCGGAATGAGACAAAGAGTCGTTATAGCGATCGCTCTGGCATGCGATCCGGATATTCTTATCTGTGATGAGCCTACTACAGCTCTGGACGTAACGATTCAGGCTAAGATCCTTGAGCTTATCAAGGACTTGCAGGTAAAGAAGGGTATTTCTGTTATCTATATCACCCACGACCTCGGTGTTGTTGCTAAAGTTGCAGATTATGTTGCAGTTATGTATGCCGGAAGGATAGTGGAAAAAGGAAAGATCAATGAGGTCTTCTATGATCCGCGCCACCCGTATACCTGGGGTCTTCTGAGCTCGATGCCTGATATTGATACTGATTCCAGACGCTTGTTTGCGATTCCTGGATCACCGCCAAACCTGATGGAAAAGATCGAGGGCGATGCTTTTGCACCTCGAAATCCGTTCGCGCTGAAGATAGACTACCGCGAAGAGCCTCCGATGTACGACGTCGGCGGACAGCACCGTGTAGCATCGTGGCTGTGTGACCCAAGAGCACCTGAAGTAGAAGTGCCTGAAGAACTGCAGGTAAGGATAGAAAAGATGAAGAAGGAGGCAACGATCTATGAGTGATAAAAAAGAGCCTTTGCTTCATGTTGAAAATCTAAAGCAGCATTTTAAGATCAGCCGGAAGTTCACTACCAAGGCAGTCGACGGCATCAGTTTTGATATTTACGAGGGGGAGACCTACGGCTTGGTCGGCGAATCCGGTTCTGGAAAGTCAACTACCGGGCGTTCGATTATAAGGCTGTATGAGCCTACAGACGGAAAGATCATCTTTGACGGAAGAGATATCTCCGGCAAACTAACAAAAGCAGATGAAAAATATCTTAGGACCAACATGCAGATGATCTTCCAGGATCCTATGGCATGTCTGAACCCAAGAAAAAAGATCTCACAGATCATAGCTGAAGGTCTTGAGATACATCATATATGCAAGTCCAGAGCCGAGATCAATGAACGCGTCAACGATGTTTTGGATAAGGTGGGCTTGTCGAGTGAGCAGGCCACCCGTTTCCCGCATCAGTTCTCAGGCGGACAGAGACAGCGTGTCGGTATCGCCAGAGCTCTTGTCATGAATCCTAAGCTTGTCATTGCTGATGAGTGTATTTCAGCGCTTGACGTGTCTATCCAGGCTCAGGTCGTCAACCTGATGAAAGACATTCAGGATGAGATGGGAACAACGTATCTGTTCATAGCTCATGACCTTTCAATGGTCAAGTACATCTCCAACCGTATCGGTGTCATGCACCTTGGACATATCGTAGAGACTGGTACAACAGATGAAATATTTGAGAATCCTATTCATCCGTATACCAAATCTCTCTTGTCCGCTATTCCTCACCCGAATCCGATAGTGGAAAAACAGCGCAAAGCTATCACGTATAATAAGGATGCGGAAGGCGTCATATATGAAAACGGGCATGAACACGTTCTTAGTGAGACCCACAAGGTCTTAGCTACGGATGAAGAGTTTGCCAAATGGACTAAATGATCATTTTTGTTAAACAGGAATGTATCTGACATTTCCTTTCTTACCTCCACTGTTTGGTAACAGACAGTGGAGGTTCTTTCTGTATTAGAGCTATATTCAGCTACAATTAAAAAGGTGTAGAATAATGCTAAGAGAATTCAAGAGTAAAGGAGGAATGCAGATGGGAACAACAAGAGTTATTGTTAACAAACCTGGCGAACTGATCGATTTCGAAACAGTATTTGAAGAGAACGGCAGTCTGAGGACAGGAGTTCCTGCAAAAAAAGGAACAGTGGAAAGAGTGGATTACACGACTTCCGTGTATGAGGACGGAAAGACATATCCGAAATATTGCTATGTTTATCTTCCGTATGGGTATGATAAGGAGGATAAAGACAAAAAATACAATGTACTGTACTTCCAGCACGGCAATACATGTGAGCCTTCTATCTTCTCGATAGGCGGGAATAAGCCAATGTTTGATATGCTTTTCGATTCAGGTGAGATCGAACCGTGTATCATCGTTTCCACTACATATTACTTTGACCCAATGAAAGACGCGGATGAACGTCTTATTACAGGGCAGGTCGCTGCAGGTGATGGTGAATGGGCAGGGACAAAGAATAACTATTATAGGGAAGTTGTGGAAGACATTATTCCTGCTGTAGAAACAAAGTACAACACATATCTTGAGGAACCGACACCTGAAGGTATAAAGGCGAGCAGAGATCACCGTGCATTTTCCGGCTACTCACGTGGATGTGCTGTAACGTGGAGAATGGTCCATCACAATTTTGAGTATTTCAGGTGGTTCTGCCCAATGAGTGGGATCAACAGGGGAGACGAGAAGAGGGGAACACCTCTTACTCAGGAGCAGATCATAGATTATCTTACCTATCCGATAAAAGCTCATCCAGAGCTTCCGTTCTTCATTTTTGTTACAAACGGGGGCAAGGAAGATTCAGCAGAGATGCACGCTCAGATGAAGTATTTCACTAAACTGGATTGCTTCTCATATGGAAAAGACCCTGAGAAGAACAACATTTACTATTCTGTATCTGACTACTATCATACTGACTATCTGGTACCTTACTATTACTGGAACTCACTTAAGGTAGTATTTAAAGGGGTTTAAACACGAAATAACGCCGATACGAAAAAACTGCCGGAGCACTGAGGCTCCGGCAGAAATTTTATAATCTAAGCGAGAACACCCGTGTTTTTAAACATGGGATGAATCGCTAATTTTGAACTACAAGTTCATTGCTTTTGTTTCTTTGGTTGTGTATAATAATATCAACGAAAGATGATGTCGGCGGTATATATCGCAAGTGAATAGGAAATCTAATATCTTCACCTATATGCTCATCTTCGGATGAGCTTTTTGTTTTGTTGGGAACAGATATCATGGACAGACTCGCGAAGAACCGGAATATCAAAGAGACAGGTAAAGCGACAAGAGAACGCCGTAAGGATATGCTCTGCCGTGCTTTTGAAGTGAAAGTAGATTTCTCAAAAATGCCCAAATCTCAGAGGAACGATGTCAATACACTGTTCCGTGAAGCTAAGTGGTTTAGAAACGCTTATCTCGCAGATAATGATCTCAGTGATAAAAGCAAAACTGTCAAAGTTAAGGTCAAGGATATCTTTGAAGAAAGAGAACTCACCCTGCTCGGAAGCCAGATAAAGCAGTCCATAATCTCTGAAGTAAAGGATTCTATCAGAGGGCTGGCTGTACTTAAGGAGAATGGACATAAAGTCGGAGCCCTCAAATTTAAGTCTGTCTGCAACTGTGTGAACCTCATACAGTTTCATATCACATATGATATAGATAACGACAGATCAAGGATACGTGTGCAGGGGATCCGCAAACCGTTTAAAGTGCGCGGTCTGGAACAAATACCCGAAGATGCGGAGATAGCTAATGCGAAGTTCATCAGAAAGGCATCAGGTCTGTATTTCCATATCACCTGTTATGTCCCAAAGGAAGAGAAGTATATTCCTAACAGAAGCGTAGGCATTGACTTCGGGATCAGTGACAATCTGGTATTCAGTGACGGAAGAGATCCTGTAAATATCTGTGTTCCTGAAAGCAAAGGAGCAAAACTCGCATCACGAAGAATGAACAAAGCTCTTTCTCATAATGGTAACAAAAAGAGCAATAAGCACTTCAAACGAAAGAACAAGGTGCGCAAAGCGTATGAGAAAGACAAAAACAGAAGAAAGGATCTTGCCAATAAGG
>JAFRJM010000016.1 GCA_017432285.1 Oscillospiraceae bacterium | reverse complement strand
TTCCATTCTCCTTCTCGATCTCGCAGACCACACGAATTGACGGACTAAAACCTACTCTGTCTCACTGCACCCTTATTTGCATTTTATCAGGTGTTCAAGACTCGCATTGCCTCTGTTTTACTTTTTATCATGCCTCCTTATTCCTTTTTGCATTAATACAAAATAATTCTCTTCATTTTTATTATCTTCTTTTGAAAAAGCCTATACAAGATTGCTTTATCCACTATAACAAGAATCGTGATTTTTACCATATAATTGGCAGTTTTGTATACTGTTACGTCAAAAACTGAACGCAAGAAAAAACCGGAACCTTTAGGTTCCGGTTGGTGCGCCGTAGAGAATTCGAATCCCTGACCTTCTGGTCCGTAGCCAGACGCTCTATCCAGCTGAGCTAACGACGCATGTCTTCTGTCAGCCTGACTATTATAGTACCCTGTCATTTTTTATGTCAAGCACTTTTGAAAAATATGGATTATAACAACACAAATGGATCATCTCAATCATTCCATGAGATGATCCATTCAGTTACTATCTAGCCTTATTTCTTCTTTCCTGTATAAGTATCAATTGCATAAATCTTTTCTGTATGAATTGTTCCGTCTTCAGCAATGATCCTTACAGTATAGTAGCTGGCGAAATTGTTACCTGTCACCTTGTGATAGTCAACAAATACCATCGAAGATTCATCAGCAGTGACACTGATGGAAGAGCTCTTAAGCTTCTCACCGACAACATAATATGTTCCATCATCAGATATCTTGATTTCAGCATTTTCAGCAGGAGTGATCTCTGTGAACATAGCGTCACCGGTCTTGTCACCTCTATATGTCCATATCGGGTTGCTGAATGCGAGTCCCCTATCCGTTCCTCTGTTGCCTTTTTCGGTAACAACCTCAACGCGGTAGAAGCAGTCTTCATCTGTCTTCATATCCAAAAGAACCGTGCCCTGATAACTTGTAACATTCTGTCCTGTCAGATCTACCGACCAGACCTCGTCTTTTATCTCATTATCCATAACTCCGGTAATGACATAACGAAGTACCGTAATGGTTTGGATCGGGCAATCATCAGAAACTGCCACTTTGCACAACGCTTTGTCGCCTTCAGCAACAGAGATATCTCCTCCCATTTGTCCGCTGCCAAGTGTGAAGTAGACTTCAGGTCCGTTTGTCACAAAGTAATTTCCGCTGGTGAGCATATCATAGAATGACTGTTCGGACAATGAAGTCATATAGCCTTTTGTATATCTATTTCCGATTGTCTCAGGATCAATATACCAGGATGACCCAAGCGCATACAGTTTCTGCTGGCCACGAACATTAACGTTATTCCAAACATTCACTGTTACTCTGTAGCTCATGGAATCGATCTCAAGATCGTTATAGAACAGTTCCATCGCGGTCTCATCTCTCAGTGACCGGAACATAGCGATCGATTCAGTCAAATCGTAGGCTCCAAAGAAGTGAGGGAGCACAACGATACCGCCATCTGCTACAAACTCATCAACAGCATCCTGCATGACCCAATATCCGTGGTCATCGATCCATTTTCCATATTCTGAAAGAGGATGGGCATCAGTATTAAATGCTACCAAGTGATGGGCTTTAAGCTCTGTACCAGTTTCAACACCAGGAATTACTATAAAGTCTCCATGAGAACTCGTTAGACTATCTATTTGTCCTTCTGTATACTCCTCTGGATCGACTTCGACTTCATAATACCCTAGCCAGCTGAACCCGCTCTTATAAGACTGCGTAACCAGTTCAGAGAAAGTCCCCCTCTTGCCATGTCCGCTTAATTCTGTGTTTGCATGTGGTTCTCCGGCGTAGTATCCGGGTCCAGCAATAGAAAGATAATCACTTTCTGCCTCAACGATCTGATTCCCGGCATTATCATATGCCACTCCTGTGATCTTTGCGCGTCCCGCTTGTGTTGCTATTACTTTGACATTCACTGTAGTAGAAGCACCTGCTTCCATATCAACAGTCAAAGTGTCTCCGTCAACAAAAATATAGTTCGGGCTGGAAAGCTTCACCGGTACTCCTGTCAAAGCACCTGTTCCAACATTTCGCAGCGTGACTGGAGTTTCAAAAACAGCACCGGGCATAACAAGACGCAAATCTTTTAGGTGCTCCACACCATTGAGCGTTGCCACATTAACTTTGCTTTCGTCGCTCACATTTGTCCATGTCAGTGCGGTATTAGGCGCATCGATGTATGCATCAGTATTACGGAATGAAATTGGTGACATGTCAGCTTCTTTGCTGTTTCCGCCGAGCAAAATCACTGTTCCGTTCTCAAACGTTACATTTGAACCGGTCCAGTTCACCAGCGGAAGTTCCGCAAATCCGTTAAACTCTTTGTCAACATCAATGGTGATAGGTGCAGTTGCATTAAGAGTATCACCGGCCTTCAAAGAACCATGAGTGAGATACTTCATCAGTGTCTCGCTGTTATTTACATCATATGTGTAGTAATACTCCTGCTCAGGTTGCTCGAAGAACCTGTTAAAAAACCCAGAAAAGAACAAAGCAGCTACAGCACATGCCAATCCTATAAACAGAACAAGAAATGCAATCCAGTCCTTGTTCTTTTTCTTTTTGCTCTTTTTCTCTTTTTTGACTATAGGCTTCTCAGTACCTGGTTTATCTGCCTGTAGTGATTCATCTCTATGAAATGTAGTTTTTTCTTCAGCCATAAAGATCTATCCTCTCATATTATTTAACTCTAAAGAGTTATACTAACCAACTAATATTACATTATTGAAGAGCAATAATCAACTTCAGGCATTATAGCCCAGCTAGTCGAAAATGACAGGTATAGCTTTCCCCAGGTAGAAACTCCATAAATAGCATTCATCAATTGGCTTATCCAATATTTTCTGCAAACTGTTCCTGTAATAAAATAACTGTTTGCTGTATCGCTCAGTAAAGTCGGCAGACTCTTTAAGACGGTCCGTTTTGAAGTCAATCAGAACCGCTGAATCGCTTCCTACAAGGACACAGTCCGCGATACCTTGAATAAGTATCTGCTCATCCTGGCTAGAAACCAGATCCTTTTTGTACTCTCCCGCTGTGATGGTGTCCAAAAAAGCATACTCTCTCAGCACCTGATTCGATGAAAGAGCTCGCTGTCCCAAATCGCTCTCGAAGAATGCAGATATTGCTTCAACACGGATACTGTCAGCTTCATCGGCATCCAGATAATTACCTTCTTTCAGCCGCGCAATTTCCTTTACCGGGTCTTCTGCCGCTGATTTCAGATCGCAGACTTCCATAAACCTATGTACAGCAGTCCCCTGCTCAGTGGCGGACAAACGGCCTCCGCGCACAAACGACGGCCTGCTCAAAATGACTTTCCGTAAATTGGGGCCGTGAACTATTTGTGTAACAGAAAGTTTTGTAGGAAGCGCTGTTGCCTCGGGATACGGGTAACAGGAATAGATCCGGGTATTGATTGCTTCTACTGTCTCCCTTGTGTCATATTCTGCTTCTTCTTTTTCGATCATTTCATTGTCAGGGACCTTATCCATGAAAGCCATACTCATACTGCCACGGACTTCTGCTATGCCTTCCTCACGCGGACCTTTAAATCCGTTGCTGCAAAAACTCATGAGTATCCATGATAGCCAGTCAATTGAAGCAGAAGCGATACCCGGAAGAATCCTGCCATCCACCAGATCATCTCTTCGCTTATCCATCATCGCTATGGCTGAGTCTTCTTTTTCATCTTTCACCGCTGCGCTTAAGAACACTTTCTGTTTCGCTCTTGTGAGGGCTACGTACAGTATCCTCATCTCCTCGGATTTTGAATCCACAGTCTTTTTTTGCGAGATCGCGCGGAATGACGGGCTGGTCTCAGTATATACACCATCCTCATTTTCCATACGCAGTTTCATCCCTACACCGCAAGCAGCATCAAACAAAACGCCTGAAGCAGATGAATCCGTAAGGTTGAATCTGTGACCCAGATCAACAACAAAGACCAAAGGCCATTCCAGTCCTTTAGCTTTATGAACCGTGGTTATTGTTACTCCGTAAGAATCTCCTCCACCCATTACCGGACCTTTGCCGCGTTCAGCAGCTGCATCACAGTATCTCAGGAAGTCCCTCAGATCCCTTCCGCCGAACTGCATGAATGTTGACGCATAGTCGATAAGCGCAAACAGTCTTTCCTTTCTCAGCTCTGATTCCGGCGGTGCTGTGAGAAGCACCTCTGCATTAGAATCAGTTATTGCTGCGCCGACGAATTCCTCAACAGAAAGACTTGCGGCTTTCTTCCTTAGTCCCCGTATAAAATCGATGAACTCTATGTTTCTGCTATCCTGTCTCTCAAGGAGCAGTTGCCACAGTTTCTTCTTGCGATCTATCAGACGAAGTTTGACCAATTCGTCCACATCATATCCTCCGATCGGTGACAGGAGGACTGCTGCTACATCCACATCTCTTCTAGGATTATCTACTGTCCTGAGAAGAGAGATCATTGTTCTTATCTCAGATGCATCAAAGAAATTGTCATTTCCCGGTGAAGAACATGGGATGTTGCAGCTATCAAGTGCTTTCTGAAAGCGTTCATAGTTGTTCTTGGCAGCTCTTAATAAGATGCAGAAATCTTCCGGCCTGCATGGCCTGGTTTCCTTTGTATCTTCATCCTGGACAGGATATTGGCTGTCCAGCATCTGCTTTATTTTTCCGGCGACATATCTTGCTTCATCTTCACGGTCTCCGGATACCAGAGCCAGCTCCATTCCGATCGGGTCACCGGATTCCCAGCTTACTGAAGAGTCATCTTTTTTGAGACGGTCACCCCGAGCATATTCAACTCCTCCGAATTTTTTCGACATCAGAGGATCAAATATACTGTTTACGCTCTCTATCACCTGACTGGAACTGCGGAAATTGTGCTGCAGCGGGATATATCTCGGATAATCGTTCCCATTAGGCTCGTACTCGTCTCTTACCTTCAGGAAAATGTTGGGATCCGCCCTTCTGAAACTGTATATGCTCTGTTTAACATCTCCGACATAAAACAGGTTGTTCCCATTTCTGGAAATAGCATCAAAGATCGCTTTCTGTCGCTCATTCGTATCCTGGAACTCATCTACAAAAATCTGGTCATAGCATGTGGATATTGCCTCTGCCGTCTCGCTCCGGTTTCCGTCCTTGTCATACAGCAGTCTAAGCGTTAATGATTCCAGATCGTTGTATTCGAAGAAGTTCCGCTCCCCTTTAAGTTCAGATAAGGCCTGAGAATAAAGCTCTTTTGCTTCGAACAATGTCTTGATCAGCGGGTACTGCTGCTTCTGAAGTCCGTTAATCTCATCCACAGCAGAAGAGAAGATTGTCTTCTCCCTTATGCTCACAGCCATATTGTTCATACGTTTTCTTCTGGAGTCGATTATTCCCTTGATAGCGCTGTCCATTCCTTTCGGTGAATAGACAGATTTCTTTTTTTCGGAAAAGATCGATGAAACCATCTGAACATTCCATGACTCAACCGCTTCTCTCAGCAGTCTGACACGGTCTACCTCATACTCCAGATCATCCAGATACTTTGCCGCGTCAGGTACTATCTCTGAAGCAAACCTCACGTTGCTCTCACCTATCTTGATAGCCTCTTCAAGCGTTTCCAGCGTCTGTGACCATGTCTCTTTTCCCCAACCAGTAAATTGAGCGTTCAAGCCTGACTCCAGCTCATCAAGAACAGTCTTTTCCCACTTATCCGGCCATGCCAGCGTCTGCTCGAATTCGTAAAGCTTTAAGATAGCATCAGCTGCTTCTCGGTCACTTCTCGCCCTGCCGAAGTTATTGATCAGGTCCTTCATGCGGTCCGGGAACTCTTCATAGCTTTTTTCCATCGCTCTTTCAAGTGCGCGCTGTTTGATGGATTCTGTGAATCCGTCTTCTGCAATGGAAAAATCAGGGGCGATCCCCAGAGTGGAAAAGTATTCCCTCAATATCTGCGCGCAGAACGAGTGCACAGTGCTTATCCGGGCTCTTTTGAGAAGTTTCTGCTGTTTCTTCAGATATGTATTTCTAGGATCAGCTATAACGGCTTCATTCAGCTTTTTCTTGATCTTTTGCTTCATATCAGATGCTGCTGCTCTTGAAAATGTCAGGACCAGTATCCTTGAAGCATCCAAAGGTTCTTTTTCATCAGCAAGCATGCTGACGATGCGTTCGGAAAGCACAGTGGTCTTTCCGCTGCCTGCTGCAGCTCCGACCAGGATGGATCCGCCTCTGCCGTATATTGCATCTTTTTGTTCCTGAGTATATTTAACGCCCATACAGCTCAGCCCTCCTCTCCGAAAATCATCGTTTTGTTCAACTTCTCTATCTTCCTGACTTTATCTATACGTTCAAAGTCGCACAGACTCTTGTAATCACAATACTTGCATGCATCGTAATCCGTCCCTCTTCTTGCAGGAACGGCATCCATATCTCCCTCACGAATCGCCTTCGCCATCTCAATGATCAACTCATCTATCCGTTTCTCAATTTTGCCGAATTCCTCCAAAGAACTCAGACTGGTTTTCTTCCAACTGCCATCTTTATTTACTTTTGTTGGGATAAATATACCTTCACCGTCCGCCTCCATGGCCTCCAAAACTCTTGGATCATCTAGGAGAAGTCCGTTCATCGTGTACATACCTGAAGCTTTATCCTCTCCTGATTGAGGAGACGGATCGCTGGGCATATAGAGTACGCCGGCTACTTTCAGATCGTCACCATAGCGCGGTTTTCCGTGGTTCTTGAGGGCAAAAAGGTATACAAGCATCTGGATGTTGAGCCCCTGCCAGACATCAGAGAGATCGAATTTCTTCTCGCCTGTCTTGTAATCTACCACGCGAACGTATCCCGACCCGTCTGTTTTATATAGGTCCACGCGATCGATCTTTCCTTCAACTACTGCAGTGCTTCCATCATCAAGAACATATCTTGTCCCTTCGATGTCACCTTTCTTACCAATCGCCAATTCGAAATCGACAGGACGGAATTTGCTCTGTTCCTGTTCCTTCCTCAACTGGATCGCAAGCCTTGATGTAGCTGCTTTTATCTGATCACAAAGTGCCTGCATTCTTTTGGTCCTGTTTTCAACAGGGACCAAATTATCCATGTACTCATCTGACAGTCTGGAGCACACAAGCTTCAGCATGTTCTCATCCACACTGAGAAGGTCACCGTTGAGCTCCCTCATCATACGTTCCATGACATCGTGGACAAAAGTCCCAGCCTCAAGCGGAGAAAGCTCAGCCTTGCGAAGTGGCTGAATATTCAGCAGATATCTTGCAAAAAATCTGAATCGGCAGTTTTCAAAAACATCTATCTTGGTTGAGGAGATACGCTGTTCTTCTCCGGCCAGATTTCTGGACAATTCACGGTCCCTTATCCGCAGCGAACGTCTGCTTATTGTATCCCGGAATTCAAGGCAGTCCGTCTTTACTGCGCTGTTTTCCAAAGCAGATACGAGATAGTCATCGTCGCGTGACAGCGCATCGGCAAATCGCATCTTAGCTGTGAGAGCGTTTACAATACCGTATTCTTTTTTCTTCTCCAGCGGTTTCAATCCAAGTTTCTCAACAAATGCGGCTACTTCTGCCGAAAGAGACATCGCACTGCCCTGATGATCCTTTTCCGAATAGGACAGATAAAGGCGTCTGGTAGCTATCGAGCACGCATGATATAAATAATAGGTCTCCATGTCTACACATTCATCGAACGCTCCGGAAACGTAGAACTTGTTATCATACAGCAGATCTCTTTCCTCAAGAGTAAAAAGCACACCTTCAAAATCATCTCTTGGAAATACGCCGTCGTTCAAGCCCAGCACGAACACGTTCTGCGGGCTTTGGAATGACGGCCTGTTTGTTTCACCTACTACGACCGCATCTATTCTTTCCGGAATCTGAAGTGCTTTTGTGGATCTCGCTATGACCTTAAGGAGATCGCTCACTTCATCGCGCGTAAGAGGATCCCCTCCGATGAGGTGATAAAGTCTGTCGATCATGTCCAGAGACAGTTGAGCATCGCATCTTCCCGGCTCATCCATATCGCTCATGCGCTCAAGACCTCCGCATCTCTCCAGCAGATCATAGGCATTTCGTATAAGGCTCGCTCCTACGGCTTTTCTGGACGCTGAAAAGAAAGGATCCAGCCACTGTATAATCTTTTCCCTCACTTCTTCTGTCTGTTTCAGAAGATCTGCAGCACCGGAAGTAACATTTCCCATCCCTTCAGGATTCTCGCTGAACGGTTTGAACCAGTCCTCTCCCTCAATGGCATGCACAAAAACATAGCTCTCCAGAACAGACTCTTCCTCTTCGGAAATATCACAGAGTCCTGTTTTTAGCATACGAAGAAGGCTGTCTGTCCGGATCCCTCTCGCCATTTCCAGAGCAGAAAGAAGAAAAGTCGTGCACGGAGCGAATTCAAGCGTTTCAGGAATATCAAAAACGTATGAGATACCAAATCTGTCGAATGTCCTGAGTATTGCTTCCTGATACCTTGATGGATCCCTCAGCAGTACCACTATGTCACGGTATAAGACTCCCTCTTCACGGGTCAAGCGCTTGATCTCATCCGCACACATCTCAACTTCATCGTATATGCTGCTGCCTTTTATCAGGAACAAACCGTCTTTTCCGTCAGAATTGTACCTTCCAGTACCAAAATAGTACTCCGCATTGACAAGGCCGGCTGGTTTCGTGTGATCATCCGCCGGGAAAACCTCTGTCTGGGGATATACCCCCGTTCCTTCTTTATATGTTTCGCTAAGTCTCTCTGCGCCTTTGTATGTTGCTGCAAATGCGTTGTCTCTGTCACTCCTGTCATCAGAACACTCAACGGTTACATATGTATGCGCTGTGCAGTCAGATAAAAGTGTGATCAGTTTCCTTGTTACAGCATTAAATCCAAAGAAGCCATCGATATACACTTCTTTGTCTTTGAGAAAATCCGATCTTTTAAGCAGTTCACCTGCATAATCGACCTCACTCGCATTGTCAAAATATGAACCTTCCAGTTCTTTTTCATACTGTTCCAGCAGCAAGGCGATCTCTATGAATTTCTGTTTGGATAAATCGCTGCGGCATGACTCCGCGATCCTGCGAAGGTCATCAGGAGTCACTGCTTCATTTCTGAGCTCATCGAACAACTGACTCAGCATTTCATAAAATGACGAATCCCTGCCTTTCTTTTTGTAAAAAGACAGCTGATCAGAACACTTTAATACTGTTTTGCGAAGTATCGTGATTTTTTCTGGATCATCAAGAAAATGGCAGGCATAACCTCCCTGCCTGTGAATGACATCTCTGCAAAGCTTTTTCATATTGGTGACTTCGCAGTATCTTCTTTCTGCAGGTTCAAGCCTCTTGACGAGTTCCACTTCAAATGTGTAGTCCAGATTCTCACGTACGATCAAAACAGACTCCCTGCCTTCTTTCGCCCGTTTAACAATCTCATTGAGGCACCAGGATGTCTTTCCGCTTCCGTTTCTTCCCTTGATCAAAGTAAGCATAATGTTTGCACCTTAAATTATCTTTTTCTTCTCTTTAATTATATACGTAGGGAAGTCCAAAAATATGGACAGTATGCAAAAAACAGCTGCACCGGATACCACGCATCCGGTACAGCCATTGAAACAATCAATCGACAAGCACTTCGACAGTTTCAGATTCCAGCCTTGAGGTCTTGGCACACACCTTCACTGTCCCCTTTTCTCCGGTAGTCCTTATCCACGCTGCGATGCACCCGCCCTGCATAACAGTTGTTGGCGGGCCGATCAGTTCAGCGGGGCCATCAACAGATATCGTAATGGTATCCATCAGATAGTCAAGGCTGTTTCCGTACTGATCCACTGTCTGGAATATGATCCTGGTTACATCGTAAGGCTCCTCTTTATTCTGAGCACGAAGCACCGTATCATCTGCCTTAACAGTCAGGGAAGTTGGAACAGGATTGCGGACAAATCTCCTGCGGATCACTGCCTCACCGTCAACATATCCCACAAATTCCGAATCCATCCAGTCCCACTTATCCCAAAGCCCTTTCGGGATCCTGTCCATATACATAGGCGCATGCTTCAGACCCGCAAACCATCTGCGGTACGGATACAGTCTGCGCGCAAACCTTCCGTTGATGAATACTTCCACATAGTCACAGTTGGAGAATATATACATCGGAAGGAACCCGCCCCTGTCGTTGTCCCCATTGGACCAAATAGTAGCCGGGACGAGAACAGGTTCTTTGTGACGATCCTTCTGACTTTCGTACACTGCGCTGGCCCACGGCTTCGGTATCCTGAACATATCATAGACACCATGGTAGCAGATACGGTCTCCCGGTCCGAACTGGAAATGCGTGTTGTAGTCAAACGCACACCATGCCAGCGCGCCGCAGCATCTGTCATCCAGTGCTACTTCATCGTGTCCCCACGCATGCCTTAATGCCTGTTCCACTCTCTCACTGGAATCATCCCAGCGTTTTGACGGATGCCAGAGACCGGCGAATTCAGAGATGAGGTACGGAACGTCATGATCCAAACCAGTGGCAAGGTTCTGATCGAGATGGCTGCGGTCATATTTCCCTGTATCAAAATCGTTCATAACGAATACATCTTCCTGGAAATCCGCATTCTCGATATATTTGACTCCTCCTGTAGGCCTTGTAGGATCTATTTCATGCGCTTTTTCATTTGTCCGCTGGTAGAAAGCGAAATCATTGTCGGATTCGTTGATCCTTACGCCCCACAGGATAATAGACGGGTGGTTGTATCCCTCCATTATCATGTCTTCGACATTCTGAACTGCCAGATCCTTCCACTCTTCATCTCCGATATACTGCCATCCGGGGATCTCCTCGAACACCAACAGGCCAAGTTCATCACATCGGTTAAGGAAATGCCTTGACTGTGGATAGTGGCTGGTGCGAACTATGTTTACACCTAACTCTTTTTTTAGAATCTCTGCGTCACGCTCCTGTGCCCTCTTAGGCATGGCATTTCCGACATACGGGTAAGACTGATGCCGGTTAAGTCCCATCAGCTTTATCTTCTCACCATTCAGATGGAATCCGTTTACAGTAAACTTTGCTTCCCTGAATCCGCATCTTTCCTCAACGACGACATCGTCCAGTTCGACTTTAACTGTATAAAGCTGCGGTTCATCGACAGACCACAGTTTGATGTCTCTCAGATCATCCAGAGCAATATGTATAGTTCCTTTCCCTTCAGGAATATCAGCTATGAACGAGGCTGTCCGGATGACTTCTCCGTCTTTTGAAAGCGTGACAGTCAGCGGAGCATCCGCTATCTCAACAGTAGAATCTGTCCACAGTTTTATCTCAAGGGCTTTCTCTTCCTCGAGAACATTCTGGGGAGTGATATGCATTGCTGTGACGTAAGCCGAATCGCACACTATAAGTTCGACTTCCCTATATATCCCTCCGTAACAGAGATAATCTATCAGGTACCCGAAAGGCGGCACATCGTCCCGTTCTGTAGAGTCCACCTTAACGGTGAGCACATTATCTCCAACTATTACCAAATCTTCCGTCAGCTCAAATGTAAATCCAGTATATCCTCCCTTATGCTGTCCAAGATGAAATCCGTTCAGGTACACATCTGCCACGCTTGCAACAGCTTCAAAATGCAGGAACACCCTCTTGGCAGCCCAATCTTCAGGTATACTGAACACTTTTCTATAGCATGAGACGAACATAGTGGATGTCTCGTCAAAATAGTTGTATGGTATCTCCCGGTTCGTATGTGGAAGAGTGACCGGAATGAAGCCATCCAGACCTGTTGTCTGAATGTCTTCCGGAGAAAAAGTGTCTTTATAGTACCAGTCGTTAAAAGGATAAGTGATCTGCATAATGATCCCTCCATTACCTGTGTCATTTCTAATTCTTTAAAACAAATCTTATATATTCAGAAAGTTCAGAAGCCATTCTCCTGTGCGTAGCAACAGAAGGATGTGCTTCGCAACCATAACCTTCGGTTTCCGGGTCAATTTCTGAAAAACGAAAAGAAAAAACGTTATTGTCGCCGCTTTCGTTCATGATCCTGACCGCTTCTTCTATTTCAGGGAACAAAAGATAATCCATAGGTCCAAGGACACAGAACATTAACGTGTCCTCTCCGTTTCTTTCACGGATATTCTTTACAAACCCTAGATATCTTTCCCCGAATTCCTTTCTCAGCGACTCCGTGTCAAACCATGAGCACCTGCGCAATTGATCCGCATCATTGGTCCCCAGGTTGATAACTATGATATCCGGTGTATTGTTTCTGAAGTCCCATTTCGCAGGAACAATACCGTTTGTCTTAGCAAACAGATAGTCCGCAAAAGGATAGATAACATCCATCGGCTCCGAACCTACTGTATACTTATCTGATCCTACAGCGCATATACCTGATGAGCAGATGAAACTTGGTTCAAAACCTAATCTTCTGGCTGTGATAGCTCCGTATGAATCCCAGCCATTTTCCTCACTTGTACGAAACGGAGAATAGATTCCTTCTGCTTCGTTGCCGAAGCCACATGTTATCGAATCACCAACAAACTCCATAACACGCTTATCCGTCCTGGCGATTGTTTCAAATTCACCGTCAGTCTCCAGCTCAAGCACTGCCAGCTTTCCCATATTGTTTTCTGAAAGCTTGATCAGTTTGATCTCTTTTTTCTCTACAGCTGCGCCATCCCAAAGTGTTATCCACTGCTCTCCCTCAATGCACTGTATCCGGTTTGACAATCCATTGGAAATAACCGTTCCGCAGCATGGCAAGAACGTTGGGAGGAAAACAGAAAGGTCATTGGGAACAATGCTGTCACCGGCAGCAAACAGCTTTGCTCGCAGTCTTTTGCCTGTGAAAGATACAGTGAATCCGGAACATGTCCAGTTAAAAAAGAGCGCACCATTCTCTGAGTCCCAAACCGTTCTGCCGTGCAGGGCGATCTGTTCTTTAAGTTCAGAGATGTTTTTGCGGACAGTCATTATTTGTCTCCAGAATTATGTATTATATTTGTTCGACACCCGCAGATACAGGAAGAGCAGTCCAGCAGCCGTACCCCTGATCGCGCAGCAGGTCGCGGCATTTTATCGCAGCGCTGTATTTGCTAAACATTCCGAAGACACAAGCGCCGGTTCCGGTCAAAGCTGAATAGTAGGCCCCAGACTCTTTTAGAAAAGCCGTAAGCTTTACCGTTTCCTCATCAGGGATCGATGTCTCAAACACATTTTCCGCATTTTTCATCGCTTGGTCTGGTTTTCCTTTTTTGAGCCAGGAAACGACAGCATCATTATCCGGATGGTTAAGCATAGGAGCATTGTCTATGGCTTCAAAAACAGCCTTTGTAGACTTGCCCTGTTTAGGCATTACGAGGACAAGATGATACTTCGAAGGGGATTCAAAAGCAGTTATTTCTTCCCCTATGCCGGTCACTCTTGCATACCCTCCGCGAACGCAAAAAGGAACATCTGCGCCGATCTTCTCTGCCAAAGAGCAGAGATCGTCCACAGACATTCCAAGTTCATATTCTTTATTCAAGGCTATAAGAGCACAGGCTGCATCAGCACTTCCGCCTCCAAGTCCAGCCTGAGTAGGTATCCTCTTGATAATGTGTATATGCATCTCCGGAAGCTCTTTTCCGCATGAAGCAAAAAGTGCATTGGCTGCTTTCCAAACCAGATTCTTCTCTCCGGTCGGAAGGAACCTCACGGTAGATGAGATTGAAAAAGGTCTTCCGGGAGTCCTTGTAAATATCATGCTGTCACAGAGAGAGACGGATACATTTACCATATCCATCAGGTGATAACCATCCTCTCTCTTTCCGGTAACATCCAGAGACAGATTCAGTTTTGCATATGCCCTATAAGAGACAGACTCCATCAATCAGCTCCTGTGCTGCGCTCATTAAGAAACGCTTCAATACCTGCGAGAGCTCTTCTGAGGTGGTTCAGCGAATAGCTATATGAGACACGGATATGTCCCTCGCCTCCCGGTCCGAAAGCGCTCCCAGGGATCACAGCGATCTTCTTCTCGTAAAGAAGCTTCTCGCAAAACTCATCAGAAGTAAGGCCAGTGGATTTAATACTTGGGAATGTATAGAATGCTCCCTTAGGTTCGAAGCAGTGAAGGCCCATACGGTTGAATTCTCTGACCAGAAGTCTTCTTCTGGCATCATATTCATCGCGCATCTCTTCCACCACATCATCACAGTCCCTGACTGCGACCATGCCGGCATACTGAGCAGTTGACGGAGCGCACATTATCGCATACTGGTGCATTTTCACCATTTGGGTTATAAGAGGAGCCGGACCACAAGCATATCCCAAGCGCCATCCTGTCATTGCGAAGGCTTTCGAAAACCCGTTGATCGTAATCGTGCGGTTCCACATATCCTCACTTAATGAAGCAGGAGCTACATGCTTCTCTCCGCCGTATGTCAGTTCAGCGTAGATCTCATCAGACAAAACCAGGATGTCTGTTCCTCGCAGCACTTCCGCGATCTCCTCAAGAGCTTTTCTTTCAAGGATCGCACCTGTTGGATTGTTAGGGAACGGAAGCACCAGAAGTTTCGTCTTTTCCGAGATAGCATCCTTTAACTGCTGAGCTGTCAGGCTGAAATCATCTTCTTCTCTTAAAACGATCGGAGTAACCGTTGCGCCGCACATTCTGGCTATAGGCTCATAACACACAAAACATGGAGTGGGCAAAAGCACTTCATCTCCGGGATTCAGAACGGCTCTCATAGCCATGTCGATCGCTTCTGATCCTCCAACGGAAACGAACATCTCTGTTTTGTAGTCATATGTCAAATCGAATTTGCGTTTCAGATATTCGCTGATAGCTATTCTTAGTTCCTGAAAGCCGGCGTTGGATGAATACCATGTCTTCCCTCTTTCAAGACTCTCTATTCCTGCACGCCTGACGATCCACGGAGTCGTGAAATCCGGTTCTCCCACGCCGAGAGAAATAACATCCTTCATCTCCTCAGCGATACTGAAGAACTTTCTTATTCCCGAAGGAGGGATGCTCATGAGCTCCCTTGACATCAATTTATCATAATCCATCAGAAAGTCTCTCTTTCGTCCCTGTTCTCTCCGGCTATGATCCTTCCCTGTTTCTTATATGTTTTCAGGACGAATCTTGTAGCTGTGGAAATTACAGATTCCATAGGTGCAAGTCTGCGTCCGACAAACAGAGCGATCTCTTTGAAATCCTTTCCCTGGACGACCAATGAGATATCACTACCTCCGCTCATCAGACAACAGCTCTTCACTTCAGGCATCTGAGACACAAGCTCTGCGAACTCGTCATATCCGAAATTCCTCTTCGGAGCGATCTTAAGATCTATATAGCTTTCAACCATATCGCTGTCTGCTTTATCCCAGTCCACGACAGCCCTGTATCCAAGTATAGTCCCGTCGTCCTCCATGCGCTGCATCTCAGATGCAACTTCCTCTGTGGTCATACCGGTCATGTCCGCCAGCTGTTCCAGTGATAAACGAGCATCTTCACACAGAAGTTTCAGTAGTTTAGTCATTTTTCCCTCCCATTTTTCAAAAAAAGAGATATGTCATATTATGGGTATTTTAACACAGCAAAAAGTTATTTAAAACAATTCGATGCTGCCCTGAATCAGAGCAGCATCTTAGTTAAGTTCATGTTTCTTTTTCAAATAGTCTGCTGACAGTTTTTCCTTTTCTGAATGGCTTAATTTCTTGATTTCCGCCTCTCTTCGCATTGCTGTGCTTTTGCTGTCGCTCTCCTCAAGATAGACGAGTCTTACCGGCCGCCTCGCTTTCGTGTATTTGGCTCCTTTTCCGTCATTATGTGCTGCGACCCTGCGTTCCGGATCGGTAGTCCAACCGCAGTAATACGTTCCGTCTGAGCACAGCAAAAGATATGTGTAGTTCACCATCCTGTTTTTTCCCTATCCTAAAGCACATCCATGTCATTACTTTTCACAGTAATATTATAGCGATACGAGTTCAAACAATGTATAATAATTATGTTAGAAGATATCCGTTGCAGATCTTACCGCACAGGAGAACATGATATGTATTGCAGAAAAACAGTCGTTGTAAATCCTTCAGGTCTTCATGCAAAACCTGCATCTTCTTTCGTGCGGGAAGCAAAGAGATTCACTTCACAGATAGTGATCGCTAATCATGATCTTCCGGACAAAGAGCCGGTCAATGCCAAAAACATCATCTCGATACTGTCACTAGGTATCGGACCCGGATGCAACATAGAATTAGCCGCTGAAGGACCCGATGAAGAAGCAGCAGTTGATTTCCTTGTCGCTCTGATAGAATCCGGTTTCGGCGAAGAAGTGATCGTTCCTGAAGCAGAAACTGAAAATCAAGAATAAGTATCTCTTTAAAAACTTATCCGCCTGGAACACAGGCGGACTTTTTTATTTGGAAGGATACAGTTTTGCAAGGCCTCCCTCGGATGTCTCGCGATATCCTATGTGAATATGTTTTCCGGTCTCATACATTGTTGCGACCACGAGATCGAAGCTGATCTTTCTGCTTCCGGACAGGAATCTGGCAAGAGACACAGCATTGATCGCCCTCATTGCAGCAACTGCGTTCCTCTCAATACATGGAATCTGCACAAGACCCGCGATCGGGTCACATGTCAGGCCAAGGTGATGCTCCAGAGCTACCTCTGCAGCATATTCTATCTGATCGATCGTCATCCCATACAACTCACCCAACGCTGCCGCTGCCATTGAGCATGCTGTCCCGATCTCTGCCTGGCAACCGCACTCCGCGCCGCTTATGGATGCATTTCTTTTAACAAGGTTGCCAATAAGCCCTCCGACAGCCAGAGCTCTGCAGATATCATCGTCCGAATAACCTTCTTTTTGCTGTGAATAGATGAGTACCGCAGGAACTACGCCGCATGAGCCGCATGTCGGAGCTGTTGCAATTATACCGTTGGAGGCGTTCATTTCGCTGACCGCGAATGCATAGGCGCATACCAGCCGGTTCTCATGAGTCGCAGCATCCTCTTTGTCGTAGACGCCTGTGAAAAGAGCGTTTGCCCTTCTTTCCACGTTGAGTCCCCCCGGAAGAATACCGGTCTTCCCTATCCCTCGGTTTGCAGCTCCCTGCATCACTTTCCAAACTTCACGAAGGTGATCGTTAAGGACCGGCTCATGGGCATATATGTAATCTGAGAGGGTCCACCCTTTCTCCTTACATACGGTACGTATCTCCTCAAACGTGTTCTCCTCATAAATCTCCAGCTTCCTCTGCTGAGGCTGCCCTTCGATGATGATATCTCCGCCGCCCACAGACATCACGCGCATAAATCCGGTCTGAGCGCCATTTATAAACGCACGCAGCTCTAACGTGTTCTCATGAGCCAATTCCTTGGTCTCAGTATCAAACAGAACTATGCACTCTTTAGGTCTGAAGCATTTGATTATTGCGCTGTCTGTTCCATGGCCTTTTCCTGTCTTCGCCAGACTTCCGAATAAAGTAATCTCGTATGAGTCCGAGTCAGGATATTGGGATTTAAAGATCTCAGCAGCCTTGACAGGCCCCATAGTATGAGAGCTCGAAGGCCCTCTTCCGATCTTATAGATGTCACGAATGCTCTTCATCTTTCTTCCCTCCAATACAATTATACACTAAAATACCTCAACATCTTAATTACATAGTCCTGTCAAACGATATGCTAAAGAAATCCATTCATGCTATAATGTGCGTGATATATCATATGTATTTTGAGGTCCTTCATTTATGCTAGATAAACATTATTTAGAATTGCAGAAAAAACTCGATGCTCTGGATGCGGACGGCAAGAAACAATATACCGGTCTCAGAGAACAAGTGGACAATCTGATCCACTCTCTCTTTTCTGCTTTATTCCCGAGGTATTACCGTCTGGATCCCCTTGTCTCATCCGGTGAAGAGAGCGTAGATGCTGTATCAAGATATCTCCTGGCTGCATTATCTTTTGTCACTGAGACCGAAGATGAAGCCAAGTATTACTGTGACCGGATCCTTGACCGTCTTCCGGAGATCAAAGAGGTCCTTCTCTCTGATATTCAGGCAGCTTATGAAGGAGACCCAGCTGCAAAAAGCACCGACGAGGTCGCTCTGACATATCCCGCATTCACTGCGATCACCATATACAGAATCGCTCATGAGTTTTACCTGCTGCAAATACCGCTCATCGGACGTATGATGACCGAATACGCTCACAGGGAAACCGGAATCGACATACATCCCGGAGCGACAATAGGCAGAAAGTTCTTCATAGACCACGGCACGGGTGTGGTAATCGGTGAAACTACTGTCATCGGGGAGCATGTCAAACTGTATCAGCACGTCACTTTAGGTGCAAAGAGCTTCGAAGTCGGAGAAGACGGCACGCTAGTAAAAGGCATAAAACGTCATCCTAATATAGGCAACAACGTCGTCATATATGCCGGAGCCACGATCCTCGGCGGCAACACCAACATAGGAGACAACTGCGTCATCGGCGGTAACGTCTGGTTGACCCATTCTGTTCCCGCAGGAGAGACTGTGATCGCAGATGTCGCCAAAGAGAGAAAGAACGCAAAGAATAGAACCCAAGACGTATGATCACCAAATAGTCCTCGAGATACACCCGAGAACTATTTTCATTTTAGACTATTTATTTTGAGAGGTTTGTATGGTTACAACATTTGTATGTGGACACCGCAATCCGGACACAGACTCTATTGTATCTGCAATGGCATATGCAAGCCTTTGCAATGCTCTAGGAAATAACGGATATGTCCCGGTAAGACTGGGACACCTGAACGATGAAAGCGCATTTTTGCTTAAGCGGTTCGGGTTCGATCCGCCGCTTCGCATTTCAAACGTTCGCACACAGGTCAAGGATATAGAGTATGATCAGCCGCCTCTTCTGGGCAAACGCGTTCCAGTAAGCCATGCATGGACAGTTCTCAAAGGTGAGCAGGGGAACCACGCTTCACCTATCACAAATGAGGACGGAACGCTTTACGGAATGATCACTGCTGGTACGATAGCTGAAGGTGATATGGACTCCATCATGTCCCCTTATGTAGATGATGTCCCAGTGTTCAATCTCCTATCCGCTCTTGAGGGCAGGATAATCAATAATGATGAAAATGTATTCGAGAACATCTCGGGAGAAGTCATTATTGCCCTTCCTTCTATAACCAATGTGCTGAGCACAGCAAAAAAAGAATCGATCATAATCTGCGGCCAACAGGAAGATGTTGTCAAAACTGCACTGGATGCTGAAGTCAACTGTCTTATCCTTTGCCAGAGCGATCTTCCGGAAAAATACAGGGGCATATCGTCAAAGACATGTATCATCGCTACGCCGTGCGATGCCTACCGCGCTGCGCGCATGCTCTATCAGTCGATCCCGGTAGGAAGACTTGCTGAAAAGAACAATCTGGTTTCATTCCATCTCAATGACTATCTTGATGATGTCAGAGAATCTGTTCTGCAGAGCCGATTCCGCAGCTATCCGGTCCTGGATGAAAACGAGCATGTTGTCGGAACACTGAGCCGTTATCACCTGCTCCGCCCGAACAGAAAACGTGTCGTTCTGGTAGACCACAACGAACTCAGCCAGACTGTTCCCGGTCTTGACCAGGCCGAACTCATAGGCATCATTGATCACCACAGACTGGGAGACGTACAGACCGGATATCCGTGCTTTATGCGCAATGAGCCGGTCGGATCTACGACTACTATCGTTGCAACGATGTTCCAGGAACACGGACTGATGCCCGGCTCCAATCTTGCCGGTCTTATGGCTGCTGCAATAATAAGCGATACTGTTATGTTCAAATCCCCCACTGCCACTCCTCAGGACAGAAGGATTGCAGAAAGACTGGCGCGTATTGCAGGTCTGGATCTGGATGAGCTTGGAATGGAAGTGTTCTCCGCCGGACAGGGAACCGGCAAAACAGCTGAAGCCCTGCTCAAGACAGACTTCAAGGAATTCCATATCGCGGATCACCGCATTGGCATCAGCCAGATAACGACAATGGATTCTGCTGCTCTTCTTGCCAGAAAAGACGAGTTCTTCGAAGTAATGCAGGCCATGAAGACAAACAAAGAATATGACATGGTACTCCTGATGATCACGGATGTTCTAAAGGAAGGAACTGAGCTTCTGTTCCTTGGGGATGAAGAGATAATCCGTCAAGCTTTCTCTGATTTCAAGGTTGAGAACAACCATGTCTTCCTGAAGCGGGTAGTGTCCAGAAAGAAACAGGTAGTTCCTGCTCTGGCTCTGCTTTGGGGCTAACACATTATTTATTTGCAAAAACGGCGTTGCTTTGGTGACGTTGTTTTTGTATCTGACTGTTGAGACTGTTTAAGGAGGGTAAATCTTATGCGTAGTGAAGCTGTCGCACAATATTTGGCTGCCCTTAAACTCGGGCAAAAGTATTACCAGGCCGCCGTGTCTGAAGGCACAGATCCATATCCTGCCGTTCTGGATGACATCGTATCTGAAGCGGATATCTTTGGTCAGAAAAATCTGGGTGTGCTGCAGATACCCGCCAACAGGATCGTGGGAACAAAAACCGCTTCCAGAGCAGCTGCCCTCGCGGGAAACTTTATGCCTCTCCTTGATCAGGATACAGAATTCGCCGCCAAATGGATCTCCCTCTGCGATTCGCATCTTGAAGAAGGAATCAGAGATGCCATTTCCGTTATAGAGTATCTTGGGAAATTTTATGTCGTTGAGGGCAACAAAAGAGCCAGTGTGCTGCTTAGTTTCGAAGCCCCAACTGTTCCTGCCGTAGTGACCAGATACATCCCGGTTGCCTCGTATGACCCAGAAATACAGCGCTATTATGCATTTCTGTGGTTCTTCGAGCGTTCCAATCTGTATGAAATAGAGCTGCCCGAGCTTAATGACTATGCCAAGCTTCAGACTCTTCTGTGGCATGATCAGGAACATAAATGGACAGAAGAAGACAGAAGAAGATTCCTATCGGGACTGACAGTCTTCAGAAAATCGATACCCCAGAAGAAAGGTTCTGAAATAAAAGCTAATGACTCTCTCCTTCTGCGCTGGCTTGAACTCTATCCGTTTTCTGACATATCATCTCTTCCAAAAGAAACCGTTCAGAAAAGGATCAGTGCTCTGCTGATCGATGACTCATCTGATAAAGATACAGAAACGATATCTATAAGTACGCAGCCTGAAGAAAAAGAGAAGACTATCATTACTAAAATAATCCACGCAGTTAAAGACCCTCACCCGCATGTCGGCTTTATCTTTGCTGACCGCCCTGCTGTAAGCCCATGGGCTGCAGCACATAATGAGGGACGCATCTCACTGGAAAACAGTTTAGGTGAATCAGTTACAACTGCTTCCTATTACTGCGAGAGCGGCAACTACGACGAGACCATAAAACAAGCGATAGATGATGGTTGTGATGTCATTTTCGCTACGACCGTTTCTATGATAAACGCATGCAGACGAGCCTCGGTGATGCATCCGGAAGTCCGTGTGCTGAACTGTGCCTTGTTCCTTCCCTATTCAGGCGTGCGCATGTATTACAGCCGCATACATGAAGCAAAATATGTTTCCGGAGCTATCGCGGGAGCTGTAGCCCAGAATGACAGGATAGGTTATGTGGCCAGATATCCTATTTATGGCACGTTTGCGAGCATCAACGCTTTCGCTTTGGGCTTAAGACTGACGAACCCAAGAGCAAGGATATCCCTTGTATGGTCATGCCTTCCAGGTAATCCTACTGAAACACTGCTCCGGGAAGGCATAGATGTCATCTCCAACAGAGAAGCTTTCAGCCCCGGCTGTTCTGTGTCCGATCTGGATCTAGGAACTTATCTGATCAAGGACGGTTCATATGTCAATCTCGCCACGCCATACTGGGACTGGGGGATCATGTATGAGAAAATAGTCCAAAGCATAATAGACGGAAGCTGGAAGAACCAACCGGATACCAAAGCTATCAACTACTGGTGGGGCATGGACAGCGGCGCCATAAAGATCCGCCTCAGCGACTCTTTGCCGGACGGTGTCCTGACTTTAGGCAAGATACTAGCTAAAGGAATCGCAGACAAGACAATATCTCCTTTCCAGACAAAGATCATCGACCAAGCCGAAACAATGAGGAATGATGGAAGCAGAGATCTTTCTCCGATTGAGCTGGTACAGATGGACTGGCTCTGTGACAATGTTGACGGAATCATTCCGTCCTATGAAATGCTGACGCAGGAGTCCAGAGAGACCGTGAGAGCTCTGGGAATATACCGTGATTCCTTACTTCCGGAAGATACAAAATAATAAACTGCATATAAACAGAGCCTTGTGAAAGTGATTTCACGAGGCTCTGTTTTTCTGTTATAAGTTCTACGTCTATTCCATACCCAAGTCTTTCTTTATTGATTCATGCCTGCCTTTTGCTGCCTGAGCCCATGTCGGTCCATTAGCGTACAGGTCGCTGAGTTCAGCGAGAGCAGCAGGGACGTCTATTCCCTGTGGGCACGCATGCGCGCATTGACCGCATCCAATGCAATTTGAAGGTCTCTTATCAGGATCCAGTCCATCTATGCGCATTGAGGCTGTCAGAGAAGTGCTGAATTTATAATCGTTATAGCACTCAAGCAGATACGGGATATTGAGTTCCATGGGACATCCTGCACAGCAATACCGGCATCCTGTACACGGAACACCTCTCTTCATTCCTTCCGCTATCTCAAACAATGTATCTCTTTCAGCATCAGTCAACGGCACATATTCCTTGAAAGTGTTGAGGTTATCTTCAACCTGGAACACTTCGTTCATTCCGGAAAGGATCATCCTGATATTCGGCAGACCCTGCAGAAAACGGAAAGCATATGAGGCATCACTTGCATCCGGATTAAACTCCTTCAGTCTGTTGGAGAACTCTTCCGGCAGGTTAGCCAGTTTGCCTCCCCTGCATGGCTCCATGACCCATACTCCGAGGCCGTGCTTGGTGATGATGTCATATTTTCTTTTTGCATCCTGCAGTGTCCAGTCAAGATAGTTGCACTGAATCTGAACGAACTCGAATACTCCCTCGTATTTTGTGAGGAGCTCATCGAGAAGGTCCGGGCCTCCATGGAACGAGAAACCAAGGTGTCTGATCTTTCCTTCTTCCTTCATTTTCAGGACATCAGGAATAATATGATATTCTTCACTTTCATAGATCTTTACCGACCACTCAGTGACATTGTGAAGCAGATAGAAATCAAAATAGTCTGTCCTGCATCTTTCCAGAGAGATGTTGAACAGCGCAATATTGTCTATCGGTCCCGGGAGCGAATGCCCGGGAAACTTGTCCGCTATGTAGTAACTGTCTCTCGGATACCTGCTGAGTGCTTCAGCCATTGCATTCTCGGATTTCCCGTCAAGATAAGGATATGCGGTATCGTAGTAGTTTACGCCGCTGTTGTATGCAAGCTCAAACATTGCATTGACCTTGTCCTGATCTATCTCGCCGGTCGCAGGATCCAGAGCGAAACGCATGCATCCGAATCCAAGGCGAGACAGTTTCAGTCCATTAAAATCATTGTAGATCATCTTTCCTCTCCTTCTGAATCGCATATATCTTAAATCGTTCTGATAACATTATACCCGATATTATCTGTAGTTTCTCATCGTTGTCCTGACAAGATCAACGAAACGTCCGTAATCCAGACGCATAGCCACATGTGTGTTGGGAGCCTGCCCGCGGAAAGGACTCCCTACAGGAGGATCATCCCATCTTGCAGTCGATGACAAGTCGATATCCACATCTCTTTTCGCAGTCTGCAGGAAACGAAGGTCCGTTACTGTCATTCCTCTGGTCAGAGTTCCTGTCAATTCTATATCCACGTGCAGATATGCTGACTCAATTAAAGTCGGATCTATCACCCAAGCAACAGCACACGCATCGTGAAGGTGAGCATCTCCACCATGAGAGAAGAAATCACACAGTTCAGCACTAAATGTCGCAGCATGAGCACCTATGCTGCGCAGACCTTCAATAAACTCCGTGTCTACAGGACATTGCCGTGTGAGATTTACTCCCACCATATGAAGGTCTATCCCGCTGTGGAACACTTTATATGCTGCCTCGGCATCTACCCAGATATTGAACTCTGCTGCAGGTGTCCAGTTCCCTGCATAGGCGCCTCCGCCCATTATGTATAATCCTGCCGCTTTCTCAGCGATCCTTGGCTCTCTGTTCAGCGCAGCAGCAATATTTGTGAGCGGTCCTGTCGCGATAAGTGTGACATCGTCAGTATTCATTACTGTTTCGACGATAAAATCCACGGCATGCTTTGTCTCAGGCTTGCGCACCGGTTCAGTGACCACCGGACCGTCCAGTCCGCTTTCCCCATGGACATTAGGGGCTGTGACCAATTCATGAGTGGAAGGTCCTGCATGCCCCGGATACACAGGTATGTCCGTCCTTCCGACTTGCTCTAGCACGACCAGAGCATTTCTGGTGACTTTTGGCAGATACCCGTTTCCTCCTACAGTAGTTACCCCGAGCAGATCAAGATGCTGAGCAGCAAGCATTATTGCAAAAGCATCATCATGTCCAGGATCGCAGTCCAGAATTACTTTTTTCATAGTTCCCTCTTTTTTGTTAATATGACTGTATAGAGGCATCCTGCAAAGGATGCCTCTAACGTTTTTTTATTTATACGCCTTGAGCGCACGTGCACCAATATCGTGGCGATAATATTCATTTTTAAAATGAACCTTATCCACCACAGCATATGCGTTCCTGATAGCTTCAGGCAGTGTCTCCCCCACACCAGAACATCCAACCACGCGGCCGCCGTTCGTCACAAGAACGCCGTCCTGTATCTTAGCCCCTGCGACAAACACCCTGTCTTTTACCTCATCTTCAATAAGCAGAGGGAACCCCTTCTCATATGAAACGGGGTATCCTTCGGATGCCATTATGACGCAGCAGGCATTTGCATCCCTGAACTTCACTTCAGTTTCAGCAAGTGTTCCGTCTGTAGTTGCCTGCATGATCGTCAGGAGATCGCTTTCCAGAAGAGGCAAAACGACCTGTGTCTCAGGATCTCCGAACCTGGAGTTGTACTCAACGACTTTGGGCCCGTCCTTTGTCAGCATCAGTCCGAAATACAGACATCCCTTGAAAGTCCTGCTTTCTTTATTAAGAGCATCGATCGTAGGACGGAAGATCTTCTCCATGCATTCTTCCGCTATCTCTTTTGTGTAATACGGATTCGGAGCTATTGTGCCCATACCGCCTGTATTAAGACCGGTATCGTTGTCTCCTGCCCTTTTATGGTCCATTGATGAGACCATCGGTACAACAGTTTTCCCATCCGTAAATGAAAGAACAGTTATTTCAGGGCCTTCCATGAACTCCTCGATGACTATCTGGTTTCCGCTGGCGCCGAAAGCTTTGTCAAGCATGATCTCCTTGACCGCTGCATATGCTTCTTCCCTGGTCATGGCAATTATAACGCCTTTTCCCAAAGCCAATCCGTCTGCTTTGACTACAGTAGGAATCGGAGCTGTTTTAAGATATTCAAGTGCTTTGTCAGCATCATCAAACGTCTCGTATGCAGCTGTTGGGATGCCGTATTTCTTCATGAGGTTCTTAGAGAACACTTTGCTTCCCTCGATAATTGCGGCATTGGCACGCGGTCCGAAACAGCGGAACCCTTTTTTCTCAAGCGCATCAACACATCCTAGCACCAGCGGATCGTCAGGAGCTACGATGACATAATCCGGTCTGTTCTCCACCGCGAAATTCACGATCCCTTCGATATCCTTAGCTCCGATATCAACGCAGATCGCATCCATTGCTATACCGCCATTTCCTGGCAAAGCAAACACTTCTGTCACTTCCGGATTCTCACGGATCTTCTTTATGATAGTGTGCTCTCTTCCTCCGCTTCCAACTACGACTACTCTCATTTGTCTTTTTATCGCAGATACTGCGATTCCCTCCATCTATCATTTGGTTAAATAATCATCTATTGATTTTGCTGCTAACTTACCAGCCCCCATAGCAGAGATAACTGTCGCAGATCCGGTCACTGCATCTCCCCCTGCAAACACTGCCTTACGTGATGTGAGGCCGTCCTCATTCACGATTATGCCGCCCTTTCTATTGACTTCAAGGCCTTCTGTTGTGTTTTCTATCAATGGATTGGGTGATGTTCCGATCGCCATGATAACGGCTGTAACTTCAAGCTCAAACTCACTGCCTTCTATTTCAACAGGTCTTCTGCGTCCTCTTTCATCCGGCTCACCAAGTTCCATCCTGATACAGCGGATCCCCGAAACAAATCCATTCTTGGGATCTCTTGGGTCTTCTTCGTTCTTATACCCCAGTATCTCTATTGGGTTACAGAGAAGCCTGAATTCTATTCCTTCTTCCTGAGCATGCTCCACTTCTTCTTTTCTTGCAGGAAGCTCAGTCATGGACCTGCGGTAAACGATGTATACTTTCTCCGCTCCAAGCCTCAGTGCTGTTCGTGCCGCATCCATAGCGACATTGCCGCCGCCAACTACAGCGACCTTTCCGCCCTTCATGATCGGAGTATCTGCATCTTTCTGATATGCCTTCATCAGATTGATCCTGGTGAGAAATTCATTTGCAGAATATACACCATTAAGATTCTCTCCGGGGATCCCCATGAAGTTTGGAAGCCCTGCACCTGACCCGATGAACGCCGCTTCATATCCCATTTCAAACAGTTCATCTATAGTCAGTGTTTTTCCGATGACCACATTAGTCTCTATATCTACTCCGAGACTCTTTAAAATATCTATTTCTTTAGCAACGATCGACTTCGGAAGACGAAACTCGGGGATCCCATAGACCAGCACGCCTCCTGCTATATGGAGCGCTTCAAAAACAGTGACTTTATATCCCTTCTTGGCCAGATCTCCGGCACATGTCAGTCCCGAGGGACCCGATCCGATAATTGCTACTCTGTGCCCATTGAATTCAGGAATCTCAGGTTCAGTTTCCGAACACTCATTATGTCTGTCTGCTACGAACCGCTCCAGTCGTCCTATTCCTACAGGCTCAAATTTGATGCCCATAGTACACTTACCCTCACACTGCGATTCCTGTGGACATACACGCCCGCACACCGCGGGCAGTGAAGATGACCTGGATATTATCTCATAAGCGCCTTCATAATCCCTTTCTCTTATTTTTGCGATAAAATCAGGAATCTGAATGTTCACGGGACATCCCTGAACACACGGGCGATTTTTGCAGTTCAGACAGCGTTGAGCTTCTTCCAAAGCAATCTCTTCTGAGTACCCTAAAGCTACTTCCTGAAAATTGTTAGTTCTTTCTTCCGGGAGCTGGCTTGGCATTCCATGCTTTTTCTGCTGTATTGCCATATTAAGTCTCCTTTGCCTTGAAAAGATTGCAAGTTTCTTCGTATGCTTTTCTTTCGAAAACAGTGTACATTCTTCCTCTGGTCATCGCTTCGTCAAAATCCACTTCATATCCGTTGAAGTCCGGACCATCCACACAGGCAAATTTAGTGATCCTCTTACCATCCTGATTCAGGCTCAGCCGGCAGCACCCGCACATTCCAGTCCCGTCTATCATGATAGGATTCATTGAAACTGTAACAGGTACTCCAAACGGTCTGGCTGTAGCCACGACAAATTTCATCATGATGAGCGGTCCGATTGCCATGATCATATCGAACTGTCTGCCTTCTTCAAGCATCTCATTGAGAGGTACAGTGACATTCCCTTTTCTGCTGTAAGAACCGTCATCTGTCATGACTATAAGTTCATCAGAACATTCTTTAAACTCTTCTTCAAGGATCAGCAGATCTTTGTTCCTGAAGCCGATAATACTCGTTACTTCAGTTCCTATCCTGTGGAATTCCTGTGCAAGCGGCATAGCGATCGCGCATCCAACACCGCCGCCGATTATACATACTTTCTTTATTCCATCAGTTTGAGTTGCAGTACCCAGGGGACCTACAAAGTCCTGTATATACTCCCCTTCCATCTTATGGTTGAGCTTTTCCGTTGTTGCTCCAACTACCTGAAAGATTATCTTGACAGTTCCTTTTCCAGCATCAGTGCCTGCAACGGTAAGAGGGATCCTCTCACTGTCATCGTTTACTCTCAGGATGATGAACTGCCCGGGTCTTGCCTTTTTTGCTACGAGAGGAGCTTCTATCTCCATCTGTGTCACAGTGGGATTCAGACTCTTCTTCGAAGCTATCCTATACATGTCATTCTCCTCCAGCAGAAGATTTCTTCTTATAAAGATTAACTCTTATTATACATCATTTGCCTATGCTGTTGCTTGCTACACGCTGTCTGAAAATCTATAATTTAAGCAACAAAAACATGAGGTGCCGCAATGATCCGTTCCATACTAACGTATACCTTAGGAGCAGATAACAATCCCCCTGTTCTGCAGGAGGAAACTCGCCGTGTATCTGACTTTAGATCCGAAGAGGTACAGGCTTGTATACGCGACCTCACTGATACTTTGGAAGATTTTATCAGCAAAAACGGCAACAAACGCGGCATCAGCGGTCTGTCTGCAACACAGATAGGAGTCGACCTTGCTATCTCAGTAGTTCAGACCACAGAAAAACTCTATGTTATGATCAATCCCGCTGTAATTGAAGAGCTGGGACAGCAAAGACTGTTCCGTATTGGCTGCTTCAGTCTTTTTGAATACCGTGCTATGGTCCATTACAATGATGATGTGATCATTGAGTACTATGACGAGTACGGTTTGTTGCATCAGGAAGAGTTTAAGGGAGACCGTTCCTGTGTGATTCAGCACGAGATCGATCACCTTCATGGACTTCTTCTGTTTGAGCGGCTGCCGAATAAAGAAAAAGATCTCTTTGTTCCTGAAAAGACCTCTAAAAATGATTCTTCTGTCTCCGCACCTCAGCGATACAGTGGCCTATTTAATGATTACACAGACTACCGTGCTTTTATCTCTCAGGATACGGAGCGATCCGCAAAACTGATTGAAAGAGTTGCTGATAACACCTCTTGCGGCGGTTCTGTCCTTGAGCTCGGAGACGGTCCATCTACAGCATCGATAGTTCTGAGCCAAATGGGCTATAACGTAACATGTCTGCAAACTGATAGCGATATGCTTGATATGGATATCCGGATCAGTGAGTGCAATAATGCTTCAGTAAAGTATTATCTTGCTGATGAGATACCTGATTCATACCGTTTTGATACAGTATTCTCCTCAGAGTATTTCCAATCTTTAGATGAGGATGATATTGTCGAAGAAATAAAAAAATGGTCTCTGCTATGCAAGACTATTATCATCAGTGGCTTATCTCCTGAGCAAATGAAGTCCGTTCCCGATTCTTCCAGTTTAGATAGCATCTTAATTATGATGTAGCAGCAAATAATAGACACAGCCATACCTATATAGGTATGGCTGTTTTAATTTTCACAAAAACGTTTATTATTCTTTGACTGCTTCCATCAATTGTTTCAGTCTCTCCGGATCTATGCGGTCATTAACATCACCGTTTACTTTGATAGAACTGCCTATGATCGCTCCGTCAGCGACCTGGAAGAAGTCTTTTATGTTGGAAGCCTTGACACCGCTTCCGAGCAGCACAGGCATCTCTCCGGCAAGAGCTTTAAACTCCTTGACATCATCCAGTGTCGGACTCTTTCCGGTCAGAAGCCCAGTTACTATCAAAGCATCTGCACCAGATTCCTCAGCTTCAGTGATCGAAAAATCCAGCGGCTGATCACATACGGCAAAAGTGTGTTTAGTGTTGATATCAGCAAAGATCATAGTATCAGAAGGATACATTTTCTTAAGGCGCATCAGAGACGGTGCTTTAGCTTCAGTAACACCATGGATCCCGATACGGGTCTCAACGAAGGCTTCAACACGGATGAAAGCAGCTCCGGTAACATAGCTCATTGCCCATTCCCAGTCCGTACAGTTGAACTGTACATTGATCCCAAATGGTAGCTTAGTCTCTCTTGCGATAAGCCCTGCCACAGAAGACATCGCAGCCATGGTTATCGGCTCATTTTCTGTTGCGTACGGAACATCACCAAAGTTCTCTATGATAAATGAGTCTGCTCCGCCATCTTCGAGAGCGCGCATGTCCTGGAATGCAGCGTCTATGATCTGTTCTATACTTCCGCCATATCCAGGTGAACCGGGCAACGGCATAAGATGAACCATTCCTATCACTGCTTTTTTCTTGAAAATATCTCTGTAAGCCATGTTTTCCTCCAAAATATTTGTCAATTACATTTTAGCTTTTATCTCTCAAAGAGTGCAACGAATACCTGCTACTCATTCCCATACTCATCAATGAATCTGATCACCTGCTCCCTGCTTTTCAAAGCAGTGTTTGCTCCAACAGCAGTCGTGCAGATAGCACCGCATGCATTGGCGAACTTCAACGCATCAATCACTGCACTCCCTCTTATAAGTTCTGAAACGAACCCTGCGACAAAATTGTCTCCCGCCCCCGTAGCATCTGCTGCATCGATTTCAAATGCCGGGAGCATCACAGATTCCCCGCTGTTCCTATATAGGCATCCTTTACCGCCCATCTTTATGATCACGTTTCTCACACCGTATCCAAGTAACATATCAGCCATCTCTTCCGGATTCTCTTTGCCGGTAAAGTGTCTTGCCTCATCTTCATTTGGGGTGATGTAATCTATCATCGGAAGGGAGTCCCTGATATCATCCAGGGTCAGGAATCGGAAATTTGGCAGTTTTGTGTCCGCTACCACCAGCACTCCTGCCTCTTTAGCATCTTTCACAACATCGAAAATGATCTCGGGATCATCAAACGGTGCCCGGAACAGCGAGCCAAGTATCAATGCCCGTGTGTCGTGAAAACATGAGGTATAACGCTCAGGATGGAAATTTGCTGTATGAGCTCTGTTAGTTATCGACTGTCTTCCCCCGTCGTCACGCACGAACATCGTCGTTACCGGAGTCTGATGTCCTTCAGGCCTTACAAGCAGAGAAATGTCAACGCCGTTCTTCCTCAGTTCGTTCTCAACAAGATCTCCGGCTCCGTCGTTGCCGAGAGCGCACAGTATGCCTGCATGCATACTCAGTTTGGACGCAGCTATGGATTCATTCACTGCCTCCCCGCCAACATTCAGAGAACCTGAATCAGCCCTATACCCGGACGCAGATATAGGATCAGGATCGAACCCCTTTATTATTGAGTCCACCAGAGCCATTCCGGTACATATCAAGTCGAACTTCGGCACCATGCGTTCCTCCATGCAGTCAATATCTAAATATTATCACCGCCGCGATGACAGTCAATGTCAAGTGCAGAAAAAGCACCCGGACGAACCGGGTGCTTTGATGTAAGCAGACTTACCAATTATTTCGCACGTTCAACAAGTGCTTCATAACGGCTCTTTGCGTTCTCCTCTGCCTTCTCGAACAGATTCTCAGCGCGTTCCGGGAAGGAGCGTGTCAGAGCGCTGTAACGTACTTCGTTCATGATGAAGTCACGATAGCTGTCTGTCGGCTCTTTGCTGTCGAGCTGGAACGGATTGAGTCCCTGAGCGGTGCGGCGAGGATCGTAACGGAAGTTGTGCCAGTAACCGGCTGCAACAGCCTTCTTGATCTCGGTCTGTGCGGATACCATTCCACCGCGGATACCGTGGTTGATGCAGGGAGCATATGCAACGATGAGGGACGGTCCGTTATAGCTTTCAGCCTCAGCGATAGCTTTGATGGTCTGATTGTAGTCAGCACCCATAGCTACCTGGGCAACATATACGTAGCCGTAGCTCATTGCGATGCCGGCGAGGTCCTTCTGCTTGACTTCCTTACCTGCAGCAGCAAACTGTGCAACTGCACCGGTAGGAGTAGCCTTGGATGACTGTCCGCCTGTGTTGGAGTATACCTCAGTGTTGAAGACAAGGATGTTGATGTCTTTTCCGGAAGCGAGGACATGGTCAACACCACCGAATCCGATATCATAGCTCCATCCGTCTCCGCCGAATGCCCAAATGGACTTCTTTGCGAGAACGTCTTTCTCATCGAGGATCTCTTTGAGAAGCTTGGAGTCAGAGTCAAGAGACTCAAGGCAGGCAACCAGTGCTCTTGCGGGAGCCTTATTGGCTTCGCCGTTGTCCTTGGTGTCGAGGAATTCCTTGATAGCAGCCTTGACTGCTTCATCTTCAGTCTCCTCAGCAAATGCCTCTACCTTGCTGATAGCATGCTCACGGCGAGCATTCTGAGCAAGAAGCATACCGAAACCATACTCTGCGTTATCCTCAAACAGGGAGTTGGCCCATGCAGGTCCGCGTCCTTCTTTGTTGGTTGTGTAAGGAGTTGCCGGTGCGCTGGCGCCCCAAATTGAGGAGCATCCTGTTGCGTTGGCAATGATCATACGATCACCATAGAGCTGTGTTACGAGCTTGGCATAAGGTGTCTCACCGCATCCGCCGCAAGCGCCGGAGAACTCGAGCAACGGCTGCTCAAACTGGCTGCCCTTGACTGTCGTCTTCGCGAACTTCGCAGCGACTTCAGGTTTGCGGTCAATAGTGAGACCATAGTTGAATGTATCCTGCTCATACATGGTGTCTTCAAGAGGAGCCATTGTGAGAGCTTTCTCACCCTTCATACCCGGGCAGACATTTGCGCATGAACCGCAGCCTGTGCAGTCAAGTACAGATGCTGTCATGACGAACTTAAGTCCAGGAACACCGATGAGATCCTTGCTCTCAGTTCCAGCAGGAGCTGCTGCCAATTCATCAGCAGTCATAGCTACCGGACGGAGAACAGCATGCGGACATACATATGCGCAGAAGTTGCACTGGATGCAGTTTGCAGGATTCCACTTCGGTACCATAACCGCTACACCGCGCTTCTCATAAGCTGCAGTGCCGCTGGGCATATGGCCATCTTCATATCCATTTGTGAATGTGGAGACAGGAAGCAGATCGCCGCGTTTGTGAGAAACAGGAACAACAACGTCTTCAACGAATTTGACGAGTGTCGCGTTGTCGCCGCTGACTACTTCTTTTGCAGGCTCGCCATCTGCGGTAGCCCAGGAAGCAGGAACATCGATCTTTACGACAGCTGTTGCGCCTTCGTCTATAGCATTGTAGTTCATCTGAACAATGTCATCACCCTTTGATCCGTAGCTCTTGAGAGCGGCATCCTTCATGTACTTGATAGCATCATCTTCCGGGATGATCTCTGCAAGTTTGAAGAAAGCACTCTGGAGGACCAGGTTGTATTTGCCGCGCAGACCGAGTTTCTTATCGATCGCGAAAGCGTTGATGGTGTAAACATTGACGTTGTTCTCAGCGATGAAGCGTTTGTCTTTTGCGGGCAAACGTTTCTCAAGCTCTTCGAGATCCCACTGGCAGTTGATAAGGAGCGTGCCACCCGGTTTCAGATCCTCTACGAGGTCATATTTGCCGATGTATGCTGGATTGTGGCATGCAACGAAGTCAGCCTTGTTGACGAGGTATGTGCTGTGGATCGGGTTCTTTCCGAAGCGGAGGTGGGAAACCGTTACGCCGCCGGATTTCTTTGAGTCATAGTCAAAGTATGCCTGAGCATACATGTCGGTGTGGTCACCAATGATCTTGATGGAGTTCTTGTTTGCACCGACTGTTCCGTCAGAACCAAGTCCCCAGAACTTGCAGCTTGTCGTTCCGGCAGGAGCTGTATCAGGATTTTCGGGAGTATCCAGAGACAGATGTGTAACATCGTCCACGATGCCGAGTGTGAATTGGGGCTTGGGTTCTTCAGCCTGTCCGTTGCGGAATGCAGCGATGACCTGAGCAGGAGTAGTATCCTTTGAACCAAGGCCATAGCGTCCACCGACTACGCGGACATTTGCGAACTCTGTGCCACGGATAGCTGAGCAGACATCCAGGAACAACGGCTCACCAAGAGCGCCAGGCTCTTTTGTGCGGTCAAGAACGACCAGAGTCTTTGTTGTCGCAGGAATTGCATCAAGAAGGTGCTTTGTGGAGAACGGACGATAAAGATGGACTTTAACAAGACCGACCTTCTCACCTTTTGCCATCAGGTAATCGATGGTTTCCTGAGCAGTCTCAGTTACGGAGCCCATAGCGACCATAACTGTCTCTGCATCTTCTGCACCATAGTAGTTGAAGAGCTTATAATCTGTTCCGATGCGCTTGTTGACTTCGTTCAGATATCCTTCTACCACTTCAGGCAGACGGTTATAGAACGGGTTAGCAGCTTCTTTAGCCTGGAAGAAGATATCGGGGTTCTGAGCTGTACCGCGGGTAACAGGGTGCTCAGGATTGAGTGCATTGTGACGGAACTCAGAAACAGCGTCCCAGTCAAGCATCTCGCCGAGATCTTTGTAATCCCATACTTCAACTTTCTGGATCTCGTGAGATGTACGGAATCCGTCAAAGAAGTTGAGGAACGGAACACGTCCTTTAATAGCGGACAGGTGTGATACTGCTGTCAGGTCCATAACTTCCTGAACACTTCCGGATGCCAGCATTGCAAAGCCGGTCTGACGGCATGCAAGGACGTCGGAGTGATCACCGAAGATGGACAGAGCGTGTGTTGCAAGAGCACGAGCAGATACGTTGATGACGCACGGTAAAAGCTCACCGGCGATCTTGTACATGTTCGGGATCATCAGCAACAAACCCTGAGAAGCAGTGAATGTTGTTGTCAGAGCACCTGCAGCCAGAGAGCCGTGAACGGCACCGGCAGCACCTGCTTCAGACTGCATTTCGGCCACTTGTACTGTATTGCCAAACAGGTTCTTCCGACCTTTTGCAGACCACTCGTCTACATGTTCTGCCATGACAGACGAAGGAGTGATCGGATAAATCGCGGCAACATCAGTAAACGCGTAGGATACATGAGCGGCGGCCTCGTTGCCGTCCATGGTCAGCATTTTTCTTGCCATAGAATCCTCCCGTAAATTAGAATCTTATTTCTTTAATTGTGTATTACACAGTTATAGTTATTTTACACCCTGCTATAAAGGAAGTAAAGGCAAGCCAAGCCGCACGACTCAAATCTGCTTTCGTTTTCAGCCGAAAATATGCAAAAAACTGCTCCCGTTCATGAGAGCAGTTTTTAATACATTATGTTCTATGTTATTTCTTTTTCTTTCCGGAAGGTTCAGCTGTATAAACCAGGTCGAAGTTCTCTCCGTTTTTTTCGAATATCTCAATACCGCTTTCTACCTGCAGCCTATCAAAAGTAGTGCTGTCCATCTTCTCGATATTGTAGTTCACTATTCTCTTTGCCGGGACTGTAGTACATATGATCACCGAGAGCAATAAAAGTGCAGCAACAGCGGCAGGAAGCAGCGGCATATCAAACCGGTAGATCTCCTGGATCGCCTGACGAATAGCAAGTTCGTAGTTGAATCTGAGGAACCCGAAATGATTCCATGCGGCAAATATACCAAACGCTGTCAGGAACACCAAAACGCTGAGGAGGAATTTCCGGATACCAAGTGCGGCAAATATGCTCTCAATAAACAGAAGCCCTGCAAGCGACAGCGCACCTACACCAACACATGCGATGCTAATGACCAATGCTGAATCATCCTGGAAAATAAAATATACACTTACCAGGGTAATAGCAGCGCCAAGCAGATAGCAGAATAGTGACGGAATGATCTGGCTGAAATACTTTGCCCAAAGCAGCGGCTTTATGTCTGCACCGCAGTTTTTGGCATAATTCCATTTTCCGGACTCGATATCCGCATATGAGAACAGCTTTGTCTCAACTATCCTCCAGAAGAACAGACAGTAACTTGTCAGCAGTGTATAAACATATGCAGAACCAAGAAGACCATTAGTCCAGAAATCAGGAATAAAACGGGAATACTCAGGTACCGTCAGTGTTATTCCCTGAGTGATAACTAAAGTTACCATGGAAAAAATAATAGCTGCTATCATCCGGTTTATGAACTTGGCATGACCGGCTCTGACAAATCTGTCATATGCATGTATGAATGGAGATCCTGAATAACTCATGTGTCAAGCGCCTCCCTGCACGCATCTGAAAATGTCTTCTCTGTATTGCGAATCTGCTCAGTAGGTACACCTGCCTCTTCCGCTAATCTTATAGCGTCACCCGTGCTTCCGGTATATCCTTTCTGAAGTTCCAGGATACATTCATCATCAGTTTCTATGAGAGAAAACCTCGGATCAGAGTCAGCAGCCACTTTTACTTCATCCATATATTCTTTGGGGAAGGAAACTGCCGTACCGCCGTACTGTTCCATAAACTGTTTAAATGAACCGTTATACTGGAGCATGCTGTTTTTCAGCAGCACAATCCTGCTTGCGATAGACTGGATGGTATTCAGATCAGGGGTTGAGATCATAACTGTCTTTCCGCTGTCATGCAGCTGTTGGAAAATCCTTCTTGCAATCATCTCATCCTTTGGTTCCACAGCAAAATGCGGATCATTTATAAGGATCATCTTGGCTTTGTGCGCTGCACTGGAAAGCAGAAGGACAAGGATCCTTCTGGAATAGGACAGTGAACTCAGGCTTGATTTAGCCCATTTTGAAATACCGATATCTGAAAGAAGATCATTATATTTCTTCTCTGCCTCTTTTGCTTTTCCGCTGGCGTTGTCCACAAGCCATTCAAGAACACTTGAGTGCCGTGAAATCAATCTGTCTGATCCAATATACAGATAGTCTGACGGGTCGATCTTATGACCGCCTACATAAACCTGTCCTTCAGCAAGTTCTTCAGGAGAGGCGATGGCTCTCAGCAGAGCATAGCTGCAGAAAGGAACATCGCTTACCACCGCAGTGCAGCTGCCTTCAGGACAGATAAAGTTCGCTTCGCGGAATACAGGATAAGAATATGAACTGGTGTTCACATAGTATTTCGAAGTAATTCCTTCAGCTATGAGATAACTGTCTCCATCCGGCAGAATGTTATTCTCGGTATAGGTATAATCATCTTTTTCAAGCATCGCGATGTTGAGCGCATCAGTTACAGCATCAAAATCAAACGCTTCGTCATCCTGCTCCTCATCCTCTGTGACCTCAGGTACTATGAGGGGCGTATACTTAAAAGAATCATTTGCTTCAGTATTATCTTTCGTCTCTGTTTCTACGGGAGACAGATCGAAACTGATATCATTCTCATTCGTATCAGTCAGTCTGTTCTCAGAAGCGATTCCAACCTCAGCAAGAGTATCAAAAAGGTTCTCTTTCGTATGCTCTTTCAGAACAGGCTCTTTTGCCTCAGACTGTGATACAGTATCCATCAGCTCAGACACTTTCTGCTCTATTTCAAATGCCAGAGTAGATGTCAGATCCTCCAAAGAGGCTATATCATCTGTTTCGGCCTCGTTAGTTTCCACGTCCTGCTCATCGTTCAGTTCAGGCAAGGCTTTCTCTTCCTCGATGGCTGTAGGAATATCTGCGTTCTCTTCGAACGGCAGATCATCAATCACTGTAAACTGTTCATCTGATAACGGCTCAAAAGAAAACTCAATATCGCTTTCCTCTTCTTTTGTATCTTCAGCGACACCTGTTACCTCTTCAGTTTCATTTACGGACTCATCCTGTTGCTCAGCGATAGCAAGCTCGTCAGGCTCTTGCTCTTCTGCAGGCCCAGCATTGTCCTCACCGGCTGTCACTTCTTCAGAGATAGTATCTTCACCTTCATTTTCATCAGAGGCAACAGCTTCTAATGTTTCTTCAGCAACCTCCGACACATCAACTGAAGCGTTATCTTCCTGCTCAGTGACCTGTTGGTTACTACTGAAAAGTGATTCTGTCAAAGAAGGTTCATTGAAAAGATCCGCAAAAGGACTAGCCATCACAGATTTATCATCTACTTCAGGTGATTCATCAATAATCCGGTCCTGTGATGGCAATTGCTCATCTTCAAATACATTCTCTACCGGATCATCTTGAAAAAAATCGTTCAACGAAGCAGTCTCTTCTTCCGGAACATCCTGGATCTCCGACAGAGGGACTTCTTCTTTTGTTACTTCTTCAGATGGTTCTTCTGCAGATATGTCTGTATTATCTCCTGTCGCCTCAGTTTTGTTGAAGGAATCTGTTTTAAACCCTTCCCAATCAACAAGCTTGCTGAGTTCTTCGAAGAAACGGCGTTTTCTGCCTTCAAACTCATCTCTCTCTGTCTGCAGCTGCTTGCTGGCATCATCTCTTTCTTTCTCAAAGGTGAGACGTTCCATCAAAACGTTCGCTCGTTCCTCTTCAGATTCTCTGCGCTGTTCCTCAAGGAAATCACGTGCAGCAGTTAACTGACGCTGACGTTCAGCAGTTTCATCCGCAACCTGCCTCGCATAAGCTTCTTTCTCTTCAGCAAATCTGGATTTTTCCTCATCCATCGCTGCTCTGAGATTCTCCAGATCTGAACGGAGCGCATCCATTTCCTCCTGATCAGATGCCAGTTTCTTCTGAGCATCCTGAAGTCTGATACGCTCAGTTAAAGTGCTCTGTTGCCAGGATACTGCTCTGCGTTTCTCTTCCTCGGCATCTGCGCGTTCTTTGGAAAGAACTTCCTTCTCCGCCTCGATCAGAGCTCTGTCGTCCTGAATCTTGCTCCACTGTTTCTGGATTATCTCTTTAGCTTCCTCGATCTTCTGATCTCTGCTGGAAGCTTCCTCCGCAAGCCTTGTCCTTGCAGCTTCTATCTCACGTTTAGCCTGCTCACTTTCAGAGTACTCCAGTTTGGATCTGGTCTCGTTGAGTTCAGCAGCAAGCTGTTCGTAATTCTTGTTGCTTTCTTCAAGACTCTGTGCAAGAGCTGCACTTTCATCCTGAAGTTTCTGGTTTTCCGCTATTATCTCGTTGATCCTGTTAGAAGCGCGCTCCCGTAAAACCGCCTGATCCTGATCTGCCTTCTCTTGAATCATCCGCTTGTCTTCATCAGCTTCTGCCAGTTTTGCAGCCATCTCAGCATCTTTGAGGCCTATCTCTTCCTGGATCTTGTTCTCATAATATGATCTTTGAGAATCAGCGTCTTCTGCCGCTTTTGCTTTCAAGCCTTCGATCTCATCAAGAAGTCCCTGTTTCTCCAGTTGGAACGCGTTACGGATCTCTTCTTCTTTGGCAGACGACTCGCCTGCCATCTTTTCAGTCATCTCTTTCGCTTCTGCGAGGATTCTGTCCTTTTCTTCAGCAGCTTTTCTGCGCTCATCATCCGCCAGCCTGCGCTGATCGTCCAACTCACGCTTCAGCTCTTCTGTCTGCCTCTGGATAAGCTCTTTCTCTGCACGGATCTGGTCAAGCTGAGAACGCATCTCAGACTCTTTCTCTCCGGCATTCCTGGATGCGGTCTGGAGAGCTTCAAAATGACTGGTCAGTTCGGCCATCTGTCTTTCGTGCTGTACTCTCTGTTCCTCAAGATCCGCCTGGTTCTTCTCATTGAGCTGACGGAGGACTTCAACATATTTGTCCTGCTGCTCACGGAACTCCGCCTGAGCACGCTCAGATTCCGCACGCAGATCTTCAAGCTGCTTGCGGAGTTTTTTGTTCTCTTCCTGAGTCGCGATATCCATCGGGTTCACAAAAACACCTGAGTCAAGCGCTTTAGCGCCGTCCTCAAGGAACTGCTTCTGCCAATCCTCACTGCCGAAACCGGAACCATCGGAAGAACCCGCTGAAGGTTTCGTCCCAACTGGTAGCCCGGTCAGTATGTCAAGCTCCGGAAATTCAATTGAACTGTCAAAATAATCGGATGCCATCCTATCTAATACCTCAAATACAGATTATCGACATATTACAGTTTATTGTACCACAATTATGCTCTATAAATCTCATTATTTAATCTAGCTTTTGCGCTACTTCTCGCAAAAATGGCACTTGCAGATACAAGTGCCACGATCCTATATTAACGAATACTTCTCAAGCAGCCTGTCTATATCATTGCATACTGTAAAATTGCCATTCTTTTCCTGAACTACATAGTGCTGAGTGATCTTTGGCAAGGAAGGATCATCAACAGATACAAGCTGCGGCTCAACAGTAAACTGCAGGCCATCTTCAAAACCCCACTGCGCACCAGCATTCAGGAACTTCCTGGATCTGCTGACAATCAGTTTGTCCCCTTCCGACAATGTTTCTTTCTGCTGCACATCAGTCAAAAAGGGAAATGTGTGTCCAAGGTTGATCGGCATATCATCAGTACGGCTGATAACAGTGCTTTTGAGATGATACTGCTCAAAGATGCTCTGAGAGATACGAAACAGCTCACCAGCTGTCACAGCTTCCCCCAGCCTCTCGAACACCGCCATAGTTGCCTCATGGCATCTCTTCACATGATCGATTATCTTATTATCTCTTCCAAAATACAGCGTGACCGAAATATCCCCGATATATCCGCTTTCCCTGTCAATTGGAGATGCGTACGCATAAAGAACCCCGTTCCAATCTATCTCAGTATCATCTGACCAGTTATACGGGTTGCGCAAAGAATCGAAATTGACTCTGTCGTTTGTCAGTACCGCCGCACCTTTCGGAGGAGGCGAATACCATCCGTCTGCCAGCACATCACCGGTTCCGCGCATGTTATCAAACCACCTGTCCCTGAACATCAGTTCTGTGACATTAGCCTCACCATGCATCTCGACTAAAGTCTTCTCCAGACTTAAGCAAGCTGCTTCCCTGGCACGATTAAATGAAGGGCTCCCTTTTTCAGTGTAAAATGTCATGAAAAACCTTTCATGCTGTTTTCAAAGAAGTGTGACAACTCCCCTGCCCGCCAGCGCATAGAACGCCATAACAAGGCCAGCTATATATAAAAGAACAGCAGGCATTCCCCTGAAAGCCTCAGGGATATCCGCTTTCTCCATCTTCTGCTTCCCCTCCCATATCAGAAGGTCTGCAAGATAATAGCCAATAGCGCTTCCTACCGCAAAAGCCAGCATTCTGGCCAAGTCGTAATCATTAGCTGCTGCGCGGAAAAGCACAGCGCACACAAAGCTGTTGAAACAAGCATACGGCAACTGTCTGCGAACACGTTTGGACAAGTCAGATTTAAGTATTTCCTGCGCCAGGCTGTAAAGAACAAAGTAGATCAAAACACAGACAAGTGATGCGCAGAACGGCCACAGATATGCTCTGGCATAATAAGGAGAAATCCCGAACCTCTCCAGCAGAGACACCTGAGGAAGAAGATAATTATGTACAAGCCAGAATCCGATAGAGCTCAGGAAAGTGCAGATCGCCTGCGATATGCAGAAAACCCGCTCCGCTACCAGAGAGCTCTGTCTTGGAACGTGATCTCCTCCCAGCATACGGGTGAGAAGCAGATTCTGAAGAGTGGCCGCACCGAAAGCGATAACGGCAAATTCCATAATTCCTTCAAACAGTCCGTCAATCATTGAGATCCTCCTCTGTAAAGAGCATTCTCCTAAAGAATCTGCATATAAGATTCCAAAATGCGGCAAACAAAGCAACTATGATCAGACCCGCAGGAGCAGTACTCGCCGCCGGCCACAAAGGTTTCATAGATAATGAGGTCCCCCATAAAGTGCCCGCTCCCAGCACCTCTCTCAAGGCACCGCAGGCCAGCATAACAAGAGCATAGCCTAAAGCAAGACTTAAACTTCTGTTGAGTGAACGGAGGAAGCCTTCCCTGACTTCATCAGTTGCTCTGAACGTGATTATCCGTTCCACAAACAACAAAGGCAGATAAAGTCCGATGATTATTGCATCTCCCCCAAATACTCTGTAAAGCACGACCATTTCCGGAATGATAAGGATAGATGTGACAAATACACAGATACCTAACCTGAGATGCTTATTAAGAACACCTGTAAGAACCTCACCGAGAACGCCGATAGGAATGATCAGAATGATACCTGCCAAGGCAAGTATTGTTGCTGAGCGAAGGTTAATTGCTCCGCTTATCAGCGGCGCCATGGCATACCCCTGAACCAGAACAGCATTGTTAAAGAAGAAGTAATCTGTTGCTTGGGTCTCCCTGGCGTTCCTGGCCAAACGGCCTTTGGCGCGCACTTTTCTGTTAGCTCTAGCCATTCTTTACCTCCTCTCTGCGCTTGGAAAGAAGGCGGTCAAGCCAGTATCCGATAGGAGTAGCCAGCAAGACTGCAAATGGAGCGCCTATTTCATATATGCCGTATGTAGAGATAAGCATGGTCAAAACCCCGGCGACAATGCCATACAGACATCTTGCAACCGGTTTTTGGGGAATCAAAGTAACTTCTGCAACAAGGTAAGACGCTGCATACGGGATACCGCAGCAGAACATCTCAAACAAAACTGAATCTTCCTTTGCAGCAGGGATCCTAGGAAGGAAAAATGCCCAAGCTGCGCAGGTAGCCAGATAAAATACAGGTATCTGCCAGCACACAGCTCTGTGCATTATCAGAAGGAACAAACACGCAAAAATGATCAGGCAGAAGGTTCCTCCGACCGCTCCGGTGAAATTTCCCAGAATAAGATCTGTTCTGTCCACCAGAGGAACACCGCCATCATGCAGGATACCTGCAGGAGACTGGTACAAAGCTATATCCAATTTCCATCCAAGTCCAAGCCTTGCAGGTTTGAGAGGATACATAAACACCTGATCAGAAAAGCTTATTGCAGTCAAAGCAAAACCAAATGCTGCAGGATGCAGCGGATAGTTTCCAAAACCTCCAAAAGGATGTTTCCCAAGAAGCAGCGTAGCACATACTGCAAAAATGACCACGCTGTATGAAACTGAGACCGGCAGCATAAGCGTTACAGTCCATGCAAAGCAAAAACTGGAGATATCTGAAAGACGGATATGTCTTCCCCTCAGTGCAGCTACCAGAAGGTCACAGAGCGAGGATGTGGCAGTTGCAATCGCGAGCATAACAACAACACGCAACCCATACACATAGGTCGCGAGCAGAACCAACGGCACCATAGTGACCAGGTAGTCTCTGAATGGTCTGAAACTTGGGTGCAATGTAGTTTTTCTTACTGTTGTTTCCTTCATATAACTCACTGAACCAGTGCAGCATCAGCGGCATTGCGAATGCTCTCAATAGCCGCTGCACGGTCTTTCTTTCCAAAAACAGAACTTCCTGCGACAAACACGTTCGCTCCGGCTGCGGCGGTAAATCCTACCGTGTCTGATGCAATCCCTCCGTCCACTTCGATCAGAAGATCTTCTTTTCCGATTCGTTTCGCCTCATCGCGTATAGCGCGGATCTTTGGGCACATGTCGGCCATGTACTTCTGTCCGCCGAACCCCGGTTCCACTGTCATAACAAGGACCATGTCAGTCTTGTCCAGGTACGGGAACACTTCTTCTGCAGGAGTATTGGGCTTTACTACAATACCGGCTTTTATGCCATAAGAGTGAATAAGGTCCAATGTACCTGAGCAATCCTCCTCGGCTTCAACATGAAAAGATATCATGTCCGCTCCCGCTTTGGCAAAACCGGCAATATAGCGGTGAGGCTCCTCTATCATAAGATGCACATCATAAAAAGCTTTTACTGCCTTTGAGAGGCTTTTCAGCACAGGAATGCCTATGGAGATATTGGGGACAAAACGTCCGTCCATTACATCGTAATGGATCCAGTCCGCTCCTCCGTTGAGAACATCTTCCACTTCTGCGCCTAGCTTGGAAAAATCTGCAGACAAAACAGACGGACAGATCAGACTCATTTGCGTTCCCTCCCTTGCAAAAATGAAGTGCACTTTAAAGTACACTTCATTATATTCAAACTGATATAGGAAAGCAAATCCACACTATTCTTTTTCCAGTCCCAGAGCCTTTCCAGCTTCCATAAGCGGAATCGAAAGCAAAGCCAGTCCAAGGCCATACAGATAGTACTCTGTTGGCAGCACGGTCATCTCAAACAGCGTTCTGAGAGGAGTAAACAAGACGACTGCTGTAAGAGCAAATGACAGTACTGCAGCCAGGTCAAGCATCTTATTCGCAAACGGATTTTCATGGAAAAGCGAATGATGTGATCTCATATTGAAGCTCTGTACTATCTCCGCTGTAGCCATAACCATGAAGCACAATGTCTGTCCGCCAATATCCGTTCCAGTTGCATGTTTGCCGAGCCAGAATCCGAACAGGGAAACAGCTCCGAAATACAATCCCTGAAGACCGACTCTTAGCCCAAACCCACCGGCAAAGATACCTTCTGATCTTGCCTTAGGCTTTCTTGTCATAACGTCTTCATCTACAGGCTCCATTCCAAGGGCAATAGCCGGAAGGCTGTCTGTGAGGAGGTTAAGCCACAGAAGCTGCATTGAAAGAAGCGGTGCCACTCTCCAAAGGATCATTGCAAAGAACACGACCAAAATCTCGCCGATATTTGTGCCTATAAGGTACCCTACGACCTTTCGGATATTGTCGAATATTCCTCTTCCCTGCCTTACTGCCTCAACAATAGTAGCAAAGTTGTCGTCAGTAAGCGTCATGTCAGCAGCACCTTTGGCAACATCAGTACCTGTGATACCCATCGCGCAGCCGATATCTGCAGCTTTCAAGGCTGGAGCATCATTGACACCGTCGCCTGTCATAGCAGCTACCTCACCGAGTTTCTGCCAGGCTTTTACTATCCGGATCTTATTCTCCGGCGTAACCCTGGCATAGACTGCGATATGGCGCACTCTCTCAAGCAGTTCTTCATCGGACATAGCATCGACCTGCAGTCCGGTAACAGATTCGTCACCCTCTTCAAGGATACCGATCTCTTTTGCAATTGCAGATGCCGTGACGACATGGTCACCCGTGATCATCACCGGTTTGATCCCTGCCTGTCTGCACAGAGCAACAGCATCTTTTACTTCTTCTCTCGGAGGATCTATCATTCCGACCAATCCCAGGAGAGTCAATCCTGATTCAAGCTCTTTTGAAGTAGGCTTCTCAGGAACACTGTCTAATTCTTTATATGCTACCGTGATAACGCGCAAAGCAGCTTCACCCATCTCACGGTTTATTCTGGCTCCCATATCGATATCGCCGGTCACACAGAGCTCTGCTATCTTATCAAATGCACCTTTAACGATAGCTACCGGCTTGCCATCAAACATATTTACCGTAGTCATCATCTTGCGGTCAGAGTCAAACGGCAGCTCAGCAACACGAGGATGCAGCCTGTTGATCTCATCCTTAGGCATTCCGTTGCGGTGAGCAGCAAGCACGATACTGGTTTCTGTAGGATCGCCTATATGCTTCTCTCCATCTTCAAGGAAGACCACGGATCCGTCACAGCACAGAGCACCGCAAAGCAGCAGTCTCTTAACTTCATCGCTGTTATCTGCAGTAATGACCTCAGGTTCAGCAGTCCCGTTCACCCATGCCTTAGTAAGTGTCATCCTGTTTTGAGTCAGAGTGCCTGTCTTATCTGAACAGATAACAGATGAACTGCCCAAAGTCTCAACAGCAGGAAGACTGCGGATGATAGCATTATGATCGACCATCCTCTGAACGCCTATGGAAAGGACGATCGTAACGATGGCAGGAAGTCCTTCAGGGATAGCAGATACTGCCAGTGACACCGCGACCATGAAAATCTCCAGCGGTGCCATTCCATCCATCAGACCGACGACGAAAACAATTGCACATGCCGCCAGGCATATATATCCAAGGATCTTCCCCAACTGAGCCAGCTTCTGCTGCAGGGGAGTTTCCTCCTCAGTCTCTTCATTGAGCAAAGAAGCTATCTTGCCCATCTCGGTATTCATTCCTGTAGCGGTAACAACAGCAAGTCCGGTGCCGTAGCTTACTGAACACCCGCTGTATACCATATTGATACGGTCGCCCAGAGGTGCCCCTTCTGCTATATCAGCAGAAGCGTCCTTCTCTACAGGCAGAGATTCTCCGGTGAGTGCAGATTCATCTACTTTAAGGTTTGTCGCACGAAGCAGCCTTGAATCTGCAGGGACAAAGTCACCTGCTTCCAGACGGACGATGTCTCCCGGAACAAGTTCCTTTGTCTCGACCATCTGTTCTTCGCCGTCACGGATCACCCGCGCATGCGGTGAAGCCATTTTTTTAAGAGCATCGAGAGCTTTCTCCGCCTTGCTCTCCTGATAAACACCTACGCAGGCGTTAATAATGACAATAACTAATATAAGGATCGGTTCAAAGAATCCCTCTCCATCCGGATCCATGAGAGCAATAGCGAAAGATACAGCAGCAGATAAAAGCAGAATAATTATCAGAATATCCGCAAATTGAGCAATGAATCTCTGCAGCAACGTCTTTCCGGGCTTTGCCGCCAGAGCATTCTCACCGTATCGCTGTTTTCTTTCTGAAACCTGACCGTTGCTAAGACCTCTGGCAACATCAGTATCAAGGTCCTTAAGTACTTCATCAGGTTTTTTGACGAACCATTCCAAAACGCATCCCTCCAAAACATCAAATAAAAAAACAGACTTCTGCCGTACATATACGACAAAAGTCTTGCTATCTCTTTCGGCCCGGACGAAAATCGTCGGCTTGACGAAACCGAAACCACAAAATTGTGTTTAGCTACTCCCCTTTGTTTCGCGTCTAAATGCTAACACATAGGACTTTTTCAGTCAAGAACGCAATGCTGCAATTATGCATCATTTTGCTCTTTTTGTTCTTTTGCTTCCTTCACTCTGTTCCATGGGATCCAGAAAGAAATAGTATTTTCTTTGTTTTTGCTTTCTTTACTGGGTTTCTCTCTGTGGCTCTTCTCTTTCTGCACCTTCTCCACAGGAGCTGATGCCTGCAAAAGCCGTACAGTAAACTTTGTGTAGCTTTCACCGTCACTTTCTACAGAGACGTCCCCTCCCATACCCGTTGTGAGCATCTTTACGATATACAGTCCCAGCCCGGTTCCGGATTTATCAAGACCTCTTGACTTGTCAGTCTTATAGAATCTTTCGAAAATAAACGGCTGTTCTTCAGGCGATATACCATTTCCGCTGTTCTGAACAGAGATAAGAGCATATTTCCCGTCTTTCTTAGCAGTAACAAGCAGTTCACCGCCTACCGGCGTATACTTCACTGCGTTATCAATGAGGTTGTAGACCACCTGATGCAGCATATCTTTGTCTGCGCTGACATACAGTTCTTCAGTCTCAAAGTCCGGAACATAAAGTTTCTTTTCCTCGATCCTTCCCTCGAGATTGAACATAATGTTGAGTATAAGATCCCATGCATCAACAGACACAAGATTGACATCCTGTTTCTGTTCCTCCACGCGCATGGCGGAAATCAACGATGATGTAAGACGTGAGAGCCGCTTGACCTCTTCGGAAACTATCTCAAGATAACGCCTTTCATCCTCTTTGGGGATCGTACCGTCCAGTATTCCGTCGATATATCCTCCTATCGTTGTCATAGGGGTCCTCAGGTCATGAGAAACGTTAGCTACAAATGATCTGCGGTTTTGTTCAAACTCGTCCAGAGATTCTGCCATTTTATTGAAGGAATCCGCCAAAACAGCGATCTCATCGTTTCCGGTGACATTGATCCTGGCGGAGAAATCACCACGTCCAAAACTTTCGGCTGCTTTGCTCATCTCCTGCAAAGGAGCAGTAAGACGCAATGTAGTCGTATAAATGACCACGAATGCACCGAGCATCATAACACCAGCAGAAAACAGATAGCTGAACAATGTCTCATAAAGATATGAGAACAAAGGCCCGACTGGCGTAGTCGCAAACAGATACCCGGCTATAATATCGTTGCGCCTGATAGCTGCGCCATATACATAGTCTCCGTTGTTCCTGAACAGACCTGAAAAATAACTCGCAGAAAAATAGGATCCATCCTTACGTATCTGGTCTACAGCGTGTTCAGGTGCTCTCTCGCCATGGTGGCATTCGTCTTCGGAACATTCCAGTATCTTTCCAGAGACATCAGTCACATATATGCATGTATCTGAAGCATCACTGGGACGTGCGCCTAATGAAGAAACCAGCGATCCGGTAAGTCCGTTCGAAGACCATGACTTTTCTGTCAGTGCTATAGCATTCTCAACGATTCCGGCAAGCATCTGCTGCTTCTGGGATGAATAGTTGACTCCCGTAAAAGCAAGCAGAGCAAGACCAAGCAGCGCTGTACACGTGAGCAGCGTTACCATAAAAATCAAAAAATACTGTTTGAACAGACCGTCCCGCAAGAACTATTTCACCTCGAATTTATAACCTACGCCCCAAACCGTTTTAAGGCTCCACTGATCCGATACCCCTTCTAGTTTCTCACGAAGCCTCTTTACATGCACATCGATAGTGCGGCTGTCACCGAAATACTCGAAACCCCAGACCTCATCGAGAAGCTGATCTCTCGTATACACTCTGTTTGGATTCTTTGCCAAATGGTAAAGCAGTTCCAACTCTTTTGGCGGAGTATCTATGACTTTACCGTCTACCCTAAGTTCATAGCGGTCTATATTGACAACCAGTTTGTCGTATACAACCTCGCCCTCTTCTTCTTCGGTGGCAGTCCTGCGAAGGACGGCTTTGACTCTGGCTACGACTTCCTTGGTATCAAACGGTTTGACGATGTAATCATCTGCTCCGAGATCAAGTCCCATTACCTTATCAAAAGTTTCGCCTTTTGCGGTAAGCATAATGATCGGGACCTGACTGAATTCCCTGACCTGGCGGCAGACTTCCCACCCGTCTATTACCGGCATCATGATATCAAGCAATACGAGGTCCGGACGGTTCTGACGTATCATGGCGATAGCATCAGATCCGTTATTGGCTATAGTTACAGCGAATCCTTCTTTTTCCAGATAGAGGCGGATCAATTCGCAGATATTCTTCTCATCATCTACTACCATAATGTTGGGCTTTGCCATAATATATCCTCCTTATGGCCCATTTTTTTAATTGTATCATACAAATAATGAACTATTTGAAAACACTTTTCTCACATAATCCAAAAATGTGATATATAGAATATAGAAACACTTACAGATATAGGGAGGTCGAAAGCGATGACTCTAAAGACTGTCAGAATCGTATCTTTATCGATAACCGCTGCAGGCGCTATCTTCGCCCTTGTTTTTGCCTTCTTCGAGATGGTAAAGGTTGCTATGGTATTTATCTATATAATGGCTTTGGGCTGGATCCTTTACAATATCTTTAACCGATGTCCCGAATGCAAAGGTCATCTCAGAGGTCCCGAATTATACTGCCCCCACTGCGGTGAAGAAATAGATGAGAACAAAAAAGTCTGTATATTCGACAAAAACAGCCGCCGTTAGGCGGCTGTTCTGTTTTTGTAAAATAGCTTGATCCTACACTTCGCCAAGTGCGACTCTGCGTCCGGGAGCGCGGTAATCGCTCACCAGCTTGCACTCTGCATCGAACACCATGGTGTAATAATTTCCCTCGTCAAAGGGTTTCCATGTTCCGATACCCGGGCAACTGGGATCTCCGGTTCTGGCAAATGCCGCCCACGCTGCGCCGGCCTTCTCTGACAGATTCATAGCATCAACATATGTGTCTGCTGTCCAAATTCCGGTTGCATATTGGCCGTTGTCGAAGAAGAAAGGCACGTCCACGCCGTGGATAGCCTTCATCTCCGGATAAGGTCCCTCAAATGCGAATACATAGTTGTACATCGGTGCGGCTCCGAATTTCGAGCGGGCACGATAGCGAAGAATATTCTGCTTGAGATGCACCTGATCATTCATGAAAGCAGTAAAGACATCATAGGGACTTGCATCTCCGCCCAGCATCTCCTGATAAATATCGAATATCTTCTCCGACTGCTCATCGGTATAGCCGTATTTTGCGATCGCACCGACACTGTCCGCGCGTTTGTAATCCAGCATGGCCTGATCCAAGAGCGAGTACAAGCAGGCGTCATCTTTGGTGTAGCCGTTGATCATGATGATGTCCTTGCTGTACTCTGATCCTTCCGCTCCGTCATAAGGATTGTATACGATATGTTTTCCGTCAACGACAGATGAGTTCATCATATATGTGCCGAGCGTACGGGTCTTGTTGATCTCACGGATAGCCTTGATAAGATCCGCCGCAGGTATCTTCTGAATATCATCTATATTTTCTTTGCTGATTCCAAGATATTCCAGATACTCTTTCGTAATATCCTTGGCATTCTGGGGATCTTCTGCCTGGAAGCCGCCTGACTGAACTATAGCCTTCTGGAAAAGGCCTTTCGCAGCAGGCATGCCCATCAATGCAGAGACTTTTCCGCCGCCGCCTGACTGTCCGAAGATCGTAACATTACCTGGATCGCCGCCGAATGCTTCGATGTTATCATGGACCCACTGCAATGCAGCTACCATATCCTGATGGCCCATGTTGACGGAATCCTTGTATTTCTCACCGTAATCACGCAGGTCCAGATAACCGAACATAGCCAGTCTGTGCCCTACAGTCACCATGACCACATCCTGTTTTTTTGACATCTTGTATCCGTCGTGCCAGTCTGCTTCCGCTGCGCCTGCGAAATCTCCGCCGCCATGGAACCACACCATAACGGGACGCATCTTTCCATCTTCAACACCCTGTGTCCAGATATTCAATGCCAGACAGTCCTCAGTCTGACGTCCTACGCCCATCTCGCTGCTGCGCTCCATAAGTTTCTGCTGACGGCGGAACATCGGGGTGCTCGTGATCTCCACATCCTCAACGCGGGGAAGATCATACTGCCAGCACTTTGCAACGTACTCCTGGGCCAATTTCTCACCTTCCCACGGCTCTACTGGTCTTGGGGGCATAAATCTATTATCTCCTGACGTATCCTGAGCATAGTGAACGCCTAGAAAACGGTAAACTCCATCGATATAAGATCCTCTGAGCTTACCTGCTTTAGTCATAACGACCGGTTCTTTTTCGCGTACGAACATTGATAACCTCCAGAATGATTCTTGTGAAAACATAGCTGTTTCCTATGTGAAAATTGTATTCCCGGCCTTCAAAAATGTAAATATTGACAATGTCTTTCTGTGACTCTACAGTTTGTGTTAGACCTATTCTTTTGTGAAAGGAGATCAATGATATGGCTCTTCTTGAGATGGACTTCAGATCCGGAGCACTCGGGTTCCATGAAGAAGTCATAGTTTCCCTGCCGGACAAACCGGTAAAAGAACCATTTCCCGTTCTGTGGCTGTTCCACGGTGCAAATCAGGACTGCACAGAGTGGCTCAGATTAACATCTATTGACCGTTATGCAAACAACAGAGGTCTTGCTGTAATCATGCCGGCTATGTCCAACGGACACGGTCAGAACATGGTTCACGGATCCAACTACTGGAATATGGTCAATAAGGAATTACCTGCAGCGATGCATTATATGCTTCCGTGTCTCTCAACAAAAAGAGAGGAAAACTATACGGGCGGTGCTTCCATGGGAGGTTATGTAGCATATAAACTTGCACTCAACAATCCTGATAAATACTGTGCCGCAGGAGCTTTTGGAGGCGCATTGGACATCATCAGCATACTGTCTAATACAGCTAATGATGGAAGCGTCGGACTCACCCCTACATTTGTGAACGCGTTTGGAAACGCAGATCATATCAGAGAAACAGACGGCGATCTTATCTGGATGGCATCCAATCTTGTAAAAGAAGGCAAATGTCCGAGATTGTGGTCTGTTGTAGGCGATAAAGATTTCGGGGTTAAACAGGTAACCGGCGCGATCGCCAAATTCAAAGCCGTCGGCTGTGATATGACAGATCTATACGGTGAAGGCGGGCATTCATTCGATATGTGGGATCATTATGTCGAAGCCTTCCTTGACTGGCTCGATATTCCGAAAGGAGTGAACTGATATGGCAGTAATGACATTGCGTTTCAACCCCTCGACCATCGGACTCGCAACGCAGGTCCGCATCATACTCCCGACTGGTATCCATGCGCCGGACACCGATTTTGAAAAACTGTATGGCACAAAAGAACTGCTTCCTGTTTTATGGCTCTTACATGGCGGATCAGATAATTATGCTGACTGGCATGACTGCACCACAGTGCAGGTCCTTGCCGACAAATACAATTATGCGGTCGTGATGCCAGACGCCCAGATGTCCAGTTATGCAAACATGGCTCACGGACCAAACTGGCGGGATTATTTCCAAACAGAACTGCCTGAATATATTTACTCCCATTTCCCTGTATCCAGAAAGAGAGAGGACAACTTCATCTCCGGTATGTCTATGGGCGGTGCAGGAGCTCTCAAATTTGCTATGCTGAATCCTGAAAGATACAGCGTTTGTGTACCCATTTCTTCCGGTGTAGAAGTCGTTCCTAATTATGCTGCTGGGACAGGAAGGGCAACATCCAATCCTTTCTTTGAGAATATCTATGGCCATGAAGATGACCACGCAGGCATTCTTAAGACTGAAGAAGACATCTACTGGCAATTGGAAAAGAATGTTAGAAACGGTGTTGAACTTCCAAAACTTGAGTTTTGCGTAGGCCTTGAAGACTTCACCAGAAACGGAAACCTGGAGTTCTACCACTTTGCAGAATCTTTAGGTGTTCATATCGACTGGTACGAAGAACACGGTATACATGACTGGAACAGCTGGAACATCTACATCCCGAAAGTGTTCGAATTCATCCAGGAATGCCGCAAAGAAGCAGGCCTGGAATAACTGTTTCAAAAACACCTCAAACAAACATTGCCGCCGGTATTTTTATTCCGGCGGCTTTCTTCTAAACAGTTTGAGGTGAAGCGGATTGCATGCTAGAATAGTGGTAATCGGCAAAGAAAAACACAGTCTGTATTGTGGACATTCGATGTCAAAGTTTAAGGAGAAAATATTAATGAAATTAGGAATCGTAGGCCTTCCTAATGTTGGAAAAAGCACACTGTTTAACGCTATCACAAACGCCGGCGTTCAGGCAGCAAACTATCCTTTCTGTACTATAGAGCCCAATGTAGGCACTGTAGCAGTTCCTGATGATCGCCTTACTTGGCTGGAGAATTACTATCATCCGAAAAAGTTCACACCAGCCACCATAGAATTCGTAGATATCGCAGGTCTGGTCAAAGGAGCTTCAAAAGGAGAAGGCCTTGGGAACAAATTCCTTGAAAATATCCGCCAGTGTGATGCTATCGTACATGTTGTCAGGTGTTTTGACTCTACGGAGATCATACATGTGGAAGGTTCTGTCGACCCTCTCAGGGATATAGAGACGATAGACTATGAACTTCTTCTCTCGGATCTGGAGATCCTAGGGCGAAGAATAGACAAGACCTCCAAAAACCTCAAGGGAGATAAGACATTAGCTGCGGAGCTCGATTTTCTCAAAAGGCTCTCTTCATTCATGGAAGCCGGAAACAATGCCAGAGCTTTCGAAATAGCTACGGATAAGGAACAGGCCATCTTCAATGACATCCCGCTTCTGTCCGCAAAACCCGTCATATATGCAGCCAACATCTCAGAAGATGACCTGATGGACGGTGGCGAAAACGATTATGTCCGCACAGTCCGCGAATATGCGGAAAAAGAAGGCAGCGGCGTTGTTGTCATATCCGCAAAAGCTGAGGAAGAGATTGCTTCTCTTGATCCTGAAGAGAAAAAGGAGTTTCTGGCCGATCTAGGAATCCAAGAGAGCGGCCTGGAAAAACTAATTCAGGAAAGCTATTCTCTGCTCGGGCTTATCAGTTTCCTCACCGGAGGTGCAGATGAAGTCCGCGCATGGACGATCCGTAAAGGGACAAAAGCGCCTCAGGCTGCTGGAAAGATACACAGCGATTTTGAGCGCGGTTTCATTCGCGCTGAGATAGTCCCGTTTGAGACGTTAAAAGAACTCGGAAGTATGCAGGTATGCAAGGAAAAGGGACTTGTCCGAAGCGAAGGCAAAGAGTACGTAATGAAGGACGGAGATGTAACTCTGTTCCGATTCAATGTTTAAGGAGGAACAAACTTTGAAACTAGGTGTGTTGGTAGCATTCGATAAAGAGATAGATCTTCTGAATCTTAATGGAAAAGAATTCTGTCTAGGCGGCTGCAGGATGTGCAGCCTGACTCTCGGTGACAATGAAGTCGTTCTGGCACTGTGCGGAATCGGAAAAGCTAACGCCGGAGCGTGCACACAGCTGCTCATCAGTGATCAGCATGTGGATGCTGTTTTGAACATAGGACTGGCGGGTAGCGCATGCCATATCCCGATCGGCGGTGCTGTCCTTGTGACAGAAGCAACTTATCATGACCTGTACCCCATCGACTTCGTTGCAGAAGACTATCCCAATCTTACAAGCTTCCCGGCTGATAAACGCCTCTCTGATATCGCAGAAAAAATCCTCTCTGATATGGGTGTTGTATATACAAAGGGCATAGTCGCGACAGGTGATCAATTCATTTCAAACTCTGAAACAAAGCAAGATATCATTTCCCGCACTAACTGCAGCGCTGTTGAGATGGAAGGATGTGCTATAGCTCATATTGCTGCCAAAAACGATATCCCCTTCTGTCTTGTAAAAATCATTTCAGACAGCGCAGATGAGGAAGCGGAAGAGCAGTTCCATGACACACTGACTATTGCGGAGTATCTTGATACCTCCACAAACTTCATAAAACGGTTCGCACAAGCACTATAATCATCCAAACCCTTTTTGAAAGGTCTTATTTATGAATCAAGAATTATTGACTTACATAGAGCAGTCTCCTTCCATGTTTCATGCTGCGGAGACGACTGCACGTCTGTTGTCCGAAAATGGTTTTACTTATCTGGACGAATCCTCTAACTGGACTTTGGTTCCCGGAGGAAAGTACTATACTACACGCAACAGCTCTTCATTGCTTGCATGGCGTATGCCCAAAGGTGAGTTCACAGGATTCATGGCAATGGCTGCACACAGTGACAGCCCCTTCCTGAAGCTGAAAGAGAACGCAGAACAGTTCGATGAGCATTATGTCCGCCTTTCTGTTGAAAGATACGGCAGCCCATTACTGGCTCCTTGGTTCGACCGTCCGCTTTCTGTTGCCGGCAGGGTACTGATTCGAACAAAGGAAGGTTTCACAGAGCGTTTAGTTGACATGGCGGAGCCAGTAGCAGTAATACCTAGTCTAGCTATCCATATGAACCGCGAAGCCAACGACAAAGCGTCTTACAACATGGCCGTCGATATGCTTCCGTTGATAGGCGAGCGAGGAGATGGTGTTCCGGATCTTCGGGCACGGATCGCGGAAAAGCTTGGCATCAAGGATACCGACATCCTCACAACTGAGCTGTATATGTATAACTGCCAGAAAGGTATGGTATGGAGCAATTATGTTTCCGCTCCTCGGCTTGACGATCTGCAGTGTGCCTTTGCCGGAGTACAGGGCATCATCCATGCAGAAGACAGTGCTTCGATTCCTGTATACTGTCTATTTGATAATGAAGAAGTCGGGAGCGAGACACGTCAAGGCGCCGCATCCACATTTCTGATAGACCTGCTTGACAGGATCTGCGCAGATCTTGGTCTCAGCGGAGAAGAGCGCATGCACAAGATGGCCAACAGTTTTATGGTATCTGCAGACAATGCACACGCTGTACACCCCAATCATCCAGAATACCGCGACCCCAACAATTCCGTATATATGAATAAGGGTGTCGTGATCAAATACAATGCAAGACAGTCATATGCTTCAGACGCAATATCTGCTGCTGTTATACGCCTCATCTGTGAGCAGGTAGATGTGCCGGTACAGGTCTATGCAAACCGTGCGGATCTCCGTGGTGGCAGCACATTAGGTCATATCGCCACTACACAGGTATCTATCCCAACAGTGGATATTGGATGCGCCCAAATAGCCATGCATTCATGTTTCGAGACAGCCGGCGCTGAAGATACTGAGTATATGGCACGCGCGCTTACAAAGTATTTCTCTACTGCACTCATAAAAGATGAAAACGGATATCATTTTGTGGAGTAGGCTTGTTTTTCCCTTTCTTATATGCTATAAATCTTCATAAGGCTGTGAACGAGACAAGTACGTCCTGACAGGTTTCTTCAGAGAGCATCCGGCTGGTGAAAGGATGCGGAACATCGGAACGGAATACACTCGGGAGCTGCTCCCTGAACGTCAAAGTAGGGGCTGACGGGCGCGCCCGATATAGCGCCAGTGTGTAATTGCACACGCAAAGGGACAGGATGTGAGTCCTGTCTGAACCAGAGGTGGTACCACGATAGAAACATCGTCCTCTGTTCCCTGTGTTGGGGACAGAGGACTTATTATTTGGAGGAAACAAATGCAAATCTACGAAGAACTTAAGGCACGCGGCCTTATCGCGCAGGTCACTAACGAGGAGCTCATCCGAGAAATGGTCAACAACGGAAAAGCTACCTTCTATATTGGATTTGACTGCACTGCTGACAGCCTTACCGCAGGGCACTTTATGGCGCTTACGCTCATGAAAAGGCTGCAGTCTGCCGGCAACCGTCCCATCGCCTTAATCGGCGGCGGAACAACTCTCATAGGTGACCCGTCAGGAAGAACCGACATGCGCAAGATGCTTACCATCGATGACATCAATCACAATGCGGAATGTTTCCGCAAACAAATGGAGCGTTTCATCGAATTCGGTGAGGGAAAAGCCCAGATGGTCAATAACGCGGACTGGCTGCTTGATCTCAACTATATCGAATTCCTCCGTGAAGTCGGCCCACACTTTTCGGTCAACAATATGCTCCGTGCAGATTGCTACAAACAGAGAATGGAGAGAGGTCTTAGTTTCTTTGAGTTCAATTACATGATCATGCAGGCATATGACTTCTATTACCTCTTCCAGACGAAGGACTGCAACATGCAGTTCGGCGGAGATGATCAGTGGAGCAACATGCTCGCAGGCACCGAGCTCATTCGCAAGAAACTCGGCAAAGACGCTCATGCCATGACGATCACTCTTCTCACAGACTCTCAAGGTCATAAGATGGGAAAGACTGCTGGCAACGCAGTATGGCTCGACCCCAACAAGACTACCCCATATGAGTTCTATCAGTATTGGAGAAACGTTGGAGACGCGGATGTAATGAAATGCATTCGTATGCTGACGTTTATTCCTGTTGAACAGATCGAGGAGATGGAAAAATGGGACGACAGCCGGATTAATGAGAAGAAAGAGATCTTGGCTCATGAACTGACAGAGTTGGTCCATGGAAAAGAAGAAGCAGATAAGGCGCAGGCATCTGCACGCAGCCTGTTCTCTGGTGCTGGAGATACGGAAAACATGCCTTCAACGGAAATTGATCTTGTTGATGAAACCGTTAACATCATAGACCTTATGCTTGCATGTGGACTTGGAGCTAGCAAAGGCGAGATACGTCGTCTTATTCAACAGGGCGGTGTATCTGTCAATGGAGAAAAAGTTACATCATTTGACCTATGTTTTACGGCTGATGACCTTAAAGATGGCATTGTTATTAAGAAAGGCAAGAAAATATTCCACAAAGCCATACTGAAATAAGTAGTATTTTTTCTACAACACTACAAAAAAACTTGAACTGAGATCCCGTGATCGGGATCTCAGTTCCTTTTTAGCAATTTAAAGTGATATAATTCCTTCAATACTGCAACAATAACGAGAACTATGAAAGGAGAAGCGCAAAATGGCTTTGGATCGTGTTTATAACTTCAGTGCCGGTCCTGCTGTTCTTCCTGAAGAAGTGCTAAAGGAAGCTGCGGATGAGATGCTGAATTACCGCGGATGCGGTATGTCTGTAATGGAGATGAGCCATCGATCTTCTGATTTCCAGCAGATAATCGATGAAGCAGAACGGGATCTGCGCGATCTCCTTGGCATACCCGAAAAATATAAAGTACTCTTCCTTCAGGGAGGGGCAAGCCAACAGTTCGCAATGATACCTATGAATCTGATGAAAAACAGAGTTGCAGATTACATAGTTACGGGCAATTGGGCTAAGAAAGCTGCCGAAGAAGCTTCATTATATGGCGAGGTCAATGTCATAGCCAGTTCAAAGGACAAGAATTACTCTTATATCCCTGATCTGTCCGACCTTCCAATTACTGAAAACGCAGATTACGTTTATATCTGTCAAAACAATACTATTTACGGAACTACCATCAAAACCCTTCCCAATTGCAAAGGAAAAGATCTTGTAGCAGATGTGTCTTCCATGTTTTTGTCTGAACCTATGGACGTAAATAAGTATGGTATAGTTTACGGTGGCGTTCAGAAAAATATAGGTCCTGCAGGAGTAGTAATATCCATCATAAGGGAAGATCTGATCACAGAGGATGTGCTACCAGGCACTCCTACTATGTTACGGTTCAAAACTCATGCTGACAGCGGATCGATGTATAATACTCCTCCCTGTTATGGTATTTACATATGCGGAAAAGTATTTAAATGGCTGAAATCCATCGGCGGACTGGAAGCAATGAAAGAACGAAACATCAAAAAAGCCTCTATCCTCTATGATTATTTGGATTCATCTAAACTGTTCCATGGTACCGTCAGTAAAAAAGACAGATCTTTGATGAATGTGACATTTATTACCGGAAACAAAGAACTAGACGCCAGATTTGTTTCTGAGTCTTCTAAAGCAGGTTTTAAAAACCTCAAAGGCCATCGTACCGTAGGAGGTATGCGCGCAAGCATCTACAATGCTATGCCTTTACAGGGAGTAGCAGATCTTGTTGAGTTCATGAAAAAGTTTGAGGAGGAGAACACCTGATGGATAAACGAACAGTCTACTGCTGTAATCCTATCAGCAAAGTCGGTCTTCAGGAATTGCCCTCACACTACAGTCTGGTTTCTTCCATCGATGAGGCCGATGCGCTCCTTGTAAGATCTGCAGATCTGAAACAAACGGACTTTCCCGGAAATATCCGTGCTATCGCACGTGCAGGGGCTGGAGTAGATAATATTCCTCTTAATCGTTGTTCAGAAGAAGGAATCGTCGTATTCAATACGCCTGGTGCCAATGCAAACGGTGTTAAAGAATTGGTCATTGCCGGCTTGATGCTGGCTTCACGCGATATCCTTGGCGGCGTTCAATGGATCAGAGAAAATAAAGAGGATCCCAACATTTCTAAAGATGCTGAAAAAGCAAAAAAAGCATTTGCCGGAAATGAGATCCTGGGGAAAACTCTTGGTGTGATCGGCCTTGGGGCGATTGGTGTCCTTGTAGCTAATTCGGCATTAGATCTTGGCATGAAAGTCATCGGCTATGACCCATTCCTTTCTGTCTCCTCAGCCTGGAAACTTTCTGGTCATGTAAAACCTGCTGATTCATTGACCGAATTGTTCGAGAACAGCGATTATGTGACGATACATGTGCCTGCCACCTCTTCTACTGTAGGAATGCTCGATAAAACTGCTTTCACACATATGAAGGATGGAGTGCGTGTACTGAATTTTGCACGAGACACACTTGTAGATGAGGATGCCCTTTCTGATGCAATAATCTCCGGAAAAGTGTCAAGATATGTGACAGATTTTGCCACTCCTGTAGTCGCAAATCTTCCCAACACCATTGTCCTTCCTCACCTAGGTGCATCCACAGAAGAATCTGAGGACAACTGTGCAGTAATGGCGGTAAGACAGCTCCAGGAATATATTGACAATGGTAATATCACCAATTCAGTTAATTATCCTGACTTAAATGCAGGAGTATGCCAGACAGTTTCCCGTGTTGCCATTCTTCACCGAAATATACCGAATATGCTTCGTCAGTTCACAACATTTTTCGGTGATCTAAACCACAATATTGAAACATTGCAAAACAAAGCAAAAGGTGAATATGCGTATACAATCATAGATTTGTCTTATCCTCTTCCTGAAAATACTGTAAAGGAGCTCAAGTCTATAAACGGCGTACTGCGCGTTCGTGTACTTAAAGGTAAAGAAAGAATCCAGGAGGTCTTTTAAATGGCTCAAATTCGCCCCTTCTATGCTCTCGCGCCCTCCCCAGGCAACGCAGCTGTAGTTTCTTCGCTTCCCAATGATGTCATCACCGAAGAAGAAGCAAGAGAGATCACAGCAGCGAATCCGCTAAGTTTTATAAAGATAGTCAGGCCCGAGACCATGTTCCCTGTTGGAACGAATCCTTATTCCGATGAGGTCTACAGCAAAGCTGCGAGTCTCCTTAGCGAATGGAAAAACAGCGGAATACTGGAAAAGGATAATGACAGGGCGTTCTATCTTTACCGGCTTATCAGAAACGGCCATTCTCAGACCGGTTTAGTAGCGCTTTCTTCAGTGGATGATTATCTCAACGGGATATGCAAACAGCACGAGCATACAGTTACTGAGAAGGAAGATGACCGGGTACGTCACATAAATGCCTGTCATGCACAGACCGGTCCGATTTTTTTGACATACCGCCCGATTGCTGAATTGAAAAAGCTTTTTGCAGCGATACAGGAAGATGCACCGCTCTTTGATTTCACTGCAGATTATGGGATCTGTCACACTGTGTGGAAAGTTTCTGATCCTCTGTTATGCAGGCAGATAACAGAACTATTTGAGCAGGTCCCATACACTTATATCGCAGACGGGCATCACAGAAGCGCTGCTGCCGTAAGGACAGCAGTCGAGATGAGGAAACAGAACCCCGGATATACAGGTGAAGAAGAGTTCAACTGGTTCCTTTCTGTTCTTTTCCCCAGCGACGAACTGGAGATCCTTTCCTGCAACAGGGTCGTTCTGGATCATAACGATCTCTCTGACGAGGATCTGCTGAATCAGCTGAAAGCAAACTATGATGTAACTCCGCTTCGGGAAATGTGTGAACCTCAAACCAGGGGCTCAGCGCATATGTATATGAGTTCAAAATGGTACTGCATTACTATTAAGGAAGAAGTACTGAATGAAAGGAAGTCTACGGTAGACAGGCTGGATGTATCGATGTTGCAGGAACTGGTCCTGTCCCCTATCCTTGGGATAAAAGATCCTCGGACAGACAGACGTATCGAGTTCGTCGGCGGGATAAAAGGGATCTCTGCACTTAAAGAGACTGCGGATCGCTACGACGGCGCCATCGCATTTGCCATGTATCCTACATGTATCGATGACCTCATGGATATAGCGGATTCAGGTGAAGTGATGCCTCCAAAATCTACCTGGTTTGAACCAAAACTTCGAAGCGGCTTGTTTATACACGAGATCTAAAAGAAAAAAAGATGCTCAGGGATCTGATCCTTGAGCATCTTCTTTATTAACAATTTAAATATCAGTCAAGATTTTCGCCCTGAACTGCAGCATCCTTCGTGTTCTCTACGATCGCTGTGATCGCGGCCTCGATACCCTTCACGATGTCATCCTTGGAAAGAGATGGGGTGTTGGGTTTCTTAAGGACCTGCTCATGCAGATACGGAACATGCATGAATCCGCCGCGCATTCCGGGGAACTCTTTGGAGATATGGTACAGGACACCATACATAAGATGGTTGCACACAAAGGTACCTGCTGTATAGGAAACACTTGCAGGAATTCCTGCCTCCTTGATCTTCTCAACCATAGCCTTTACCGGAAGAGAAGTGAAGTATGCGTTTTTACCATCTTCAAAAATAACCTCGTCCAGCGGCTGTTGGCCGTCATTATCCGGAATCCTCGCATCGTTGAGGTTGATAGCTACGCGCTCCGGAGTAAGGCCGATCCTGCCGCCTGCCTGGCCAATGCAGAACGTGACATCCGGTTTTTCACGTTTCATCGCTTCGTAAACAGTTTCAACGGATCTTCCGAAAACAGTCGGGACGATGCATTTCACAACTTCTGCTCCAGCAACGCAATCAGCAACAGCTTCCACAGCTTCCTGTGCAGGGTTGACAGGTTCGCCGCCGAATGGATCAAAAGCAGTCAATAATACTTTCATAAGGTTTCTCCTTTTTTGACAAATACCGCGCATCGGATGTAACTCCGCGCGCGGTATCTAATGTCAATAGATTAGAATGCAAACAGGTACATCAGAACTACATGGATCGCAAGCATGCAAAGTGCAACCGGCACCTGGCTCTTGATGATCGCATATTTATTCTTAACTTCCAGCAAAGCTGCAGGCATGATGTTGAAGTTTGCAGCCATTGGTGTGCAAAGTGTTCCGCAATATCCTGCTGTCAAGCCAAGAGCACCGACAACGATGGGGTTTGCACCCTGCATGATAAGGAACGGAATACCGATACCAACTGTGATAACGGAGAATGCTGCGAAGCCGTTGCCCATGATGATGGTGAACAGTGCCATTGCGACACAGTATACCAAGCAGGCAATGAATTTGTTTCCTTCAGGAACAACAGCAGCAACGCCGTTTGCAATAACAGTGCCAACACCAGCTGCGGTGAACAGAGAACCAAGAGCAGACAGGAGCTGCGGGAGGATACCTGTAGGACCAACGTTGTCCATAAGGCGTGTTCCGTCAACAACTGCATACTTGGGATCTGCTTTTGTCATTGCAAGTACTACGCAAAGTGCGATAAGACCTGCAAGGCAGATGGAGTTGTTTGCTGTGATCCAGCTGAGAGCCGGTACTTTGGATCCGAGTGTTGAAAGAACAACAGCGGAAAGAGCAAGGCTCAAAGCGGGGATGAAGATCTTGTAACCGAATTTGTCGGCGCGCTCACGGACTACTTTTGGATCCGGTACATCGCTTGCGCTCTGTACGACGCCTTTAATTCCGGTCAAAACAGCCATAGCAACGATTGCAAGGCCTACGAGCCACTTGGGGATCCAGTTGCCACAAATGAATGTGAAAGCCAACAGGAACCAGAAAGCAGCAGTTGTGCCCTTCTTCTGAGCACCGGGATCCTTAAGAGCCTTAAGGCCGACAAGGATGAAGACGATACCGATAAGGGTGTAAAAAACTTCAGCTAAAATTTGTCCAGCGTTCATTTTGCACTCCTTTCTCCGGCGAGCTTCTCAAGCTTCTTGTCAAGCAGGAAAGCGCGGACTGCGCCGACTACGATAGAGATGATTGCGATCGGCCAGGACCATGCTGCGATCTGGGCTGCAGTGACATCATATCCCTGCTCTACCAATGTAGAAACGATCAGCAATGTTCCGGAGGCACCCATGAAGCAGTTCTGTGCAAAGAAGTTACCATAGTTTTCTGAACCAGCAGATGCACCGCGAATCATATCGGAAACGTCGTCAGTGATTTCACCGTATTTAGCAGCTGCAGCACCTTCTGCCATCGGAACGACAACAGGACGGACGAACTGCGGGTGGCCGCCAAGACGGACGGAGAATGCAGCAGCAAAGGTACGGATCAATTCATAAATGATAATGACACGGCCAGTCGTTGCATTCTTGATACTGCGAATGAAGTCGATGGCTTTCTCTTTCAAGCCATAGCGCTCGCAGATACCAATTGCAGGCAGAGTAAGGACGAACAATGTCGCTGTTCTCTGGCTGACAAAGGAGGTTCCCAGAGTAGTGAGAATCTCCATGGGAGTCATTCCGGCTACCAGACCAGTGGCAATACCGGCAACGACAACGGTTGCGATTGTGTCGAATTTAAGCGCGAAGCCAACAACAACGATCACAACACCGATGAGTTTAATGATTTCCATTCTCTCACTCCTTTTTAAAATATATAATCCGCGCACAATTGCGTTGATTAACCTAATTCGTCCGCATTCTTGATGCAGGACATCTCGACGACGAAGCTCACTTCAAGGACTCTTGATATTATCCTCTCTGTTTCTTTCCGATCTTTTCCTGTAAGTTCCATCAGCTCTTCAATGGACCATGTGCTTTTCTTGAGCAATGCTGTTGTGAACGTGCGTATCTCCCGGAGCATCTGGATAAGGATCAATGCTATCATAGCCAAAGGAAGGCAGATAAGTGTCCTTCCGAGAGTAAACTCAAAGACGAAGTGTCCTTCTCTCCAGAACAGGATGAACATCATCACTGTAGTTATGATCCCAAGCAGTGCGGAATAAAACAGTATATCCAGCCCACCTGAACGGAATCTGGTGATCCTGATAGGCTTATCAAAGTCGTAAACAGGAAGCACCTGCTTCTTTTGTGCCATCAAATACCCTTTCTGCGCTTTAATGCGCTAAAAAGATATGATACAATATACCATTGTTAAGGTCAAAAATCAATCGTTTTTGAATAAATTGTGAACGACAGACATATTTGCTGTAAAACACATCATACTATTTGTTTATTATAACATTACATATACACACGGAGGACGCCATGTATATTGAGACCGGCGTATCGATAATCATGAACCGCTGGCTGGAGGTGGATCGGGACGAGCTTATCCTCTTCGTCACGGATGAAACGCACACCCGCGAAGCGGATGCCGTTGACCGGTGGGCAAGATCCAGCGACGCAGTGGTAAAAACAATAATCCTGGATGCCGATGATGTTCAGGAAGGTACTGTCATCCAGGATCTTGAGGAGCAATTCTGCAGAGCAAATGCGATCATAGGTGCAACTGACAACTCATTTATCACAGCTCCTGCGGTCAAAACTGCCACATCAAAAGGAGTCAGATTTCTATCTCTCCCCCTCTCCTGCTCCGACGGAACATCGCTTTTGGAGAACGATTTCATAGCCATGGACTGCAGATGGGCGGCAAAGATGGGCAAAAAACTTCTAAAGAATCTTCGCAAAGCCAAAAGCGTCCACATCACTACTGAACTTGGTACCGATATCACGTTCAGGATCGAAGGAAGAAAACCTGGACTTTACAATGGCATGACGAACAAAGCCGGTCAGGTAAGCAGTAGCAGTTTCGAGGTCTATGTCGCACCAATAGAGAATGCCACTGAAGGCACACTTATCCTTGACGGGTCATTGGGATATATCGGTACAGTAGAAAAGCCGATCCATATCGAATTCCACGATGGCAGGCTTCATATCCTGGACGACCATTATGATGCTGTACGACTCAAGGAATACATCGAATCCTTTGGGGATGACACTATGTGGATCAACGGTGAACTGGGAATCGGGCTCAATGCGCTTTCCAAATGCCGCGGAGTCTCCTATATCGAAGATGAATCAACATATGGTACTTTCCACATAGGGATGGGCCGCAATATCACTTTAGGAGGACAGCAGCAGGCCGCCGGTCATTTCGATATAGTCACTCACAGACCGACAATCTGGGCAGATGATATCTGCATTATGAGGGACGGCATCATAGTCTGACAGTTGTCACACTCAAAAAATAAATATCAAAAATAATTAGCACTCTCTATTGACGAGTGCTAATTTTGGTGTTAGAATACTGTCGAATAAGAGAAAAGGAGGCGATCGTATGAACGCTGAAAAATACACAGAAAAAACGTTAGAGGCGATCCGCTCCGCGCAGACAATCTCCAAGGAGTACGGAAGCCAACAGATCGAGACAGAACATCTTTTGCTTTCACTGCTCACTCAGGATGACGGTCTGATCCCACAGTTACTGACAAAAATGAATCAGAACGTTTCCGTTTTGACCGAACAGGCAGAGGAACTCTGCGGAAGACTGCCGAGAGTATCAGGCTCTGTCAGTGATATATCAAATGTATATGTATCAAGAAACGTAGAGCAGATACTGATGCAGGCCGAAAAGTCCGCATCCAACATGAAGGATGATTATGTATCAGTTGAACATGTAATGCTTGCACTGATAGAGAATGCATCCGGAGCAGTAGCGCAGTTCCTGCAGCGGAACAACATAACCAAGGACATCTTCCTTCAGGTGCTGTCTGAGGTACGCGGCGGAACCCGTGTCACAAGCAACAACCCTGAAGACACCTATGATGTTCTAAAAAAATACGGCCAGGATCTAGTATCCCTCGCTGAACAGCAGAAACTCGATCCGGTCATAGGCAGGGACAGTGAGATCAGAGACGTTATACGAATCCTGACAAGAAAGAGCAAGAACAATCCTGTTCTTATCGGTGAACCAGGTGTAGGCAAAACTGCTATTGCGGAAGGCCTTGCACAGAGGATAGTCCGCGGAGATGTTCCGACATCGCTTAAAGACCGCAGGATATTCTCTCTTGATATGGGAGCCCTTATTGCGGGAGCGAAATTCCGCGGTGAATTCGAGGAACGTCTCAAAGCTGTACTGGCTGAGATCAAGAGGAGCGACGGAAAGATAATCCTCTTCATCGATGAGCTGCACACCATCGTCGGTGCAGGAAAAACCGAAGGAAGTATGGATGCAGGCAACCTTCTGAAGCCTATGCTTGCGCGCGGTGAATTACACTGTATAGGAGCCACAACGCTTGACGAATACCGCAAGTATGTGGAAAAAGATGCTGCTCTGGAACGTAGATTCCAGCCGGTAATGATCGATGAACCTTCTGTTGAAGATGCCATCTCCATCCTCCGCGGACTTAAAGAAAGATATGAAGTCTTCCACGGAGTGAAGATCACAGACAGCGCTCTTATCGCTGCAGCAGTCCTCTCAAACAGATACATCTCTGACCGTTTCCTCCCGGATAAGGCAATAGACCTGGTGGATGAGGCTTGCGCAATGATCCGTACGGAGATGGATTCCATGCCGACAGAGATGGATGAGATATCCAGAAAGATCATGCAGCTTGAGATCGAGGAAGCAGCCCTTAAGAAAGAAACAGATAAACTGTCTGCTTCCCATTTGGAAGAGATCCAGAAAGATATCGCCCATCTGCGCGATCAGTTCAACGAGATGAAAGCGCGCTGGCAGAATGAAAAGGACTCCATAGGAGCTGTTCAGGATCTGCGTACACAGATAGAGCAGACAAATGCTGAGATCGACAAGGCACAGCGCGAATATGATCTGAACCGCGCGGCAGAGCTTAAATACGGCAGGCTTCCTGAACTCCAGAAACATCTTGAGGAGGAAGAGCAAAAAGCAGAAGACCGCATAGGCAAAGCAGACAAACTCCTCCGCGACCGTGTAACAGATGAGGAGATTGCTGATGTCGTATCACGTTGGACCGGGATCCCGGTATCCAAGCTGCTTGAAGGCGAACGCGAGAAACTCCTGCGTCTTCCAGAGATACTTCATAAACGGGTCATCGGTCAGGATGAGGCAGTTCAGAAAGTGTCAGAGGCTATTCTCCGCTCCCGTGCTGGTATCCGCGATGAAAACAGACCTATTGGTTCCTTCCTGTTCCTTGGTCCTACCGGTGTAGGCAAAACAGAGCTTGCAAAGGCAGTAGCCGAATCATTGTTCGATGACGAAAAGAACATGGTCCGCATCGACATGAGCGAGTATATGGAGAAATTCTCCGTATCCAGACTCATCGGAGCGCCTCCAGGATATGTAGGATATGATGAAGGCGGCCAGTTAACAGAGGCCGTCAGACGCAAACCATATTGTGTTGTCCTTTTCGATGAGATAGAAAAGGCTCATCCGGATGTATTCAATGTGCTTCTTCAGGTGCTTGACGACGGACGCATTACGGACAGTCAGGGACGTACGGTCGACTTCAAAAATACCATTCTTATCATGACTTCCAACCTGGGCAGCGACATACTGCTGGATGGTATTGAGAACGGAGAAATTAGAGAAGACGCTCGTCAGCAGATCGACACGCTTCTCAAGCGCAGCTTCCGCCCCGAATTCCTCAACAGGATAGATGAAACTGTATGCTACAAACCTCTGTCTGCTGATGAGATAAGTCAGATCGCTGATCTGCAGCTCAACGCGCTTGCAAAACGTCTTGCTGAGCGTCAGCTCAAGCTCGAGACTACCGAAGCTGCAAAGAGACTCATTGCTGACAAAGGCTACGATCCTATATTCGGCGCACGTCCGCTGAAACGTTATCTGCAGTCCGCAGTTGAAACGGCGATCGCAAAGTGCATACTGATGCAGGATCCTTCTCCGGATTCTACTATCGTATTGGATGCTCAAGGCGAGGAGATCATCGCTTCGATAAGATAACATCTCACAAAAGATATACAGGCGCAGTTTCATACTGCGCCTGTACTGCTTTTCTAACGTTTAAAAAACAATTCGTTTAGAACGTGATTACTTCCGGAGGTGCTGTGAAAGAACTGAATGTCGCTGTAGCATTCCTGAAATACAGCACCTGAGTATTGTCGTCATCAGCACTATACATGTTCTTCAGGTTCGGGTTCTTTTCCAGCATAGCTACTTTGGCATCGCGGTCGTCATCATTGATCAGCTCTCCCGCTATACGTACCCATGTTCCGTTGTGAAATGCACAGATCTCCGCTTTTGGATTTGCTGCAAGCTGTTTGGACACAGGCTTTATCTTCCCTGTCTGAATATACAGCTTTCCGTTATACAGCAAAGCAGTGCCGAACGGACGCACTCTTGGCTGATCGCCTTCCACGGTCGCAAGATAATATGTTTTTGCTTCATCTAAAAACTGATATACTTTTTCGATTCCTTCCATAGCAGTATCTCCTTATCATTATTATCTACATAAACTAAATACCGGCTTCGTGTCGGTTCTTTATGCCCTAATTATACCTCTTTTGTACATAGCTGTTCACCAGGAACTGAAAAGAAAGTATCTGATCTTCGTACCTTCTTCCCAACAGTTCTTTTTCTTAATGTATAATATAGTTAAGAATTATCAGGAGGCATGATATGCAAACTGCAAGAATAGACCTGCATCTTCATCTTGACGGCTCACTGAATCTGAAATGGGTCTACGACAGAGCTATCAGATATGGCGCGATATCAGACGGAACATCTTTCGAGGATTTCTACCATATAGTCTACGCCAACAACACGAAAGACCGGGCACTGAGCATCCGCAAATTTGAGCTTATGTGCGATGTGCTCCAGTATCGCGAAGATCTAGTAGAGGCAACCAAAGACCTTGTACAGACCCTTTGGCAGGAAGGCATGTATTACGCAGAGATCCGTTTTGCCAGCCAGCAGCACACTTCACGCGGCCTGAGCCAATTGGACGCTCTGAAAGCTGTTATTGACGGCGCTGGGGATGCCATGGACCGGTATCCGGGGATCCGCATCGGGATAATCAACTGCCTTATGCATAAGGGAGACGGTGCAGCAGCCAACATGGATGAAAACTTTGAAACGATACGCGTTACGAAAGAAATGCTTGGAAAAGGCGCTGTAGGGCTGGATCTTGCCGGTTTTGAAAACAACGGTGATTTTCTGGCATACGCTCCCCTGTTTGACGAAGCATGCCGCCTTGGGATACCATACACGATCCATGCCGGTGAGATGGGCATAGGTGAACACGTACTGGACGCTCTAAGCATGGGTGCGGACCGCATTGGACACGGAGTCAACTGTGTGCAGGATCAATCCTATCTGGACGCTGTCCTTGATTCTCACATTCCTCTCGAAGTATGTGTTTCATCTAATGTGAAGAGAGATCTGGACTATGCCGCCCACCCTGTCAGATTCCTTATCGATCAGGGAGCCAATATCACCATAAACACAGACAACCGTATCTTCGCCCGCACCAACACTCTGAATGAACATGCTTTGCTCCGAATGATCGGAGTTACAGATGAACAGCTGTCACAGTGCACTTTCAACGCCGCGCAGGCTGCGTTCTGTGATGATGAGACCAGAGAATGGCTTTTGGACCGTCTGGAAGAAGATCTCCGCAAAGGTTAATTTGTTAGTAGAAACGACAGTCTTAAGCTGTCGTTTTTTGATATACTAGTTTTAGAATCGAAAAAACTATTTTCTCGTATGCAAAAAGGAGAACGGTCATGAATAAGAATGGCTTTATAGCCACAAGAGCAGAACATGCTACATATAATCTGTTCTGGTTCGGACAAAACCTCTTGTGGGGATATGCCGGATTCCTTGCCACATATCTCACTATGGGTCTTGGGATCGACGCGGCAGTCGCTGCATCAGTAATATTTGCCCCTCAGGTCTGGGACGCCATCAACGATACCCTTTTCGGTTACATCGTTGACCGCTTCCGTTTCAAGAATGGTCAGCAGTTCATGCCTTGGGTCAAGATAGGCACATTCGGCATAGGTGTTGCCACCATAGTCATGTTCGCTATCCCTCCGTCATTGGAGCAAAAAACAAAAGTAATTTGGTTCATCATCGCATATGTCATCTTTGATGCAATGTACACTTTCCTTGATGCACCTGCCTTCGCTATGGCAACAGTCATGACGGACAACATTCAGGAGCGCACAAGCTTCATCTCAGGCAATAAACTGTTTGCAATGCTTGGTGGAATCGTTCCTGTCGTACTGGTCGGTACTGTTACCGATAAATTCGGATGGTTCATCGGAGCGATCATTTTCTGCGGACTCGGATGCCTGCTAATGATCCCCTTCCTCTTCTGCGGAAAAGAACGCAGAAAACAGGATGAAAGCGATAAAGAAGAGACCTTCACTTTCAACCAGATGTTCAATTATCTGAAAACCAACAAATACCTGCTGGCATGTCTTTTAGCATTCGTTATCTTTGGCATGACTGCTTTTGAATCCAGCATGAGTTTATATGTTGCAAAGATATGCTTCGGAGACACCGGCAAACAGTTATTCATCGCAGCTGCCGCAGCTCTTCCCGTCATTCTGGTATCATCATTGCTCCCTGTTGCCGCACGCAAGATAGATAAGTTCTATCTCCTTATAGGAGGTCTCGTATTCTCAGCTGTGATCAGCGTGATAGCTCTGTTCGTCGGATACGAAAAATTCTTGCCCGCTATCATCCTTGTTGCATTGAAGTGTATAGGATTGGCAAGCTGGCAGGTCATTATTTATATGCTTGTCGCTGATACGACTGAATACGGCGTCTATAAAACAGGAACCCATGCAACCGGTATAACTTTTTCACTGCAGACTTTTGTCGCTAAGCTGAAGAACGCTGTTGTCAACTCATTTATGCTGCTTTGTATAGCTTGGACGGGATACGATGCTTCTGCTGCTGTACAGACTGCGGAAGTGACCAGGAAGATCTGGACAGTATTCCTTATGATGCCCGTGATCGGATATATCCTCGGTATCGCAGTCCTTTTAAAATTCTATGATCTGCGTGACAGCAGCGTACAGCTGATGGCTTCATACAACAACCTTGAACTGTCATATGAAGAAGCGGAAGAAAAACTGTCCTCTAAATTCGGAAAACCTGCAAAACAGAATAAGGTTTGAGCCATGCAGTACTTCATTGTTTTAGGAAATCAGCTCAATGATGATTCCTCGCTTTCTGCAAAAGGCCTCAAGCGATGTGATATCACCAAAAAGGCCTTCAGCATATTCCACCCTGACAAGATTATTCTTTCCGGAGGAATCGCCAATCCGAAAGCGGGCATATCTGAAGCCGAAGCGCTTTTCCGCCACCTTACTGCTGATCTATACATGGATCCTGATCTCTTCATTCTGGAAAACAGATCTACAACTACAGAAGAGAACGCACTTTTCTCTTTGAAGATAGCGCAGGATGACAGAGCAGACGAAGTGGTAGTCATATCTTCAATCGAGCATTTCGGGAGACTGTTCCCGAAGAACGCGGTCCTGAATTTCACGGAAGTTGCCAAGAAGTTCCCTTCCATTCACCTCACGATGTATACGGAGGATTATTAAATGCCTACACTGAGCGACATCATCCACACATATGGTGCTATTCCCCAACTTACTTCATTTAAAAGGCCAATGTTCATAGGGCCTCACCCGGACGATATAGAGTTCTGCTGCGGCGCTCTTGTTTCTAAGATAGTCCAAGCAGGCATTCCTGTCACCTTCCTTATAGCAACTGACGGCGCCGCAGGGACAAATGATCCGTCTGTCACTCCTCAGATGATGAGAGACATCAGAGAAAAGGAGTCCCTCGCTGCTGCAGCTTCGCTCGGAGTAAAAAATATTGAATTCTGCAGACTTGAAGACGGTGGTCCTTACTCTGTTGAAGATGCCATGAGAGCAATCGCTCCTTACGTTCTCAAGTATCAGCCCGATATACTTTTCGGACCGGATCCAAAGCTTAAGACAGAATGCCACGCAGATCACCTGAAGATAGGAGAAGCCGTCAGGCGGATCACAAAAATGGTCCCATATCCCGAATCTGTAAGAAGATACGGGATCTCCACTGACGGCATCGATACATTCCCATCCGACATCACACTGGCTTTTTACGCTACGGATGACGCAAACACACTGGAAGCGATAGAGCCGTCTCATCTGGAAGCAAAGATCAGATCATTGTATTTTCACACTTCACAAATGCAGGATGACTCGGTCGATCTGCTGCTCAATTACTTCAAGCTGAAAGCTATGGAGCTGGGCAAAAATGTACCGACCGGTCTTGCTGAAGACTATCAAGTCATAGTTCCTATTTGTCAGCATGTCTATTCAGAGGGGATCCATTATTGATAAAAAATGCCGGGTATTCCCGGCAGCAACATCAGAAAAGGCTGACCGACTTAATGTCGGCCAGCCATATTTTTATAGAACACCCGAATTGTTGAAATAATCCATGACCTTATGCCGTGTCACAATACCCATAAGCGCTCCTCTTCCGTCCACTACAGGAACGAAGTTCTGATCCACGATCCTACCCATTAATTCCTCTACGGTAGCAGTGATATTGACAGCAGGATAAGTGTTTCTCTTCATGATCTGCTGCACCCGCGCTTTACTGGCATTTTTGGTCCGGATATTGCCATCATCATCTATGTCATCAAATAGATACCACAAAAAATCCGCAATACTGACTGTCCCCAGATAAATATTATCCCTGGTAGTTACAGGCATGGCAGAATATGTGCTGTTGCGCATAACCTCCAATCCTTTACGGAGCGTGTTATCGTCATACAGCGCCTGCACTTCTTGTCTGGGCGTGAGAAAATATGCAATATTCAAAATCTGCCCTCTCAATCTTTGAGTTTTTTAAGAACTATGCTCGAAGATTAGAGATGAATGAATTCCTCAACATTCAGCACGAAGACAGTGGCTCCGCCTACTGCAACTTCGTAGCTGCCCTGGAATCTGTATGCCATTCCTACATCGCCTACTCCAACAGACTCCGGAATATGAACTTTTCTTTCGCGGCATGTGGATCTTATGATGTTCATAAGCTCATCAAGTTCCTCATCCTGAACACCGATCAGGAGAGTAGTGTTGCCGCTGCGAAGCAAACCGCCTGTGGAAGAAAGCTTTGTCGCGCTGTGTCCGCTCTTGACTATCTCTTCCATCAATGCGCTGACATCATCATTTTGAACGATCGTTACCAATAACTTCATTTTTTGCCTCCTTGGGCAGTGCCCTTTCTACCGTCATTTTAGCACACTTAATTATTAATACCAATAATTTGTTAACTGCGTATTAATACCCTAATATAATTATCCGAATTCTCCGCTGCATATTCGCAGCACGGCTTTTGCAACACCGTCATCGTTATTAGAATCAGTTACGAAAGTCGCCCTCTGCTTTACCTGATCGTCAGCATTGCCTACCGCAACAGACATCCCTGCTGCCCTGAACATCGGAAGATCATTGATATAATCTCCAAACACGCACACCTCATCCTTATTCAAGCCGAGGACCTCGCAGAGATGTGTGACTCCCGAGCCCTTGCTGTTTCCGGCAGGTGCTATCTCAAACAGGCCTTTAACTGACGATGTCGTCGTCACTTCAGGATATCCGTCGCAGAACTCCCTGACCATGTGCAAAATCCTATCATTCGGAGTCCATGCCAGAAGTTTCACATATTCCCCGCCATTAGGCAGTTCACTGACATCACGTATATAGAAGATACCCTGGGGATCCCTTCCTGCAGCCAGTGCTTCCTTCTGCCTTCTCAACATAACAGGAAGATATACGCACTCCACATTTGCACATTCGTATTTATCTGCTCTGCAGTCAAAATCTATTCCATTCTTCAAACAAAATTCTACAAACTCCAAAATGAAATCGCTGGGAACAGTCTCTCTGTGATATACTTTCCCTGTGAAAACATCCACTATCTCGCTTCCATTCGAGCAAATCGCAGGAGCATTTACCGGAATAATATCACGCAGGCGCCACATAGCAGAAGCCTGGCGCCCCGTAGCGAATGTAAACAGGAATCCTTCTCCCATGCAATTCCGTATGGTATCCATCGTAAACGCGGATATCCTTCCCGAATCGTCAACCAAAGTCCGGTCCAGGTCGGTAGCAAAGAGTTTGATCCTTGTTTTTCTTTCTTTCACTATTTCTATATATCTCCAGGAGGATATAACATGATTATAAGAAACGGCCGCGTATTTTTGCAAGAAACAGGTTTCACAGATATTTCTGTTGGGACAGAGGGAGACTGCATCACCGCACTGGGATCTGGAAACGGCCAGGAGCTCGATGCCTCTGGCAAATATGTCCTTCCGGGTTTTGTTGACATCCATATGCACGGAGCCAACAATGCTGATTTCTGCGACGGTACAAGAGAAGCTCTGTCCACTATAGGTCTCTATGAAGCCCAGCAAGGCGTCACCAGTTTTTTGGGGACATGCATGGCAACATACCGCGACGTGCTTCTGAAAGCATTCACAGCAGCAGGCGAGTTCATAGAGAATCCTGAACCTGACGCCGCTGTCATGCGCGGCATAAACATGGAAGGCCCGTTCCTTTCAAAGGAGAAAAGAGGCGCACATATCGAAGAATGCTGCATTCCCTTTGATAAAGGCTGGTATGATGAACTTCGCGCTGCCTGCCGTGATCATGTACTGATCTTTGATATCTGCCCTGAGTACGAAGGAGCGATGGAAGCGATCAGAGATATATCCAAGTACGCCACTGTGTCTCTTGCGCACAGTTCAGCTGATTATGATCTGGGCAAACAGGCTTATGAGGCAGGCGCAACTCATCTGACTCATATCTTTAATGCTATGATGCCATTCAACCACAGAAAGCCCGGGCTGATCGGCGCCGCTCTGGATTATGCAGATCAGGTTGAGATGATATGCGACGGCATCCACCTCCATCCTTCAGTCCTGCGCACGATATTCCGCCTCATGGGAAAAGATGAGCGGGTCTGCATAATCAGCGACAGTATGCGCGCAGCAGGTCTTTCAGATGGTGTCTATGAGCTTGGCGGCCAGACTGTTTTTGTAAAAGACGGTAAGGCCACTCTAGAAGACGGGACTATCGCCGGCGCGGCAATATGCCAGAGCGAGGCATTCCGCAGGCTTGTTTCTTTTGGAGTACCGCTTGAACAGGCAGTCATAGCTGCTACGCATACTCCTGCAAGAGCTATCCATATGGATCATGAGATCGGCAGCATCGCTCCCGGTCTGAGAGCAGACTTCACGATCCTCAATGATGATCTTACGGTTTATGCAGTCGTCCTGGGCGGCAAGCAGATCCGTTAATCATCCAAATAACCAGTATCGGCAGGTCGATGACCTGCCGATTTTTCAGTATTCAACACCTGCTTCAAAACGGACAGATTCCGGAGGAGTCTCCATGATATGAGGATCCCTGAGGCACTTGCTCATCTCTCTGAACCCCATGGCATAGAAACTTCCCGAAGCGACACGTTCATCGGTAACAACACCAATGGGATATACCGTACGAACTACAGCATTTCCGTCTTTGTCCATCTCTATCTTCTTCTCTTTAGCACCGATACTCAGGAACTGGCTTACAGTTCCGAAATTGTAAATGTGGTGATACAGTTTCGGCAACCGAATGGATGCCATGTTAGTGATGAACATGCTGGTGTGGAAAGGAGAAGCTTCAATGATGGGTTTTGGTAGTATTCCGAAATAATCCATTGCTTTCAGAATAGGAACTCCAATAGAAAGTAAACCTGGAAAACTCAGCAATGTGTTGACAAGTTTTGTCGTTTTGTTGTCTTTCGTGGTAGCTTTGATCTTAGCTATTGCTTCTTCGACCTTATCTGCGACCTCAAAAACAGTATCTCTTGGAGTAAAATACACTTTTGCAGTAGATTCCTCGAATTTTGCACGTTCCGGCTGATGTACTGCTACGAAACATACACTTAGATAATTTCTCGCATATACTTTTCTGGCTACACAAAACCTGTTCATTTCAGGCATGCTTGCAACTGCGCGCACATAAGCTGCAATAACAACTGCCAAAGTGGACATCGTGTGTCCCTCAGCTCGTTTCTCACGGACATATTCTGTGATAGTATGCTCATCAATATAAACAGTGTTAAAGTTCTGCGCATCTGCGCGTGTAGGCATGATGTACGGTGTCACGCGGGTAAAGATGTCCATTTCCTTCGCGGCATTCTTTCCGTCACTGCGAAAACCAAACATGATAATCCTCCTTTAATGTGTAAATCTCGTATCGGGGTGGTAATGCTCAAAAATGATGCAATCCTCCTCTTTTTCCATGATCTCCTGCTTCTCTTCGTTGGGAACAGTCCACATAACAGAAAATGCTCCAAGCTTTTTGACTATCTTTAGAGCCAGATTTCTGCAATCCCACCTGTATGCAATGAACTGAGGTCTGCAATAAAAGTCACAAAGCAGCTCAGATATTGCATTTATTAACAGCACATTTTTTGAACCGGGTTCCGCCGGTCCGTTCACCAGAAGTCCTCTTGTGACATTTGGAAGATTCTTCCATACCCATCTCACAGGACCCGGGTGAAAACTCTCTATACAGTAATCTCCGTCATATCCTTCCAATTCCCTGGCGGTAGCTTCACATACCTCTGTATACCACTTCATATCTATACCCTCTGCCTTGATCTCAACGATAAGAGGGTTCCTTCCGGCTACTGTATCCAGAACTTCACGGAATGTCGGTATCCTTTCATCTGTGCCCGCAAGACGCAACTGCTGCACGTCAGCCCAATCCATCTCCCAGACTTTCTTGTCAACACCGCACATCCTCAGGAAGTCGTTGTCGTGAAACACGATCAGCTTTTTATCTCTTGTAAACTGAACATCCAGCTCGCATCCATATCCTTCCTGCATTGCAGCTTCAAAGGCAAGAAGAGAATTTTCCGGGACTCCGCCGTCATTATCATAATAGCCTCTGTGAGCGAAATTGCGTCTCTCAAATTTTTCTCTCTCTTCCTTCCGAGCTCTTCCCGGAAAAACCAGGAACAGATACACCGCCATAACCAGGCAGTACAATTCCAACGCAAGAAGCAAAGACTCACCTAAAGTCATTTCAATTCACCTTTATCCACAATATTGTTGACCATAAGGATCAATGTCTGTGTTTTTGAATCACAGATCTGTCCCGACATGACCATTTCGACCGCCTTATCAAGTGGTATCCTGAACGCATCAAGATCCTCGTCTATATCAAGATGCTGCTCACCGTGATGGAGACCGTGAGCAAAATACAAATGAAGGATCTCGCTTGTGTATCCCGGAGACGGAAAAGCAGCAGCAAGTTTCTCTATATGATCTGCAGTGCATCCTGTCTCCTCCTTGAGTTCCCGCACTACCGCTTCATCCGGATCCTCACCAGGTTCCAGCTTTCCAGCAGGCAGCTCGATGATATCCTCGCCTACTGCATATCTGAACTGCTTAACGAACCACATGTCCCCGTTATCTTCAAGCGCAGCAACGCATACCCCGCCGGGATGCTTTGCTATCTCTCTGACAGAGGTCCTGCCGTTTTCCAGAGAAACTGAATCGCGGTATATATTTAGTAATTTCCCCGAATATATAAGTTCAGATGAGATCTGCTTTTCCAAATCAAACCGATCCTTTCTAATGATTGCGTACATTCTACCACGTTAAAGAATAATCAACAACAAAAAAGCAAAAATAGAAAGTGAGTAAAACAGAGCAAAACGAAGAAAAATGGAGATATTTGAAGCTCTTAAATATTATTTTAAAAATTCTGTATTTTCATGTTGACACGGATAATGGCCAAGGTTATAATTCATCTTGCGCGTCAAGCGCATTTATTTATTGAAATCGGCTGTTTCAGCCACACTATAACAGGAGGAACTCAATGTCCACTACACTGCAGAAACCCACAGCAGTTGAACGTCGTTGGTATGTTATCGACGCTGCTGGCAAACCATTAGGACGTACAGCTACCACAGTCGCGAACCTGCTCCGCGGCAAGAATAAAGCTACATTTACCCCTAATGTGGATTGCGGTGATCACGTTATCGTAATCAATTGCAAAGATGCCATTCTGACCGGCAGAAAATTGGATCAGAAAACATATTATCATCACAGTGCTTACCTCAGCGGCCTGAAAGCAGTCAAGGCACGCGAAATGATGGCAACCCGCCCTGAGCGCGCTATGTATCTCGCAGTCAAAGGTATGCTGCCTGCTAACGTTCTCGGACGCAAAGCTCTCACAAGACTTCACGCATATGCTGGTGCAGATCACAAGAATGCTGCACAGAAGCCCGAAGTCTATGAAGGTTAAGAAAGGAGTCGAACATGTACGAATCTAGACCTTATTACGCAGGTACCGGACGTAGAAAAACATCCGTTGCACGTGTCCGTCTCTACAACGGCACTGGTACAATCACAGTCAATGGCCGTGACATAGACGATTATTTCGGACTTGATACTCTGAAATACATCGTACGTCAGCCGCTTGAACTGACAAACCTTACCGGAAAGTTTGACGTTGTTGTCAACGTCAACGGCGGCGGTCTCTCCGGCCAAGCCGGCGCAGTCCGTCACGGAATCTCCCGCGCACTGCTTCTCTTTGACGAGAATCTCCGCGGCGATCTGAAGAAGGCGGGCTTCCTGACCCGCGACCCGAGAATGAAAGAGCGTAAGAAATACGGTCTCAAGGCTGCCCGTCGCGCTCCGCAGTTCTCCAAGAGATAATGGGAGGATATTATGGCTAATATTAAATCTCAGAAAAAGCGCATTATCACCAGCCGCAAGGCAAACGCTGTTAACCGCGCAAATCGTTCCGAACTTCGCACTACCATCAAAAAGGCAAACGCAGCTCTGAACGCTGAAGGTGCAGACAAGAACGCTATCGTATCTGATACATTCTCTGCAATCGATAAAGCCGTCCGCAAAGGCGCTTTAAAGAAAAACACAGCCAATCGCCGCAAAGCAGCGATCGCAAAAGCCGCTAATAAATAATTTTGAAGCTGCCGGATTACATCCGGCAGTTTTTTTGCGCTCCTTTGTCAGAATTCTGTTGTTGCGCACAGCTCTCAATTCTAACTATAATTGTCACATGGACTATTCGATAAAAGAAAAGATCAACAGGATAAAGTGCATTCTCTTTGACCTGGACGGCACTCTGATGCACGCTCATCCGACCTTTATCTCCCAGTATTCGGCAGATGTGCTGAACAGACTTCAGGATAAGGGTTATTATGTGGGCTTTTCCACCGGACGCGCCTTGACATCACTAGGCTTTCTGGTAAAACCAGTAAACCTCCGCACAAATACGATGTCTATCGGCTGCGCAGGAGCTGAAATAGGGCCCGCAGGAACCGCTCCTGGAAATGCAGTTTACCTCCATCCTTTCCCGGGCGATACGCTCGTTGAGATGCTGAGGCTCGCGCTAAGCATCGGATTGAATTTTTCTCTTGATGCACACGGAACCCTCTATACATCGGAAAATCTGGAGTACGCATCCACATATATGAGAAACTATAATCTTGCACAGCAATGCGGTGCTTTCTTCCCGAAACCTCATCCGGTCAATCTCAGCAATATCGATATCGTGAATGACGGAACTGTCATGAAGCCTATGCTATGGTTCGAAACAGAAGAACAGTTCCACAAGATGGATCCATGGTTCGAGAAACACCCTGAACTTCACTACCAGTCTTCCGGATTCAGTTTGATGGAAGTTCAGACAAACGATGTGGATAAAGCGATTGCTCTGGCACGAATCGCCGAATATCTTGGCGTATCCTGTGCTGAGTGCTGTGTCTTCGGAGACAGCGAGAACGATCTTCCTATCCTTCAGGCAGCGGGATTGTCTGTCGCCATGATCAGCGGATATGATATTGCAAAGGAAGCATCTGACCTTTTGACAGAATACGGAAACAACGAGGACGGAGCCGCCCTCATGGCCGAAAAACTATTTCTTAATGAGGAATGACCTATGAAAAAAGCTGTTATAATAGCTGCTTTGGTGTGTGTTCTCGCGCTGCTGGCAGACGCGGGAGCTTATGCATACGATCAGCACCGGCGCAGCGTCGCATACCAGGAGATGGCTGATGCACTGGACATCCAGTTCGATCCAGCCTACAGCACTGCGGAATACGCGTCCGCTTTTGATACGGCAGACATCATCGCGGCACACACCGGAGACCTGGAGATCCTTTCTACAGTCGACACATCGCAGCTAGGCCGGCAGACAGTTCAGTGCCGCGTGACCGGCACCGACGAATATGGAATGACCGCCCAGAAAGAATTCTCCTTCGATGTGGAAGTCACTGATACTACGCCGGCGGACATCACACTGCGCATGGAAGAGGTCTTTTTCAGCGAGGACATGTCTTTCGATCCCCTGGTCTATGTGGAAGGCGCTTCCGACCCGGTGGACGGCGATCTTGTCTTCAGCGAAGCGCTGGAAGACGGGACCTATACCGTCGAATGCGATGCAGATACCGAAACGCCGGGCGAATATCGGATACTTGTAACCGCCAGAGACCAGCATGGTGTTGAGAGCACAGCCGAGTGCAAAGTCACCGTTCTTGACCGCAACATCTCAGACAAGGTCTACCCTTACTACATTCGCATCAACCGTGAAATGAATACTGTGACCGTCTTCGGCACAGACAGCGATGGAAGAGCGAAAACGCCGCTCAAGGCAATGGTCTGCTCCACCGGCAGAGCGACTCCGCTTGGCACCTACCGCACCTACTATAAACGGCAGTGGAATGGCCTGTTCGGCGACGTGTACGGGCAGTATGCTACCGGGATCGTGGGCGATATCCTATTCCACTCCGTTCCGTACTACTCCATCAATAAAGGCAATCTGGAATACGAAGAATACAATAAACTTGGCACGAAAGCCTCTCTCGGCTGTGTGCGCATGTGCGTACGTGACGTGAAATGGGTCTATGACTACTGCGACGTGGGAACTGCCGTCCAATTCTACGACGACGCAGAAGATCCAGGTCCGCTCGGAAAGCCCGAACCGATCACCATCGATCTTGAAGATGAGCGAAGAGGATGGGATCCCACAGACCCCGATCCTGACAACCCCTGGAACAACTGATCTGTTATATTCGTTCTGAAACTGGAGGAATATCTATGAGGCGTTTTATTGCACTTCTTATCATCATGTCTCTCTTACTGGTATCATGCGGTACTACACCGGCACCCAGCGACGATTCCGACGACAGAACACCTGCTGATGATACAACGCCACCTGAACCCGTTAATCCGGATGAGCCAGATGCACAGCCCGAGCCGGACAGCCAGCCCGAGCCGGACAGCCAGCCTGAGCCTGATGTCCCAGACGACCAGCCCCAACCAATTGATCCTGATGATCAGCCAAAACCAGTCTTTCCTGATGAAGAACCTGAGGATACCAGAACTTATACAGAGATCCTGCTTTCCCAAATGACTCTGGAAGAAAAAGTCGGGCAACTGTTCCTTATCCGCCCCGACAGCCTGGATCCTTCCCTGACACCGGATCAGGTCCATGAGACTTCCCTTTACGGACGCACTGAAGCAAGCAGTTCCATGCTTGAAACTCTGAAAAAGTATCCCGCAGGAGGAATAGTATATTTCGGCAAGAACCTGGTCGGTCCCAACACACTGAAAAAATATATGGATTCTCTATCTTCGGTATCCGGCATCCCTCTTCTTTACGCTGTTGACGAAGAAGGCGGTATCGTGTCAAGGATAGCCCAGATCGATGCGTTCGGTGTCGAAAACATCGGGTACATGGCCAATATCGGGGCAACCGGAGACATCGGGAAAGCATACGCTGCAGGCCAGTATATCGGCAGTTACCTGTCATCACTCGATCTCAAACTTGATTTCGCTCCTGTCGCAGACATCAATACCAATCCAAACAACATCGTTATCGGAAAAAGAGCTTTCGGCAGCGATCCTGCTCTTGTCTCATCGATGGTCGGTTCGTTCCTTGACGGTCTGCATTCCGAAGAAACGATTGGCTGCACAAAACACTTCCCGGGACACGGCGACACCTCTGCAGATACACATGAGGACTATGTCTCCGTCATGAAGACCTGGGATCAACTGAAAGAAGCGGAACTGATTCCCTTTGTGGAAAACTTTGAGAAGACAGACATGATAATGATCGCTCACCTCACTCTTCCCAAAATAACAAGCGACGGTCTTCCGGCCTCTCTTTCAAAGGAGCTTGTCACAGGAAAACTCAGAAACGAACTCGGCTATGAAGGCCTGATCACCACAGACGCCCTTGCAATGGGCGCTATCGCAAAGAATTACTCCTCCGCTGAAGCCGCTGTTCTTGCATTTGATGCAGGCATAGATATCCTGCTCATGCCATATGATTATGTCGAAGCATTCGACGGAGTCGTTGAAGCAGTTAAGAGCGGAAGGATATCTGAAGACCGGCTAGACGAAAGTGTCCTGAGAATACTGAATCTAAAGTATCAGTACGGTCTTCTCCAGGAAAACCAATAATCTCAAAGCATATAAAATTAGCGCTCCGTCAGGAGCGCTTTTGTGTTTTAGTAAGTATCAGGAGGATTCTCTGAGATACGTCTCACAGACCTCATTCACCGGACCGTCCATCATCAACACGCCTTTATTGATCCATATAGCGCGTCTGCAGATCCTCTGCACCTGCTCTATAGAGTGAGAGACGAAAATTACAGTGGTGTTGTTGTCCATAAGCTCATGAATCCTGCGTTCGCACTTTTCCTGGAAATGGAAGTCGCCTACTCCAAGGACCTCATCCACGATAAGAATCTCCGGTTTGACTACAGTGGAAGTGGCAAATGCCAGTCTGGCCTGCATTCCCGAACTGTAGTTCTTCAGCGGTGTATCGATAAACGGACCAAGCTCTGAGAAATCAACGATCTCATCATACACAGAATCCATAAATGCCTTGCTGTGTCCGAGAATAGCGCCGTTTAAAAAGATATTTTCTCTTCCCGTCAGATCAGGATCGAATCCAGCACCCAACTCGATCATCGGCGATAATGACCCATAGATCTCAGATGACCCTTTAGTTGGCTTCATAACACCCGCAATGATCTTTAGCAAAGTGCTCTTGCCGCTTCCGTTGTTCCCTACTATACCGAGAGTCTCTCCTCGGTATACATCCACTGATATATCTTTCAGCGCCCAGAAAGACTCAAAAAACAGCTGGCCTTTCAGCAGGCGCATAGTGTATTCCTTAAGACTGTCCACTTTCTCAGTGGACATATTGAATTCCATCGACACATTCTTGACGGAGACCATCAGATCCTTGTCCATTCTGCTCTCCTCCTTTTAAATGTGCAGGATGAATTTATCCTGCAGTTTGCGGAAGGACAGCAGTCCGATGATCATCATCAGGATCGCTTCCCCGAAACACACGATATTCATCTCTAATGTTGGCAAAGCATGGTACATCACTATCTGCCTGAAATATTGGACGTACCATGTAAGCGGATTTAACATGACGATCTTATATACCCAGCTGCCCGACAGATACTCTATCGGATACATGATGGGAGTTATATACATCCATGCAGTCATAAGCACAGAATAAAGATGCTTTAGATCCCGGAAATACACGCAAAGCGCGGAGATTAGAAAACTCCATCCACATGTAAACAGGAACAGCGCTATCAGAGGAAGCGGGAACAAAAGTGTTACGGCAGTCACCTGTACCTTCTGAACGATCATTAGGATTATGAGTGCAGAAAGCGAGAAGACCATGTTCACAAAGCCAAAAAGCACCCGCTCCAACGGGAAGACATACTTAGGAACATAGATCTTTTTAATCAGCGCAGAGGCCTCTACCACGGAAAAAATAGCGCTGCTTGAAGCTTCATTGAAAAACGAAAACACCAGCTGACCTGTAAGAAGGTATACCGGGAAATTTTCTATATCAGCCCGGAAGACACGTGAAAAAACAGCATTCAAAATGATCATCATCATGATCGGATTGAGCATGCTCCACAGTATTCCGAACACAGATCTTCTGTATTTTACCTTGTAATCTCGGTCGACAAGGCAAACCAGAAGATATTTGTACCGCAAGAATGTATCTAGATAAGGTTTTAACATTCAGCCTGCTTCCCTTCAGAAAATACAAGTGCAATATATCATATCATCCTCTATTTCGCAAATCACACTGTCTCCTGCATGCATTTTTCGCAAAAAAGACCGCCTGTAAACAGGCGGTCTGGAAACAGTATAAAGAAGCAGGGGGTACCGACATCAATATGCTTATGCAATGAGTCTTGCAAGAGCACCAGCGATGATGCCCCACAGAGAGAAGTCGTTTCCGCCGAAGACCAGCATCCAGTTGTTGATGGTATTCATGAAGAAGTGTGAGCCGAAGCCTACAAGCAGGACCATGAGGATACCGTTGACAAAGGAAGCGATCGCGCAGCCACGAACACCACCATATGCATTGGCGACGATTGCTGCAGTACCAGCTTCGAAGAAGCATGTAAATGCGAGCGGTACTACGACGCTTGCGAACAGACCTGTTCCGTTGAGGAGAAGGATAGCAACGATGCTTCCTGCCAATGAGCAGAGGAAGCCAAGAACGTTTGCGTTCGGTCCATACGGGAACAATGTCGGGCAGTCAAGAGCAGGAATAGCACCGGGGACGAGCTTCTCTGAGAAGCCCATGAATGCCGGAACGATCTCTGCAATAAGCATACGAACACCAAGCAACAGGACTGTAACACCAGCACCGAATGTCATTGTCTTGCTGAAGAAGTATACAAACGGTTTTGTTCCCTGGAACAAAACTGCATCTGCATTGCCGCCGAGCAGAACAGCCATGACGATATAGGTGAGCAGGATTACGATAGAGCAAATAATTGATACTTCACGGCAGAAGTTCAATGCTTTCGGGAACTTGATATCCTCTGTGCTCTTCTTGGGATCTCCTGTTACCTTGGCGATCCAAGCGCCGACCAAGGACAAAGGAGTCGTCGGGTGAGCAACAGAGAAGCTATCATCCCCTGTTACCTTCTTTACGAGCGGGTACATGAGGTTAGGTGCCACGATCATATATACAGCAGTGAAAAGACCAGCAAAGATGATCAATGTTGCGCCTTTCAGTCCGGCATCAACACCGGCTGCCACGAAGACATATGGGAACCAATAAAGCATGTGTCCGGTAAGGAAGATGGTTTTAAACTTTGTGAAGCGGGCCACGATTACGTTGATGATAAAGCCGATCAGCATGACAAGACCGATCTGGGTACCATACTGACCACCGATATCAACTGAATCACCAGGAGCCGGAGAATTCATCAGAGCGCTGAACGCGTTGCCGACGTCTACGACTGCTCCCTGAATCATGGAGCTACCCTGAGTAAGAACGAAATATCCGATAGCAGTCATGAATGTGCCGCGTACTATCTCAGATACATCCTTCTTCTGCAGAATCAAACCGACTAATGCGATAAGGGAAATAAAGATTGCTCCCTGACCAAAAATCTGGTTGATAATAAAGTCAAGAATAGGATTCATAAAGATTATTCCTCCAAAAAATAATTCTTTAATCTTTAAGTGTCGAATAAAACTCGAGAACTTTTTCTTTAACTTCCGCTTCATCACGGAAGTTCTTGATACGGACTACCGGAACAGTAGCTCTGCTCTCCAGCCTTTCGGCTATTTCCTCGGAGCAGAAGATTACATCACAAGGTGTTGATGCAGCTGTTCCAACATCTCCGCAAAATGTTCTGGCAGTAAGACCGTTTTCTTTCAAGACCTTGTCGATCTTGATTCTCAAAAACAGTGAAGAACCGCAGCCGAAACCGCATACTGCCTGAATTCTAAGATCATCCCCCATTACTCATTCCTCCTTTAACTGTTTTTTAAAAGAAATTATATATAAACGGCTGTCCGTTTATTTCAGTCCTCATGAAGGATCGTATATGCCTCTTCTACAGTCTGTGCAGAAGCCAGACGGTCATAGATATCATCTTCCATCAAGGCGGCAGCTACTCTTATGAGAGCTTCCCTATGGCTGTCCCTGTTTACACATGCAACACATAACACAATAGTGACCGGATCGTTTTCACTGTGGAACTCCACAGGTTTATCCAGGAGAATCAGTGACATATCGTCTTTAAGAACCGCTGGTGAAGGTTCTGCATGAGCCAGCGCAAAACCCGGCATAAGCACCATATACGGTCCCAGATCATATACTGCCTGGATCATCTCATCAATATACTGCTGAGTGATGCTTCCGCAATCAAGAAGTACCTGACCTGCAGCCTGAACCGCTTCCTGCCAAGTCTCCGCTTTTACTCCAACACGAAAATTGCTTAGTGGTATTACTTCTTCCCGCATATCTTCCTTTTTTGTACATAGTACAAGAAATAATTATTTTTTAACACTTGTCAGTATAGAACAACAGCAGGCCGTTTTCAATATTCCCTGATACATCTAAGCCGCTCATATCGTCCGGTCAACACTAGTCTGATTCGCTGTCAAATACCATTGACAGGATGTCATAATCGTGTGCGACTCTGCTGTATGCGAACCTGTTCTGGACCCTGGCTTTAATGGTATCGACGTATGAGTCACTTACTTCCTGCCCGTCCTTAGGAACGAAAGTATTGTCCACAGCGTCATAATACCCTTTATCTGTCATCCATGAACGGTCCTGCCATATCACCAACGGGTCCTCGTTAGAAAAGACATCCCGTCCCACGAAGAACCTCGAGTCAAACTCAAATCCGAACAGATTGGAAAGCGTAGGAACTATATCCAAGGAATATGTAGGCTCAGAGACCACGATCGGATCCATATCCTCAAGGCACCCGCTCCAGATGATCAAAGCATTGTGATCCCTTGCCGGATTGCTGTCTGCTTTATATCCGTAGAGATCTGTAAGACAGTCTCCTGATACAGCCCACGCCGTGCTGTCCTCAAGGCCGTACGGGTAATGGTCTGCAGTGAGCACTATCACTGTATCATCAGCTTTGCCCGCTTCTTCAAGAGCTTCGAGAAGGTATTCCATCGCATATTCAAGCTCCAGATTCGCTGCAAGATAACTGCGCACCGGATAGCTGTAGTCAAGATCCTTTACGGCATCCCAGTTCTTGTCGGATATGGCATTGCCGCTCACACTGTAGTAAGCGTGGCCGCTTATCGTCATATAGTAGATGTTGAAATGATCCTGATCGATATACATAGGAATCGTATATTCCATCATGTCAAGGTCGCTTTCCGGCCAAGTAAACGGACATCCGGCTTCCATGCCGTTTCCTCTACCCATCCATGTATCGTAGCCGAACCATGTATGGGTCTTATGCCGGTCATAATATGTATACTCGCCGTCATGATACCCGGCGCTGTAGTAGCCCTGAGATCTCAGCTGATTTCCGAGCGTGAACCGGAGATCCTTTCCGACAGCGCTGTAAACAGAATTCACAAGATCAACGGGGATGATACCTGTCAAAACAGAATACTCCCCTGAAGATGTACTTCCTCCCCAAGCAGGCTGGTAATAGTCTTCAAACACTATCCCCTTATTAGCCATCCTGTACAGTGCAGGAGTCAGCTCCGGATCGATAACTTCTTTCGAAAAAGCCTCAGCACAGATAAGGATCAGATTCTTCCCCTCAAACAGACCTGTATATTCATTCTGCAGTGATCCCTTTTGAGAAGACAGATACCTGTATACATCTTTCAGCTTTTCGCTGCCTGCAGCTTCGATCAGACTGTCGAAATCTACAGGCATCTCATTCCTCAAATAGACTACAGGTTCTTCGGTCTCGGTGGTTTCCTCAGTAGGTGCTTCCTCTTCTTGTTCTTCTTCATTGTCTATGAACGTACCTTCATATGGGTTTCCAAACAATTTGTATCTGATATCAGCTACAAATGAAGGAATCATACCAAGGCTCCTGACTGATGTATCATAATTGTAATCAGTAGTTAATTTGGCTCTTGATTCCGCATTCCTGTATAACACAAGCGTTCCGATGAACAGCATAAAAACACTGAATAGGCAGAGCAGCACGGATACAGACAGTTTTCGTCTTCTCTGCTCACATGCAAACAGCAGCAGGATCACATATATCAGTACAGGAATATGGTAAAGAACAATCTTCGGAAAACCAGCTGTCACGATTATCCAAAGCGTATCCGAAAATTCGTTCACGACATCCTTCGCTCCGCTGATTATGGAAGACAGATCCATGAATACCCTGTATGAGTTGTCCGTGAAATACGCCACAAGATACCACAGTGTTAGGATCTCAAGCAGTATGACTCTGATAACAGCTTTTGCTTTCGAGGAGCGCAACAGACCGACTGCAGTTTCGATCATCATGCCGGTTCCGATTGCAAGAAGGATAATGATAGGGTACCGACCGGCGCCGTGCATATTAGTAGCTGTTTTTTGAAGAAGCAACTCCAAATAAACAAGCCCCAATGCAAGAAAAGATGAGTGTAGGAAACCCGTCATCCTTCTGCGGGGCTGATTATTATTGACATATTTGATTTTTGTCTTGGTTTTGCTCATAGGCAAATTATATATTCACTTTTTTTCTTTGCCAATACTCATTGCATCGTTCAGACTTTATTTAGTTTGTTGTAAAATGGATACAACTATTTCTCACGGAAGGATCAAAAATGTCATTTGAACAGATATGGAATACAGGTATACGCGCGGCAATGATACTGCTGGCTATATACGTGGTAGTCACAAACGGCGAAGGCCTGTTTCCTAGGGTAAAACGCAGATTCACACACCGGAGCTATGCAGATAAAGGTCTCTGGTTCGGCGACGAAAAGGCTGAGCCAAATTCATATAGTTCTGTGATGTATGCAGCTGATCTGAGTTACGGAAGCCGCGTCGATGTAAGACTCACAAAAGATGGAAAAGCCATCCTTTTTGGTGAGGATTCAGTCATCGATCAGGATGGTTCAGTTCATAGGATACGTGATCTCGAGTTCAAAGAATTGTCCGAGATCCAGGACGATAACGGAAAGACCGTAACTAAACTGGAAGATGTGCTTACCGCAATGGAACAACGCGAAAAACGCGCACCTCTCCTGCTTAACCTGCATCCTGACAGCCATGATCCCAAAGAGGTATCCGCATTCTGTGATACAGTCACAAACGTGTTTTATCCGTACCGTTTCTTCTGCGCTGTTGAGAGCCATAACCTGGACGTGATACATTACTATGCCAAGAACTATTCCAACATCGTCCGGGGAATGCTCATGCTTCCCAGAGAGGAATCCGATCTGTCAGATAAAGAATTCCAGTCTGTAAACAGGATGATGTCGAACATGAAAACACGACCCCAGTTCTTTGATACGACAAAAGAACTGTACAGCCGTTACTATTGGGCTCCTGTCACTATGGGAAGTTTTGTTATCCTCAGAGGAGTGACCGATGAGGCCAGCCGAAGCGATGCCAAGGAGATCTACGGCGTTGAATCCGTTATTTTCTCAGACGGAAAGCCAAAAGCAGAGTTTTAATACATGGGGTGCAACATGGAAAACTTCAAACATTATATCCCTACAGAAATAAAGTTCGGAAAAGGCGTGATCTCGCAACTTCCTGACGTGCTGAACCGGTTTGGAAAGAATATACTGCTGACTTACGGCGGAGGTTCCATTAAGAAATCTGGGCTGTATGATGAGATCACCGGTCTGTTGTCATCAAACAGTTTCATCATTACTGAATGCTCCGGAGTTGAACCTAACCCACGGATCGAGACTGTTGAACGCGGAGCAGCTCTTTGCAGAGAGAACGGCATCGACGCAGTTCTCGCCGTAGGCGGAGGCAGCGTCATTGACTGCGCCAAAGCGATCGCTACAGGTACTTTCTGCGAAGGGGATCTTTGGAACATGGTTCTGGATTCCCGCTCAGGCAGAAGGTCACTGCCAGTTATCGTTATCCTTACGCTGAGCGCTACAGGTTCCGAATTCGATAACAAAGGTGTCATCTCCAACATATCGACAAAAGAGAAATACAGCTCCGTATTCTCATATCCCGTAGTTTCATTCTGCGACCCAACATATACCTTCTCTGTTCCCAAATACCAGACAGCATGCGGGTCCGCAGACATCTTAAGCCATGCAATGGAAGCGTATTTTTCAAGGACCGACTCGAGCGAGATCAGTGACGGACTGGCTGAGACGATAATGCGCACAGTTATACATGATCTCCCAGCAGTTCTCGAAAACCCGGATAATTACGACGCAAGGGCGAACCTTATGTGGGCTTCTTCACTGGCCTGTAGCGGGATCCTTGATTACGGCAAGCTGTATCCCGGCAAAACATGTCATGCAATCGGCCATGAGTTCTCTGCGGTATATGACGTAACTCACGGTGAGATACTCTCAATATTGACTCCCAGATGGATGCGGTTCATCCTCAGGAAAGATCCATCTGTAGCCCCAAGATTTGCCAGATTCGCCAGAAACGTATGGAATCTTAGCGGAGAAAATGAATACCAGCTGGCAGAAGAAAGTATAAATTGTCTCGAAGATTTTCTTGGAAGTATAGGGATCGCTACAAATCTGACAAGCCTCGGCATCGGAAGCACCGATTTTGACGACATAGCAACCCATGCTGACTTGAGAGGCAGATGCAGCAATTCATATGTGCCTCTTACTCACGAAGACGTCGTACAGATACTGAATGACTGTTTATGATACGGACAAATCTGGACATAAGAATACGCGACAGCATCGAAGACCACATGTTCGGTCTTAAATGGTGGCTGAAAGAAACGAAGGATGTCCCGTTAGAGGAAATGGCCTCTTTTTTCGATGTGCGCATCGATGATTATGTTCCGCATATGGAGCGCTGGGACGAAGCATACAGGACATTCCCGAAATATATCCCGCCGGATGCTCGTGTCATTCTGGACCTCGGGTGCGGAAGCGGACTGGAATTGGATCAGATTATCCCCTGTTTCCCGAACACTGACTTCACCGGTATCGATCTGAGCACAGCAATGATCAATGAACTTTTATCAAAACACCCGGAGGTTAATATCATTCAGGCAGATTATCTGAAATATCCTTTTGGAGAGAACATTTATGATGCTGTGATCTCATTTGAATCGCTCCACCATCTTCTTCCCAAACAAAAGCAGGGTCTGTACAAAAAGATCAGATCCTGCCTGAACGGGAACGGTGTTTTCATAAACTGCGATTACTATGCATGCTGCGATGAAGAGGAAACACTGCTGCTGAATGTTTATGATGAGAAACGAAAAAAAGAGCATCTTCCCACTGATGCGCTCGTTCATTTCGATATTCCTTTGACACTGGAGCATGAAGCAGATCTTCTGGAATCCGCAGGATTCACCTCCTGCTCTGCATTATCGTCCCATTCCGGAGCATGCTTTCTGAAAGCAACTGTTTAAGATCTTCTTGCTATTTCCCCGATTAAAAATTTTTCAAAAAATCACAGAGTACTGTCCGTTTTTTTGGACAGTACTTTTTCTATAATATAAGCATAGAAGCAATTCAAAAAATTAAGATTCAAACAGGAGGGCGCTTGAATGTCAGATAAGATCTACCGTTTTATAGCTTCTCTCTTCCTTCTCTTTGATGACGATCTCGAAGGTGACTTCCCGGACGATGCTTATGTGCTTCAATTGAGAGAGAGAAAGAAGATCAAGCTTGCTCCACAGCAAGTCTCAAAACCTATCAGCATCCCACACGCTGGCTGATCAAATCATTTCCGCTCAAAGAGGCGGATTCCATTTATGGCTGAGCACTTTTCATCCGCAAAGAGGCTGTTCGCGCTCATGCCAACACTTCAGAGACTGATATTCAAAAGGGTGAAGGTTATAGACCCTTGCCGGTCCGGTCTTTATGTCCGCAAAGAGGATGTTCACGAGCAGGCAGAATACGATCTCCGTTACAAAAGAAACGTACGGCGAATATCTCTTATGAGATAATCGCCGTACTTCTTGTATTAATATGTTATTTCACTCTGAAATCAAGAACGACCGGATCCAGGCCAGGCGCTTCGATAAACAGTTTGCCAGTTCCTTTATTCCCTGTGGTCCTGACATACGTTCCAGTCATACCGCCTTCGGCACACGCTGCTTTTGGGCCTACAAGTTCTATCTCCCCTTCGGTGCGGAAAGATATCGGAAGCTGTGCATAACTAGCCACATTGCCGTATTCGTTCATGATACGAATGCGCACAGCAGCCATATCATATGTATCACCTTCGGTCAGGACATCCGTGCTCGTTTTCGCTTCAATATGGAGATCTGCAGACGGGCATAACGTTTTTGAACATACAACATTGCCGTCTTTAATACTGTCGAATCGCCAGACTGTAGCTTCACCGCCCCAGTTTCCTACATATTTCCCATACAGATCCACGCCCTCACTGTAGGTCAGGTGATATCTGAGCATAGCCCAGCCCATCTTCAGCAGGTCCTTTATCGGCATTCCGTTAGCGCCGTTCCGTGAAGCGGAGAGCAGACAATCATGCAGCAGTTTTTCCTTGTTTCCGGTAAATCCTTCCTGCGAACGCAGAAGGTCACCTATCGTGTCATCCACCAGCATAGGGCCATGAGGAAGAGCAGTAAAATCTGTCTTGGTAAATTCACTTACAAAAGCCCCGTTCTTATAGAGCTTTACCGAATCACCGTTGGAGAAAACATATACATCTTTCAGCATTCCTCCCGGATAATCCCCGATGTCCATCGATGACCCGACCTCCAGGACCGGATTATCATCGCCCTGCATAGCATAGACACTTGCTGCCAGTTTCGGGTTGCGGAACGCGTCCATCACGCCGTGATAACATACTCTGTCTCCGGAACCAAAGTCCTTGTGAGTAGGATAATCGAACATGCACCACTCGAAACATCCGGCATGTTCACCAGTTCCCATCGCGGCGTTCATGACTCGTGCATGACGAAGCGCATGTTCCTGCCTCACTTCGGATTTGTCAAAGGATTTTGTCGGGAACATGTGTCCGTTAGCCTCTGAGATAAGAAGTCCTTTCGACATGTCGGGAGTGACTTTTGACTTTACCGTGATAGGCTCGTTGTCCCCTGAATGAGTAAAGTCGTTGAACGCATATACATCTTCCAGCAGATGGCTTTTCTTAAGATACCTGACGCCGGAAGTCTGTCTGCTGGGATCCAGCTCATGAGCTATACGGTTCGTCCTTTCATAGAAAGCATCGTCGTCCTGGCTCTCATTTATTCTTACGCCCCAGAGCACGATGGACGGATGGTTCCTGTACTGAAGGACCATCTCCTCGACCTGTTTGCAGGCTACATCTTTCCAATCTTCATCTCCGATGTGCTGCCACCCGGGGATCTCAGTAAAGACAAGAAGGCCCAAACGGTCGCATGCATCTATGAAAGACTGAGACTGGGGATAGTGCGAAGTGCGGACTGCGGTGCAGGCCAGCTCCTCCTTGAGTATCCTTGCATCTTCGACCTGAAGGCTGTCAGGGACCGCATACCCTACATAGGGATAGCTCTGATGGCGGTCAAGTCCGCGCAGGAATGTCTTCTTGCCATTCAGATAAAATCCATCTGCTTTGAACACTGCGGTCCTGAATCCGAACCAAACTGTTTTTTCTCCGCCATTCTCCAATGACACGACACATCTGTACAGATTAGGACTCTCAAGATCCCACGGCTTTGCTTCAAAGACATCCAGTGTCACTTCTGAACTCAGCGTTGATGCCTGAGCAAGAATACCGCCGTCATCGTCCAGGATCCTGACTGTCTTCTCCAAAGTCGTGCTTTTGTTTGTCTCAAAACGCACTACAGCTGTCTTAAGGTCCGGAGTGGTAACAAAAACATCGGTTATATAATCCCGCTCCCTGATATCCATCCATACTGGCCGGTATATACCTCCGTAGGTGAGATAATCTATTACATACCCGAATGGAGGGATCGTAGGATTCTCGGTGCTGTCAAGCTTCACCGCAACCTCAAAGGTATCTCCTGCCGTCGCGTAGGAAGTAAGTTCAACCTCGAACGCAGTATATCCTCCCAGATGTGTCAGTTTCTCTTCACCGTTGACATATACTGTTGCAATATGAGCAGCACCTTCAAAACAGATGAATACTCTCTTGCCTTCGGCTGCCATGGGGATCGTGACCTTTTTGCGGTACCCGCTGATCATCTCATAGCTCTTATGATCGATGTAGTGAAGCGGCTCCTCTTTCACATTGTGGGGAAGGCGCACCTTCTCTTCCCTCGTGCGGAAATGAAGAAAGTCCTCATTCCATTCGGGGGTGAACTCCCAGCCGTTGTTCAAAGACAGCATTTGGTATCTCCTACTTAATTAAATATCTTTTTCAACTGTGTCAGCAGTGTGGGCAAAATCAAGGCAAATGCCACAGCAGTCGCGATTCCTGTTATGATACGTACTCCTAAAGCACCGAATACGAATGCCTTTGAATAATAGCCAAACATCTTGCTGTCTACATACATGGCAAGTGTGTTCAGAGCTGTAACGCACAGCGCGCTTATAACAGTGATAACAGCTACATTCTTTACTGTTAATTCACCCTTCAGGCGTTTTGCCAAAAAACCAACAAGCAGTCCGCTGAAAGCATGAGGAAGCACCCAGAGAAGTGTAGTGGGTGTGAATCCATATGTAAGCATCTGATTCAGGAAGCTTCCGAGAAATCCGATAAGCAGTCCATCTACCGGTCCAAGCAAAAATGCTCCTACAAGTATTGGAAGTGCTTCAAAGGTTATCTTGAAATTCCACAGGGTAACCGTAAGAAACAAACTCAGAACGACATACATCGCTACAAGTAATCCAATAAGTACAATTCTACGTGTTTTCATTTCTGTCTCCTAAATCAAAATGCGCGTCCATAAAAATAGTCTAATACTTCACCTGCAAGATACAAAGAACCTACACAACATACGATTCCGTCAGTACCTGCAAGAGATATTGAGGTCTGTATCGCTTCGGGCACAGAACTGCAAACTGTGGTGTTACATCCGAAAGCCAATGCGATAGCAGACAGGTCATCCGCTGTCTGAGCACGATGTGTTTCCGGAGCTACGAATACGAAGTCCTTGCTCTGCTCACTGAGAGACTTTATCATCTCATCGGCATCCTTGCCTTTCAAGATCCCGCTCATGAAAACAAGCTTCTGACCACTGCTCACAAGGTCATCAAGACTTGCCATCACTGCTTCAACGCACTGAGGATTATGGCCGCCGTCAAGAATAAACAGCGGATCCTTCTGTAGCACCTGCATCCTGGCAGGCCATGTAACGTTCTTCAATCCCTCATAGACATCTTCTTCTGAGATCTCAAAGCCTTTTTCTCTTAGCACATCAATTACCGACAAGACCACAGACGTATTCTTCCTCTGATGTTCCCCGATGAGCGGGATCTGGATGTTTTTCCTCTCCCCTACGTCGAACGTCTGCTGGAAACTGTTTTCTGACACAAGAACTATACTGTCAAAATCCGCTTTTACCAATCTGGCATTAACCTCTGCGCATCTGTCTTCAATGACTTTCTCCACAGATTCCTTGCCGCGGTATATTACCGCTGTGCCATTTTCTTTAATTATTTTGGACTTGGTCGTAGCTATCTTCTCTACAGTGTCTCCAAGCTGTCCCGTGTGATCGAGACCTATATTCATCATGACAGCTACATCAGGTACGTCTATAACATTGGTGCCGTCAAATTCACCGCCGACACCGACTTCCAATACGACGATATCGCATTTTTGTTTATAGAACCACAGAAGTCCTGCAGCAGTCACGATCTCAAACCAGTTGACCTTTTCTTCAAGCTGGTCGTTTGCAGCGACCACTTCAGTCATTATCTCAGCCAGCTCGTCGTCTGTGATCTGTACACCGCATACCTGCATGCGCTCATTGAAACGGATCAAATGCGGTGACGTAAACAACCCTGTCCTGTAACCGGCATGGCGAAGGATGCTCTCAGTCATTGCCGAGCAGCTTCCTTTTCCGTTTGTCCCTGCCACATGGACGAAATGCATCTTCTTCTGAGGATCTCCAAGAAGCTCCATTATTGCCTTCATGCGGTGAAGCCCGAGATGCTTATACGGCTGGGTATAGTTGTCTAAAAAAACATTTACTTCCTGAATATTCATTTATAGTACCCTATGACCGATCTGCCATCCTCTTTGCGGATTCCACTACGTGTGATACAAGAACACTGGTAGTAACAGAACCAATACCTCCCGGAACAGGAGTAATGGCGTCAACTATAGGAGACACTTCATCAAACTTTACGTCTCCGCACAGTTTCTGTTTTTCTTCGTTCCAGCTGATGCCGACATCCAGGACGGTCTGGCCGGGTCTGACATACTCTTCACCAAATGACTCCATCTGGCCGGAGCATACGACCAGAATATCAGCTTCTTTGGTGTGTTTCGCCACATCTTTTGTTCTGGTGTGACAGACAGTGACTGTGGCATTCTTATGCATCAGCAGCATAGCAAGAGGTCTTCCAACAACCAGGGATCTTCCGATCACAGCCGCTTCCTTGCCGGTGCAGTCTATATCGTAATAAGAAAGGACTTCCATTACTGCCTGCGCAGTGCACGGTGTAAATCCCAGTTCAGTATTGGTGAACACGCCTGCGAGCGATCCATCTGTGCAGCCATCGACATCCTTCTCCGGAACGATAGCATTCCTTACTCTGTCATTATCCAAATGTTTTGGTACAGGTCTGAACACCAGAATTCCATGAACAGAATCATCTTTATTCAGTTTGTCGATACCATCGTAAAACTCTTCCTTGCTTACGTCTTCCGGGAAAACTACGTTTCTCACTTCGACTCCGACCGACGCACAGCGTTTCATGGCTCCGCGTTCATAACTGAGGTCATCAGGCCTCTCACCGACTCGTACAATAGCCAAAGTCGGCACAATAGACTGCTCACGAAGAATCGCTACAGTCTCCTTCATTTTTTCATTTATTGCGGAAGCTACCGGAGCTCCTTTCAATAAAGTAGACATTATCCGATCCTCCTCATAACTCTTTCATAAATCGAATCCGCTTCTGCAGTATATTTCTCTTTCACAGCAAGAGCTTCCTCTTCCATTTTCAGAGCAACTTCCCTGTTCTTGAACGATGATGTGTTGACCTTTAGGTTGATCCATGCACCTTCAAGCGCTGCCTTGCATGCCACTGCTCCTGTAGCAGCATCCGAGATCGCCAGCTTGCTTCCGTTGTCCGCGAACAATGACAGCAGATCAATGGCTTCGCCGCACAGTTTCAGCAGTTTCATCGGGACAGAAGCAGCATTATATAAAGCTGCTTCCATTTTTTCTTCGCGCTCAGGATCATCCTTTGGCATACGGTACACCTCTGCAAGAGGCAAAAACGCTTCAGCATCACCGTCTATCAGTTCAAGTGCTCTTTTCCTGATATCTTCTGCTTTATCCATCCATTCCAGCATCTGAGGCTCAATGGATGCAAATTTCTTTTTGCCGACTGTAAGTGAACCGACCATATTTCCCAGTGCGATGCCCAAAGCAGCGACAAGTGCACTGGCTCCGCCGCCGCCCGGCACAGGTTCTCGTGATGCGAGTTTTTCTGTAAACTCATCAAGATTGTACTCTATCATTTCCATTTTAGAACAGTCCTGTAATTACTCCGTTTTCATCGACATCGATCTTCTCTGCTGCAGGAACCTTGGGCAATCCGGGCATAGTCATGATATCCCCTGTAAGAGCTACAATGAATCCTGCACCTGCAGATACCTTAAGATCCCTGACCGTGATCCTGAAGTTGGTAGGAGCGCCGAGTTTGCTGGCATCATCGGAGAATGAATACTGTGTCTTCGCAACACAGATAGGCAGTCCCCCAAATCCCAGTTTAGTCAGCTGTTTCATCTGACGCGAAGTCTGCCCAACGAAATCCACTCCGTCAGCATGATATACCTTAGTAGCTATTTTGTTGAGTTTCTCAGAGATAGAATCCTCGACTTCATAGCTGAATTCAAAGTGGTTCTCAGTTTCGCACAAACGAATCACTTCTTCAGCCAGATCAACGGCGCCTTCACCGCCTTTAGCCCAGACTTCAGACAGTCTTACATTCACGCCGAGTTCCTTGCATTTCTCAATGACGAGATCCAGTTCGGCTTCTGTGTCGGTCGGGAATCTGTTAACTGCTACAACAGCAGGCAGTCCGAAGACTTCAGTGATATTCTTTACATGCTGAAGCAGGTTGGGAAGGCCTTTCTCAAGTGCCTCAAGGTTTTCTTCAGCAAGATTGTCTTTTGCTACTCCGCCGTGGAGTTTGAGAGCGCGGACAGTTGCAACGATAACTACTGCATCAGGTCTGAGTCCGGCCATCCTGCATTTTATGTCCAGGAACTTCTCAGCACCGAGATCAGCGCCGAATCCAGCCTCAGTTACTACATATTCTCCAAGCTTCAATGCCATCTTTGTGGCCGTAACACTGTTGCAGCCATGAGCGATATTGGCAAACGGCCCACCATGGACAAACGCCGGCGTTCCTTCCAGTGTCTGAACCAGGTTCGGCTTAAGAGCATCCTTCAGCAATGCTGCCATAGCGCCCTGTGCGTGCAGATCTCCTGCAGTAACAGGTTTGTTGCTTGATGTGTATCCAATGATTATCTTTGAAAGACGCTCTTTGAGATCTGTAATGTCTGAAGCTAGGCAAAGAACGGCCATTACCTCAGAAGCAACTGTAATATCGAAACTGTCTTCACGAGGTACACCTTCGGATCTTCCGCCAAGTCCGATAACGATCTTCCTCAAGGCACGGTCATTCATATCGACCGCTCTGTGCCATGTGATCCTTCTTGTGTCGATTCCCAGCTGATTTCCCTGCTGGATATGGTTGTCAATCATAGCAGCCAAAAGGTTATTTGCTGCACCGATTGCGTGGAAGTCTCCGGTAAAGTGGAGGTTGATATCTTCCATCGGAACGACCTGTGCATAGCCGCCGCCTGCGGCTCCGCCCTTAACGCCGAATACGGGCCCGAGAGAAGGCTCACGCAGTGCGACGATGCCTTTCTTTCCAAGTTTGTTTAGGCCATCGGCAAGGCCAACGGTAGTTGTGGTCTTTCCCTCGCCGGCAGGTGTAGGAGTTATAGCGGTAACAAGGATTAGTTTTCCATTGGGGTCTGATTCATGGTCTTTTAAAAACTGATAGTCTACTTTCGCTTTGTATTTGCCATACTGTTCAAGATACTTCTCGTCTATCCCTGCTTTTGCAGCGATTTCAGTAATCGGTCTTTTTTCGCATGCCTGTGCGATCTCAATGTCTGTCAAATACGCCATGTCTGCTCCTTCTTTCTACACAATATATAAACTCATTATAGCATGAATTTAGTGCCTAATCTGTGATCCTTCTGACCAAATAATACCCTATCATCGATCCGCATGTATTCAGGATAACATCATCGATTTCGGTCACCCCTGTACCAAAAACAAATTGAAGGATCTCAATAACTACGGAAAACAATAAAGCCGTAATAAAAGCTCCAGCTGCCCCGGTTTTTTTATCCCTGCAAAGAAGTGCCCCAAAAGGAATAAAACAGATAATGTTCCCCAGGAAATAATACAGAAACACCCTCCATGAGCCATTCTGGGCAAATCTCATATACTCCGCAAACAGAGACAGATTAAGAGTTCCTCCAAACAAGTTTTCAAAGGAAAAGCCGGAACGGAACACTGTTATCCTAAATATCACAAACAGATAGATCGCCATAGCGATCCACCATATAGTTTTTCTTTTCATTCATTCTCCTCGTCATCAGAAGAAAGGTCTCTTCCGATAGGATAGAAATAATCATAGAAAGGAACCAAAAACAACAATCCGTTTATGATCCTGTTACCGAAATCAGGAGAAGTGATGTCAGGGCCAATTGCCTGAGTATGGTCAATAGCAAAATTCCTTTTCCCATACCATTTCTGAAGATCCGGGTATTTGCAGTCCTGATACTGCTTTTTATAGTCTTCCCCCGTTAGAACAAATTCGGTTTGACTGGCAAGCAATGCATCCAATTCCCTTAATGGCTCGGGGTTGGCATTGATCCTCTTTCTAAATCTCCTCATCATCTCGGTCCGCTCATCATAGCAGCCGACGCCATAGCTCCATCTGTCTGATGCTATCTCAAACCAAAATGAAGGTTTGCCGGACCAATGCTCCGATGAAGCATCAAATAAAGTGAACCACAAGTAATCCTTGTAAGGTCCACGTCCGTATAACCTTCTAGCGTCGCGATATATCCTGCTCATGTGAACATTCAATTCCATCTCCGGATGCTCTCTTTCAAAAGCATCATAGATGTCATTTGCGAGCTCCTGCATAGGGATCAAAAGGACACGCTTGCATAGTTCTTTATGCTCGTTATACCATGAGCGGTTGTTGTTCAGTTTTATATCCCACAGAAAATCTACTGTCTCTTTAGTAAAACCAGAAAACATATTGTCCCTCTTCACTTTGTCTTCCCGTATTATACCATTCATTACATGTATCGCAAAAGCGCAAAAAATCAGCAAGAAACAGCTTTGTCCAAATGTGAAATTAATGTGTTGACAAGTTTTAATTCTATGTTAAAATAATAAGGCTTCAGAAATATCGCGGAGTGGAGCAGTCGGTAGCTCGCCAGGCTCATAACCTGGAGGTCGTAGGTTCAAGTCCTTCCTCCGCAACCATAGTGAGAAAGATACAGGACTTGATAGTTCGAAAAACGTTAAAGTAATGATCTTTCAACCGGAAGAAGAGTATCGCTAGTACTCTTCTTCCTTTTTTATGTCAAAAGATCAGATGTATTTATGCTGTTTCAGCTGCTGAGTTGAGACCTTCGACCTCGTAATGGACCATTTTCCCTTTTTGAGGGTCAACAGTAAGATCGTAACTATCACTGTTCTTCAGCAAGAAGTCACCGGCAAAACGGTAATAGATCACGACCTTCTGAGTCTTATCCTTACCGGTTCCCCGAGAATCGTATACTTCGATACGGTCGATCAGCTCATTTAGAAGAGTTGCCGTTAGGCGTTCCACCTTCATAAATTTCCTGACTGATGTTATGAACGATTCCTGACTTCTTTCGTCGACGGTCAGTTTGCTCAACTGCTCATGAATCTGCTGGATTCTTCCACGCAGAGTTTCTTTCTCCGATGAGTACTTTGCCGAAAGATGACAAAACCATTCGTCTGAGATTTTTCCTGTGGCATTGTCCTCGTAACACTTCTCGTAAAGGGCGTCAACAGTTCTTTTTCGGTCAGTACAGATTGCAAACTCTTTTTCCAGAGCTTTCTGTTGCTCAGCCAGAGAGGCTTCAGCTCTTTCCTGTAATAACCTTGCAAAACTGTCTTCGTCCTTTTTCAGAAGCGCAGCAAGGTGTCTCAACTCGCTCAGGACGATGTGTTCCAGTGCTTCTTCTCTGATGTAATGCCTGGTTTTGCATGTCCCACGGTAGTCCTTCTCATAATTGGAACAGCTGAAGAAATGGATATCATTATTGGTGGTATTGGTGTGATACCACATCTTTCTCCCGCAGTCCGGGCAGAACACTAGCCCCGTGAACACATTTTGTTCCCCGGATTTGAATTTGGACTTTTTCCTTCTGCCGTTTGCCCTCATCTGCTGTACTCTTTCAAAGTCACTCCGGGAGATGATGGGTTCATTCACATCCTGAAATATAGCCCATTCCTCTTTTGGAGCGTCTAATCGAGCCCGGTGTTTGAAGTCCAGTGATTTTGTCTTGAAATTGATGATGTCTCCGCAGTACTCCTGACGTGTCAGCATCTTTGAAATCGTGCTGTCATTCCACCTATACGGGTCGTTGTAGGTCTTCCTTCCTCCACGGTTGATGCCTTTTGTTTTCCAATAGGCTCCAGGATAGAGAACATGGTCGTCAGATAAGGTCCTTGCAATCGTTTCTGCGCCTGAGCCATCCAAAAACATTTGAAAAATCCTTTTTACTACAGAAGCAGCTTCTGGATCTACGATCCAATGCTTTTTATTGTCAGGATCCTTCATATACCCATAGAGTGGCTGGCCTAAAGGTTCTCCCAATCTGCCTCGGATCTTGTGAGCGGAGCGCACTTTTTTACTGATGTCTTTTGCGTAGTACTCGTTCATGATGTTCTTAAAAGGAGCTATCTCGTTATCTCCTTGATCGCTGTCCACCATGTCATTGACAGCTATGAATCGAACACCATACGCAGGAAAGAAATCATCGGTATAGGTCCCTACAGACACATAGTTCCTGCCCAAACGCGACAAGTCCTTTACGAGAACTGCTTTCACGAGCCCTCTTTTCACATCATCTTCAAGACGCTTAAAATCCGGACGGTTGAAGTTTGTCCCTGAATACCCGTCATCCACATAGAATTCCAGATTATCTAGCCCAAGCTCATTCGCTTTCATGGTCAAGAGTTTCTTTTGTGTTCCAATGGAATTGCTCTCGCCCTCGACGCCGTCGTCTCTGGAAAGCCTACAGTAGATAGCGGTTATTTTATTCTCATATTCTTTATTTTGCTTCGGATGCATTGCTCTCCTTTCCGGCATCTGAAGCTAACTTCGTTGCGCCGATTGTATTATTTCTATTGCGAATCGTCAACCTCATATCTTCGGTCAACGCATTTTCGATTCGTTCTTTTAGCCCACTCGCCGACTCCTCTTCCTTTGAGAACGGTGAATAAAACACAGAGCTGACTATATATGTCGTGCCCTTAAACTTCACCCTGCGGGTACATCCGGAAAGTTTCTTTTGCTTTACAAGGACTACCTTTCCCATCCTTTTCTTCTCCTTTTTCTCTCTTCAAGTTCACGGGCCTTGATCTGCTCTAAAAGATCAGGCGGTATCTTCGAAACCAACTTTTCCAATTGCTTCTGTTTTTCATTCAGCTCATATAATTTTTGATTTTGCTCCTTTATCGTCAGCTCTTTTTCATAGTTATCGCTCCTGTAGTAGCGGACACGATCGCTCTCATCAGAAAGAGTTGTTTCCAAACATTTGATATGTTCATCTGTTGTTTTCAGCTGATTCTTAAGCTTTGCCATTTCCGGTGCATAGCGTCCCAGAAGTGCAACAGCCTCTTCCTTTTTCTTCCCGGAATTGAAGACCCCAATATCATTGATCGCCTTCAGGATCTCCTCATAGTGGTCATACAACATCCCGGCATTTTTGAACATATAGACCGGTATATGCGTTCTCTTCGATATTTTGGAAGGGATGCCACGAGTCAAATCCAAATACCTGTTATGCATGTGAATGTAGAACTGATCCTGTAATGCACTCAAACCTTTTGGACCACCTATCAGCTCCTTGGATGAAAGCCTGCCATCTTTTGTCAGAGGAACAAAACAAAGGTGCATGTGGGGAGTCGCCTCGTCCATATGCACCACTGCAGAGATGATATTCTGTTTTCCGAATTTCTGTTCAAAGAATCGGACTGCATGTTCAAAGTACTGTCTTTGTTCCTCGGACGGTTTATTACGGATCCATTCCGGTGTCGCTCCGATAAAACAGTCCTGCAGAACGACACTGTCTTTTCTCATCCTTGCCCCGGATACCTCGATCTTATCAAGCACTGCTTTTCTGTAGTTGCGGCATGGTCCTATAATATGATAGTTATCCTTTGTTCGTTCCAGATCGATGTCCGGATTACTCTTGTATTCTTTTTTCAGACGCTCGTTGTGACGGCAGATCCTGCCGACCGCTCCGAGCTTTCTTTTTTCAATTCTCATGATTGCGTAATTCGCCATAATTACCTCCATTCAATATATTCAAGGAAGGATGTAAGAAGATAACATGTTTCATATCTTCTTTCGCTCATCCTTCTTGTTACAAACCCAACATTGCGCCTTTCTGTCAGTCCGTCAGTCATAATCGCGTCAACCGCTCTTATGATTGCCGTCCTCTCACAATCAGTTGTTCTGCTCGATCTCAGGGCTCGCATCACAACTGTCTGTGAGGAAGAAAACCATAGGTTTCTCTTCCGGCGCATATGTTGTGTAACCCACTACACCTTGCACACAAGGCTGTGGGCCAGACGTTCCCTCTGGACTCCCTTTTACCGGCCGAAAACTACTACGCAACAACGCAAAGTGTGTCGTAAAGATGTTATGTTACTGCGCAGTTCTCTGATACACATTTCATTGTTGCGTTGTTGTGGGATATGGCCAATAGCTCTGATTGTGATGACGGTACGGCTTGATACCAAGCTCTTTCTGAGCCTCCTGTACTGTTCGAAAACTGATGTTCATCTTTTCAAAATAGTCTTTGATATATGCCTGCGGCTGGTCTTTTTCCATAAGCAGTTCTATCAGTTCTTCCTTAGCTCTATCTTTCTTCGTTGCTCTTCCGGCTGGTATAAAGGACTCCATAAACAAATCATCCGCATTTATTTCAGACTGTTCCACCCATTCGATATGATCAGTCAGTTCATAAACTAAAGACGGACCAACCTGTTCCAGATTATTCTTTACCTGGACCAGAATACGCTCCGTCTTTTCATTTTTTCTCTTTCCGACTGCAAGAATCGACCTGACAGCGCCGGCGACATCGATCGATCCATTTGTCCTGTAAAGGGATGAAATTCCCTTCATTTTGTTCGTGTGCGAAATAATCAGTACTGCACATTTCGTTCGATCTGCCATCTCATAAAGCGGTCGGAATGCTTTCCTGACATCGATCGCATGATTCAGATTT
>JAFRJM010000040.1 GCA_017432285.1 Oscillospiraceae bacterium | reverse complement strand
TTTCAATACAGCCTGGTCTGCTGTGCCTGAGGTTATTTCCAAACTGTCGCAGACATATCCAGAGGTGACTGTGGATTACTGCTGGGCAGATGAGGATTTCGGATCCAACACAGGCCGGCTTCAGTTCAGGAACGGTGAAGTCATCGACGCCTATATCCCTGCAGATCAGTCGCCGGAGGCTTATGAGTTCGCTGCTGCCGTGCAGGACTCTTCTCTTGAGGACTTCGGATTTGCGCTGGATAAAGACACCGGGAAGGTCCGTTATCTGGAAGAGATAACTCCAATGGAAGCGCAGAAACCGGCCGAGAAAACAAAAGGAGCTGAGCGGTGACGGAAGCTAAAGTGATGACAAATAATCTCGATGAGATCATGAAAGCGCTGGAATCCGGCGTGCGCGATTTCATGGAGACGGACGCATATAAGTCTTATCTCCGGGCTGTCGGTAAGTTCCACAATTACAGCATGAACAATATTCTTCTGATTACCATGCAGAAGCCGGAAGCGACCTTGGTCGCAGGATACAACACATGGAAGAAGCACTTTAACCGTAACGTGAAGCGAGGAGAAAAAGGTCTTAAGATCATCGCCCCGATGCCTGTATCGATCGAGAAAGAAGAGGACCGTACTGATCAGTATGGCAACACATATAAAGAAAAAGTCACGGTGACTGTGCCTAGATTTCACGCTGTTACTGTCTTTGATGTATCTCAAACAGAGGGGGATCCGCTGCCGAATATTGATCCCGTTGAGCTGAAGGATGACGTAAAGGACTACGGTGTATTCCTCAAGGCTGTTGAGCAATCGAGTGATGTTCCTATCTCATATATCGATATAGAAGGCAGCGCCAGAGGCTATTTTCACACAGTAAACAATTCGATCTGCGTGCAAAAGGACATGAGCGAAGCACAGACACTGAAGACGCTGATCCATGAGATGGCACACTCTGTTCTTCATAACCGGGACAATGGCGGCGCGCTGATGGATCCGAAAACGAAAGAGGTGCAGGCTGAGAGCGTTGCTTTTTCGGTCTGTTCTCATTTCGGGATCGATACCTCAGATTACACCTTCCCTTATGTCACAGCCTGGGCTGGTGATAAGGACCTGAAGGCGCTGAGAGGATCCATGGACACGATCAAAGACACAGCTTCCCTTCTGATCCACAGGATCGAAGACAACTACGGGGAGCTGACACAGGAAAAATCAGAGACTGTGCAGCATACGCAGAAAGGAGCCGAGAGATGACGCATTTCACAGAAGAAGAGAAGCTGATCGTAAGCATGTTTCAGTCAAACGGCAGGCTCATTACAGTCTCAAAGATCCGTGCTGCTATGGCAGATGTGGACGATGAAGAGATGCTTGAATTGATGCAGTCCACGGCAGAAAAACTGCTCTGTATCTCTGAAAAGGAATACCGTCAGCTTGGCGAATCGCTCATAACATAGGAGGTGACGGATGCCGTATATCAAGCCGGAAACGATCCTGGAGGCGAAGAAGGTGGATCTTCTGTCATACCTCCGGGCACACGAACCGGATGAACTGGTCCGCTGTTCCGGTGGTTATTGCACCAGGACACACGATTCTCTGAAGATCTCTAACGGGATGTGGATGTGGTGGTCAAGAGGTATCGGAGGACGGTCTGCCCTGGATTATCTGGTGAAGGTAAAGGGTATGGATTTCACCGAAGCTGTGCAGCAGATCGTCGGAGACAGCTGCGTGATACAGCCTGTTTCTACATTACCAACGGAAAAAGAAAAGAAACTGCTGCTCCCGGAAAAGAACGCTTCCGATGAAAAAGTGTTCCAGTATCTGACCGGAAGAGGCATCAGTAAAGAGATCATTCAGGACTGCATTGAGGCAGGGATCATCTATGAATCCCTGCCTCATAACAATGTGGTATTCGTCGGGAAAGACGATAAAGGGCAGCCCAGATATGCAGCGTTTCGCGGCACCAATGCGACTCGTGTTATGGGTGACTGCAGCGGCAGCGACAAACATTATTCCTTCCGGTTGATGAATCCGGACAGCAGATCCGTACATGTTTTTGAGTCTGCAATCGACGCCCTTTCCTATGCGACACTGATCCAGCTGAATGGAGGTAACTATAAAACAGAGTCCCTCGTATCACTTGCCGGTGTGTATTCTCCCGGTGCCGACGGGACCGGAAAGACGCCTTCTTCACTGGAGGTGCTGCTGAAAAGCAACCCCAAGATCGAAAAGATATACCTTCATCTGGATAACGATACGGCAGGCAGAAATGCCACCAGAGTGATCCAGAACAACCTCAGCCACAAATACAAAATCGTTGATAGCCCTCCCCGTTTCGGAAAAGATATCAACGATTATTTGTGTCACAAACTTGGCATACAGCCACACAGAAAAAGGAGCTATGAACGATGACGCGACACGAAGTCGAGATGATAAAAGACAGATTTCAGCCTGGAATGAGGATTCTTCTTCATGAGATGAAGGGAGAACCCCGAATGTATGATGGACTTGAAGGAACGATTGAATCCGTGGATGATATCGGCCAGATCCACGTCCATTGGGACAATGGAAGCTCGCTTGCACTCAACTATGAGGAAGACAGTTTCGAGGTAACCGATGTTCCGAACAAGCTCGAAGTGCTGTTTATCGAACCCGGGAAGTATCCGAAACCGATCACGATCAATGATACTTTGGAAGAGATGCAGACTCTTGTCGGAGGGTATATCGAGGAATATTCACCTTTCGATGACGACATTTCTATCGTCTGTAACGATGAGGGAAAGATTAGAGGTATGCCTCTGAACAGGGCTGTTTATGACCCTGATAATGGCGAGATGATAGACATCATTGCCGGCAGTTTCTTCATTGTCGGTACTCCACCGGGAGCTGAATCTTTCCAGTCTTTGACACAGGAACAGCAGATGAAGTATTCCAAGATGTTCCGTTATCCGGAGCGTTTTGCTGAGTCTTACGGAAAAATCGTAGCAGATAAATACAAGCCTGCCTCGAAAGAAACCGAACGATAAGTTTCAGAAGAAGCAGGCTGCATCATCTTAGCGAGCAGTGCGCTTGTGTACACACAAACACTCTCGTTAGGGACACCCTAATACCTGTGTGCGACGCTGATCACTTGCTGAGAAGGCCTTCCAGTTTGTGGGCAAGTTCCTGTGGCGATTCTTTAAACCCGTTTCGCATCCATAGATAAAAGATGTTATATATACCGCCTGCGTGAAAGAACGTTTTATAGTCGTCATACTCGCCATGATGTATTGAAAGAAATACCCTGTCAAACTCGTCTTTTACAAGGTAGGACAAGCCGGAATCATATAGGGCGGTTAATTCTTCTTTGTAGTTTGAGAGATGTGTAAAGAGTTTTATGATGTAATCTTCTGTGGTGTCGTTAGAATAGCTAATCCCGGATCGCTCAAGGAAACCGTCTGTCTGCTCTTGCAGCCATTTACGGATAATGTCTTCCTTGCTCTCAAAGTTTCTGTAGAAAGACATACGTGTCGTGCCGGCACGATTACATATGTCGGTAATGGATATGCTGCTGAAGTCCTTCTGCTTAAGAAGCATCAACAGCGCTTCGGTTATATATTCAGACACGAGACCTTCGCGGGTCGTTTTCATGTTACAGTTCTCCTTGCTTTGTCACAAATGGCTCTCATTATATTGACAGCTCATTCTGCGCTGTGTTACAAACGTAACATAAGAGATGAACGATTACAAGGGGCGGACTGCGTAAATGAAAAAAGTTCTGAAGGTATTAGGGATTATTATGCTAGTAATAATAATTGTGATTGTGGCTGTACTGTTCTACCTCTCCCGCAAAGGTTCGTCCTTAAGTGAGGATTACCAGAAAACAGTTACCACGGGCGGAGATATAGAAGCGAATTATCTGAGGAACGGGGTTTATGAAACTTCATACTATGAGATCGCTGCCATACAGAATTTTGGTAAATACGAGATCTACTATCCGACAGAGCTTTTAACATCCAATAAAGAATATCCGGTTATTGTTGTCTGCAACGGTACAGGGTGGCCCGGTTCCAGATCAAAGCCTCTTTATGAACACTATGCATCATGGGGATTTATTGTTATTGCAACGGAAGAGGAGTATTCCTGGAATGCATTTGGTGCCGATATGTGTGTCAGCCTGCTGAAGAAGCTGAATGATACTGAAACCGTTGAGTTAGATGGGTTTGAAGATAAAAAGAATGTCTTCTATGGACATATCGATTTTAATAATGTGGGTATTGTCGGACACTCTCAGGGTGGTGTCGGTGTCATTAATGCGATAACGAATTCTGATCATCAGGATATCTACAAGACAGCCGTGGCTCTTTCTCCCACGGGAAAGGAACTGGCATTGGGTATTGACTGGCCATATGATGCAACAAAAATCAACGTTCCGATCCTGCTTATTTCAGGTGCCGGAGGTGGTGATGACTGGGTCGTGACCGGTGAAGGTTTGGCTGATATCTATAACGATATTCCTGCAAACAAAGCAATGGTAAGGAGAAGAGACACCGAACACGGCAAAACACAATACAGTGCAGACGGATATGTCACAGCTTGGTTTATGTGGCAGCTTCAGGGTGATCAGGAGGCTGCTGAAGCCTTTATTGGAGGTAACCCGGAAATAATGAACAATTCCCTGTATCAGGATCAGAGGATCGATCTGGGGGAATAGAAAGGAATACATCATGAAATTAACTGCAAGCAGAATAGTGATCCTGCTGATCATCATTATCGCTGGATTAGTATTAGGCAGACTGGTCGTCAGATTCGTCATGAATCTGCTTCTGGGCGGCACTCTCTTTGGGGGTAACTTCCTATGAAAAAAGAGAAGAGAGGAAACGGAAAAATGAAGTTCGTCCTGTTGTGCATCGGGGTGTTCATTTTATCAACTGTTTGCGGTGCTGCATCCAAAATGATCAGCCCGTCTTGGGCAAAACAGTACTCTGTTAAATGGAGTGATGAAGTTGGGACGTTGCGGAGTGATATATCCTACGGAGAAGGTGAAGCGAACAGATTTGATCTCTATTTGCCGAAGGACAACAGCCGTGAGAATTACGGGCTTGTTATCTATCTTCACGCAGGCGGATTTACCACTGGAGATAAGACCGATGACAAAGATACGCTTGCATGGCTCTGCAGCAAGGGTTACGTTGCTGCGGGGATCAACTATACCCTGCGCAGTGAAGAGCATCCGGAAGCCAGCGTGCTCTCGCAATCCAATGAGATCAGAGCTGCCGTACCAAAAGTGATCGAAGCTGCCGAAGCAGCAGGCTATCATATCGATAAGATGACGATGGCGGGAGGATCTGCAGGTCATTGCCTTGCGATGATCTATGCGTACCGTGACGGAAAGGAAGCGCCGGTTCCTGTCGTACTCACATACGGAGGTGTGGGACCCTCCAACTTCCATCGTGAAGACTGGAGCTGCTATGGCCTTGATAAGGATACTGATGAGAGCATTATTGCCACACAGATGCTGTTCAGTTCAATGCTTGGAGAAATGCTTACAGAGGAAGAGATAAGAGATGGTTCTTACCTTGAAAGGATGCATATCATCTCTGCTTCCGAATGGGTGTCAAACAATCCGGTCCCTACCGTTGTTGCATACGGAACGCATGACCGTGTACAGGCGTTCCCGGCATCTCTCCGTCTAAAGGCTGCTCTTGAAGAAAACAACGTAGATTACAAATACTTTGAGTTTCAGCATTCGGGTCACGGGTTGCAGAACGACAACGCCGTACAGAAGCAATGGATGGAAGCTGTTGAGGAGTATTTGGATAAATACATGCCTTTAGAGTAAAGGATAAAAACAGCAGAACCAAAGAAAGGAGTATCGTGAGACACACAATACAGAAGCACTTTCGCTTTTCTCAAGAGGATGCAGATAATCTTAAGATCAAATCTCAGAAAGCGTGCCTGTCAGAATCACAATTGATCCGTATGCTGCTTCGCGGGTATCATCCAAAAGAAAAACCGGACGGCCGGTTCTACGAAGCGATGCGGCAGTTGTCAGGCATTGCCAACAATATCAATCAACTTGCAGCCAAGGCACATAGCCTTGGCTTTATTGATGCTCAGAAACTGGATGAGGAGGTAATCAGATGGCATCAGTTTCAGGCAGAGGTCGAGCGACAATTCCTAAGGCCGGAGGATGATCGCAAAAGATGGCAGTAACAAAACTATGGCCGGTTAAATCCAATCTCAAGCATGTTCTCGATTATGCTGCAAATAAAAACAAAACATCGGCAGACACTTATACAGAAGAACAGTATCAGGCGCTTCGTGATGTTCTCACCTATGCAAAGGATGAAGATAAGACGGAGCACGAGTTTTATGTCCAGGGAATCAACTGCAACCCGACTTGTGCCAGAGATCAGTTCGTCACTGTAAAGGAACAGTTTGGGAAAACAGACGGCATCCAGGCATACCACGGCTACCTCAGTTTCAAGAACATGGAGGTTACGCCGGAGATGGCACAGCGAATAGGAATGGAGTTTGCAAGGCGGGTATGGGGAGATAAATATCAGGTTCTGGTCACGACGCATCTCAACACCGAACATCTTCATTGCCACTTCGTTGTAAACTCGATCTCGTTTGTTGACGGTTCCCGATGCCATGACGAGACTTCCTGGTTTAAGTTCAGTCCGATTGCAGACGAAATTTGCAGAAAGTATGGTCTGTCTGTGGTTCAAAATCCGGAACGCAATCCGGACGCGGATTACATGACACAAAAGGATCTGGCAGGTATGCCGACGCGATACAATCAGCTGCGACAGACAATAGATGAGATCATCCCGCACTGCAGGAACCTGGACGATTTCAAGTACCAGCTTCGGCAACGAGGGTATAAGTATAACCTCAATCCCTCGCGCAAGTACTGGACGGTCACACCTCCCGGTTCTGAGAAATCAATCCGGCTATATCGGCTTGGAGAAGAGTACACAAACGAGAGCATCACGGAACGAATACGGGAGAGTTTCAAGTCCGGCAGATACACTCCTCCGCCTCGACCCAGTTACAGCAGGCAGTATCGTTTGCCGCCCCGGGAACACAAGCTCTATGAGAAGACGAGTCTGTACCGCAAGTATCTGTATTACTGCTACAAGCTCGGATACCTGCCAAAACAACAGAATAGGAGGCCTTCGAAGGTACATTACCTTCTGCGGGACGATCTGATCAAACTGGACCGGATCTCACAGGAAGTCAGGCTGCTCGGTAATTATCACATTGATACTGCTGAGCAGCTTTTTTCTTTTTCGGAACATTGTTCCGAAAATCTAAAGCGACTTGAGACGGAACGAAAGGATCTGCGGAACGAATTGAAACGGAATACCCCCGAAGAACAGAAAAGCGAGATCAAAGAAAAAATCTCCTCCATATCAGAGGAGATAAAGAAACTCAGAAAAGAGATCTCTCTTTGCGAATCCATCGCTGAGAGATCTGAAATCATCAGTCCGAGGCTTCAGCAAATATACGCTGAAGAATCAGAACAAACCAAACGAGGAAAGGAGAAAGCATATGAACCCTGGCGGTGATGCCGCTGAACAGGTCGTCCGGTTATATCTGGAAGGCTTCGAGGTAGCAGCGAGACTGTCCGGAGAAGCGGCAAAAGACGTTGCCTTGCTGCTTGCCAGTGTGCTTAAGGAACAGACAAAGACCAAAGGCAAAGCGAGGCTGACGTCCATGTTGCGTTCCGGCAAGGAACTGAAGGTCTTCACGCTTCCGCAGAAGGATCTTCAGAAGTTCACAAAGCAGGCAAAACGGTATGGCGTACTTTACTGCGTCCTGCGGGAAAAGAATCAAAACGGATCCGCCCCTGTGGATATCATTGCACGAGCAGATGATGCGTCCAAGATTCAGAGAATCGTCGAACGGTATCAGCTGGGCACGATCGACAAGGCTACCGTCGTCGGAGAAGCTCAGAACCGAATCGCACAGCGTGACGAACAGGAGAAGGATGAACCGAAGCGTACAGCGGGCGAGAGGATCGCGGCAGAAGCGATCAGAAAAGAAACGAAAGAAGAGGCAAACCCTTCTTTAGCGAAGACAGACAACGTCCCTCTGTCAGAGCAAGACTTAAATCGTTCGGAGCGCCCTGATAAGGGTGAGATCGATGATCCCGGTGACCGTCCTTCTGTCAGAGCCAAACTGAAGAAATACACGGAGCAGGTCAATGCATCGAAAGAAGCAGCGCGTTCCCAACTGGCAAAGGATCCGTTAGCGAATCAGACCATTCACAAAGAAATCATTGTTAACAAGAAAGGAATCTCCAAATGACCGACAATTTCACTCCTGAAAAGACCAATCCTGCTCCTAAAATGAGTCTCGAAGACTGGAAAGCGATGAAAGACCAGGAAAAGAGCGATGTCTTCAAACTGTTGGATCAGACTACGCTTGATCTCGCAGAAGTACCCGGCTGCTTCCTGAGATATCTGGACACGCAGGCCAGGATGAACAGATATACCGTATCGAATGCGCTCCTGATTTCCGCACAGATGCCTGAAGCAACCAAGCTCAGGACATTCGCGGAATGGGAAAAAGAAGATGCCAAGATCAAAAAGGGCAGCAAGAGCATCTCCATCCTTGAACCATCTGAGTTCAAGAAAACGGATGGCACCTCTGCTATTGCCTATAACGTAAAGAAGGTTTTCGACATTTCTCAGACCTCCAAAGCAGAGGAAGTCAAACCTTATCAACAGAAAGACATCGCTAAACTCATCGCAGCCATGCTGGACACTTGCCCTGCAAGTATCGATCTGGCAACGGAGATCCCCGTTCCGGGCACTGCAGCTTATTTTGATAAGTCCAGCAATACACTTTATGTGCAGAAAGAGGGCGGTACCGCAGATTACGTCTGTCAGTGCGTTGCAAGAGAGCTCGGATTCATCGAGGCTTTTCTTCGCTCTCCGGATTCGGACCGCAGCGCAAACCATGCCGATGCGGTCATTACTGGATACCTGGTCTGCAAAAGATATGGCATTCCCACAGAATCTCTTGATGCTGCGAGAGCATCTTCCAAGTACAAGGGTATGAACCCGAAGGATGTCCGTAAGGATCTGTCAGAGCTCCGCTCTTCCGCAGCAAAGATCAAC
>JAFRJM010000039.1 GCA_017432285.1 Oscillospiraceae bacterium | reverse complement strand
CGTAATCTTTTATGGTTCGAATTCATGGGCATACACGAGGCTCGGTCACATAGAATTGTCTTCGTCTGAGATGCCAGAGCTGCTCAGTCATGGAGATGTTACTGTAAAACTATCAGTGGAATAGGGCACAAACAATATGTATCGAGCCACGTCGAGACCGTAGTTTTGCTGACAAGAAATACATAACGGTAGGAGATGATAATGTGTTGGTCTATAAGAGTGCAGACATAAGTGATGCAGATTTGCTGATAAGAATATATAACTCCGCATTCTATGATGATTTCATTCGTTATGGACAGTGTCAGGCATATGGCCAGTCACGTGAAGAAATGGAAAAGTCAGTGAAGGTTTTTCCGAAGATCATTGCTTACACGCAGGACAAGCCTGTCGGAGTTATCTCTTATAAAGCTGAAGGTCCGGGAAAGTATTATATTGGCTGTTTGGCAGTAGTAAAAGAAGAACAGGGATGTGGAATAGGAACGTCTTTGTTGAATCATTTTATGAGTGAACACCCGGACTGGAATATTCTAACGTTGGTAACGCCAAAAGATAATGAACGTACTATCAAATTTTATACAGAGCGCTTTGGCTTCAAAATCGTTGGAGAAGAGGATGACGCGGCAGTCACATGGTTTTGGTTAAGACTCAGTAGGAAAGAATAATTCGTGCAAATAATCAGCAGGATAACCGGCAGAAGGGAAAACAAATCAGATCCCAGACTGAACAAGTATTTCTACATGAAGTACATGTATTAATCAGTCAAACGGTATTTATGAGGACAATTATGAAAACTGTGTTATGCGAGAATACAGAATGGCTGCTGTCAGAAGAAGCATTCTCAATCTATGCTTCTTGCATGTATCATCCAACATACGAGGAATACAAAGCGCAGATGGAAGACTATCTACACGACTCATCGGTGAAAGTATTTGTATGTGAGAATCGCGGTAAGAGAATAGGCATGATGGTTCTGAAGAGTTCAGGAGTTGCTGCAGAGATTATCGGAATCGCAGTATCTGACAATGCTCGCCATAAAGGAATTGGAAAAGAACTGATCCAAAGCGCGATAAAGTCAGAGGAAATAGAAAGAATCAAAGCACAGACGGATGATGGTTCGATTGGTTTCTATCGCAAATGCGGATTTTCTGAAGAGAAAACTGTGGTTGAGTATTCTGACGGGCCAGCTGTTCGATATAACTGCGTTCTGTATAAATAGAAAAAATGCTGTTTCCCGATTCGTCAGACTGCAGGGAGGAACCATGGTTTATTACAATGATAACGAATTGATAATTCGTAATATGGAAGAAGCAGATGCACGGATCTTAACGGATGAAGAGATTGCGCAGGGTTGGCATGCGGATATCTTCAAATATCTGACAAGACTCCAGGATCAGTCTGCAGGGGAATGTTTTTCACTGACAGCCATATATCAGGGACAGCCTGCAGGGTATGTGAGTATATACATAACAGGGCTCAGCGGTGCGTTCAGCGGAAAAGGGCTTCCGGAGATCGTTGATTTCGCCGTATTGGAAAAATACAGGAGGAAGGGTATCGGCCGGAAACTGATGGATGTCGCTGAACAGATTGCTGGGCAATATGCCGACACGGTATGGCTTGGCGTCGGACTTCACAGCGGGTATGGAAGTGCCCAGCGAATGTATGTCAAACGAGGCTATATCCCGGATGGAACGGGTGTCTGGTATCGGAATAAACCTTGTGCGCAATACGAAACGGAAATTGCAAACGATGATGATCTCGTGCTTTTTCTTTCTAAGAAATTAGAACGGCAGGATGGAAACTAATCTTACATATTCCCGTCTGCTTGGAACTCGTCAAATCGGGATTTATGGAGGCCTTTGGCATGGGAAAAGATTTATCTAAAATGACATTGGAAGAGTTATGGGCATTGTTTCCCATCTTTCTTGTGCCGCACGATGATCGGTGGAAAGATAGCTTCAATGAGATCAGGCAAACGCTGACCGGTCTTTTAGCTGCTCAGCCTGTTGTGCGGATCAGTCATATCGGAAGCACCGCCATTCAGGGAATATGGGCTAAAAATATTGTTGATGTGATGATTGAGATTCCTCAAAGCGCTGACATGAAAGATATAGCACAACTATTGGAACAGAGCGGTTTTACCGTCATGTACGCCGAGGCAAACCGGATTTCACTTAATAAGGGATATACTGAAAACGGATTTGCGGATAAAGTATATCATATCCATCTGCGGTACGCCGGGGACAATGATGAACTGTACTTCCGTGATTATTTGAACGAGCATCCTGCCGTGGCAAAAGAATATGAAACCTTGAAGCTCCGGCTTTGGAAACAATATGAGCATGACCGGGATGCATATACAGATGCGAAGACGGATTTCATCTCCAAATGGACGGCAGAAGCACGAAAGGAATATGGAGACCGATACTGACATATTTAATCTTGACGAGGAAAAAATGATCATACTGATTACGGGTGCATCTCACACTGGAAAAACGCTTCTGGCACAAAAGATGCTCGAAAAATACAAATATCCGTATCTGTCGATCGATCACCTGAAAATGGGTCTGATCCGCAGCGGTAATACAGAATTGACGCCGGAGGATGATGAGGCTCTGACCGGGTATCTGTGGCCAATCATACGAGAGATCGTGAAGACGGCGATCGAAAATAAACAGAACCTCATTATTGAAGGCTGCTATATTCCATTTGATTGGAGACGGGATTTTGAAGAGCGATATTTATCGTCTATTCGCTTCATTTGCCTCGCTATGAGCGAGAACTATATTGAGAACCATTTTGGCGAGATTATTGGATATGAGTCGGAAATCGAAGCCAGGATGATTGATGCAGACTGTACGAAAGATAGTCTGAAAGCAGACAACAGAGATATCATCAATGGCTTTCAACATGCAGGGGAACAGGTCGTACTGATATATTCTGATTATGAGCAAACAATAAAAGGGCTTCTGGACCGACAATCGGT
>JAFRJM010000015.1 GCA_017432285.1 Oscillospiraceae bacterium | reverse complement strand
TCGTGTGATCCATGCGTGGGACATGGTCCGAATCGATGACTATCTGGCGATCGAAAAGCTGACGGCGCTGACCGGAGATCATCCGAAATACCTGGGCTGGGTGGCGCTCGAACGCGTACTGAATCAAAAACCGAGAGTGTAAACCCTTGTAACGAGAATACCGGATTACTGCATAGTACAGCAATCCGGTATTCTTTGTGACCAAACCTGTCAGACAGATGCCAAATCTATTTTGAATTAAACCTTTCTTATGAGCATCCGCCTAAGAGGCGGATCGATTTGTTGGTTTCTTGCGATGATCAGAATGTGACTTTCTGAGTGCCAAAAATCGTCATGTGCATCTTGAGATAGTCTTTTGCGGCGTTAAGTCCGGCAGTGTTGAAGGCCATCATCATAGCGCGTTTGTCATCTGCGATAAGCTGCTTGGCAAGCTCCAGCTGAGCTGCACCGCCAGCGATCTGGATATATGTGGCGAAGTTTACTTTTGAGATACCAGCCTTGATTGCATCTCTGAACTGATCTTCACGAAGACCGGATGAACCATGCATGACCAAAGGATTCTTCGTTACTTCGCGGATCTCAGCGATACGTTCATAATTGAGGACCGGCTCAGTTGCATAGTAACCATGTACTGTTCCTATGGAAACTGCAGTCAGATCGCATCCTGTTGCTTCTTCAAAGCGAACAGCGTCTTCCACATTGGTGTAGATAGCACCATGGCTGTTTGGGTGACCGCCAACATGGCCGATCTCACCTTCAACAATAACACCGCAGGGGTGTGCTGCTTCAACAACTTTCTTTACCATAGCTGCGTTCTCGTCAAACGGAAGCTGAGACGCATCAAGCATGAGCGAGGCAAGTCCGCGTTTCAGACCGCGCATACATCCCGCAAAAGTTGGGCAGTGATCAAGGTGCAGGATAACAGGAACGGTTGCATCTTTGGATCTGTTGATAAGGAATGTGTCCAGATTATGCTGCTGGGATTCGGTCATCATCATTCTGCTTCCTTCCGGAGCCTCCGGATTGTATCCGTCCATAAGCTGAAGACATACCGGAACATCCAGTTCCTCGGCTGCGCTGATAACAGCTTCGCCGGTAATATAATCCATAATGTTGAATGCGCCTATTGCCCAATGTCCTTCACGGGCGGCGTTAAATAAAAACTTTGCCTGGGATCCGTTTACGAGCATAATATAGTGACCTCCTGAAGTAATACGATTTTTCCTAATTATACAACTCGGAACAATAACGAACAATATGCGGGCGAATTATGATTCCATTCGATTTACAAAGGGAGGAGATAAAGAGTAAAATATTAATTAGGAAAAGGTATTTTCTAAAACAATTTTATGTTGTCCGGAGTTGTTCTGATCGATCTGCGCGGCTTATGGTTTCTAAAAGATTTGGAAGGACCGAGTGTGTGCTCAATATATCAGGGGATAACGGAAGAGGAGAAGTATAAATGATTAGTTACAAGGTTAAAATAGGCATCGCACCATGCCGAAGGAACATGCCGGGCTTTGGCGGACGGAATAGCAAGGGTATTTGGAGCGCCGGAGCTGCATATGAAATGATGGACAAAGTACTACCCTACATTAAGGAGCATTTCGGCAACGAACATGTTGAATTCGTAGATCTTGAAGGCGTCACTGATGATGGCATGATGTACGAGTATAGCCAGGCAGAGAGCATTGCTGAATTCTTCCGTTCACAGAAAATAGATGCACTGTTCATTCCCAACATAAACTTCGGCAGCGAGGAAGTCGGTGGAAAACTCGGACAGCTTATGGGCTTGCCCACACTCATCTGGGCTCCGCAGGAAGAGCATTTCGGAATTACAGAGACAAAGGATATAAGGGATTCAGAATACGGTGAGCGTCTGCTTGACGGACAGTGTGGCCTCTTTGCTCTTTCAAAGCTGCTGCAGCGCTACCATGTGAAATTCACTGAGATCCCTACAAGCAAGGTCGATTCAGAAGTATTCGCGAAGTATTTCACTGATTTCGCAGCTGTCACATGCATGCTGAAGAACTGGAAAAATATGCGTGTGATGCAGCTCGGCAACCGTCCGCTGGCATTCACCAGCATGATGGTCAATGAAGATGAGCTGCTTGAGAAGTTCGGGATCGAGATATTCCCGATGTCAGTGATCGAAGCAGGAAAGAAAGTAAAGGATATCCTCGAAAACAGGAAGGACGAACTTCAGCCTATAATAGATGAATTCCTTTCGTATTTCCCGGTAGTAGACGAGGACCTTGTCGATTCTGATACATTCAAAAATGGTGCTGCTGCATTGCTGTTCTACAGAGATATGTTCAAAACCACAGGATGCTCCGCAATAGCAGTTGATAACAGTTTCCTTGGTGAAGTAGGCAACACCGGTATGATGGATATGCAGATGGCCGCAAATGAAGGGCTGCCTGTCATGTTTGAAGGAGATGTTCTTGGCGGAATAACAGAAGTATTGATGTCCTCCGCAGTTTTCGGCGAGAAGCTTCCTTTCTTCGGCGAATTCACAGCCAATCATCCCACAGATCCGAACGTTGAGCTGATCTGGCACACCGCAGTTTATCCTCCGTCAATTGGCGGAAATCACAACTTTGATCCGTATATCATCAAAGGGCACTTCGGAGCCCAGAGCGGAATGGAAGTCAGACCCGGCACATATACGATAGGTCGTTTTGATGGTATGGATAACAAATATTCCTTCCTCATGGGCAACTTCAAAGGTGTTGACGGCCCCTTTACACGCCAGCACTATATCTGGGGCGAATTCAAGGACTGGCAGAAATTCGAACAGGCAGTCATGTACGGGCCATATGTCCACCACATGATCGAGATCGAGGGAGGCGAAGAAGTCGTCCGCAGGCTGAAAGAATTCTGCCGCTATGCAGGGATCTATGCAGATGTACCGGATGAGAGAGACACTCCGTTTGCCCCATACTATTACAATTAATTCTTATAATATGAAATGAGAGACCCTCGCGGGTCTCTCATTCTTTATGTGAGGAAATTGTTTAAAGTGCTTTTTTGTAGATCTCGATTACATCTTCCTTGGTGAGAGGAACGAATCCGTGTGCAAGACCTGCAGCTGCGTCTGTCGCCATCTCATCGAAGTGCTTGTCATCGACACCGATCTCCGAAAGCGTTCTGGGGATCTCAAGTTTGTTAAACAGGAAATCTTCAGTGCATTCGATTGCTTTATTGGCGATATCATAAGGATCGAGGTTGGGATCGATTCCGAATACATTGACACCGTACTGAACAAATTTGAAGAGAGTGTCATCGTTGAGTACCCTTCTCATCCAGTGAGGCATAAGGATAGCAAGTCCTTCACCATGGGTGATGTCATACCATGCGCCGATAGGATGCTGCATGCCGTGCAGAGACCAGCCTTCATTCCTTCCGCATCCGATGAGGCCATTGATTGCCCAGGGGGATGCCCACATCAGGTTGGATCTGGCTTCCTCATTCTCAGGATCAGCAATGGCTATAGGACCATACTTGATACAGGTCTTAAGAATGCTTTCTGCTACGCCGTCTACGAAATATGTATCTTTTGCTGTGTCAAAATAGTTCTCGATAGTGTGGGTGTAGATATCTGCTGTGCCAGCAGCTGTCTGGCGTTTCGGAACTGTATATGTATATGAGGGATCAAGGAAGGAAACGGTAGGAGCAAGAGCAGGGCCGAATACGCCGCCTTTGATCTTCTTTACTGTATCAGTGATAACACCGCCGCTGTCCATCTCTGATCCTGTAGCTGCCAGTGTGAGAACTACGAAGAGCGGGAGAGCTTTCGTAACAGGAGTGTGATTGTCCATAAGTGTAACTACTGAGCAGTCATAAGCTGTTGCAGCTGCTACGCCCTTGGCACAGTCAACAGAACTGCCACCTCCGGCTGCGACGATGAAATCAACACCGTTCTCTTTGCAGATCTGCCAGCCTTTATCTACAGTGGTCATATGCGGGTTCGGTTCGACGCCGGGGAGTTCGAACCATTCGATCCCGGCTTCTTTCAGAGATTTAGTAACGGCATCATATACGCCATTGCGCTTAATGCTGCTGCCTCCGTATACGAGCAGAGCCTTTTTGCCATAGGGAGCCACGGTCTTGCCAAGGCCGTCAACTACTCCGATACCAAAGCGTACAGCGGTAGGTACGTGGAAATTGAATTTCATGAATAACTCCTTTCAGATTATCTGTTCTCACGGTCTTATCAGACAACAGCGTTGTCAGCAAATCCCTTGAGGAAGTAATACATTGATCTTGAACCGGCATCGATATAGCCTATGGCTCTCTCTGCCAGGTTTTTAGCTCTACCAAGTTTCGGGATCATATCTCTTGTCGCTTCTGATCCCTCGAATCCTTTTTCAGCTGCCTGCTGGAGAGCTTCTTTAACATCATCTGTCTCTGCGTTCTTAAGAGATTCGACAAATGGCAGCAGTGTGTCAACCATCGTGCAGTCGCCGGGCTGAGCCCCGCCAAGATCCTGAACTCTTGCAAGTCCGTTTTCAAACATGTCTGCAAGGTCGGATACGCCGATCTCTTCTTTTCCCTTGAGAGAATCTGCAAAGCCGAGGAACATGGAGGCGAGGATCGGTCCGATAGCTCCGCCGGCGGTATCTGCAAGCCCCATACCTGCGCTAAGCATAAGTCCGCTCATGGTATCAGGGTTCTGCTCATTGATAGAACTTTCGACTTTCTGATATCCCTTGCGAACGGTGATACCATGGTCACCGTCACCTACGAATGAGTCAAGCTCGCAGAGTTCGATCTCTCTGGATATGACATTGTCTGCTCCAGCGAATACTGCTCTTTTAAGATCTTCTACTTTCATCGTTTAAACACCTTTCTTATCTGCGTTCTATCAGTCCGGATACAGGCCTTTTGGCAAGCCTGTTGTCATCCATTTCTTTATCTCATCATCAGGATGACCGATAGAGAGGATGAATCCGCCGAGTTCCTGGGTACCGGAGTTGCTTACTCTGTGACGCCAGATGTTCAATCCGCAGTCATAAACGAGGAATTCATATATATCTTTATACAAGATGTCCAGTTCGGTCCAGGTCATACCGCCGAGACCGCCAAGGCTTAGCACTATGTCGGAACCGGAGGGGATAGGCATATCGTCCAGAAGGATCTTGCATACCATCTGTGCCAGTTCACGGCTTCTGGGTAGCTTGATGCGGTTTCCGCTTGATTCACCATGAACACCGATTCCCATCTCGATCTCATCTTCAGGCATCGCCATAATGGGAAGTCCAGAGATCGGGTGAATAGCACTTCGAATACCGACACCATAGGATCTGGACAAGCTGTCACATTTATCTGCTACTCTGAGGATCTCTTCAACGCTCTCACCGCATTCTGCCATTATGGATGTAGCGCTCAGTGCTCCGCCAATTGCGCGGCGCTCTTTCTCGTGTCCTTTCGGTGCAGAGGCGACATCGTTACCCCCGATGCAGAGGGAAACTCTGTCGATGCCATGCGCTTCACAAAGCTGTTTGCACAGTTTTGCATTGAGGACGTCACCTGCATGTCTGGCTACGTTCATAATGATCGGGCTTCCATCATCGATCTCCTGAATGGCACGGAACATCTGCATTGCAGACGGGGCTGTGAAGATATCTCCCTGAGTCATTGCGTCGAATCCGCCGGGTCTGATGAATATTCCGGGAGGGCCTTCATGTCCGGCACCGCCGCCCATCGTAAGCTTTACCAAGCCCTTCGGCTTCTTATACTTGTCTGTGCGTACGGTGATCCTGGAATTAGGAAGAACGCGGGAATATTTGTCCGCGTCAGGCTGTGCAATCAGTCTGCTTCCTGCCATTGCCTCATCGACCAACGTATCGAGATCGTTGTACAGTTTCTTCAAATACATCTTTTACAACTTCCTCTCATTTCTATAATTTTGTTATTACCTAACAAATCAAATTTATCATAATTCCGCCTCTTAATAAAGGGATTTCCTCTCAAAATAGAGCATATTTGCAATCCATATCAATCGTTATCATAAACGAATATTCGTAAAGGCAATACAAGTTTTTGCTCGTATATTTACTGCTGTTCTTGCTGAAAAAACAGCATAATTATTTATTTGGCTTTGAGGTCGATACATACTATTATGCTCTCTTATTATTTGAGAAAACTTCATAGAATAATTGCAAATTTATGAGCCTCAACAAGCAGTTTTGCATTATATTATTATTAGATATTTTGAGAATAAAAGATGAGTACAGCACTGACATTTATGGAGGAAATCAATATACATGAAGACTTTGTTTGGCAACCGTTACGGATTAGCTGATGGAATAAAAAATGCGGATTCTCCTGAGATCAGGTTCCTTTGTGCGCTTGCTTCAGGCAATGCGGAAGAAGCATTGGCACTGTTTGAAGAGAATAAACAGTTTGGCGGTCTTTCAGCGGTAGACTCTCCTCATGGGAGATATGAAGGATTGTCTGATATAAAGAATTTTGTCGATACATGGTACACGTGGTTTCATGCAGAATCCGGTGAAGTGGAGCCTGTAAATCAGATCCAGAGCGGCTGCAGATCAGCCTTGGAATTCGTTTTCATCTTTAACATGAAAGATGGAAGCACTAAAGAGATCCCTATGGCATGTGTTGCAGATCTTCGTGATGGAGGCTCACGCATCGATGAGCTTCGTACTTACATGAATCCTGCCCTGGTAGAGGGATATCCTATCTATCGTCCGCCGATTTTCCCGGAAGAGAGAACTTTTGAACTTAGACATAGGATGCTCAGCGGTGTCATGCCTTTCTATTTCAAAACGGTGCATGAACTTGGTATGTCTCATATTCCCGAGACACTTACTCATACTGAGCCGATAAAGATGGGTGCGTCATATGGTGAAGATCCATACTTTGAAGGGATGTTCGATGAACTGAATTCGCAGGTGGCTCTGCCGTCTGATGTTGAAGCCCCGAAGTATAATCTTCAGGATTTCGTACAGCTCCGGATGGAAACGATAATAGATGACGGACGTATCTGCTGTGTGGAATGGGAGCAGCTCATAACCAAGCGCGGAAGGGAAGAGAGATATCGTCTTTCCGAACCCGGGATCAGCTTCTACGAGCGTGCAGCGGACGGCTGGCTCAAGTCTATCCGCATAATAGACTATGCAAACACCGAACGAAGGATCGACTGGGACAACTGTCCATACGACCGGGAGACTGCTGAAAAGATAAACTATATGGGTTAATGCCACAGGAGAGTACAGAATTGGATTTCTCAACGTTATGGAAAAAAGTGTTTGTAATGGTGACAGGCTACAAACCTAAGATCTTTTCTGAAGAAGAGAAAAAGCAGGTCATGGAAAAGATGGCTGCGGAAAACCGCGCACAGGACAGGAATATCAGGACTTGTGATAAAGAACTGATCGAAGGCCTTGAACTCGAAGAGGTCAGTTTGCCTGAATGTGGAGGATGGATGGTATCTAGGTCCAGTAACCCGCATGACTGCATCATCTATTACATTCATGGAGGAGGTTTTACCAATTCCTGCACAAAAAGCAGGATGACTTTCGTATCATATCTCGTAAAGAAGTTCGGCTACGACGTTTTCTCCATAGATTACAGACTGGCTCCCGAGTATAAGGCTCCTTGTCAGGTAAATGACTGTATAGATGGCTATAAATACTTGCATGAAAAATATTCACCGGACAGGATCGTGGTCATAGGTGAATCTGCGGGAGGAAATCTCGCTGTGTGCTTGGCTTTGAAGGCAAGAGACATGGGCCTTCCTCTTCCGAAATCTTTATTCCCGAATTCAATGGCAAGCCAGTTCTCAGAATATACAGAAAGCTACCGCAGATGCTCTCTCAAGACGGATTTTATAGTTACTATGGGCATCATGGAGAATATGATGGGCGTCTACTACAACGAAGAGAATGTAAATGATCCCTACATATCTCCGTTATATGCTGATCTGAGGGGATTGCCCCATGTATTGCTCACTGCGAGCAACTGCGAGTGCCTGCTGGATGATTCAGTGATGATGTATGAGAAACTTCGGGAAGCCGGAGTAGATGCGGAGCTGAAGACTTATGACGGTCTGTGTCATGCGTTTATAATCTCGCCTCAGATGAAAGACGTGGTTAAGAAAGCATACCCTGATCTGGAAGAATACCTCAAAGAGCAATTACCTAAATAATTAGCAGGAGGACATAGAAAATGGATGCTGTGAAGCGCAGCAACCGGGATATTTGGAAACATTACTTTGACATGCTGTTCAAGGCGGGATTGCCCTGGGCTTTGATAGCAGTCTGCTTTTGTCTCAGCCTATGCACTGCTCAGCTGGCACTGATCTTCGCCAACAGGATGAGCGAGCTTACGGCAGCTGCAGATCTGAACGGAGCGATACCGGACATCATTCTTCTGTTCGGAATAGGAATACTGTCTGTCATTGTAAAAGTAGTGAGCGCTCATCTTCAGGGGATAGTCACTGCACAGGTAGACAGAAACCTTCAGAAATACGCGGTGAGTCAGGTCTTCTATCTGAAATCATCAGATATCGAAAAAGGCGATCCGCGTGAACTGATCACAAGGCTGACAGAAGACACAACGAAGAGCAGTGTCTTTCTGACTGACCTGTTCATCAATGAGATCCCGCGCATCTACTATATGGTGGCTGCTACGGTTCAGGTCATTGCCCTGCACAGGCCGGTCCTTGCTGTGACGATGCTGCTGGTCGTTCCTGTTATTCTGCTGGGATCCGTTATCTCCGGGAAGATGATATTCAAAGACCGAAATGAGACTCAGACAAAGATAGCGGAACTGACAGCGAAACTTGCTGAAAAGATCGACAATGCGGAGATCATCAAGGCATTCGGGAACGAGGATAAAGAGATCGCTTCCGGGGATGCAGTCATTGTTGAACTGGACAAGGTAAAAAAGACAGGAGCTCTAGTTGAGCAGGCTATAGCATTTATCAAGAACATGATGTGGTTCCTGCCTCTTTTGCTGATAATTATTCCTCCGGCGATGATGTTGTTTAAAGGAGAGATAGATCAGGCTGGGTTCTATGCCTATATCCTTATCTCCACCACTTTCCGCACATACACTGCCCAGCACCTTGAACTCTGGGTATATCTTAAAGAAGCCCAGGGAGCGACGCTCAGACTGTCCGAAGTACTCTCTCTTGAGAACGAGAAAAGTGAAGATATTATAGTTCCGGATAAGGGCGACATAGAATTCAGGAACGTCACTTTTTCGTACGGCGATGAAGGCGATGTCCTGAAGGATGTATCATTTACGATCGAGAAGGGTAAGAAGACGGCTCTTGTAGGATACAGCGGAAGCGGCAAATCCACGATCCTCACGTTGATAGAAAAATTCTACGATGTTTCTTCCGTCAGCATTTTGCTTAACGGAGAAGATATATCGTCTATGGAACCTAGAGGCTACAGAAGCCTGTTCGCATATCTTCCTCAGAACGCGCCTGCGTTTTCGGGGACCGTCCGCGAGATGCTCGAGTATTCTTCGAGTGAGAATCACAGCGACAATGAACTCATCAATGCGCTGAAACGCGCGAACATCTATGATGCTGTCGAAGAGATGGGAGGCCTGGATGCTGAAATAGGGCACGGAGGAGAAAAGCTTTCCGGTGGACAGCGCCAGAAACTCGGAATTGCCAGGGTGCTTCTGAGCGATGCGGAATACATACTCCTGGATGAAGCGACAAGTGCGCTTGATGTCAGGGCAACTGCTCAGATCCAGAACGAGATAGACAGATCGTGTCAGGGACGCACACAGATCCTGGTAGCCCATGATCTTTCCACAGTACGCAATGCGGATAAGGTATTAGTTCTTAAAGATGGGGTACTGGAAGCTGAAGGAACACACGAGGAGCTGCTTCTTAAATCGCCCTATTACAGGGAACTGGTGAAAGGAGGTGCTCGCTATGAAGCTGTCTGAATATTTCAGATACAACGGCAAAACAGACAATGCCTCTGAACTGGAGAATAAGAAAGTCCTGAGAACTGTGTTCAAAGGAGTGAGGATACCGTGGTTCGTGATCATTTTAGGAGCGTTCCTTGCGGTATTCAATGCAATCGTCATCCTTACGCAGTTCGACAACTACAACGCAATATTCAACGGAAGCCTTACAAGCCTGAAACCGCTGTGGGCATACCTGCTTGCCAGTTTCATACAGTACCTGATAATTTTTGCGTCTGTTATATATGACCGCGGATTGGTCACTGTTGTCACACGTGTCCGCAGAAAACTGTGGGCTAAGATGATGCATCTGCCGCTGAAAGAGTTCGAAGAGGAATCTCCGGACGGTATGTTGTCTCGGCTGACATCTGACGCAGAATACGCTGCGCGGCCTTTCACAGCGGTTATGACAGTGCTTCAGCTCCTTACATATTTCATGTCAGTATCTTCCGGAGCGCCTAAAGATGTGCCTCAAGCCACTATATATCTAGTGATAACGCTTGTTCTGGCATTGATCACTTTGATCTTCACGATCAAAGTCTCATCCAAGTCAGTTACTCTTGTGCAGAACAGAATATCTGCTCAGACTGCCCATTACAGTGAGCATCTGGACGGGATCAAATTCATTAAGGCATCTTCTGCCGAAGAGAAAGCGATCGAGCGAAGCAACGAACTGATAGATGAAAGATATAACGCAGCCCTATACAATGCTTTTTCAAGCGGATTGCAGGCTTTGTCCAGCAATTTCACATACATCATCATCTACAGCTGTGCTTTCCTCGGTGGGATTGCGGCGATAAAAGCAGGATCAATATCAACTACAGCGCCGATCAATGGTATATATATGTTTGGAATGCAGTTGGAGCTCGCCATGGTGGCACTGCTGACGCTGCCCAATTATTTCTCTGCTGCAGGCGGCGGAACCAAGAAGATAGCATCAATCTTCCGCATGCAGGAAGAGGATACTGAGAGCGGCAGGGAACTTGAAACAACCGGAGACATTCGGTTGGAATCTGTATCCTTTGGATATGGTGATAAAGATACGGTCAGAAATATATCTGTCTGTATCCCTGAGGGGAAGATAACAGCTGTGATCGGGCCTAATGGATCCGGCAAGAGCACTCTCATCAAACTCATCGACCGTCTTTATGTGGCACGTAATGGTAAAATATATCTTGGCAATGAAAGCTCAGCGGATGTATCGCTTAAATCATGGCGAAGCAGGTTCGCAGTAGTGTCTCAGGATGCTTCACTGTTCTCAGGTACGATCCGTGAAAACATACTGTATGGAGCAGACCGCGAGGTGTCTGAAGAGGAGCTGATGAACGCGGTGAAAGCGGCTAATCTTACAGATGTCGTACAGCTGCATCCTGACGGACTTGACAGAGACATCGGAATCAAGGGAGATAAACTGTCCGGAGGCGAACAGCAGAGAGTTGCAATCGCGAGAGCACTGTTGAAAGATCCGGAGATCCTTATCCTGGATGAAGCGACAGCAAATCTGGATCAAAAGACAGAGGAAGAGGTCAAGCAAGGACTAAAGGCGCTGATGGAAGGGAGAACAGTGATAATGGTTGCTCACAGTTACTCTGCCATACGCGATGCTGATCTGATCATCGTCATGAAAGATGGAGAGGTAGAGGCTGCAGGTACTAAGGAAGAACTCGCCGGAACGAACGACTTCTTTGCACAAATGGTTCTTGAAGGCTGATAACAAATAACAATAAGGTATATGATATGGATAAGAGATCTTTTGTAATGGGGATGCTGACAGCTTTCTGCGAATGTGTCGCAGGAGGATGTAAGCGTTTAGCGCTGTCACCTCCGCTCAGTCATGATGATTATTTGCTGTTTGCGGAGGAGGCTGTAGGTATCATCAATAATCATGGTCTTATAAGTTATCACGAGGAGAACCTTGATCTTCCTGAAAAAGATCGCTTCGAGTGGATCATTATTGCATCGAAACAGGAGACGATAGACGAATATCTGTCGATCAGAAGCAAAGGATACAATCCTGCCCACTCATTGGAACCGTTTTACAGCGTACTTAGCTATGACCCAGATGAATCAGTGCATACTGGATATGATGCATACAAACATTATTTTGGATGAGCAATTATAGAGAATGAATTACATTTTCAAATAATCCTTATCGGAGGGAATACTATGGAATACGGCAATATCAAGGGAACAGGTCTTAAAGTTTCCAAATTCTGTCTTGGTACAATGATGTTTGGAGGACAGACAGACGAGGAAGAATCCATACGGATCATCGACTATGCGTTTGAAAACGGTGTCAATTTTTTCGACACAGCAGATACGTACACAGGCGGCAGAAGCGAAGAGATCGTAGGAAAAGCTCTGGAGAGGAAGCGTGAAAACGCAGTAATTGCCACCAAGGTACGCAATCCAAAGGGACCGCTTCCGAATCAGTATGGTCTCGGAAGAAAACACATTCTGCAGAATGTTGATGAAAGCCTGAAGAATCTTCGCACCGATTATATAGATCTGCTCTATCTGCACCATCCGGATGACGAGACGCCGATCGAGGATACTATCGAAACGATGACTCAGCTCGTACGAAGCGGAAAAGTTCGCTACTACGGTGTCAGCAACTATGGGGCATGGCAGTGCTGCTCTTTTATACACAAAGCAAAAGAGATGAACGCAATTGCTCCAGTTATCACGGAGAGCGTGTACAATCTTCTTACACGCGGTGTAGAAGATGAGCTTCTGCCATTCCTTCGTGAGTACAACATGGGGCTGGCTGTGTACAACCCAATCGCCGCAGGTCTTCTTTCAGGCAAACATAGCAGAAGCGGTCCTGCAGCAGATTCCAGGCTTGCGACCAATGCAGGATATAATAAACGGTATTGGACCGATAATAACCTTGATGCAGTGGACCAGTTGACCGAGATCGCTAAAAAAGCGGGTATGTCTCTTCTTGAATTCTCGCTTACCTGGCTCGCTACCAAAAAAGAAGTAGACAGTGTTATCTCAGGTGCCAGCAAGTACAACCATGTCGTGCAGAATCTGGATATTATAGATAAAGCGGCTCCGATACCGGAGGAACTGTTGGCTGAGTGCGACGAGGTCTGGAAACAGATAAGAGGAAATTACTTCAACTACCACTGAGATATTTCTTATAGAAAGCATACATATAAAAAAGGGAACAAAATTGTATTACAATACAGTTTGTTCCCTGTTTTTGTGTATCTGATAGTCGTTTCGATACCATTGATATAGATTTGGAAAAAGAATATATGTTACCATATTAATAGGATAATAATGAAAAATGCGGGGAATTGGTGAATGGCTAAAAATGATGAAAGAAAGGCACGCATAGGGCAGGATTTCTCGTTCTGGCAGCTGATATGGTTTTGCGTGCCGGCTATTATGACGAACCTTGTCACTTCGATGTTCAGGACATTGGACGACGGGCTATTTGTGAGCCGTTTTGTCGGTGAGACTGCGCTCGCATCGATTAAGATCATTACTCCTGTTAACTCGATCTTGATGGGCTTTTCGCACTTGTTCTCGATAGGTGCAAGTACCTTGTCTGCCCACAAGATGGGAGAAGGAGACAGGGAAGAAGCAAACAGGATCTTTACAAGAGTAGTTGTTTCTGCCGGTGTAGTGGGACTGCTTTTTTCCGCGGTGGTCCTGATATTCGAAAAGCCGATCCTTCTGTTCCTGGGAGCAGATGAGACTACGATGCCGATAGCGATGACTTACACAAAGATCATTTATTCTGATGCCGCTCCGCACCTTATAGGGCTTTGTCTTTCCAGTTACTATTCAACTGCAGGTAAACCGGTCATGGGACTGGTCAGCTCTTTCCTCAATGGAGCAATGAACATTATCTTTGACATCATCCTTATCGTATGGCTGAAGATGGGTGCGGATGGAGCCGCTTATTCCACGATTTTCGGAGAAATAGCAGTAATGCTGCTGGGATTTGTGTTCTACGCATTCAAAAAGCATGAGATTCATTTTACAAAACCGAAAGGGAAATACATTGAAACTACGTGGAAAGCATGGCAGGCAGGTTTCTCCCAGTTTATCAGCAGTCTTTCTATCAGCGTTACGCACTATGTAACGAACATGACTCTTATTGCTATGCTTGGCTCAAACGGTATAGCGGCGAACTCCATCATCAATGATCTCAGGATCCTGCTTAACACTGCTTTTGTCGGATATGCGGGATGCGTAGGACCGGTTATAGCTTATAACTTTGGAAACAAGAACCCGAAGCGTCTTAAACGTATACTCGGATATAATCTTAGATTCTGGTTCTTCGGAACGCTCACTCTCACTATTCTCGGCCAGCTCCTGAGGCGGCAGCTCATCAGCATATTTCTGCCTAATCCTGAAACATCAGCGATATACGATATGACGATGGAAGGACTTACGATAGAGTATTTTGCCGTTCCGTTATCAGCTGCCTGCATACTTGTCATGAGAATGTTCGTCGCACTTGGCGCTCCGAAATATGCTGCAGTGATGTCTACCATGAGGAACTTTGTATTCAGACTGATAATGCTGCTGGTACTTCCAAGATTGTTTGGAGAAGTCGGCGTATGGCTTGCGTTCCCGGTTGCGGAATTATTCTCCTTTGCTGTAGCAGCAGCGCTGGTCTATCTGAACAGAGACAATTACGGATACGGCAAATCAGGGATCGCATACCTGATGCAGCCCGATTCATTGGCGAATACCACAGTTGAAGCTGATGAGTGATATGCAAATTAATATAAAAGAGGTCCTGATGGAAAATTCATCAGGATCTCTTTTCAGAAGGAAACAAAATCGATCAGAAATAACACATATATAACAGTGTGAGAATAATTATTACTTTCATCGTTTAACAGGTACGGAGGTGATTTGTGATGAGAAAGAAGATACTGTCATTTCTCTGTATCATTATGATTCTTATTATGACCGGATGCAGCAGAACAGGAATGACTGATCAAGAGCAGATGGAAGATGTTGTTCCCGATCAGCTATCCAATGATGTTGTTTTGGGTGAGGGTGACCGGCAGGAAGAAAGTGTTGGCTGGTATGCAACTAAAGTCGCTTATGCCAATTGGTCAGAAGATGATCGGATAATAAGATCGTGCCTGAATCCGGAAGAGATGGCAATAAGTTCTCAAAGGCATCTGCCGGTATATAAATTTGAAACAAAAAGCGAAATAGATCAGTTTAAAGATAAGTTTCAGGGCGAGTTTACTTTTGATCAAGGATATAACGACGAGCCATCTTTCAACGAGGTTACAGCTTACTATGATGATAGATTCTTTGCTGAATGTTCTATCGTAATGGTGTATGTGTCATCGAGCAGCGGATCATTCAGATTTGATATAGAATCCGTATCTCTGTATGACAGTTCTATGTGCATAAATGTGTATCAGACTAATGATCCTGAAGTATATACAGCTGATATGGCCGGATGGTTCGTAATAGCAGAACTGGATCAGACAGTAGTCAGTCAATGCGAATCTTTCGATGCGAAAATGGTTTTGGAAGGAAAAGATTTCAAAATGGCTGAGCTGCCAGGGTTTAAAGAGTTTGGAACTTTCTCATGGAAACAGATCGAAAGAGAACTCGAAGAGATCGATGAAATGTCAGCGGAACATGTTAAAACGGAGGGATTTGTCAACACGGAACCTGTTATTCTGACGGGACCGGTAGAGAGAGCAAAAGCGGAGGCAACTATCGAATATACACTGATACAGTATTTCTGCGACCAGGAAGAAGACATGTGGATGGTCCGTTTCTTCTCATCCGAGGAAGAGGGCCCCTTGGAAGAGGTGTATATGGACGGGCACGGCGTAACGAAGCTGATCATATATGCAAATATTGCAAGATATGATTGCTGACGATTTGGATATTGACTGCCTTTATTCTTGTTCTTACAATAATCAAGGGTAGACAACGACAAACCTGTTGACAGGGTTTTTGGAAAGGAAGACAAGAATGTCAGTCGAGAACAAGATAGCAAGATTAATGAGAAATACCGGACCAGCAAGATTCTTTATTCCCTTGGGGATTTTCCTTATTATCTTCGGAGTCCTTATGTTTGGATTCAACACTAAGGATTTCATTCAGACTACCGGAAAGATCACAGCTGTTGAGGATGTGACTGAAGATAAAAACAATAAGGAATATGATGTCAGTTTCACGTATATAGCGGACGGAAAGGAACTTCAGGGAACGTTCTCAAATCTTTCAGGATCGTTCAGCGTCGGCGATGAGATAACTGTGTACTATGATCCCACTGATCCGAACAGGATCTCCAACAGCAGGGGTGCAGGTTTTGAAGCTCCTCTAATAATCGCTGCAGGTGTGGCAGCTATAGGATTTGGTTTGTTCCGCACACTTAAGGCTTTCAGAAAGAGCAAGGAGTTGGATGACGCTATTCCGACAAAGGACGCAGATGTCCGTTCGAACTTCGCTGGATACAAGAATGCTCCGGGTGTTGAGGAATACTATTTCAGATTTGACGGAAATGCTCTAAAACCCGGATATATCATCGAAGATGCAGACAGGAAAGAACTGTATGTAGGAAAGATGCTGAAGAATTCTCTTGTTGGAGCCCGTGTCTTTGAGTTCAGTGACCGCACAACAGGTACCGTAGAAGAGCATGAGGTGGGCCACACAGTGACTGCGACATACAATGATGAGTTTTTCTCCGCAGAATCTACATTCAAATTCGATGGAGTGAACATCTGGGATGTTCTGCACCAGCGTGGGATCCGCATCTCAACCGACATGCACAGTAAGTTCCCATACTTCATTTATGAAGTGACGAAAAACGGCAATGCTTTTGCCAGGATCGAGACAAGCAGCATTTATGTTCATGAGGATGAAGAAGCCCAGCATAAGATCGTGGTTCCTTACGGGAAGATGTATTACCGCTGCTGGACGGACTCTGAGGATCTTGAATTGCTATTCCTTACGGTATTTGCGATAACCGAAACAGAACAAGCAGTTGTAGACTGAAGAAAGAAAAATATGAAAGAGCTCGGCACATTCGTGAGTGCCGAGCTCTTTGCTGATAATAAGATATTTGGAAAGTTTCTTAGAAGAAACGCATAACCAGGTCTTTGGAAGCTGCGCAGGTATCTTCCATATCACCGAAGCTAATGATCTCGCCGCCGTAATATGTGTTTTGCTTGCCCTGCATTGCTTCGAGCTTATCATACCAGCCGTCTGCGTAATCCTTAGGACTTACGTGCGGACAATAATATGTTTCCTGCTCATAGAGACGCTCTTTGACAGGGAATCCGCATGCTTTCATGTCTTTCATCATCGTGTCGATGGTGTAGTCATACGGTGCGTCTTCGCTGCCCTGATGGTTGCGGAGCGCATACACTACGCTTGGACAATTGGCTTCAAGATCTTCCCAACGGTGATAGTAGACCATCGCGTGTCCAAGTCTCTCAGGAACCATGTTGTCAAAGATGTATCCGGAGATCGTCGGACCCTGATCTTTATCGAATGTTGCAATAAAGTCAACATATTTTTCATGGATGATCTTGCTGAAGAGTTCTTTTTCTTCTTCACGCGCGTCAGCATAATTAGCAAAGTAATCAAGAGGTGTCGTAACGATCAGCTTGTCAAATTCCTCGGTGTGCTCTACGTCTTCTGTGCGGACGGTGACCTTGATCTTTCCTTCAGTGCCTTCTGCAGGACGCTCGACTTTAACAACTTCAGTGTTAAGGACTGCCGGATGCAGCAATTTCTTATTGGCAGCAACGTATATGGACTGTGTGCCTTCCTTCCAGGTCCACAGACGCATATTGATGAATTCAATCGCAGTGGTGGTGTCAAGATATTTCATTACATATCCTGCCGGGATCTCGTCGAAATAGCCATAGCCGAATGAGGTGTACGGGCCAAGCCATATGCGCATGACTTCCTCTACTCCGTTGAGTTTGCAGAATTCGTCAAATGGAAGAGCGAGGTCTTTCAGATTGGGGTTTTCTCCTTCGATCAGCTCCAAAGCATTATCAAGCTGCTTCGAAAGACCGGAGTATTTGCCCTGTGCCACGCCGCGATGGCCGTAGCAATCATAGCCTTTATACTTTGTCTCCATGATCTTGACCAGTTTTTTCATCTGGCTCTTAAGTTTAAGAAGACCGATCAGTTTGCCGATTGAGAAGTCTTTCTTCGGCTCAAACGGGAATATCTCCTTGCCGGAGGAATCCCTGTACATCCTGCGCATGTTAGGACCATCCGCATGAGTGACTCCGCCGAATTCTTCCACTTCATGGACAGCGTGATAAGTGACTGCACCCATGATAGCGCCTGTTTCGTATGAACGCTCATCGCCATTTACAGCGATCCTTGGAGAGTAGGATTTTCCGCCCACCTTGTTGAGCTTTTCATAAATCGTGTAATTTTCATAACCTTTTTTCTGAAGATACATGGCAGCTGAAATGCCGGCAGGGCCGCCGCCGATGATGCAGATTTTATCCTGCAGGTTTGCCATTAGAGATGTCCTCCTAAGTCTTATATATGCATTATTTCTTAATAAGTACCTTTTTAATTTTAATCGTTTTACCTGGAAAAACAATCAATAATAATCATGTAGATACGGATTTGGAGCATTCAACAACAGAAGCGGTTGTTTATCGTGAAAATAACGAAAAAGAGGCTTTCTAATATCAAAAAAGAGCGTCATATATTATTTCGTCTTTCAGTTCTAATCAAAATAGAGCATAATATTAATTGCAATAATGCATATATTTTAGCGAGGGATGGTCATGTCATATTTTACCGTTGAATTCTATTCCGACGTTCTGGGCGGTGATGGTGAATTTGCAGTATTTCTGCCTAAGAACACCAAGCCGCCTTACAAAGTGCTGTGGCTATTGCATGGCGCATTCGCTGAGAATCACGAGGCGATTCTGTATTCTTCCGTATGCCTGTATGCTGAAAAGAGAGGGATGGCTATCGTAGCTCCGACTTCATATCTTGGTGTATATACTGATATGGTTTATGGTGAAAAAGGCTATTCTTTTGTCGAAGAAGTGGTCGAAAAAGCGCCAAAGCTGTTTACATGTCTTTCTAAAGAAAGAAATGACAATTTTATCATGGGGATCTCGATGGGAGGACATGGTTCATTTAAGCTTGCCATGAACCATCCTGACAGATTCTATGGAGCCTGCGGGTTCAGTTCTCCTGTAGATATGGTTTACACCATGTCCATACTTGAAGCCGGGAGACATGGCGGCGGACATGAACTTTATGATGCATTTGGTTCATCTGCGGCGTACAGGGATTCTGTAGGAGATGTTGTCGGGCTAGCAAAAAAGCATTTGATCGAGCAGACACCGCTTCCCAGGCTGTCACTATGCTGGGGTGACAATGAGCATGCTGGGCCGGAAGACGAGCGTCTTAAACAGATCTTTGATGAGATCGGTGTAAAGATGTTCACGAAGATAGGTCACGGCGGCCATTACTATGACACATGGGATCCTATGATGGAGGAGTCTCTGGATTATATCATGGAAGGAGCGGATAAATAATGGCAGTTATCAATTACAGGGGAGTATTTCCCGCATTGAACAATTCTACCAGAATAACCATTGCTCTTCCCGATATCAATCCGGAAGAAGGAGCAAAGTGGCCTGTGTTATGGCTGCTTGGCGAAGAGGGGATGTCCTCAAATTATTATGTGAGAAAATGTGATATAGAATCACTGTGCCGCAAGTATGACATAGCAATAGTGATGCCTGAAGGTCTTCATTCCGACTATGAGAACATGGTCCGCGGACTCAGATGGTATGATTTTGTGTCTGATGCCCTTCCGAAATTCTTTTATGATAATTTCCCAATATCAGACAAAAGTGAGGACAATTACGTATTTGGATTCGGCATGGGCGGACTTGGCGCTTTCAGGCTGGCACTGAGACTTCCCGACATGGCTGATACGTTTGGATGCTGCGGAACGGATTTTGATGTGTTTGCTAATGATGAGTTCCACAGTGCGGCAGAGTTCGTTCACAAAATGGAGACTATTTATGGGGACGATTATCTGTCTGAAGATGTTATGGAAACAAGCGATCCATACAGTATGATCGAGAAAGCTGAACGCATTCCCAGACTGATAGTGTACGGCGATGACAGTGCGACAGTCAGGATACAGAAAATGCTGGCACAACAGCCTGAAGGAACATATTTAGCTGATGAGCCGGATCTTGGAGATTACAGTGCTGTGCTTGACTCGTTTCTGACGTTTGCTATAAGAGTCTGAGAGCGCAGAAAAATCAGTTTGTTATGGCCTTTGGCCAAACAGAAATATATTATTTTGAGGTGTTTTTTGAAGAAAAACAGCACACTGGAGATTGTAGCCTGACCGGGGAGGTCTGCTATGATCGAACGGACCTCCCGCTGAGAAGCAATTGCGGTCATCTATTTTTCAGGAGGAATAAATAATGAATAAAAATGACTATAATATCCGTTTGGAAAGAGAAGAAGACTACAAAGAAGTCGAGAATCTTGTAAGAGAATCATTCTGGAACGTATACTGTCCCGGCTGCAATGAGCATTACCTCATACATGTGATGAGGGATGACACTGTTTTTGTGAAGGAATTGGATCTTGTCATGGAAAGCGAAGGCAGGATCATCGGGCAAAATGTTTTTGCCGAAGCCGTGATTGAGGCTGATGACGGGAGAAAGATTCCTGTCCTGACGATGGGGCCTATCTGTATAACGCCCGAGCTTAAGCGCAAAGGGTATGGAAAGATCCTGCTGGACGAGTCTCTCAGAAGAGCGGCTGAATTGGGTTATGGTGCAGTTCTCATAGAGGGGAATATTGACTTCTACAGCAAGAGCGGTTTCACTTATGCTGTCAGCTATGGAATAAGGTACCATGACCTTCCGGAAGACGCAGATGCATCGTTTTTCCTTTGCAGAGAACTGATTCCGGGATATCTGGATAACGTAACAGGCGTTTACCAGACACCGAATGTTTACTATGTAAAGGAAGGGGATGTCGAAGAGTTCGACAAAGGTTTCCCCTATAAGGAAAAACTCAGGCTGCCAGGTCAACTTTTCTAAATAATGGATAAAACAAGCGTGACATATACCGGTCCTACGGTATATGTCACGTTATTATTTCTAATGATGATCTGTCGGACAGAACGGCGGATATTTTTTTGCAAAATTTTTTAAAAATGCTTGACACATATATCGAGGCTCGATATACTGTATACATCGAACCTCGATATATCGAAGCGCGATAGAATGGAGATCAACATGGAAGAAAAATTAAGGCGCATATATGTTCCTATGACGGAGTCAGGCTTCTATATTTTATTCTGTCTGCAGACTCCGAATCATGGATACGGGATCAGCCAGGCAGTTAAGCAAATGACAGGAGGGAGCGTAAATATCAGCGCTGGAACGATGTACGGAACTCTTTCTAAGATGGAAACAGATGGGCTGATAAAGTTCTTCAGCGAAGAAGATAAAAGAAAACTGTATGTTATCACAGGTCTGGGCCGGGAGATACTTGACCTTGAGATAAAAAGGATAGAACGGCTCTACAAAAACAGTAAAGGAGAGAATATCAATGAGTAAGACATTTACGCGTTATTTCACGATAGCTGATTTTGAAGAAGAGGAGAAATGGCTGAGAGATCAGCACAAAAACGGATGGAAACTGGTGAAGATGGTTACACCATGCTTCTATACTTTCGAGCAGTGCGAACCAGAAGATGTCATCTACAGGCTGGACTACAGAAACACGGAAAACAAGGACGAATATTTTAAAATGCTCAGAGATTTCGGTTGGGAATACGTTGGTGAGTGCGTAGGATGGTTCTATTTCAGAAAACCTGCAGCTGAGATTGAATCTGAAGAGGACGGGGAACTGTTATCCGATAACGAATCCAGAGCAGAGCAGGTCGGCCTTATTCTGAGGACACGCTTGGCTCCTTTGGCGCTGATCTTCCTATGCTGTGTTATGCCTAATTTCCTCAAAGTGCTGGACGGTGAGTACATCGGCACATGGGGCAAGATATATAGTCTCTTTTTCTCACTGATGTTTGCAGTGTATGTATACCTGATAGCGCATTGTGGCCTGAAACTGAAACAGATAAAGAAAAGGTATGATATCTGATAAGAAATTTGAGGAGATTATTATAAAACTGGTATCGCGGGTAAACACGTGATACCGGTTTGTCATTATTTTAGGCGGCATTTGGAAGAATATACAAAAATAGCGCTTTAACGCTTTATCACTTTAGCATAGTAGCATGTTGACACAAAACGCGAGATTATAGTAGAATAAACCAACACTAAAAATGGAGAAAATACTATGAAGTTTAGAATTCTTAAGATCGTTTCGTTGATCATGTTACTCGTATTTGCAGTTTCTTCCTTGTCTGCCTGCGGCTCAAGCAAGAAAGAGAACAACCGTTTGAATGAGATAAAAGAAAGAGGTTACATCACTGTTGTTATGGAACCCTATTTTGCTCCGAATGAGTTCATTGACTCTTCCAAGAGCGGAGATGACCAGTATGTTGGATCAGACGTAGAGTTTGCAAAATATATCGCAAATAAGCTCGGTGTCGATCTGCAGATAGTTCCTCTGGAATTCGGAGCAGTGCTTTCCAGTATCGTAGAGGGCAAATATGATCTTGCTATTTCTGCATTGGCCTATACACCGGAAAGAGCAGAGAACATGGAGCTGTCAAAAGGCTACTATTTCTCTGACGAAGATGAAGGGTTCGGACTTGTTATCCGTGAAGCAGATAAAGATAAAATCAAATCCATAGATGATCTTGCAGATAAGATCGTTATGGCTCAGAGCGGGTCTATACAGGAGTCTCTTATCAATCAGAATATAGAAAAATATGCAGAGTTCAAGAGGCTCTCATCCACACCGGACTGCTATATGGCTCTTTCAGAAGGGAAAAGCGACTGCGTATGCTGCGCTATTTCACACGTGGACCTGTATATAGAAGCGAATCCGGACTGTGGTCTTTATGTAATGCCGAACGTCAAGTTTGAGACGCCTGAGGAGTTCGACGGAACAAGATGCGGTGCTCCTAAGGGAGAAAAGGATCTTATAGAATTCGTAAACGGCTGCATCGATGAACTGCTTGCGAGCGGGCAATACGCTGCATGGGTCGAAGAATATAAGGAATATGCCGCAAGACTTGGTGTCTAATTATTCTTTCCAAAGGAAATTGTTGTTAAATGATAGATCAGATAATCAGAATATGGGATAAATACTCATTTGTTTACCTGAAAGGACTTATGGGAACACTGTGGCTGTCTGCAGTCACAGTGTTCTTTGCAACGCTTTTGGGGACTGTGCTTGCTGTTCTGAAACTGGCCAAGTTCAAACCGGCAAATTTATTAGTGGATACATACGTTGAGGTCATACGCGGAACGCCTGTGCTGCTCCAGATATACTTCTTCTGGATCTTTCTGCCGAGACTAGCATCTATCGAACTGACTGACACGCAGAGCATAATAATAGCCATGGTAATAAATGCCAGCGCATATGTGTGTGAAATAATCCGCGCCGGCATACAGGCTGTTGATATCGGACAGCAGGAGGCTGGCCTGAGTCTTGGCTTGACTGAGTTTCACACCTTTATGCGGATAATTCTTCCGCAGGCCATAAAAAATATCCTTCCTGCATTGGGAAACGAGTTCATCAATATGATCAAGCAGACGTCACTGGCTTCAGTATTCTTTATCAATGAACTTACGACTGCATACCGGACGGTCCAGTCGACAACCTTCCTGTCGATACCGTCGCTGCTGATCTCCGGAATGATCTATCTCGTTGTAACTTTCGTTCTCACCAGAGGACTTAATGTCTATGAAAGGAGGATGAAAGCAAATGAGCGATAATTCCAGCAGAGAAGTATTCAGGGTAGAAGACCTATATAAATCATTTGGCCGCGTAGAAGTTCTTAATGGCCTGAATACCACGTTCAAAGAAGGGGAAACAGTCTCCATTATCGGTCCAAGCGGAGGAGGCAAGAGTACGTTTTTGAGATGCCTCAATCTTCTCGAGAAACCGACTTCAGGAAGGGTATATTTCAAAAACGAGCCCATCAGCGATATTAACAACGGAAAGAAAATGGCTGAGATGCGGCAGAAGATTGGAATGGTTTTCCAGCATTTCAATGTTTTTCCACATCTCACAGTTCTAGATAACATCACATTGGCTCCTATCCTCGAGAAAAAGGTGCCAAAAGCAGAAGCGGAGGAAAAAGCCAGAGCGCTGCTTGTTAGGGTAGGGCTTTTGGATAAAATCGACGAGTATCCCACCAGACTGTCAGGCGGACAGAAACAAAGACTTGCTATTATAAGAGCTTTGGCTATGGAGCCTGAAGTGATGCTGTATGATGAGCCTACAAGCGCTCTTGACCCTGAGATGGTGAAGGAAGTGCTTGAAGTAATACAGGATCTGGCAGCATCAGGAATGACAACTATTGTAGTTACCCATGAGATGGGGTTTGCCAAGCAGGTAAGTGATAGGGTTATGTTTATAGACAGCGGAATGATCGTTGAAGAGGGATCCCCGGATCAGTTCTTCGAGTCACCGCAGAATGAACGAACAAGAGACTTTTTAAGCAAGGTATTGTGAGGAGGACAGCAGCATGACGGATATTGAGATAATTAAAGGGATTATTGAACAGAAAAAGGATGTATTTATAGACGCGAGCGACAAGATCTATAATTTTGCCGAACTTGCATATGAGGAAGTGCAGTCTGCTGATCTCCTCTGCAAGATACTTGAGGATGAAGGCTTCAAAGTAGAGAGAGGACTCGCTGATATTCCGACATGTTTTATGGGGACTTTCGGATCAGGAAAGCCGATTATGGGAATTCTCGGTGAGTTCGATGCTCTTCCTGCGCTGAGTCAGGAGGGTGGAAACCCGGTCCATACACCGGTGTGCGAAGGCGGGCCTGGACATGGATGCGGGCACTGCCTGCTTGGAGCTGGCGCTCTCGCTGCAGCAGTTGCTGTTAAAGAATATCTGACACAGACGGGCTCAGAAGGCACGGTATTTTATTATGGCTGCCCGGCAGAAGAAGGTGCCGGATCCAAACAGTTCATGGCGAGAGCCGGTCTCTTTGATGACTGTGATTTCTGCTATACATGGCACCCGGCGACCACTAATGATGTGTCAGCTGATTCAGGCACAGCTATCATGGGAGCTAACTTTGAATTCAACGGTGTAGCCGCCCATGCCGGAGGTTCACCGTGGTTAGGAAGGAGTGCTCTTGATGCTGCTGAACTGATGAGCGTAGGATGCAACTATCTGAGAGAACATATTCTTGACGGACAGAGGATACACTACGCTTACTCTGATGTAGGCGGTACTTTCCCCAATGTTGTTCAGGCATATGCAAAAGTGAAATATGAAGTGCGCGCCAGAACAGTCAAGGAAATGAAGGCTTTGTTCTCAAGGGTAGTCAAAGTTGCAAGAGGCGCTGCAGAGATGACAGAAACACAGATGAATTATGAGATAACGATGGCGTTCTCTGATTATTCTTCCAACAGTGTACTTGCAAAGGTAGCCAGCGACTGTCTCAAAGAACTGGGAGCGCCGGAATGGGATGACGAAGACTACAAACTTGCCAAGCAATTCCTCAGATCCTATGACAAGATGCAGCAAGAAGGAATCAGGACATCTATTGCTGAAGAACTTGGAGACGATGATCTGGATGATCTTCTCGATAAACCTCTTCACAGTGGAGTTATAGAATACGACAAGACGAAAGGACGCTTTATGGGTGGATCTTCCGATGTAGGCGATGTTGGATATGCAACTCCGACAGCAGAGATCCATGTAGCCACAGCTTGTCTAGGAAACATCGGACACACATGGCAGATGGCAGGGCAGGCAGGGAGCCGCATAGGGCATAAAGGAATGCTGAGAGCTGCTGAAGCAATCGCACTTTCATGTGTCAGGACTATGGAGCAGCCCGAGGTAATGAAGGCAGCCAGAGCGGAGTACATCAAGAAGAGCGGAGGAAAGTATGAATGTCCGCTTCCTGATTATGTTCAGCCGCCTATCGGAAAATACTAAAGCATACAAAAATAGCACTCACGACGTGAGTGCTATTTCTTTAAATGGAAATAATCAGACTATGCCTCCGCTTGTAGCTGCCGCGCTTTGGATCTCATTCATCCTGGCGTAACTTCCGCCCAGAGCGACTAGTTCTTCATGGGTGCCGCTCTCTGTGATCTTTCCGTTCTCGATCACAAGGATCTGATCTGCATTGCGGATAGTAGAAAGCCTGTGAGCTATTGCAATGATCGTCCTTCTGCCTGCAAGTCCGGCTATGGCTTTCTGTATTTGCTGTTCTGTTTCGACGTCAACAGAGGCTGTCGCTTCATCCAAAATAATTATCGGTGCGCGGCGAAGGATCGCTCTAGCTATCGCTACACGCTGTTTCTGACCGCCTGAGAGGCGCACACCTCTTTCTCCGACCTGAGTATCGTAACCGTCCGGCATCTGCATGATATCAGCATCTATATTAGCTGCTCTTGCCGCGTCACGGATCTCTTCCGATGTCGCATCAGGACGGGCATAACCGATATTTTCAGCTACAGTTCCATTGAACAGGAATGTATCCTGCAATACCGGAGCGATATTTTTGCGCAGACTCTCCATCGTAACATCGGAGATGTCCTTGCCATCTATAAGGATCTGCCCTGAATTTGGCTCATAGAAACGGGAGATAAGCTGGGTCAACGTCGTCTTGCCGACTCCGGTAGGTCCAACTAACGCCAGCATTTTACCGGGTTCACAGTGGAACGATACGTCATCCAGGACAGGTGAATCTTCCTCATATGCGAAACTTACATGATCAAACTTGATATCTCCCTGGACATCCTTGAGGTCTTCGGCATCAGGTTTGTCGGTTATCTCCTGAGGCGCATCAAGGATAGCAATTACGCGCTCAGCACCTGCCATGGACTGCTGCATGTTCTCCAGCAGATTTGCAAGTCCGGCAACAGGAGCGTAGAAGAGACTCAGATAGAGAAGGAATGAAACGATATCTTCAACACTGAGACCTTCGCGATATGCCAGATATCCGCCGAAGCCTACTACGAGAATAGTTCCAAGAGAGGAAATGAACTCTACGCTCGGATGGAAGACAGCACTTATCTTAAGTGCCTGGAGCATGGCATGAACATGGTCGAAGTTTTTCTCGTTGACACGCCCTGTCTCGTAATCTTCACGTCCGAAGGACTGTATCTCATGGACACCGGAAAGGTTATCCTGCAGTTTTCCGTTGAGTTCGCCCATTTTGGACTGTGATACTCTGAAGAAAGGCCGGACCTTTTTGGCAAATATCAGCCCTGAGATGAGGATGAGCGGGATGGGGAAGCAGGTTATCAGTGCAAGCCTCCAGTTGATTGTGAGCAGTACTACAAGGACACCGGTAAAAGTCACCAGGTTGGTGATAGTTTCAGGGATCATGTGAGCATAAAGGAGCTCAAAATCTCTTGTATCGTTAACAACCCGGCTCATCAGGTCACCAGTCTGTTTGTCATGGAAGAAACCGAGATGCATGCGTTCAAGTTTGTCATACACCTTAGTCCTCATATCACCCACGAGATACCATGCAGCCTTATGTGCAAGATAGTTGCTCATGAATCTGAACAAGACCCTGAGTGCATATAACCCACATAAGATAAGTGTGAGATTCCTGATAGTCTGCAGATCTTTTTCGGTAACACCCTGGCTTACTATTCCTGTCATAGCAGACAGGACACGCGGTGATGCCAGATTTACGATCGTGAGTCCCAGTGTGGACAGGATCGCCAAAATATACAGCCCGCGATAGCGGACTGCCTCCTTGCTTAGTTTCAATAACAGTTTCATTGTTTTTCCAGAATTCAAATGCGTGTGTTTTTTTGCTACTATTAATATGATACCATGCAAAAGCGTTTTTTTGTACTTAAAGAACATAACGTTATGATAAGTACGTTCCGAAAGCGGGAAGGAGATATATCATGTCTGAGATCAGAAGAGTAGAAACAGATGAGTTCTGGGCGGATTCCACCGTTATTGAAGCTGGAGATTATGTTTTTGTAGGATACTGCATGTCAGGCGAAGGAAAACCGATAGTTGATCAGATCAACGGAGCGATTGATGTTCTGGAGAAAAGGCTGGCTATGGTCGGACTGACTCTGGATTCCGTTGTCAAGATGGATTGCCTGTTTAAGGATATATCGGATCTTAACTATCTGTCTGATGTTCTGAAGGACAGGTTCAAAGGCAAATATCCTGCCAGAAAAGCCTTTTCTTCCCAATTTATCAGAGAAGGAATACTGTTTCAGATAGATGCTATAGCTTATAAAGGATGATTGTTAAAAAAATGATCGAGATTGTTTTAGATGACAGTTTGTATATGACATTCCCTGAGAGTTTCCATGAACTGGATCAGGATGAACGAAATAATATTAAGATACTTTTCGACGGCGAATGGAGAGGAATGACAGATCCGGATCGTCATATTCTTATTACTGCAGGGTGGAAGAAGATAAACGGTCTATCTGCAATGCTGCTGTCTTCATCAGAGATAGCAAAGAATTCTGAGAAGCAGATAAGGAAACCTATGCAGAGATATGGATATGCCTTTCAGACTTATAAAACAAGAAAGATTGACGGAGCAGAAGCTTCGGGATTCGCATACACATATAATTCGGAAGGAACAGATATGTATGGCGAAACATATATAGCAAAGTTTGGAAGAACACTATACTATTTCCACATGTATTCCAGAGAGACTTACAGAGATGAAAGTTCTTCGCTGATGAGTGACATTCTTGGATCCGTTCGGAAAGCATAGCGAAGCCTTACTTAACAAAAAAGAACATCATGCAGATCTACTTGACTGCAGATGTTCTTTTTATGTGTCAGTTTGGATTACCAGATACTGGCCATCTTTTTTATGCTAAGGCTGCGTACATGAATGTTATCATCGGATACCAGTGACAGCTGGTCTGCTTCTGCGTCCGGGAAAACGCTGAAAGTAAATGAGATCAAGCCATCATTCAGGAATATCTCCATGGAAGTCCAGTCTATGAGAGCTTTGACTTTGAGATTGTCCTTGTCAGGAAGAGGTACCGGGTAGCTCTTTCCTCTGGCCTTGATTATGTCGTTAGTGGCGAAATACCATGCGTCCATAGATGTCTGAGTATCACGCCAGCGAGGAGAGTTGCCTCCGGTATAATCCACAAAGAACAGACCGTTATCAAGGTCGACAACAAGTTTTGTCCATTGACGGTCATCTGCCAGAATGGTGAAGATAGTTTTCCCGGTTTTACCTGAGATATCAAGATCTGCTTCCATGACACATTGAGAACAATGAACTCCGTTTAAGATATCCTTACCGGGTTCGAGATCAGTATCCTGCAGTTCAAATATACTTTCGGCTTCCAATGCAGAGAGTTCTTTTACCGGGATCTGAACCAGTCTGTGTGTACCATCTGACATCTTCCTCAAAGTCAGTTCTCTGGCTACAGTCATTGTGTTTCTCCAGGGGAACGTCGGGCCGCGGGAGCCATCCCTCATCCATGACATCATGATTACTCTTCCGTCCTGGATGTTACTGAATGTCTGTGTGGCCTGACATCCGTCCGAGAGATCTGCGGTATAAGGACCTTCTTCGCGGATGAATCTCTTTCCGTCAAATGAGCAGATATAGTATTTAAATCCTGCCAGATTAAGGACCCATTTCTTGTCATCAGAGTTTTCCACAGGAACAAGCGCGAAATCCGGGAATTCTTCGTGAATATATGATTCGCTTGTGAGATCCCAGTGGATCAGGTCAGAAGAATTGTATACTCTGTAGAAACCGCCTCCGAGGAACATGACCCATTTTCCGGATTCTTCGTGCCAGAACACCTTCGGATCGCGGAAGTCATAAGCATCTGGTGTCTCGGGAGCAGAGAGAATGGGGTTCCCTTCATATTTCTTCCATGTTCTTCCGCAGTCTTCACTGTAAGCCAGGCATTGATGCTCGATCGGATGCTGACCGGGTCTGTCGATATGACCGGTATAGAAAGCGACCAGACCCTCACCGCCTGAGAACAGACCGGAGTCATTGCGGTGATCCACAACAACGCTTCCGGAGAATACGGTTCCGTTCTCATCAGGTGCGAGGGCGATAGGAAGGTTTTCCCAGTGAACGAGGTCTGTGCTTACCGCATGTCCCCAGTGCATCGGGCCCCAAAGTATATCATGCGGGTAGTACTGGTAGAACAGGTGGTATTCACCTTTGTACCAGACGAGACCATTCGGATCATTAAGCCACCCTTTTGGAGCGGAGAAATGATATTGCGGACGATATAATTCTTTGTAAAGCATCGTTTTTTCCTCTCTCGTGCCCTTATTCGAGGTTTGCGTGGGTGTCCCACAAAGAAGCGACATCTATGCCTTTTTTCTCTATTATCAGCGCTGCGACAGTATCACCGTAAATAAGCAGACATTGTTCAAACAGACTGGTCATCGGCTGGGAGGAGATAAACTCATCCGGCAGATGAAGTTTTGTTGAAGCAGGGATCCTGACCTGAAGATCTGCAAGGTTTGCTATCGTTCCGGACGGATTGGAGCCAATATGAACTACCTTACCGCCTAGTTGTTTTGCTTTTTGTGCGATCGCTACAGGAACGATGGATTCACCGCTTCCTGACCCTACTACAAGGAGATCTTCCTCGTTCATAGCGGGCTCATTTATGTCTCCCACCATATGTGTTTCTATACCAAGATGGGCTAAACGTTTTGCCATTGCCTCAAGGGAGAGACGTACACGCCCGACGCCGGTAAAGAACACACGTCTTGATGACAGCAGCATCTCAATAAAACTTTCGGTCTGTGCGGGATCCACTCTGTCCAGGATCTCGCCGCATTCGTCCAGAATGAGGTGCATTGCTTTTTTGTAACTGTTGCTGAAACTCATAATCATGCCTCTGAATAGTATTTGCTCATCTTTTCATAGTTAGCAGAATAATCATCTGATGAGAAAAGACTTCTGCTGCCTCCCACGAACACTGTTGCTCCCAGTTTCCGGAGTCTGGACACATCATCGAAAGTCACTCTGCCGTCGATGATGATATCCCTGCCAGGTTTTCCTGTATCAAGCATATGCCTTGCATCCCTGATCCTTTGATCGAGATCCAGCTGAACAGATTCATCTGCATGTCCGGCATATCCCGGTTTGATACGCATAAGAAGGATAAAGTCTATCATGTCCAGATAGGGAACAAGATCATCAAGAGGAGTAGTAGGGGCTAACGCCAGCCCTGGGATCACACCTGCTTCACGGATCTGTTCAATACGGGCAGCAGGATCCGGTTCACCTTCAAGCTGGAAGCATATCCTTGCCGGATGCATACGGAGGCACTGCTCAATAAACCATCGGTTCTGCAGGGACATTATGTGCACATCAAAAGGCAGACCGGTCCGTTCAAAAAGCTGAATGAACGTGTCTAGCCCAACGGGAAGGCTTGGCGCAAAAGCACCGTCCAGAACATCAATGTGGAGCGCTTTTGCCCCTGCTTTTTCCCATTTCTTCACCTCATGTCCGAGATCGCACAGATCACAGCAGATGACAGAAGGTTCAAGCGAAAACAGCGGGAGGTTATCCATATATAAGTATTCCTTACTGAATTACATAATTATTTGATTACCTGAATGACGTTCCAGGATGCGGGAGGAAGAACTACTTTTCCGTCTTTGAAAGTCACCGGTACTTCACGAGGGATGACATTAAGTGGATCGGTTTCCGTATTGATCGCTTTTACATCATCATGGTGGAGCATCATATGGGATGTCTTGGCGAACTTGCCGAATGCACGGAGGTCACATTCCAGCTCAACAGGTTCTGTGAGATTCCTGTTGACTGCAAATATCACTACACTTCCATCATCATGAAGTACTGCTGCAGCGTCCACCATCGGGACGTCTGTATAATGGCTCGTGTCCTGCTTCTCGCATATCAGCTGCGGTAATAAGCTTGTGCCGCGTCCGAGCAGGCTAGCCTGCTGGAGAGGCCAGTATATAGTCTGTGCCCATGCACCGCCGTTTGGACGTGTCATTATCGGGGCAATAACATTTACAAGCTGCGCCATGCAAGCGATCTTCACTCTGTCTGCATTCTTGAGTATCGTTATGAGCATGAGACCGACGAGAAGAGCATCTTCAAAGTTATAAACATCTTCCAGAAGAGGAAGCGCTGTTCCCCATGGTTCGCGCTTATACAGCTGCTGATCCTGTTCATTGGAATGATACCAGACATTGTATTCATCAAGAGACAGGTTGATCTGTTTGCTGCTGCGTTTTTTCCCTTTTACAGAGTCACAGATCGATGCAACGGTGCGAATAAAATTCTCAAGATCCATGGTGGAAGCCAGGAAATCCGGTGTGTCGTTATGCGGGTTGCCGTAGTAACGGTGCAGCGAAACATAATCCACATTTTCATAGCATTCGGAAAGAACAGTATATTCCCAGTCTCCGAATGTCGGCATTTCGGAAGAGGATGAACCGCAGGCCACCAGTTCAATTGAGTCGTCAGTCCACTTCATCATCTTGGCCGCTTCATTCGCAACACGGCCGTATTCGGTCGCCGTTTTATGGCACATCTGCCAGGGGCCGTCCATCTCATTGCCAAGGCACCAGAGTTTGATATCAAAGGGGTCTTTGGCGCCGTTCTTGATTCTCAGGTCGCTCCATGCGCTTCCGCCTTTATGGTTGGCATATTCCACAAGGTTTTGTGCCTCGGCAGGGCCGCTGGTTCCCAGGTTCACGGCATACATGACATTTGCACTCGCTTTCTTTGCCCATGAGCAGAATTCATGGATGCCTACTTCATTAGGTTCGGTCGTTTTCCAGGCGAGGTCTAGGCGCTTCGGACGGTCTGCAACCGGGCCGATGGAATCCTGCCAGCGGAATCCGGAAACGAAGTTTCCCCCCGGGTAACGAATGATAGGTGTGTTTAATCCTCTTACCAGATCCAGTACATCTTTGCGGAAACCTTCCTTATCTGCGGAAGGATGATCCGGTTCATAGATCCCTGTATATATAGATCTGCCGAGGTGTTCTACGAAAGATCCGTATACCCTCGGATCTATCCTTGAGATCACGTAATCCTTGTCCAATATGAGCTTCGCTTTTTTCATCTTATTTACCTCATAATACGGTGTGTGTATCTACAAATATTATATAGTATTAATTGGTCATTATCACTCGGATTGAACAAATAGTTTCGAAAACGAAGTATTGTTCCGAGCAATACCTTTGCAAAAGTGATATGATATTAGTGCAATATATATGTAGGCTGCACATTGACAGATGCAGCTTCGCAGAAAGGATGAAGAATGAATATTCCAAAAGAGTTTCTTGACAACCAAGTATTTGATGCACGTCCTTTGGGTTTCAACCGTCAGCTTATCCCCGGCATGATAAACGGCGGCAAACACGGAGATACCAACATCGGCTATAAGGTATATCCAGACGGTAAGGTATGGGTATCCCTGTACGGCCCGACAGCAAAAGAGGTTACCGCAGGATATCCCGGCAATATGGTCAATCTCGAACTTCAGGATGACGGCATGTGGACCGGAACGATCCAATATGATGAACCCGGCCAGAAACAGCTGATCTTTGAAGTCGACGGCGTCAGGATAGTAAACCCGCTGGCACCGATCAGTTATGGTTGGGGCTATGCCATCAACTACATCGAGATCCCCGACACCGATCAGGATTATCTCCTTATCAAGGATGTCCCCCACGGAACGGTATCCCAGGAGTACTTCTTCTCCACCGTCACGGGAGAGTGGGAGAGCTGCTATGTTTATACTCCTCCAAAATACAGAGATGATCTGGATACAAAATATCCTGTATTCTATCTGCAGGACGGCGGCGGCGAGAACGAGACTGTATGGGTGCATCTCGGAAAGATCAACTTCATCATGGACAACCTGCTCGCTGAGGGCAAGGCCGTACCGTTCATTGTAGTAATGAACAATGCCATGATGCAGGTCAACACCGACGGCAACCCGCACCTCGATACCAGCAAATACAACGACATGCTCCTCACAGACTGCATCCCGTTCATCGAGTCACATTACCGTGCGATCCCTGACAAGAAGGCCCGTGCTATTGGCGGACTCTCCATGGGTTCACTGCTGTCCGGCGAGATGATCATGGCACACTATGACGTGTTCGGTTCAGCCGGTCTGTTCACAGGTTACACATATCCGGTGATCCCCGGTTATGAGGGAAGATCACAGGCAGAACAGATCAAGGTCTTGGACGATGCAGAGACTTGGAACCGTGAAGTCAACCCGTTCTTCGGAGCGATCGGTGACCACGAGGTATCCCTCCCGCTCTTCGAAAAGGAGCGCGAGTACTGCAAGGAGAAGGGAATCAACTACATTCAGAAGATCTATCCCGGATACCATGAGTACAGAGTATGGAGAGCAGCGTTCCATGATTATGCACAGATCGTATTCAGGAACCTATAATTCATAGCTATACATTCAGCTCCCGGCCTTGAAAGACCGGGAGCTTTTGCGTCAAATAAGATTGCAAGCGTGCTGAACTGTGATACACTTAATTACAGAAAACGACCGACAGATAATCCACCCATGTTATATCAATTGATATTGGAGAGAAAAAATGAAACCTGAATTCCTGATCGAAATGTTCGGCTATCTTGGGTCCGCGCTCGTGCTGGTCTCTTTCCTTCTTACCTCAGTAGTTAAACTGAGGGTCGTTAACACTGCAGGAAGTGTGATATTTGCTATTTATGCGCTGATCATCCATTCCTATCCTACTGCGGTCATGAATTTCTGCCTCGTAGCGATCAACCTTTACTATCTGTGGAAGATGAGCCATTCCGACAGAGAATATGACTTCACAGTGGTAGAAGAAGACGATGCTTATCTTCGCTATCTGCTGGAAAGATACGGGGATGACATAGTGAAGATCTTCCCGGGGGTAGATCTGTACAACCCGGATATAAACCGTGCTCTCATATTGAGTCATGACGGCAAACCGGTGGGGATTACGATGGGAATAGATGAGGGGGACAGCCTGAATCTGCTGCTTGATTATACTATCCCGCAGTACAGAGATTTTTCTGTCGGAAAGTTCCTGTTTTCCAAGCTGGCACAGTTTGGTTACAGCTCTATCACTTATAAGGGGTCTACGGAAAACCACGAAGCATATCTTAAAGCAACAGGTTTCGTGGAGAAGGACGGAATCTACGTCAAAAAACTATCATAGAATCAATTGTATTGCTGCTGAAGGCCTGTCCTTCGGCAGCTTTTCTGTTGAAAAAGGGATACATTTTAATCTGTTCAGTTATTAGCAGAAAGCATTATGCTATTAGGTCTGCACATGATACAATAAAGTAGTTAACAGTGGATTCTACAGGAGGTTATCAGTAATGGCGTTTGAATATGGGAACGGGAAAGCAGCTATGCGTGTCGCTGAGACGGAATATGGTGAAGTCAGGGGAGCTGAAGGGAACAATCCGAAGTTTACGGTATTCAGAGGTATCCCGTACGCAGCACCTCCTGTTGGTGACCTCAGATGGAGATTCCCGCAGCCTCACGAGAAATGGGAAGGTATCAGGGATTGTGTGGAGTTCGGTAATGCCTGTTACCAGTTTATGGGAAAGAGGCCAGAGCTAAGGGACAGTGAAGACTGTTTGTATCTGAATGTATACACTCCTGCCAGCAGCACTGATGAGATGCTTCCTGTACTGTTGTTCATTCCGGGAGGAGCCTTTATGGGAGGTGCTTCCAATGAGCCTATGTATGACGGTGAAGGCTTCTGTAAAAGGGGAGTGATACTTGTCACGATAAACTACAGGACCGGCCCATTGGGTATGCTCGTTCACAGGGATATGGAGAAAGAGAATCCATACGGAAGCGCAGGAAATATCTATTATCTCGATCAGATCTATGCTTTGAAGTGGGTCAGAAAGAATATAAAGAATTTCGGCGGAGATCCTGACAGGATCACCTTGATGGGACATTCCTCAGGGGCAGTGGCTGCTACAGCGTTGTCATGCACTCCGCTGACCGAAGGTGATCTGGTAGGCTGTATCATTGAAAGCGGGCCTACGGTCCATGATATGAGCGATCCTGACGACGGACCGCACTCCGCTCCGTTCTGGATGAGCAAGGAAGAGGCTTATAAGCGCGGCGATATGTTCGCTGAAGCAGCAGGCTGTACATCCCTTGAAGAAATGAGAGGACTTACATGTGAGCAGCTGAGTGCTGTTTACAGAAAGATGCCCGGATATCTCTGTTTTTTCCGCGGAGTGATAGACGGATATGTATTTCCGGAAGATCCATGCGATGTAATGATCAGCGGAAGACACCATGACATTTCATATCTTGTCGGTGGAGCGGGTGATGAAGGCGCCATAGTTACCGAATTTGCGCCTAGCGCTATCCTTACGAGAGACAAGGTAGAGAAATATTCTCATAAGTTCGGCGACAAGGCTGAAGACTTTGTCGAATTCTGCTCCAAGCTTACCGATACTGACATCGCAGTCGGGATGACAGATGACAATATCTACCGTGCAAGACTGTTTGCGGAAACACAGCTGTGCAACAATATGAAACCTGCGTATGTCTACTGCAATATCCGTAGGGCACCGGGAGATTTTGCCGGAGCGTATCACGGCTTTGAGCACTACTATGTATTCCAGACTCTTGACAGGGATTGGAGAGAATACACGGGAAGCGACTATGAGCTTTCCAACACTATGGCGGAATACTGGGCGAATTTTGTAAAGAACGGAGATCCTAACGGAAAGGACCTCAAAACATGGACTCCATATACTGAGGACTGCAAAAAGTCTCTGATGATGGATGTGTCACCATGGATGGGCGAGAGGAAACTGCCAAAGGTAAAGCAGTATATGCTTGATTATTTCCTCGATAAGTACAAAGACGGATTCCGCAGATAATAAAATAGTTAATGACCCTCGTGGAAGAGGGAGAAATATTGATTGAAGGAGAGACTATTATGGCATATTCAGCAAATGCATTTTTAGGACTCACAGGACAGGAGATCTCCAGTTTTGATATCCCTTGGAAAAAGAAAGCACTGTCTAAAGAGGAGATCCATCTTGAAGGACCGGCAGTAGAAACGGAGCATATCGCTTATCTGAAAGAAAGCAGAGGAGTAGCTCCCGGAGATATTCTGTCTGTTGAGGCAGAGGGCGGAGTCCTTCATATAGAGACTGAACCGTTTACTAACAGAGTACCGTGGACACTCTGCTTAGGCGACAAGAAACTTGAGAAAAAGGATTTTGTGGTTCACACCCGTACAGCAGATGAGAAGTTTGCAAAACTGCAGGAAGGCCGTGTGATGTACCGCCTTTATTCTCCGGAAAATGCGTCTGAACCGCGTCCGATGATCCTTTTCCTGCATGGAGGCGGAAACGGCGGTTATGAAGACGGTGAAGGGGCAAGGGACAACGAGAAACAGCTCATGGCTGACTACGGCCCGGTAAACTTTGCTGAAGACTATCCTGATATCTATGTCATGGCTCCTATGTGCGTAGAGGACCGCGACATGTTCAAGAAGATGAACATGAATGCAAAATTTGCTAACAGCGACTTTTCCAAGGATCCTAGATACGGCTGGTCAAGATATTACCTCGGACTCGTATGCGATATCATCAAGAGGATGATCAAGGAAGGCAAGGTCGATCCTAAGAGAGTATATGTTACCGGAATGTCCATGGGCGGTGCAGGAACAGTCAGAGCAATGTCTGTCGGTTCGGATCTGTTTGCCGCAGCAGTCCCGGTATGTCCGTCAATGACTCCGGAGACATTCTCCATCCTTAAATCGATCCGCCGTCCGATATGGGTGACATCTGCATATATCGATCATACGCTTTACAGGCACAAATATCTGGTGGATGCTGTCATGAACATGAGAGATAACGGGAACAACAATGCACATCTCACGCTGTTCTCACCTGAGGATCTCGAAAAATATGATATTTCCATCACTCCGAGCCTCATAAAAGCAGAAAACTACGGAAAACTCTTCCGCCAGAACCACTGGAGCTGGGTGCCGACATATAAGAACGAGTATGGCATCATGGCTTGGTTGCTGAATCAGGTCAAGGAAGACTAATTACTGAAAAAAAGCAATGTAAAACATAAGGAGAAGGCTTGAGCTTTCTCCTTATGTTGGTATAGGTCGACTTTTTGACAAACTCTTTTATTTCTATATAATTATTCTTGACCGATTTTGAGAAAGGAGGGTGCCTTTTTGAAACAATCTAAAGAAATGTTCGGGACAGACGACTGGCTTGCAAGAGAGATAGCGCGTGAGAGCAGGATCTCTGCTTGGGACCTGGATGAAGGAAAAGAGCTTCGCAGGAGTCACGAGGAAAACTGTGATGCACGAAACGAAGCAATGAAGCACCGTTCCTTTCATCAGGCCACACAGCATAGTGTCACAACCAGAGAGAGCAATAAAAAGAAGAACAGTGACAATGCCAAGATGATACTCGGAGCGATAGCAGCGCTGACGATCCTCGCGCCATTATCGCCTGTATTATTCTTTATGGGCTTCATCGCTGTATTTGGATATGCGATCTTTATTATTATCAGACAAGTAAATAACAACAAAGGAGAATAATATCATGCCGTTCATAATTGGTGGAATCATATTAGTATTGCTGCTTGTTGTCATACTTACGTCTCTGTGCATCGTCCCTCAGGGAAGCGCATGGGTAATTGAGAGACTTGGTAAATACGCAGCTACATGGGAGGCAGGTCTCCATATCAAAACACCTGTCATTGAGCGCATAGTCCGGAAGATCTCCATGAAGGAGCAGGTCGCGGACTTTGAGCCTCAGTCAGTTATCACGAAAGATAACGTCACAATGAACGTCGACTCAGTTGTGTATTTCCAGGTGATAGATCCAAAAGCACTGACCTATGGCGTCGAGCGTCCTATTGCAGCAATTGAAAACCTCTGCGCAACAACTTTGAGAAACATCATCGGTTCCATGACGCTTGATGAGACTCTCGTAGGAAGAGAGACCATCAACGCTGAGACCATAAAGGTACTGGATGAAGCTACCAATAAGTGGGGAATCGATATCACCCGTGTAGAGGTACAGAACATCACTCCTCCGAAATCCATTCAGGAAGCGATGGAGAAGCAGATGAAAGCAGAGCGTGAGAAACGCGCAGTCATCCTTGCGGCTGAAGGTGAGAAGCAGTCCGCTATCACCAGAGCAGAGGGTGAAAAAGAGTCCGCTATCCTCCGTGCTGATGCAGTACGTGAGGAGAGGATCCGCACAGCTCAGGGTGAAGCAGAGGCTATCGCAGCAGTTGCTCAAGCCCAGGCAAGAGCCATTCAGCTTATCAACAGTTCCAATCCTTCAGAACAGTATCTTAAGATCCGTTCTATGGAAGCTGCAGAGAAGATGGCAGACGGACAGGCAACCAAGATCGTCGTTCCGTCAAATCTTCAGGATGTCACTGGACTGGTAACTGCAGTAAGCGAAACATTGAAGAAATAATAGGCAATAAAAAACAGTGCAGACTATCAAGTGTCTGCACTGTTTTTAACTGCAATATTTTCTGAGGAAAGAAGAAACAGCTTTTTGTCCAGGCCTCCTGCATATCCTGTTAGCGAACCATCGGAACCGATAACTCTGTGACACGGAACTATGATAGGTATCGGGTTCTTCGCGACTGCGTTTCCGACTGCCTGAGCGGACATACGAGGCATACCTCGTCTGTCTGCGATTCTTTTTGCGATCTCTCCATAACTCATGGTCTGTCCATGTGGTATCTCTAGAAGAATGTCCCATACTTCCTTTTGAAAGTCCGTGCCATCCATGGAGAGGGGCGGTGTAAAGGCAGGAGCGTTACCGGAGAAATAGGTGTCCAGCCAATTTCTGATCTCATCAAAAACAGGAAGGTCTGGATTGTATTCTCCGTATGAATTATCCAATTCACCATCTGACCCAAATATCAGCCTGATCAGATAGGTCCCGTCTGAAATTATATAAAGACGACCTAGCGGTGAGCAGTAATCAGTGATATAACACATAGTACATCTACCTGCATATTATTACTACTAGTATAATAATGTGATCGAACATAGACCAAATGCTCAATATTAAAAACAAATTGTTGAAATTTTTCAGAACCCAAACAGATCAGCTGCTTTCTGCATACGGTCTGCAATCGGGACCTGGAATGGACATCTTGTTTCACAGCTTTGGCATCCGATACATGCTGAAGCAGTAGGGTTAAGCTGTGCATAATGATTTTTAAGACTCTGCGGAACGGCATCCTGCTGGATAGCGAGGTCGTAGAACTTGTTGACCATAGCGATATCGATATCCATTGGGCACGGTTTACAATGCCCGCAGTATGTACACTGGCCAATATAGGAATGCAGCGGTGCAGATGCTATGACTGATGCGTAGTCTCTCTCCTCATCAGTCGCTGTTTCATATGCTACTGCTTCCTTGATCTGGTCTACAGTGTCATACCCGCACATGACAGCGCATACACCTGGACGGGTAAGTGCATAATGGATGCACTGAACTGGCGTGAAGGCGACTCCGAAAGGCGAACGGGCGGGGTCAAAAAGAGCTCCGCCAAAGAAACCCTTCATTACAGTGATCCCTACGTTATTCTCTTCGCATAACTGATACAGTGAAGCCCGTTCTGGATCTATGCCGTGCAGAGAAGAATCATATTCAGCAAATAAGGTATCAAGGTCCTCGCTTGCTGGTTTCATGTCAAAAGCAGGATTTATGCTGAAAAGGATCATCTCAATGAACCCGGATTCCACTGCTTTCTTGGCAATGCGGGGGTTATGCGTGCTCATGCCGACATGTCTGATCTTTCCGTCTGCAAGAAGACTGCGTACATAGTCGATATATTCGCTGTTCATACAGACATTCCACTCTTCTTCAGAGTCGACATAGTGTATCATGCCGAGGTCGATATATCCGCCTCCGATACGTTCCAGAAGGTCTTCAAAAGCAGGTCTGACATATTTAATATCCCTCGTTTTGACGTATTGACCGTTCTGGTAAGTTGACCCGATGTGGCCCTGAACAAACCACTCATCCCTGCATTCGTAAATAGCTTTGCCGATGATAGTTCTGGATTTTGGATCTGGCATCCAGCAGTCTATTATATTGATCCCCTGACTGTGTGCAAAACGGATAAGTTCTATGGATTCTTCTTCCGGGTGGCGTTCAAGCCATTCACCTCCAAAACCAACCTCACTTACCATGAGCCCGGTTTTCCCAAGTTTTCTGTACCTCATAAAAAACACCTCTCTTTTCCATTTAATTATACAATACTTTTGGGTGATTCTTAGTAATTGGGATTGTGCTATACAGGAAGAGTGGGTATACTAAATGAGATTTTTACAGCGGAGGAATAACGTGGAAAAGAATGATGTTATTGCTTTTTTTGCAGGATTAGCGTCCAAATGGGACACGGACTACACTACAAAAAACAGCAATGTGATCAATATTATTCTGGATAACGCAGAAGTGTGTGCGGGCAAGGATGTTCTGGATGTTGCCTGCGGCACCGGTATCCTTATTCCGGATTATCTGGACAGGAATGTAGCTTCTGTTACAGCTATCGATATTACCCCGGAGATGGTGGAGATCGCCAGGAATAAATATCAGCAGGAACAAGTAAAGATCATCTGCGGAGATGCTGCGGAAACAGATTTTGGACAGCTGTTTGACTGTATCGTTGTATATAATGCTTTGCCGCATTTTCCGGATCCGGAACTGCTGATATCTCATCTGTCTTCTTTGTTGAAGCAGGGAGGCGTCCTCACTGTAGCTCACGGAATGAGCCGTGAAAAGATCAATGCCGTCCATGGTTCCGATTCAGCAAGAAGTGTATCTAACGGGCTTATGACCTCGGAAGAACTTGCTGAGATTTTCCGGAAATATCTGACCGTGACAACGGTGATATCTGACGAAAAGATGTATCAGGTCGCGGGAAGACAAGATAACGATATATAAGGTCGTTTTATAGAAGGACTATGCAGTAATACCTAGTGATACTCACTAGGTATTTTTGCGTGGTGAAACGTTGATGCAGCATGGCTGATAAGATAAAATAATATAGATAAATATAATTCAAAAAGCAGGAAGAACCAATGATTAAGATCATGAAAAAAATGAACCGGTGGGAAGTATCGCTTCTTCTATGCAATGCTATGCTAGTTCTTGCTCAGGTCTGGATGGATATGCGTATCCCCGACTATATGAGCACTATCACGAGGCTCGTTGAGACCGAAGGCAGTGATATGAATGAGATCTGGATCGCAGGTTTCAAGATGCTGGCATGCGCTATTGCCAGTATGTTCATCACTTTCGGCTCCGGCTTTGTTTCGTCATATTTTGCTGCCACCTTCTCAAAGAACCTGCGCAGCAAGATCTTTGACAAGGTTCAGTCATTCTCTCTGGAAGAGATCGACAGATTCTCTACAGCATCGCTTATTACCAGGTCAACGTTGGACGTTCAGATGATGCAGATGTTCATGACCAGAGGAATAAGCATGATAATAAGATCACCTATCTCGGTAGGAATCGCGCTCTTCAAGATAAAAGGAAAACAGTGGGAGTGGAGCGCACTGACCGGAGGCGCGGTGTTCTGTGTCATTCTGGCTGTAATCTATGTAATTAAGTATGCTCACCCAAGATTCCGCAGGATGCAGTTCCTGCATGACGACATGAACAGGGTTATGCGTGACAACATGACCGGTATCCGAGTCGTCAGGGCGTATAACGCAGAAGAGTATCAGGAAGGCAAATTCTATGATGCCAACGACCGTCTGACTCAGAACGGATTGGAGGCTATGCATGCCATGGGAATCATGCATCCGACAATGAGGTTCACGAACAACGGTCTTACTGTAGGTATCTATTTCCTTGGAGCTTTGATCATCAACCGCAGCGCGGTATATGCAGAAAGACTGACAGTATTCTCTGACATGGTGGTCTTTGCGAACTATGCCAGCCGTATCCTGTTTGCTTTCATGAGTCTGAATATGATATTCAACACAATTCCGAGAGCAAGTGTTTGTGCTGAAAGAATAAACGAGATCCTTGAGACTGATGCGACCATACTTGATGGCAAAGAGACCGAAGGTGTAGAGGGCAAGGAAGGCGAGATCGAGTTCAGGAATGTCTGCTTCCGTTATCCCGGAACAGAGGGTGATGTGCTCACGGATATCAGCTTCACTGCAAAGAAAGGTGAGACTGTAGCATTTATCGGTGCTACAGGAAGCGGCAAGACCACACTTGTCAACCTGATCCCACGGCTCTATGACTGCACCGAAGGTGAAGTCATAGTCGCAGGAAGGAACGTGAAAGAATACACGCAAAAGTCCCTGCGCAATATGATAGGCTATGCCACACAGCAGGCAGTGCTCTTCACCGGAACGGTAAGTTCCAACGTTTCTTACGGTGAGGGTAAGCCTATTGAGGGAAGAGACGAGGAGAACGATATAAAAGCGGCTGTAGCCATTGCGCAGGCAACTGATTTCGTTGAAGAAATGGAAGGCGGCTATGACGCAGATATAAACAGGGGAGGTACCAACGTCTCAGGAGGGCAGAAACAGCGTCTGTCCGTTGCAAGAGCAGTTTACCGCAAACCGGATATCTATATTTTTGATGATACGTTCTCTGCTCTGGACTATAAGACAGACCGTGCTCTCAGAAACAGATTAAAGAAAGAAACAGCAGATGTCACGACTCTTATCGTTGCACAGCGTGTAGGAACGATAAGGGATGCTGACAAGATACTGGTCCTTGATGGCGGCAAGATCGTGGGTATGGGCACCCATGAACAGCTGCTCAAAGATTGTGAAGTATATAAAGAGATTGCCCGCACGCAGCTTTCTGAGGAGGAGCTTGCATAATGGCGAAGAATAATTACCAACTCGGACAAGCTAAGATGGGAGCTGAACGCAGAGGCGGTCCCGGAGGCAGAATGGCTGTCGCCGAAAAGCCTAAGGATATGAAGGGGGCTATAAAGAACATTCTGAGGTACCTCAACAGGTTCATCCCTCAGGTCGCAACAGCCCTTGTATGTTCGGTCACCAGTGTTATGCTGATGCTTTTCGGACCGGATCAGCTCAGCCGTATCACAAACCTTATTGAAGAAGGACTTCTTGACGGTCAGGTCGACATGGCTGCAGTCAAGAGGATCGCAATAAGAGTACTTGCTTTCTATGCATTCAGCGCCCTGCTGACTTGGATACAAAGCTATACTCTGGCAAGTGCGTCCAGATATGCCATGAGGGACATGAGAAATGATATCTGCCGTAAGATAAACCGCATGCCTCTCAGCAGGTTTGACTCTTCCTCATTCGGAGATCTGCTCAGCCGTGTTACAAACGATGTAGACTCTATCGGAATGTCACTGAACAACGGATTGGTTGAACTGGTAAACGCTTTCGTAACATTTGCCGGATGTTCTGTTATGATGCTCATGACAAATGCGAAGCTGACTTTCATCGTGCTGATCTGCGGTCTTTCCGGAATGTTCATTATGAAAGTCATCATCAATAAGAGCCAGCCTTTCTTCTCAAGAAGATCAACATATCTTGGAGAGATAAACGGACACATAGAGGAGATGTATGCAGGGCACATCGTCGTTAAGGCATATAACGGAGATGAAGAGTCCAAGGCAGAGTTTGAAAGAATAAACCAGCTTCTGTTCACGAACAACTGGAAATCACAGTTCCTGAGCGGAATCATGTTCCCGATGATGGAATTCCTTGGCAACCTCGGTTATGTTGCAGTTTGTGTAGCTGGAGCCATGATGGTGAGAAGCGGAGAGATCCGTTTTGGTACGATCATCGCGTTCGTGTTATATACCAGACAGTTTACTATGCCGCTAGGACAGGTGGCACAGGCAGTTACCAGCCTGCAGACATCACTTGCCGGAGCAGAAAGGATCTTCGGTTTCCTGTCTGAAGAGGAGATGGAAGATGAGAGCGGCAAGGAAGACCTGCTCCAGGATATTAAAGGCGAAGTGGAATTCAAACACGTCAGATTCGGCTACGATCCGGGAAGAGACATTATTCATGATTTTTCAGCAAAAGTAACACCCGGTATGAAGGTCGCTATCGTTGGTCCTACTGGAGCAGGGAAAACTACACTTGTTAACCTGCTGATGCGGTTCTACGAGATCAATGACGGACAGATACTGATCGACGGAGTAGATACCAGGAAGGTCACAAGGGCCAATGTGCATGACCAGTTCTGCATGGTCCTCCAGGACACTTGGCTGTTTGAAGGAACGGTCACGGAAAATATCGCATATTGTCTAAAAGACGTGACTCAGGAAGAGGTCATAAACGCCTGCAAGGCTGTCGGTCTGCACAACTATATTTCCACGCTGCCTAAGGGATATGACACCATGCTGTCCGATGAGAGCAACCTGTCTGCAGGGCAGAAACAGCTTATGACTATCGCCAGGGCAATGGTACATAACTGTCCTCTTCTTATCCTTGATGAGGCTACGTCATCTGTTGATACCAGAACGGAGCAGATAGTTCAGGATGCTATGGAAAGGCTTACTGCAGGCAAGACGAGCTTTACGATCGCGCACCGTCTTAGCACTATAAGAGGCGCTGATATAATCCTCGTCATGAAGGATGGAGATATCGTCGAAACAGGTACACACAATGAGCTTCTTGCTAAGGGTGGCTTCTACAGTGATCTGTGGACCAGCCAGTTCGTAAACGCTGAAGCTATATGATCAAATGTGAACGATTGATACTAATCCGATAAGAAATAAGAGCTATCTGAGAAGAAATCAGATAGCTCTTTTGATATTGGTTTATTATTTGTTACACTAATGCTTTATCAGTAAGGACTCTCCACAATGAGAAATACTTGATCAACGGGAAACCGGTTGGTCTTTCAAGCTGATAACGTTTGTCATCATAAGTGAAGTACAGCCTGTTATTTCGGAACATACCCATCTTGGAAATAGAATCCCAGTTGAATGTTATTGTGTAATCACTGCCGTTCGTCAGGATCATGCGGTCACCGTATAACTGAGTGCTTATATTGTCGCTCAGCAGGATCCTTTCATTATCGACGACCTGGTAAAAGCGTAGGCCTTCGTCATGCGAGAAGTTCTTGACTGTCTGCTTTTTCAGCTCGCCTTTGTGCTGTGCCAGCCAGTGTTTCTGGAAACGGTTCCATTTGATCGTGTTGTTATAATTTCTGATCTTGTCCCCGTTGAGATAGCCATATTCGTCATAAGTGGCTTTCATTCCGCATTCGCACCAGAATTCATTGTCTTTTGCGTGGATCGTGTCAAACCTGTGGCAAACAGGACAGAGATAAGCCAGGTTCTCGATTCCTTCAGCAAGACCTTTACCAACATATTTTATATGATTTGCATCTTGATACTGGTAAGCATCTGCCTGCAAGTCGTCTACTATAAGCTGATATATCTCATCAGTTGAAAGATTTTTTAACTGATCATAGGAATACTCATTGACTACCTGCCCGAACAGTTTTCCTTTACGGGTGAATCTGGCCCATCTTGGGGAACGCAGATAACCTCCGTCAAATCGGTAGGTGACCAAACTGCACTTAGTCATCTTAAAGATCTCAGCTGTTCTTTTGGAAATAAAATTAGTCGAGCCGTCCCATGATTTGTTTCCTTCGGGAAACATCGCTACATCTATACCGGCATTCAGATTGTCTATTATCAGCTGAACAGTCTCATCTGCTCCCGCACCTTTCGCTCTGGGAATAGGACCAACCAAAAATGCTATCAGTTTTCCTACGGGGCCAGACATAATATTAGCGCTAGCGACAAATTTGAAATGCTGTTTTAACGTAATGATCATAAGGAAAGGGTCAAAATCCGAATTGTGATTCGCAAGGATCAGAGCGGGTCTTTCCTTTATCTTGTATGGCTTGTATGAAAAATTGTTGATAAGGATCAAGGCCCACCCTATGAGTATCCTAAGAAAGTGATAGACGAATTTGTGACGGGCAAGGCCTTTGCGTATATCATTGTTCATTATTTTCGATGTTCCTCAGATGCTCCAGATAATCTTTCTTTGCTTTTGTGATGGGAATAAATGTCAGAGGCATCCACAGTGCTGCTGCGATGAAGACTACCCAGTTTGCCGAATATCCGGCGACGCCATACTCGTTCTTCATAGCGTAGCCGAAATGTTTGATCAGGAATGATCCTATCGGAGTGCCGACACACATAGGAATGACAACATAGAATATCTGCCTTATACCTTCAGACTGACCGTGCATGCTCTCAGGCATACAGTTCTTCAGCATGACCATCAATGCCTGATATATGCACATGTATCCGGTTCCGAACAGGAAGATCCCCAAGCATGTCACGATAGTGACAGGGATCCATGTGAGCAGAAGCCCAATGATCGTAATAGCGACCGAGATGTACATAATGTTATAGAATTTGCCGTTATCCAGATATTTGGAACATAGGAATGTAAACGGCAAGGCAGCTATCAGCGGCAACCCCAGAACAAGGCCGGCATTTCCTGTTGAATAGCCCTGAGTATATACAAGGAAGTTGGTAAGATGCGAGAAATACATCTGGAAACCGATAAAATAAACAGAAAAGATGAGGCAGATGTCCTTCATCAGTTTGTTTTTCTGCAGAAGAGAGAAATCAAATACAGAGAAGACCTGATGCCAGAACCCTTTGGGATCCCTGTTGGGCACTACGTCAGGAGCATCTTTGACCATGAAATGGACGCCGACGCTCATCAAAGCAAGAAAGATTCCTAACACTATATAGAATTTAAAGTAATCGATCTTTTCAATTATCTTGCCAAACAGAAGGCCACCAAGAATAGTTCCCGCTACCGGAAGAACAGCAACGACTGCACCCATCTTGCCTCGGTTGCCTTCTTCGGTGATATCAGTAGTCCAGGCAATAAATCCGGAATCGTTAGCCATGGCACCGATGAAGCTCATTATACAGTCACCTGCAACGACAAGTATGGTCAGCATAGTCATATCGGAATGATCGAAGTATTCTGTTAATCCAAACAGAATAACGGTAATTCCCCAGGCTGCATAACCTATAAGCATCTGAGGCCTTCTTTTTCCTAACCTGTCGCCTAAAGTTCCCCAGACAAAACATCCGAATGTGCTGGATAAAGCGCTCAAGGCTACCATCCATGATATGATCGATGCGTCCGGGGCGATTTTGGCATAGACGAAGTTTGGATACCAGGTGTTTTCTACACACCATATCAACTGGCCTGCTAAGCCAACGATAACGACAAACAGCCATTCTTTTCCTGAGAGGATTCTTTGTCCTTTTTCATTGCGGTGGATCTCAAGAGTCTTGTTTGATTTCTTTTCGCTCATATGTTTTCTCCTAATTGCCTACTTTTCTGGCCTGTGACTATTGTAACAGATTAATACAAATAAAGTACTAATAAGTTTAGAAATAATTGGACAAGAAAGAACAGAGCTGTCACGAATCTTTCAGACAGCTCTGTTTGTCATAGTTATTGAGAACATAAGGACCCTTCTGCCAGGTCAGATCTTCTCAAAACGAAACATGTTCCACGATAATTTATTTAGCGTCGCATTTAATATGCCATCCTCGCACTGTGTGTCTTCACAAACAATGGGTTTTATGTTGTCCGGATGCTCATAGCTGTTGGCAGCTTCGAAATCGTCAGAATACATAGCGGTGTGTTCAACGAATCGGTACCCTTCGAAAGACCGTATATCTAGTGTAAGATCCTCATCTTCTTCCCAGTCTCCGTTCGCGATGAACACTGTGAACTCGCCTGCTTCATCATTAAGTGCAGCGGCAGCAGTAATATAGGGAACATCATGGAAGTCGTTATATTGGTTCTGATCATCTACTGCATAAGACGGGACATCATAAGTTTCACATTCGACTATGGGCAGGATAGATTTACCTCTTGCATAGCGGATAAGGTCTGTCATCGGATAATATGCGGCTGCCTTCCAGACATGGTCTTTATCTGTAGCGCATAACATGCCGAGTCCGCCGGTTGCGCATCCGATCTTAACTCTGTCTGCTCGCCGGACCATTGCCAGCATGGTTGATGCATTGGCAAGAGCCATGGCCATCTCACCGACTCTGCTTGGTCCGAATTGGTTCCAAACGTTGGGGTCTTGGCTCCGGAATCCTCTGTTGGGGAAACTGAAGAACGTATCGACAGGCATGTTGCCGTTCATGCCGTATTGCGGATTTCCTCTCTGGGGACGGAATGAACTACCGTACTCATCCAGAGAGATGTACATCGTCTTTTCTGTGCGCAGCATAGTGCGGATATAGTCGCTCAAAGCAATTTCTGTATCAATATAGTTCTCATATGCCTTAACGCCCGCCATGAGAGCGCCGATGTCACCAGGAAGTGCGGAATGATAGTGGTGAAGTGAGATATAGTCCACGACTTCATAACACTGCTCAAGTACCTGACGATCCCAGTCGGGATAATGAGTCAGGAACGGACAGGAAGAAACGCAAGCTATTGTTTCGACAGAGCCGTCTGTGTATTTTAAGGCTTTGGAAACTTCACGGGCCTTGACACCGTAGCCTACAGGGTCCTTTTCCCATGAGGCGACTTGCCATGGGCCGTCCATCTCGTTGCCGAGATAGAAGATCTTGATATTGTATGGTTTTTCTCTTCCGAACTCGATGCGCTTATCCGCCCACTCAAGTCCGCTCTCTACATTTGTGTAATCTATAAAATCGATTGATGCATCGATATCATCTGTACCAAGGTTAAGTGTCCACATGATATCGGCATTAACGCGTTCTATCCATGTCAGATACTCATCAGCACCGACTTCCTTCGGAATAAAGCAGGAGCGAGAACGGTCGATAAGCGGTTTGCGGTTCTCTACTGGTCCGACGCTGTTTTTCCAACGCCAGCCTGATACATAGTTTCCTCCAAATCGGACGCTGGGAAGGCCAGCATCGATAAGAGACTGCATGAAGTCCTGACGGAAACCTTTGTCATCCGCTGTAGGATGATCGGGCTTCCACATTGAACCGATAACCATATTGCCTATGGGCTCGAGGAAAGCGCCGAACAGCCGGGGAGATATCTCTCCCTTGACATAGGACGGGTGAAGCGAGATTTTTGCTCTTCTTGGCATTTCAATACCTCCGTTAAGCATACAGATGCGAGCTTTTAACATGCATGAATGATACTTGTTTTCGCTCAAATAAAGTTATTCCTAATATTTGTATAATATCTCAAGACAGATATTTAGGGAATATTGCTTTGATATGGTACGCAAATAAGAAGAGTTCCCAGGGAATTGCTTCCCCGGGAACAAATTGTAGTGATAGTTTTTAGATTTCCATCGCAGTGCGGTATCCTTTGTAGATAGCCCACTTTGCGTCTTTAACCGCATCGGCATCTCCGATCGTGTATACCTTCTCGGCAAGGCCTTCTGCATCAAACGGGACATAGGGTCTTGAACCAAGAGCAAGAATGACAGTATCGAATCCGTCGAGGGTTATCTGCTTTCCGTCCTTTTCAGCGATAACGCCGCCAGGAATGAACTCGACTACTTTGGTGTTGGTATGGATTTCGATCTCTTCTTCCTTCATTCTTGCCAGCATCGCATTGCGAACTGTGAGATAGAGGGTAGGAACGATCTCAGGCATCATCTCAACGATGGCTACGCGTGAACAGTAATCTGTAGCATACTCTGCTGTTTCTGCACCTACTTCGCCGCCGCCTATGATGAGAGCGCTTTGCTGGAGGACAGGGGATCCGAGAAGCACATCATTTGCAAGCACGACACCTGTTTCCTTAAGTCCCTTAATACCAGGAACGATCGGGGTGGCACCAGTCGCCATTACCAATACATCAGGTGCAAGCTCTTTGATGAGTTCCGGTGTTGCTTCTGTATTCCAGCGCATGTCTACGCCGTTCTTTTCGCACATATGAAGCATGAAGCGGATCTCACGGGTGAGAGGCTGTTTGAAAGGAGGATAAGCTCCGATTCTGAGCTGTCCGCCGGCCTGCAGTTTATCATTTTTCTCAAGGAGTGTTACCTTGTGACCACGGAATGCAGACATCCAAGCAGCTGTCATACCGCCAGGGCCAGCTCCAACTACCACGACGTTCTTAGGAGCATCGGTCTTTGTGAGCATACGGTCTGCTCTGTGGCTGGATTGAGGATTGTACATGCATCCTACGCCCCAGTCGCCAGGCATCAGGTTCTCAGGATAGTTGAATTCCATGCATCTCTGGGTGCAGCCGATGCAGGGGATGATATCTTCCATCTCGCCTTCTTCTGCTTTTTTCGGATAAGCAGGGTCGGCAATGGACTGACGTCCGAGAGAGATAGCATCGCAGTCTCCGCGGCGGAGAGCTGTCTCGATTGTGAACGGATCATGGAAGAGTCCTACAGAGAATACTGGAATGTCTACAGCATCTTTAATACGTTTTGCACTGGAGAGGTTCCAGCCAGACTGCCAAGCGGTCGGAGGAACGATGGTCTCCCAGGTCTCATATGTACCCGCTGAGATATGGAGAGCATCATAACCGTATTCTTCAAGCATAGAAGCAAATACTACAGTCTCTTCCATCTCCAAGCCGCCAATTCTGTTTTCTTTTGAGGAAAGTCTTGCGGTGACTACGAAGTCCGGTCCGCAGGTTTTCTTGATGCCTTCAACGACTAACTTCATGAACAAAGCACGTCCGTCAAGACCGCCACCGAATTCATCAACACGCTTATTGGATCTGGGTGATAGGAACTGGCCGCCCATGTAACCGTGTGATGCGTGGATTTCGACACCGTCGAAACCAGCTTTCTGCATACGAACTGCAGCATCTACGTAGTGCTGAATGAGATCATATACTTCCTGAGTAGTGAACTCTTTCGGAGTCTCACGGTTTGTCGGGCAGGGGACAGAAGAAGGTGCCACAACTTTTCCTGCAAGAGCGGAAACAGTTTCACGGCCTGCGTGGTGTAACTGAACCAGGGTTTTTGCGCCGCCGTCATGGATGACTTTTGCAAGCTCCGTCATGCCGGGGATGCATTCGTCAGTCCAGCCTGCAGGCTCACAGGGCATTCCCACACCTGTTGGTTCAACTGCTGTAATCTCGATGATGACAAGTCCGAAACCACCGGCAGCACGGGCACCGTAATAATCCAATGTGGGCTGATAAACAAATCCCTTAGGATCAAATACGCCTGAGTCCATTGCCGGAACGATCAGTCTGTTCTTTACCTCGAGACTGCCAATTTTGTAAGGTGAATAAGTTTTCGAAAACTTCATTAAGTGCCTCCTTATTGTTGGCTGTTAAGGTGAAAATAAAAAGAGAAAAAATGTGTATTGCATTTTTGTCATGCAGACACTATTTGTATAATTTTACCATAATAAATCGCAAAATTTTACGATTGAATTCTCGATTGCCACTAAATAAATCCTGGATATTACTCCAGGATTTGTGCTTTTTCTCACTCCTGCTCTATACTGCGTTTTTTATGGATTCTTGGTTTTGCATTGGCTTTTTATAATTATTGCTTATTCTTCACCAATAATTATTATTGAATCATTTTCATCTAATTCTATCAGGTCATTGGTATTTGTTAATACCTTGAATTTCTCATTGGCTTTTTTGATGCCGATCAAGATGTAGTCATAAGCGTATAAAGAGCTTTGCAATTCACTATATGTATACTTTTTAGCAACCAGACCCAGATCTTTTATGGATTTCATATAAGCTTCTGAACCGATTTCATCTAACAGCTCGGTAAATACTTCCGTTCTTCTTATATCGTTGGTGATCTGTGCCAGCATCATTGAAGACAGATCAGTGGCAACCACAAAGTCTTCGTTTTCTTTAGAAGTTATCAGATTGCGGTTGTTTTCACAACGCATTTCTGCGGTAATAGTAAAATTTAAATTGAAGCGTTTTTTAATATTTCTTAGACGGATGATCCTGATCATTGTATCTGTATCAGCTTCTTCTTCTTTTTTCTTATGATCAGCCAAGATGCATAAGTGTTTGGTGTTTTTAAGCATTTCCGCCAAGATAAGATCTTTATTGGTATTACGGGAGTCATAAATCAACTCTGAAGATAGCTCTAAGTCTTTAGGGATATAGGTTTCCTTATCATGACTGTTTATGCCGATCAGTTTTATCTGTCTGATATTGTCAGGCAATTCATTAAGAATGGTCAGTATGGATTGATTGATCCCCAAGATAGCTATTTCTTCAATCGGCTCTGATACTGGTAATGGTTTAGATTCAGGAATTGCTATATCGTCAATGTTTTCGACCATTAGATCTCCGGGTTCTTCTTCAAAGACGATTAAGACATCATCTTCTAGGATGGTCTCGCTTTTGTCAGGATTGATGATCGCTTTATCATTACGATAAAGACCTACGATAATAGCTTTCTTAGCAGCAAGCATTGCCTTACCAAATGGCATACCGGCAAGTTCTTTTCCGGATTCAAAGTAGAATTCAAAATTATCATAATCTATCATATCCAATAATGCTTCATAGATACCCGTTTGCGTTGCAGAATGTGCAATAATCCTGGCAATCACATTACCTGAATAAAGCATTGATATGCCACGTTCTTTAAGCGTTTCTTTAGAGAAGATCTCTTCTTTGGAATCAACCGAGGCAACAATAACGGGACGCTTATCGCTGTTCATTAATAATACTTCTATAGCCAATAAGGTCTTGATTGTTCTGCCTTTATCACCGGTATGTAAGACAAGCATCGAACAGTCAGGTATTGCACAACATGCTAAAGCATTAGGACTGGTGGTATCGGCTTTAATAGATATCAGACGGATGTTTCTGGGTACATTGACATTGTTTCTGATGGCTTGTTCCATATCCTGCCTTTTCATGTCTTCAACTACGACGATGGTTCTTCTCTCACCTTCGGTCGATTTGATTAATTCATTCAACAACGCATACTCACCGATTCTGAATCCCAGAATTACCGTATGTCCTTTTTCGATAATTTCCGGATTATCTTCTTGTAGAGCGATGACCTTTCCCCGCATCGCACTAGAGAAGATACCTATAAGCATGCCGGTGAAAACCATGCCTGTCAGACCTAACAGCGTATATAAGACGATGTATAATAGCGAACCTGAATCAGAAGACGGAAAAGATGAAGACATGGCGGATCTTAAATTGTCCCAGAATATCGCAATTATAGGTTTGCTATCTTTCTGTAAATGAAAGGTAACAACTAAAATCGTTACAAAAATAACGGCCGTCAAAACCATGATCAATAATAACTTAACCATGCTGGCAGTCCCTTTGGCCATTCTTCGATCTAGCCAATAACGAAATCTCTTTTTAAATGAAGGTTTCCCCATAATAATCACCTGATCTTTTTTTTTCATTGTACCAAAACCTTTTATACTAAAAAAGTCGCGTTTTCAACCACAATTATATACGGCTGAAAAACGCGACTTTGATAAAGCCTATTTATAAGGATTTCCGTGATTTGCTCTACTATTCCCACTCTTTGTGTTTTAAACGTAACTATAGCAGATGCGCTTATATACAAACCGTATAATTTAATATACTTACACAATATACGGTAAGCTATCGCTCGGGCAAGATTCAACTCTTATCAGTAATCTTATCATTGACTGAAAAGATTGTCAAAAGTTATGCCTTAAAGGCTCAACTTATGGAGAGTTGAAAGAATTCACTTATTTGATATCAAAGGATTATAGTTTTAGGTTAGTTTACATACATATTAAAAACTATGAATATTTAATCACAGCAAAGCAAGCCCTAGAGTTGAGCATAAATGTAGTCATCATATATAACGCTTGCAGAATTTCATTATCTCTTGCAAGACTGCCAGACACTTCTGAAAACACCCGTGAAGACTGAGATGGTTTTACGTTTTACGCTCGGTTTTGCTTGATTCTGGCGGTTTCTGTAAGCAAAAATCGTGACCCAATTATAACTCAAACCCCGTATGGACTAAGGATTTGCTGCATATGTGCCTCATACCCATTGCATCCTAGGGCGATGGATAACGGCATAGTGTACGTAAATCCTCACTTTTCTGCTATTGTTTGTAACAATATGTTTTCTGCTATTGTAACTTTTTCATTTTGATTTGTGATTGCCCAGAGAATATAGAAGCATCACGTTTCGCGTTTGCTATTGTAAAGCTACTAAGCACCTTATGCTGACTTTCTGGACTCCAATAAATCTTTAAGTACCTTCTTGATCTAGTAATAGCAGTATAAAATATATTATGCGTAATCATCTCATCAATGTCTTTAGTGATTACAACCTTGACTGAATCATATTCTAAACCTTGCGCTTTATGGATTGATACAGCATAAGCTATCTGAAAAGGAATATCTGTATCATCAGCATAGTCATTATCATCATCTGCATCTCGCTTTTTAGATACGTAGAACCTAACAACCGATTTACCCTTGCTTATTGGGTCCAGTAATTCAAGTCCGTTATGCCTGACATCCAAAGCTGTTAGTCTCTTATCGACTTCAATTGTAAACCAGATGCTATCATTGTCTTGGTCAAGTTCAATATTTATGATAGTTCCCTTGAGATTATTATATAGTGCTGGAGCAAATCGTTCTGATTCATTGAAAAGAATAGGATCGCCGACTTTAAATGTCCATACTCCCCACCTAAATGGTTTGTTCTTATTATTCTCCTGAAGATATCTATTAATATTATTTATTCCATATAGCCCATCATAATTCAAACAGAGAATAATCTCGTCATCAGACTTTTTATCAAATACTGTATCATTCAGATTCGAAGCATATTCATGATTCACGATATACTCTGTCAAATCATTATCCAAGTCTCGGACTTTTTTCCACAACTCTAATAATCTAGTATCCTCTGTTCTGTACGGTTTTACAAGTTCGTTCCATGCATACTTAGGGACAAAATACCTTGCCATGGCGAACCAATTCCCAAATACAATTGATTCTATCTGGTAAGTATCTCCCACTAATACAAGAAGTTCAAATTTCACTTTCTCCAAAAGAGCCGCCATATCTGCGTTACTGACCATGCTGCACTCATCTATCACCAGAATGTCATACTCAGTATCTATATACTTGGTCATCAGATATTTACGGATGGTCATGAATTCACAATTTTGTGCGCTTACTTTACGCCGAAGATTATCAACCGCCGGATTTGTATTCGCAAGGAATAGCTTTGACTGATCATCAAAAAACTGAGCTATATGATTAATAATATATGTTTTTCCAGTCCCAGCCGCACCATAGATTAAGGATATATGGGTGTTTGTAAACATTGAACTAAGTATGCTTTTCTTTTCTTCGCTATCAATATCGGCCTCAAGCATTATCCAGAAATCTATTGCATCCGAATATCCTTGAACTCCTTCTTGTGCCATCTCCTGCAGCTTTTCTATGATTAGTTTTGTATGATCATATGATTCTTTTACATAGAGATTCTGCCCAAATCTTTCAATCCGCCGTCCCGAATGACCGCTATATAGAAGCTCGTTAAAATGTCGGACTTTTTCATCAATATCATCCGTGTACTCTTCGAGTTCCTTTACCGGAGTATATAGCCGAGAATTGGTGCTCATATTCATATGAATGTATCTCGCAAGGATCTCGTGCTCACGCCCTTCCGAGCTAATGCTGCCAAACAATTCGCGATCCCCAGGGTTGTGTTGCATCAGCGAAGAGGCGAATGGCATCGTATCAAAAGGAATACAACCCCACTGCAGATACAAATCTGAAAGCCTAAAATTGCTTTTATCATTTCTCTGCGTTTTTATAATTTTGTTGTTTAAGGTATGTAGAAGATACCTGATAACATTTGAACCAGGTTTATTCTTGCTGATTATATCTCTACTTTTGTCAAGAATCGGTTCAAAGTGATGTGCCTGACTTCGACTGAACATCTGACGTTTTATCCAGACATATTCGCTCTCTGATGAATTGACAATATCCAGCAAGCTCACGCCAGATTTAGACAAATATGACATCATCCCTGTGTATTCTGAATGCGAGGCAGACATCTTAATTTTGGCACCAAAAAGACTGGCATAATTATTCAATTCGCACGGCCTTACTGAAACAACAAAATCAGTAAGAATATTTACCGGCATTTTCCTTCCTCTGATGTCGATCTTCTCATAATGAATATCAGATTTAATAGAGTAATGGCAAGGGACCATGATGGATGAATAGCAAACAAAGCGATCAAACTTGCTCGTAGTATCATAGGCGGGTGTTAATGTAATTTCATAGTATAACCGGTTTGAGACAATAAAAGGAACCGTTTTGTGAACATACATCCTTGGTTCATGAGAAAAACTACGAATATCATAAGGTCGATCAATAAGTAAAGCTATCTTTTTCTGATATTCCTGAACCGTATCATCTGTATCGATTGGGAATTTTTCAATGTTCTGAAGGATATTAACATGATATTCTTGTTTCATGAATTCCCGTATTTGCAAATAATACTGATAATACTTTATTACTAACCTTTCAGCGCCTTCGTTATCCGGAGTATAATGTGACTTCGACTCTTGTAAAAAAGAGTGAAAACTACGCAGAAACTGATATTTGTTATCCCGCTTTATAAACTCCATTGCTTGCGGAATGGTATCCCAGTCAACGTCAATATCCTTTCCCTGAGAAAAAATCTTCAAAGCAATATGCTCGACAAGATTCCTGGACTGACTTAAAAGATTCTGTGCCACCAAGGCCCTTGTCACTCCGTCGAAATCAATTAAATCTATATTTCTACAGATAATGTCATTTATATTTGAAATCTTATTATCTATCGTCATCTGAGGATACTAGCGTCTCCATCTATATTAACAATTACCAAACATAATAAATTCTCTTTTACAGGCCCGGTCATCATTTTACAAATACCTCATTTCAATCTCTCGCACAGTGGAAGCAACTCTTCCAACTGGGCAACGATGTGCTTCTGCTCGGCAAGCGGTAGGGTCTTCGCGAATTCAAAGACATACAGATGGAAAACAGCATCGTCAAACTCAAGCTTCGTAACGAAAGCATTGAATTGCTGATTTGTTGGAAGAGGTACTCTGGTATACGCATACTCTCCAACTGATGCAGTACAGCATAGCAATACACTATTTGGAGGAACAATTCTCTCTGTGTTTTTTCGATAGCGCCTTCTACGAAATATACTTTTCTGTAGTTGATATAAATCTGCCCTGTCGACAAACATCCTTAATTGTGAACCATGGAATATTGCTATTTAACCAGAACTCTGAGTTGCTTTTTAGAGGAGCAAACCTGTTTACTATATTAAAGACTTTACCAATTCTGTACCATTTTCAGCTCTCCGGGATCTCAAACGGGATCTCATCCTCTGCAATCTTAAGAATTATTTAAGTGTTGTCATATTAATGCAGTTCCCAGTATCCGAATCGTTTTCCTCCTCGTCGGCTTATTTTCCCGCTCTGTTTTAGTCTTCCAATGCTTCTTTGAATAGTTTTTGAGGAGACACCTAATTGGTCAGCCATTTTAGACAATGAAATGTCCCTTTGGGCAGATATAAGTTCTATAATCCGCTCTTCCAATTTGTTTTTCTTTTGGACATCCTTTTGGACATTATGTCCATTTGGATTCATCAATTCCAGGTACTTATCATTTGCTTTGCAATGAACCATAATTCCACCAGCACCAATGTCATATTCCGGCATAGGAGTATGATATAGTGCATCACAGGCGGATTTGATCTTATCAAACCCACGGCCCCATGCTTCGATCATGCCGCTAACGAAGAATACATGGGCAAGTTTTGGATTAAAAGGCTTGGATGAGTGTTTAGCAAAAAGACTCTCTGTCGTACGAAGATTCTCCGGCATCTGACCATCATTCCAAATATACATCTCGTTATCATAGACACTGATCTGAATGGAGTTGCATGCAGAATAGTCTTTATGGACAACAGCGTTGAGCAGTATTTCACGGAATGCCTCTCGAGGGAACATAAACACTTCAACCCGCTGAATCCCTTCATAAGTGATTCGGGCTTTCAAATACTTGGTATAAACCAAATCGATAGTTCGGTCAATTTGTTCAATTAAAGGCCCGTGAACTTCGTCCTGATATTGGAGATCTGAATGAGATGACCCAAAGAATCCAATCTTAATATATGAACCTGTCACCCAACGTTCTGGGTCATGATAAAATGCAAGCATCGCTGCACGTGTTAATAATCCATCGTCATCTACTAAGTGTAAATTTTCCATAAGGATCTTCTCACTGACATTTGCATCTTCAGTTGTCAAGCGACCGCGTGCCAAAGCCTTCTGCTTGAATAAAGCAATCGCTTCCGGTTTGAGATCAGAAACCGTAATCTTGGGCAATGGGATTGCGTCCCAGGTGACACCTTGGATTTTTAATAATGCCCTATCCAATTCTTTGCCTACGATTTCCCGGAGCACACTGCCGGATCTGTAATAGTAACGACCATGATAACTGATAAGGGAAGGATACTTCTCTACCGTGATTGTGATGAAGTCTTTTCCATCATTTGTGTTGAGATTTACGTCGGCTATGATTCCCAATGCATTTGTGATTTTATTTGGCAGGGCTTCTGCCAATTGCTTACTGTCATTAACACCTACTACGTTTCCATCATCATCTATACCGATGAACAGAGTTCCGCCTTGAGCATTTGCATAACCACATAGCCATTTAAGGTATTCATCGCGCCAAGATGCTTTATATTCGATGTTTTGAGATTCTGCCATGGAATGTTCTCCTTCTATTTAATAGAAATACCCCAGGTGTTCTGACTAGCCTAAAAGCAGGGGCAATCTGATTGTTTGTTGTCAAAATGTTGTCATTTAATCACACATATCAGAAATAAGTACCTGTAATTATTCGCTTCGTATAGAAAAGACGCCATTTTCAAAAGAAAACATCGGGGCATAATCATCTGTAACGGGTTTACATAAGATATTGTTTACTTCAGTAATAAAATTGTTCGCCACCATATAAATTGTTTGCACAAAATCATTGATTTCCTCAATCTCATGCCTGTTAACTGTATTATTAGCCAGATCAATATCCATCTGATGAACTATTATATTTCTAGTGTGAAAAGCATCTTTTAGTATCGCTTTATTATCTTTGTCTACCAGTTTTTCGGTGCTTATATTAAAATACGAAGCAACCTTATATAACTGATCAGCGCTTTGTAAACTGTTGATAGAAAGTTCCACCTTTAATCTTTCTATCAACCATTTCCTGCTATCTTTTACAGTCAAGAGTTCGGCCGTGAGAGTGTAGTCTGAATCTTTCTTCAATTCTCTTGAGGTGTACTTCTTTAATTGTTCCTGTGCTCCTATTTCTCTCTCTATGACAAGACTAAGTGCCTCATTTATTAGTTGTTTTACAATGGCGTCAATTCCAAAACAAGCAAATAATAGCATGGATCGAAGTATGTTCTGCCGAGTAACATCATCATCTATTGTTTCAAGTAGTATTCTGAACGATTCTATGTTTTGTTTAAGCGTATCAAGAATCTTTTGACTCTCATACGCGTGGATTGTCTTCATTTTGCACCTCCGCTCAGCTTATCTTCACTAACATCAGCAGTATGTGGTATAAAGCCACAATACCCAGCAAAACCCGGATAGCCTGGGTAGCCCGGATAGCCTGGGTAGCCTGGGTAGCCTGGGTATGGAAGGGAATGGATATTCAAATCAACGAGAAGCCTATTATTCGAATATATGGAGCCTAAATAGGAGCCTTCTGTATCAACTGCAATACCTTCCCAGGGGAACCAACCGATCCAGTCACCGTTAGTATTAAATAAATATTTCCCGATCCTGAAAGCAATCCAACTGCCTGCAGTATCATATAAATAAATAGAATTTGGCATAATTATAGTTTTATGATGTAGTGATAACCACTTACAGCATATTTCCTTTCATTCCTAATTACTTAATCTTATTTAATTACTCTGTTATCACATTTCTCCCAATGTCCGCTGGGGATAACATAAATCACAGAATCGTACAAGTATGAGATACGTGTCTTTCGACATTTGTTTACTTTTGCAAAAACGAGAAAGTGTCCATTGGGTAATATACAAGCTTATAGAAAATGATGCCAATCGGACACACCATTGTTCCATGTCAAATCGCACATATCTTAGACTTTGGAGAAAATCGATGATGCTTGTTCAGACAAAGGAATCCTTCTCCTTTTTGGCGAGATAGTTCCTTATAACATCAAGTACGACCAACTTAATGTATGCTGCACATTCCAATTCAAGAGTGTCGTAGTTTTCGCCATGAGTAAAAGCGCTTCGGATTCTATATGCTTCCCTAATTATATTTTTTGTCATAAAACTTCTATAACTATCCTTTGCGTATTTTTTGCAAAGTGTTGTACACTTTTGGTTTGCCGAGATTTTCCGCCCGAGCTTCAGATAGTTTATCAATGAACTTTTCTTTTCTTCTGTCAGTGTCGTCGAATTAACTGATTTAATAAGATCATCAATCACAGCAAGAACATCTTGATCTTTATCTGTTGTCTCAGACAAATGTTCCAAGAGTCCACAGTAGATTGTCATACCCATGCCGAAATCGTTCGCCCGTGTTGCCAGATCGACAGCATTCAAGAGTTCTTGGGCTTCCGAAGAATATGTGAACAAGTAGTCATCGACGTTGTCAAAACTCAAGTCAAAACCAGGCCATTGTATTGAAACCGTCATAGAAAAGTCGTGTATTTCTGAAAGTTCCTCAAAACTGTTCTCAACTTCATATACACTTGGGCCCCAATTCTCACCCTGCTTGTTTTTGGAATAGAAGAAATATTCTTCATTATCAAAAAAGGTGTCTTTATCCCCATCAAATTCCTCTACATATAGATTTGGCTCGTAGAATTGACATCCCGACTCTGATAATGCAATACCACCTATTTGCATAAAATAGAAAAGTGTCACGTACATCTGTTTTGCAGATAACAGAGCTTCTTTACGCTCATCAAAGATTCCGCTAACCACTTCATATGCATGATTCTTCTTTAGCCTCCATCTATACTCAATACTATCGATGCGCTTAATGAAATGCCATTCATCAATACCACAGTCCGGATAGGTGTCTCTCAGCTGAACTGCCGCACGGGCAATATATGGCATACTACAATCCCTCCCTCCAAATGCCTACTTTTATAAATGCTCTGCTGCATGGTTTATGCATGTTGCTGGGTGTTGTCTGCAGTATGTTCGATGTAGTCACATACCAACATACATAATTCAATTGCTTTACTATTAGTTTTTGGTTATTGTAGTTTCAAAAATGTGCAATGTGCTATTTTGAAGTTTTTTATACTAACGAAGTATCCTATTACTGAACTGCGTAAAACGGTATTTTGGAACAATTCCAAACTAAGTTGCATTACAAACTAATTTGAATCAACCACATCAAGCTCCAAACGAATTCTCATTTATGCTTAATTTAGCAGATATATAGTACGAACTTATATTTTGTCTAAAGCTGTTGGAAAAAGATACAAATTCATTATTAAATTGGAAAAAATAGAAAGAGTTATTAAAAAAGATAATGGGCTATTTAACAAGAGCAATATGACACTTGTAAAAAATTGAGCAGTTAGCAAAATGATACCCACTTGTTTCCTTATAAATGCTATTTCCTTTTTATGAATAATAAGCGAAAGACTTGCGAAAAGGATAAATGATATAATAAACTCAATCAAATAAGTGAGGTGGACATGGTTATAGATCAGAATCATTAATATCCACATTAAGACACCATAGAGCAAGCAAGATATAGGTGACGAGGCATGCCTTCCTCCAATTATGTTTCTTAGTGAAACATAAAAAAAGAAAAAAATGATAGTTTCAAGTGCGAAACCAAAGCAAATACCAAGAAGAATAAATACACTGTAATTCAATATATTAATAATAAGAGCAGCCAAGCCATAAATGTGTATTTCTTTTTGGTCGCGAGAAATGATTCCATGAGATACTAGAGCATCCGCATATAGTGTAGTTAGCTCATTAATCATTTTGATAGTTCTTCCAAAAGAATGCGTTGACTTTGTTAGGGCTATTACTATCATCGTGTTTGAAGGGAATGGCGATATATATAGAGAACAAACAATCAGAGGTTGTTATAGTATAAAAGCCGTCATTCTTTTCGAGTATTTTCTCAATGATTTTCAACCCTAGTCCGTGCCTTGATTCACTTTTGTTAGGTATATTAGCACTCGAACTGGAATAAGAATTTGTCATTTCCAACATAAAGTGATTGTGAGATATATCTGTTTTAAAACGAATTTGTTTTGGTTCACAGTCGGAGTCAAGACAACCTTTTATAGCATTTTCCCATATGTTTCCCACTATGCTGCACATATCCAGCTCATCGATAAAATCTAGTGGGGGGACCATAAGCTCCAATGAAATTTGTATTCCTAGAGAGGTGCCTTTACCGCAATAACCACCTACTAAGCTGTCAAAAAGAGGATTATTTGTATTTACCGGTTGAGGTGTAGTAAATAAATCGTTTTCAACCTTTGTAATATAATCAATTGCCTGCGTGGAATTATTATTCTTGAGCAATCCAAGGATAGCTTGAAGATGTTTGTTGATATCGTGTTTCCATTCAGCAAGGTGAGCATTATAAAGTTTTACGGATTCATAAAGACGTTTGTCAGTCTCAAGTCGCTGTATGATAAGGTTGTTTTCATTAATCGTATCATCTCTAATTTTTAAATTTACAAACAAATAAACATATACGGCATTTATGGCACAAATCAAAATGGTGCTTATTATAACATATGAATCATAAAGTTGATTTTTGGCAAAGAGATTGGTTAATAGAAGGAGAGAGATCCAACTCAAAATAGGACAAAGCAAAAGCATTAAGGTTTGTTTTCTGGATGAATAGAAAAGGATATGTTTTTTCCTTAAGCTAAAAATTAAAACAATCAAAGTGGCTCTCGTTATTACCATGAGGTATAAACGGACAGCGCCTGGTTGATAGATAATATCACTCGGTACGTCATGAAGAATCTTTAATACCAGGCTACTTTGAATCATATCATTTCCGAAGAAAATGATTTGGGTGAATATTGTCCAGAAAATTTTTGTGGTTATGCTTCCATCTGTGAAAAAGAAGGTGAATGCGTATAAAGACATTGTTAAGACTAGAAGCATTTGGAAAATAGAGGTACAGTACTTGTTTGCTATCGAGCAAATTATAGCGAGAACAACGGTTGACCCAATCCACACCAATTTTGCTTGAATTTTCATAGGTAGAGATGAAGTAATAAGGAGAAGGATCAGAAAACTATCCAATACATTTATAGATATTTCTATAATTGACCACAAAGAAGCAGGAATAGTCACTAAATGTTACCTCCTTCTAAACCGAACAACTTTTGTTTAAGTTTGTCTGAGTATAAGCGGCCTATAGGGACTAAGTCAGCAGTACCTTCGAGCTCGAGCATATTGGAAGAAATACGTCGCACGTAATTAGTGTTTACAATAAAACTTCGATGGCATCGAATAAGAGAAGTGCCTGGAAGTTGTGCTTCAATATCTTTGATACGTACAGAAAAGCGCTCGGTTTTATCATGTAGCACAACATCAGTGTATTTTCCAAAGCAACTGATGTAGAGGATGGATCGTGTTGAAATAAAACGATAACCAGAACGAAAAGGGAAGCAGATAGTTTTTGAATTAAAATCACCGACGCGTTTTTCAGTTTCGTCAAGAACGGAAAACAGCTGATTTTGTTCTATAGGCTTCATAATGTATGAAATAGCATGTGCAACATAACCTTCAAGAGCGTACATATTATAACTACTAATAAAAGCTATTGTCGCATCACAACCCAACTCACGTAAGGTTTTTGCGAATTCTATTCCGTTAGTTTCTCCTATTAGAACGTCTAAGATAACTAGATCATAAGGAAGCACTGAAAGAGGATCAACCCCTTTCAGTGTGTTTTTTATTTGGAATTTTACATTTTGGTGATGTTGGTCTGCCCAATCCAAAATCAAATATTCAAGTGAATCAGTAACAGATTTATCGTCATCAACAATAAAAACATTAATATCCATATATGTATTATATCACCTCAACACATGCATTATTTCAATGTAAAATGTTGTCTATTCCCCTAACTACGTTGTCTGTTCCCTTTTAGCAACATTTATAAACTGAAATGATATAGTATAAAACCAACAAAAAAACAAGGGGGGGGGGGGGGTATTATGTACAAACTGCTGAAGCGTTTGTCTGTGGTTACATTTTTTGCTGCGCTTGTAGCAGCAAGTATTCCTTGCTGGGGACCTATCTATCAGCCGGAAACTCCAAAAGAATTAGAAAAAGACTATAGATAACAAAGAAAAAAGAGTATCTTTCAAAACATTGTTCGGCAAAAGATAAAGAAATGATTATGTAATTTTATGTAAGGAGATGTTTCCAAAATGAAAAAAATTATAAGCGCTATTCTTATTTTAGCTTTTTGTTATGGATTTGTTGCTCCTGTTTATGCTCTGGGGAGCGATTTGCCACATATAGGAAGTGAAGCATTAGATGGAGTCAGGGCTATAGGAAGTGATTATTATCTTTTAGATGATAATAATGAAATACTTGATCGTGTCGGAAGAGCAGATTTGGATTTGTCCAACAGAAACGAAATAGAAGATTTCCTTACTAATAGTGAAGTTGAGAAAGAAGTCAAGGATTATATTCGCACTTTAGAAAAACGAATACTTGATGGAGAAATAGAGGGATGCTATGTGACTGTTTTTTCTCCAGAATTGATAGATCATAAAGGAAATGCATCTCCCAAATCTTCAATAACAGATTATTATACATATAATGGTATGGAGATGAAACGTGAACGAGTTTACACTTATAATATTAGTACTGGATATCATTTTGTGTCATACGGAACGAGTACACTGTCAATAGCTAATGTGATTAGTCAATTTTTCTTTTACGTAGCGAGCAGTTTGTCAAAGGTGTTCAACATAGGAACCACATTATTAGATTTGTTTGAAACTGCAGCTGGTGGCACTGTCGCATACGCTTCTTCTAATGACTATAGTCAAGTTAATCTAAAGTATGATGGTGTCAATCAATGGGTATATGGCAAACTAGATGGAACCAATTGGTATTTAGGATATTATGCCCAAAAGATTACTCTAAATCAGGTCATTATAGAACAACAGTTTGTAGTTAATGGAGTAGGAACTACAAAAACATCTTATAAAAGTTCCAATATCGTTTGTAAGCCATCCTCTTTTGATTCTCCATGGGCAAAGGCTTACTTAAATTTAGGGAACCCAGTAGATGAAACGGTATCATATAAGTTGTACTCAACTACTTTCTATTTTGCGTAAATAACAATGGCGAATAAAACGAAATTGCTACTTTTTTGTGTGTTAGTTATAGTAGTCTTTATATATCTGATTCCATACAGAATTACATTTCCGGAAAACTGCGAGATTTATATTGAATCCACAGATGAGACAGGATGTCCTGGTTTAATTGAGTTAAACAAAGAAGATAAAGAAGAAATAGCTAGTTTTTTTAGGACAGTTAAGATAAAAAGATCCCTTTTATCATCTAGGTATTTAGATACGAAAGGTGAATTATTAGATGATACCAACCATGTATATATGTCAGTATATACTGGGCAAGGGATTCAGCGGAAAAAAGAGTACCAAATTTTGATACTGTTTAATCAAAACAGAATCATAGTTGAGGAGTTTAACAAAGATCCCGGACGATATAAGACTGTAATTTGTGATAAGGCAGAATTGGAGCGCTTTATTACATTTGTGCATGAAAAATATTTCACATAGTTGCTTTTCTTAATTCATAAAAGCATTGTTTTACTATTCTCTTTTTGGATTTCAAATATGCTTTTTAGCGTAAATTATAATAGAAAGGTAAGTGTGAGAATAATTGTTAGGGGCTTGCAAAATGAAAACAAAAATTAGAAAAAGATTTTTAATTGTTATTGTATTAATAGTAATCTTCATGTCTTGTCCTAGTAATAGTGTTTTTGCAACTGGTACAGCAGACGATTATATAACCGAGATACTCGAAACAGATGCTTCACATCCGGCAGCATATTTTAGAGGGGCATCTACATCGTACCGATGTTTAAATCAGTTTTGTAGTGTTTCGGCAGTTAATGGTACTCTAGTTACATCTGCGCCTTATTCAGCTCAAATAGGAGGACCGATGAACCCGACTCAGTCTTGGGGAGATGTTAAAGTTACTGCGAATGGCTACGATGTTTATGGTATTATTCCTTTGTCAAACACTGCCTTAAGTATTAATTGTAGAAGGATTTTGGGGTCATATGTAAATTTAATTTACATGATTCATCCCAGCAACATAAATAATGCATACCCAGATTTATCATTGAATAATAATGTAGGGGATGTTGATATTGTTTATAATCTTACAGGTCATTATATTCGTGCTGCTGGAAGACTAGGATGGGCTACAAGATATATTTATGAGATGGATGAAGCTACTGGTTATGGTGGTTATTATCTTGGATGGAGCACATCATCGTACTCATGGTATAAATACGACATTAGTTACAACGAGTTTTGAAATAGAAGAATTTCAGAACAAACACCGCCACTTGTGCATTGTGTTGGGAGGATGGCAGATGAAAAAGGCAATAATAAGTAGTTTAGTTGTTGCACTTTTTTTCCTATTCGTGGTATACGAAATAGGTACAAAACCAGTTTTAGCTGAATCTACAGAATTGACGGCATATGGAATAGATGAGGATGATGGATTTGCAGAGGATGAAATTGATATTTTAACCAATCAATATGGCCTTTATGGATCATTAACAACTACAGAAGATGAAGGAACATATGCTGTTTTTTCTGATCCAAGTTCAGGAGAGGGACGTTTGTTGATATATGATCATGATATAAAGCAACTGAGGTTCCTTTCAGAGGAAGAAGAAAAGGGAAGAATTGATAGTGTTGTCGGAGGAGCATTTCCTCTATGTTACAATGATTTCATATACGTTGTTAAATATGGCTATGCGCATATGAGCAATATACCTACAGTCATTTATCAATACGAAAAAGATGGTGTATTTCTTTCTGCATATACGTTTCCGACGGACTCAATTATTTGTGCAGGTTCACGAATCGCTGGTTATAGGGGAAATTTGATTATTCTATCCGAGGTATATGATGAGAAAACGAGGCAAAGGACTGCTGTCAATATTATTTCTATTGACGTTGATGACGGTGAAAGCGTAGTACTATTTCAACTGTCGAACAATGGTAATTATCAAATCGTTGGTAGTTGCGACGATTGTCTTCTTCTTGAACATGTTGAAGTAGAAGATGTTGTTAGTAAACATACTATCGTGAGATGTTCACTAAATGATGGCACATTATCAGAGCCTGTTTTGTCGTGGAATCATGGTGATTTATCATATTGTTGTTTTGAAGAAAAAATCTATTATTCAAAAAACGAATCGACTATTCTCGAGGCAGTAGATATATATGATTTCAATCAAGAGATAGTGTTTGATTTTGGCACTGAGGTGGAAGATGTCAGTATTGTTGGAACAGTTGATGGAAGAATTCTTTTACGACAGTATCCTTCAGGCAATTATGGTAAATACTTTAATTGCAAGGATGGTAAAAGCGGGGAGATAAGAATATCTGCAGGTCTGTTAGGCGATACAAATGATTTCTATTTCATATCATTAGGGGAAAAGAGCGTTTCTTATTTGCAAGAAATAAACGGGAATTTGGTTGAAAGCACCATGGGAATAGTTGAATATGCTTTGATAGACAAAGAAGATTTTTGGAGCAATAGAAATAATTTCATTAGATTTGAAGATGCCGTTTATAACTCACAATTGATATTCCGTGAAAGCAAGATCCAATAACAAAATGAATCTATAAACCTAGTTATGTAGAATCCTTTACACGTAGTAGCGAACAACGGATATTTATTTGGTACATGTTGGGGTTTCTTGCAGAATACAGATTTAGAAATAAAGATGAGAAGAAGCAAACAAGAAGAAAGATGTGGTTTAGGAAATTGTGATTCTCAGTTTTGTGAATGTACAATGGGTTATAAACAATAATATGTGAATATTTAATTGAAGGAAAGCAAAGCACCTTCCAGCAATAATATGTGCTCCCATTCTTGGACAATGGTATGAGCTCCGTCAAGTAGACAGTAAAATATCATAAGAATTTAGTGGTGGTATCCGGCAACGGATACCACTGCTTTTATGCAGCAGTTTTTAATGTGTGCATCTCCATTGGAGTCAGGATACCAAGATTACGCTGTATCCGTTCGTAATTGTAAAATAACATGTGCATTTTACAGTATGAAAGATGTAATGTAAAAGGCACATTGGTATACTAACGTTCCAAAAAATGGTTTTGTTTTTTGTGGCCCTCTGTTTGTGAAAATGTAGGAACTGTCTTGTCTTTTTCAGAGCAACTCTTTTCTGATATAAGGGATTCAACTTTATAAGATAGCCATTTTGAGATATTGGGGAAATGTTCCAATGCTTCAATGAATGGTTTGCATTTTTCTATTAACTGATCAAATCGAGACTGTAACTGATCAAACTCTTCCTGCAATCTGTTAAAGGCAGAAGACGTTTCATAATACTTTTCACGGTAGTATGACGCAGAGTTATCTGCATCCGAGACTCTCGATGACAACTGCCTGATTCTGTCTTGACCTTCTACACCGAAGACAGCCAGTTCTTTAAGATTGTTGTATTCTTCGGTAGAAAGGCTTACTCTTCCGGTCAGTGTTTTCTTTCCCATTGACTCAACTTCCTCGCGTGTTTTATTTACTTCCACAAGTGGTTGATAGATGGTTTTTTCTTTCTCAAGACTTCTTTCCAGATCACTGAATTCCTGTTTTTTGAGGCTTATTTCTTCATTTATCAAGAAGTATTCCTGTTCGGAAAGAGATGTCTCTTCACTGATTTCAGAGAGCCTCTCACGGTCTTTTTTGATCTGATACTGAAGAGAAGTGAGATGCTCTGCGGTACTTCTGAGAGCGCCTCTGTAGAAGTCGCGATATCCTGCTTCACGCATATGATCGATGAATTCGTCCTGCAGAATGCTGTATGACGGCCTGTACTTGGGCTTACCATTTGCTCTCAGAACAGGCCTTCCACGATCATCAATAATCGGTTCGGTGGATGCCCATTTCTTTGAATGACTGATTTGATGGACCACTTCTTTCACTGCCCCTCTAAGCTCTGGATCTTTGCATCTCTTGCTCCATCGAATCTCTTTTTCGACTACAGGAACCACTATCGCATGCATGTGATAGTGGTATGTCGGGACTCCCAGTTCATCAGTTGCAGCCTTGTTTATCTCATCAGCATGCATTACTGCAGAGAGTATGTAGTCGGACCCGAATTTCTTTTCCAGGAACCTGTAGGCTTCTTCATAGAACTGTTTTGCATATTCATAACCGCCGTGGCGGTCAAAATACATGGTGTTTACGTCAAGGACCAACTCATCGAAGAGAGTAGCATCCGGTCGCAGACCACGTCGGGAAACCATCCCGTTCTGTTCCATTTCAGACAGGATCTCCATATAAGTTCGGTCTCCCGGATCCTTAAAATGTACGTTATATCTGATTCTTTCGGGATCTACATTTATGTTCGAATAGGTGTCATTTTTGCGTTCATTATGCTTCTCAGAGGCTCCAATCGAGGAAGCCCCGTATTGTTTGACTCTGACGCAGCTCATATCAATTTTAGGCATGTTTTTCCTTTCTTTTTCAGCCCAGCGAGTATTGCCTGGGCATCATATGATTCTGAAGATTACTGCTGTTTTTCATTACACAACATTCCTTGAATGTGTGTAACCCACTATGACACTTTCACGGATTCCATCCGTGCAAAGATGTCGTGGGCAAGGGGAGAACCCCTTGACTCCCTTACAGACGTACAGAAAGACGATGCTTTATGTAGGGAGCACCGTCTTTCTGCTGGTCCTGTTTTGTTTACCGCCCGAAAAAAGAAGAGCGGTCATGGATCAAGATGTTAATAAGTCAATAAGTGATATGGCTCGTAAAGTAAGAAGCTGTTTTTGACTTCTTCCCCGACTCGTTCTGCTTATTGACTTATTGAACCCTTCACTTCGGGTAGATACCAGTTCCACAGATCTCCTGTCTTTACGGATCTGGCATCTACGAACTTTTTAGCTTTTTTGATCGTGCCCTGTTTGAAACCTGCATCTGTGAGCAACGACTCACACTCTGCTGCCGGATGGGGCTTATTGTCTGCGAGCATTTTGCGGATGAAATCTGCTGCTTCCTGCATCCTATCATCGGGTCTTCCCACTGAAACGTTCTGGAATTTCTTCATGAGCTCTTCCGCTGTTGCTTCGATCTCTTCCTGAAAGTCGATTCCTTTCTCACTGATCCTGAATGCGATTCCGGAACGGAGAGCTGCAAGATTTGATTTTGCCTGAACGAAGTATCTCTTATCCTGCTCGGCTGGATCTCTGATGATCATGGTGATGCTTCTTACGGAACCTGAGATATCTACAGAACCGATGATTCTGTACAGAGCCTTTAGTCCTTCCGCTTTGTTTAGGTGAGATATGACTATGATCGCGCAGCCCGTTTCCTTTGCAACCTGTGCGAGAGAACTGAACTGCGGACGAACTTCATTGGCTGCGTTCATGTTCACGTTGCCGATGTAAGCGCTGATAGGGTCCAGAATAAACAGCTTTGCTTCGGTCTTCATAATCGAAGATCGGATACGCTCATCAGAGAATGTGAGTTGCTTTTTATCTTCCTTAATGAAGAACAGTCTGGTGCGGTCTCCGTTGGCTCTTATAAATCTTGGAACGATGGTATCCTCCGGATCATCTTCCGTTGTCTGATAGATCACAGTCATCGGATCAAGTTTTTCTTCCGGCTCAGTGAAGGGGAGAGACTCTCCCCTTGTAAGCAGAGCGACGACCGTCAGTATGAAAGTACTCTTGCCTTCACCGGGATCTCCGGACAGAAGTGAGACCTTACCAAACGGGAAGTAGTTTTTCCACAGCCACCGGATAGCGACGGGTTCGATCTGATCTGCTCTGATCAAATCCAAGTCGTGAGCGCCATCACTTTTCGCAGACTCCTTTGCACTGTTGTATCGCCTTAGAAGTTCGAGGGCTTCAAAATTGTTCTTGTAAATCGTGTTTGGTTCATGTACACTGTCAGCAGTTGATTTGTTTGATCGCTCGTCATTTGTTGCAGCAAATGAATACGGAGCGGTCATTTCTTTTTCCGGCATATCACTCCTCCTTCATTCCTCTCCAAACTCTTGTGATCAGATCGATCGTGGTAAGCAGGCTTTCGTCTACGGACCGGCCTGCTTCTATTCTTTTCAGCTGTTCCAGGACGGACCCCATATGATCTCGCAGAGCTTTGTATACTTTGGGATTGCCTTGTACGACGATGTCCCTGTTTAGACATTTCCGATAACAGTATTCCTGCTTGGGAAGGCCGGAGAGAGCTACGGCAGTGTTTATCTGCTCGTTCTCTTCTGGAGATACCCGGAATCCGACAGTAATGTTTCTGAAACGGTTGTGTGTGTCTACGTTTTTCTTTGACATATCAGATGCTTCCTTTCTGAGCCTGCAGTTTATCCACCATCTCCTTTTGCACAGACGGGAACAGGTGGGAGTATCTGTAGGTGATCTCTATTGCTTCATGGCCTACGCGTTCAGCGATAGCCAGCGGTGTGAATCCCATGTTGATCAACAGGCTGATGTGACTGTGCCTGAGATCATGGATGCGGATGCTTTTGACGCCTGCTGCTTTTGAGTATTTCTTCATTCTGAATAGCAGGTATTCCTTGCTTACCGGGAAGAGCCGGTCTGCAGGAGAGATGCTGTATTGCTGTGAGATATATTCCTGGATCTCTTTTACCAGAAACTCAGGCAGCGAGACGGTGCGGACGCTTTTCTTTGTCTTTGGCTTCGTTACGACATCTTCACCATGTATACGGTGGTATGTCTTGGTGATGGACAGAGTGTTCGCGGTGAAATCAAAATCCGACGGAGTCAACGCCAGCAGTTCACCTTCTCTTATTCCCGTCCAGTACAGAACTTCGAAAGCGTAATAGGCGATTGGATCATCCATAGCCTGATAGCTGAACTTTTCATACTCTTCCTTTGTCCAGAAACTGATCTTGACCTCATCTTCTGATCCCATGTTCCCGGCTTTGCGGGCTGGATTGGATTGGAGGTCATAGTTGTTTACTGCGTAATTGAATATGCAGCTCAGTTGGTTGTGCAGCGTTTTGAGATAGCTTTTGGAATAGGGCTTTCCGCTCGTATCTTTATAGGTAATCAGCTGATTCTGCCAGGCAAGTACATCACGGGATGTAACAGCATTTACAGCCTTGTTTCCGAAAACAGGTCTGATATGCGCTTCAATCACCTGGCATTTGACCTCATAAGAGCTTTGCTTCAGCCTGGGTTTCATGGCTGTCAGATATATATCTATGAATTCTGACATTTTCATGTCCATGCTGGCGTCCTGCTGAAGTGAGAAGTCCGTTTCCCATTGGATCGCTTCCCGCCTGGTACCAAATCCGCGCTTGCACTTCTGTTTGGAGACTCCCTTGTAGTCTGTATATTGACAGACCACATACCAGGTGCCATTTTTCTTGTCCTTATACGTTGGCATCTTTTTTCTCCTCCGTGAAGAAGCGCTTCATAAAATAGTTGCGGTCTGTTCGTCCCTGAATGACGATCAGGCCTTTTGCTTTCAGCTCTTCATTGAGCATTCGGATGTACTTGTAGCTGGATGCCTTGGTGACACCGAGGATCTCCGCTACTTCGTCGGGGTAGATAAATCTTTTTTCCATAAAATCTCCTTTCAAAATGTACACAAATTCTTCTTTAGTGTCGGGATACTTGCTAGTCGCCTCCCGATTCGCCCGGGCGAATGAGCCGTCCCGGTCTGTGTCCCGGGTCTCGGCGGCTGTTTAATGTGTAAGCCTTCCACAACTTAACTAAAAATAGGTAAGTATTGATATTATAATACCGTAATATAGATAAGTCAACATCAATATTATTACAGAAAATAAACAATATACGGTAGTTTCTATTGACTTGCTTAAACAGTAATGTTATAATCTGAGGCAATCCAAATAAAGGCTGATAAAAGCCGCTAAAACGAAATAAAAGAATGTGGAGGACGATTTCATGTCTGTAGGCAATAGAATTCGTTATTTTAGACAAAAAAACGGTTGGAAACAGAAAGAACTTGGGTTGCTGGTTGGGCTCACAGATGTTTCTGCAGAGGTCAGAATTAACCAATATGAGTCTGGAGCACGGACTCCAAGGCCAGATATGCTGAAAAAACTTGCTGATGTATTCCATATTTCGCCTCTTGCCCTGACCGATTCTGATGTTTATTCCGGTATCGGTTTTATGCATACGATGTTCGCCATTGAAGATACTTATGATCTTGAGCTCATCCGTATGGGAAATGATGTGCTTCTGCGGTTTAAGGGAAAAGAACACAGCATTATTGGAAAGCCCAGTATCGAGAAGACCTGTCTGTTGGAATGGGCTGCTGAGTATACTAAGCTTCAAAACGGAGAGATTACTCAGGATGAGTATGATAGTTGGCGCTATAACTTCCCTGAGGAATACATTGCGGAAGTTGAAAAGCAATACGTATCTGAAGGTCATGAGTTGCTGGAAGACAGAATGCCTCCGATGTTGCTTCAGAACAGCAGGTATGCAAGAGTGAAGCAGGAACTAATTGCTGCTGAGGAAAACTAGAAGGAGGCTTTGCCCAGTCTTTACACGGAAAAAACATTTCACTCTTAAAAAAGAGAGTTAAATGGGAGAAAGTAGGTTTAATTGGAATAACAGAAAAAACTACAAATAAAAAACGTGTTTTAAAGTCAGATAGTGACATTTAAAACACGTTTTTAAATTATCGGGCAATAATGAGATTTCAGTTTTGACCTTATCAAAATCTTATCAATTTCACTATCGAGGACTCGAAAACCCTAGTAAAATAAGGGGTTTCCTCGATCTGCTCTACTATTCCCACTCCATCAAAAGATTCAAGACTTACATTATAACAGTTAAATACACCTATGTCAACTGTTAATACTTATACTTATAACGGTAAGTTGTGCAGATTTCGCCATCCGATATTATCGATAGTATTATCGACTGATAATATTACTGCGCTAGATGTTAGCATCGCAGTCACCAATTCTTTTCCTCCCATAAGAAAAAAGACAGCCGAAGCTGCCTTATGATAATGTTTTAACAATAGAAGAATCATGCTTGAAGTTATCACAGGGAGATAATAATGGAGTTGGATAAATATTGCCTTCATATGGTTGGTTAATTAAAATTACTATGTGAGGAGGAACAATCATGAAGAAAGTAAAAATATTAGTATTGTTTTTGTTTTTGATACAGATGTTTTTGGGTGTATCTAGTATAGTAATGGCAGAGTCTAGTGATTCGGATATTACTAATACTAGTAGGTTTTCTGCTATGTTTGACAGACTCTATAGTGAAGAAAGGATCAATATAACAGTTTATTCAGGAAATGAAGATGTAACTGATTCATTTGTTCAGGATACATTGGATTACTACCTAGAAAATGATATTAATAGTATCTATGAGTATATGATTGATAATAGTATTGTTATTTCTGAAGGAACTCCATCTATTAGTAGATTTGGTAGACATAATAATCGTGCAATTTTTACATCAGTATACACTTCATCAACAAGATATGCAGTTGTAACTGGAACAAGTCCATTTAACCCAAATGTCGGAATATCATTGCCGATAATATACACTGTATCAGTAACTGTCCCTTATGATTTTAACACTGGATTGGTCACAGGATCATTACGAAATCCAGTTATCAGAATTTCTAGTACTGACGGCGTTGCTGATAGTTGGTCTACATATGGTGTAATGTGCAGTAAATCTATTACTAACGGAGGGTATAGTGTATACTATTCCAATATTTCGTTTATTGTTCAAGCAAATGTTGAGTGGGTATGGCAAACCTATAATAGGTATTATGATAATTTGTCATTCACTTTCACACCAGCAGCATAAGGTTGTATAAAGATGAAAAAGGTATTGTTATTGATCACAGTCTTATTCATAATATGCGGTTGTTCCGGATGTTCCAAGAAAGTAGTGTATGAGTCTAATTATGGTATCCGTTATGATTACGACAAAACTCATGTAACTATAAGGACCGATTTCAACAAATCAGGTGAAGTCCTTGACCTGATCATCACGAATGAAACATCAGAAACAAAATTGACGGATGCAGCAGGCATTAACAGTGATCTCAATAAAGAAGACGATGTGCCTGTAACTTACTACGCTGAGCAGAAAGACGACGGCACTGTTTTTGAAAGGATCGTGATACATCTCTACAAAGAGGATTTCGATCCCAAAACTGCGGAAGGACTATTTGAATACCTGGGGTTGACAGAAGAATTCAAGGATAAAGTTATCTACTACAGCGATGAGCTACTCAAAGCAGAGGACTTCAGATATCAGAGAACGATCAGGGAGGGAACTGCCACCACCAATATATCGTTCGATGGTGACAGAAAGTATGAGTTTACCAATTAGGACTCTTTGTCAATTGTTGGGTTAACCCCCAATAATTGAACTTGTTAAGTAATAAAGCTGTGTAGCTGTTCATTCCCATAATCGAGCGGGTCAACCGGGAGATACGACGAAGAACCAGAGCAATAGGTGCATTTCCGGATGGGAACAGTGCACTGATGCTTGTATGTGCCAGGTTGAGACACATTACTTCCTCTGAGTGGGGAGTGAAACGCTATATGAGCATGACTCATCTTGAGTACAAAGATAATGCTAATTTCGCTAATGATCAGCCTGCAGGCTGATCATTAACGATACCGATGATTCCTAATTTTGCGAAAAACTCTTTACACTACATTATCATTTCAAAAAATATCCATCTTTTATCATCTGAAGTTTGATATGCTATCATGATCACGCTGAGGAAAACTGTGAGCGCTTCGAGAAATAATACAGGACTATATTCGTTACATGCAAATAGCAGAGAGTTAAAGCTCCATATCTCTGCTACGGTGACGTACTTCTCTTGTGTTTGGCTGTGGAATGCTTTTTGATTCTCTAGATACTTCGCGTTGTAAAGAAAGCTCCTGCACCTTAGTGATTAACAATTTTGCAATACTAGGAAATTGCTCGAGTGCCTGTAGAAAAGGCTTGCATTTCTCATATAATTGATTGAAGCGGTCCTGTAATTGATCGAGCTTATCCTGTAACTTTTCGATGGTACTGGAAGCTGTATAATACCTTGTACGATAGAAGGATGCATCGTTTTCAGCTTCTATGACCCTTGATTTCAGAGACTCGATTTGAGTTTTACTATCGACACCAGTTACTGCGAGAGCCTTGAGATTGGAAAACTCTTCAGAAGATAAACTGATTTTCCCGGTAAGTGATTTCTTTCCCATAGCATCAACATCCGCTCTGGTCTTGTTTACTGCAGCGATAGGTTCATAGACTGCTTTTTCTCTTTCCAGATCTCTGGTTAGAGTGTTGAGCTCCTGTTTTTTGAGATCTACATCATCGCTTATAAGAAAGAATTCCTGCTCGGAAAGATACTTTTCTTCGTTGATCTCAGAAAGCCTTTCGCTGTCTTTCTGTATCTGATACTGCAGGGAAGTGAGGTGCTCCGAGGTGCTTCCAAGAGCACCTCGTTCGAAATCGCGGTATCCGGCCTCGCGCATATGATCGATGAATTCATCCTGCAAAATGCTGTATGATGGTCTGTATTTAGGCTTGCCGTTTGATCTGAAAACCGGCTCTCCATGGTCATTTGTCATGGGCTCAGTAGATGCCCATTTCTTTGAATGGCTGATTTGATGGATTACTTCTTTGACTGTCCCGCGCAGTGACGGATCCTTACAGCGCTTGCTCCAACAGATCTCTTTGTCTACAACAGGAACCACTATGGCGTGCATATGATAGTGGTAGGTTGGGACTCCGAGTTCATCCGTTGCAGCTTTATTGATCTCGTCTGCGTGCATCACAGCGGAGAGTATATAGTCGGGTCCGAACTTCTTTTCCAGGAAGTGATACGCTTCTTCGTAGAACTGTTTGGCGTATTCATAACCACCGTGGCGATCAAAATACATCGTGTTCACATCGAGAACGAGCTCATCAAAGAGCGTTGCATCCGGTCTAAGACCACGCCTGGAGGCCATTCCTTCCTCTTCCATTTCGGTGAGGATCTCCATATACGTCCTGTCTCCGGGATCCTTGAAATGTACGTTGTATGGTATCCTTTGCGGGTCTACATTTATATTCGAATAGGTATCATTTTTGCGTTCATTGTGCCTCTCAGAGGCTCCGATCGAGGAGACCCCGTATTGTTTCACTCTGACGCAGCTAAAATCGGTTTTAGGCATTTTTTTCCTTTCTTTTCGGCCCAGATCTTGATCTGAGCATTTCGTAAATATGCGGATCGATGTGCTGTTTTCCGTTACACAACATTCGCAGAATGTGTGTAACCCACTATGACACTTTCACGGCCTTGCGACCGTGCAAAGATGTCGTGGGCAAGGGAGGACCCCTTGACTCCCAGAGAAGAGCAATAAAAGACAGTGCCAGTAGCTGGGGCACTGCCTTTATTGCTTTGATTTTATTACCAGCCGAAAAAACAAAATCCGATGCGGTTTCAAGATGTCAATAAGTCAATAAGGCGGTATGAATCAGGGGAAGAGGTCAATTAATGACTTCTTCCCCCGACTCGTTGTACTTATTGACTTATTGAACTGTTCCCGTCGGGAAGATACCAAGTCCACAGATCTCCGATCTTTATCGACCTAGCATTTACAGACTTCTTTGCTTTTTTGATCGTGCCTTGTTTGAAGCCTGCGTCTTTCAGAAGTGCTTCACACTCTGCTGCTGGATGCGGCCTGTTGTCTGAGAGCATTTCCTGAATGAAGTCTGCAGCTTCGCGCATCCTGTCGGCGGGTCTTCCGATTGCGGTCGCATAGAATCCCTTCATGAGTTTTTCTGCTGTGGATTCGATCTCTTCTTCGAAGGTGATGCCGCTTTCACTGATCCTGAAAGCTATCCCGGTGCCAAGCGGTGAAAGGTTTGATTTAGCCTGGACAAAATATCTTTTGTCCTGTTCTTCCGGATCTCTGAGAAGCATCATTACACTTCTTACGGATCCGGAGATATCTACGGATCCTGTGACCCGGTATAGGGCTTTCAGTCCTTCTGCCTTATTCATATGGGAGATGGCGACGATGGCACACCCGGTATCTTTAGCTACTTGTGCGAGGTAGCTGAACTGAGGGCGGACCTCATTTGCTGCGTTCATGTTTACATTTCCGATATAAGCGCTGACAGGATCCAGAATCAGGAGCTTTGCATTTGTCCGGAGGATTGCCGCTCTGATACGTTCATCTGAGAAAGTGAGGCGCTTCTTATTTTCCTTTATGAAGAATAACTTCGTTCGGTCGCCTCCTGCTCTGATAAATCTGGGAATGATCGTATCCTCTGGATCATCTTCTGTTGTCTGATAGATCACCGTGATAGGATCAATCTGCTCTTCCGGCTCAGCAAAGGGGAGAAGTTCTCCCCTTGTGAGTGTGGCAGCAATCGTCAGCATGAAGGTGCTTTTTCCTTCACCAGGATCTCCGGTGAGAAGTGACAGCTTTCCGAATGGAAAGTAGTTCTTCCACAGCCATCTGACAGAGACCGGATCGATCTCGTCTGCTCTGATCAGTTCCAAATCACTGCTCTGCTCTTGGTGCTTCTTTGATTCTTTATATCTTCGCAGCAGATCCAGAGCTTCAAAATTGTTCTTGTACAATGGCTCTGAAATGAGTACACTGTTTTCAGAAGATTGGGGTGATCGCTCATCATTTGTTGCAGCAAATGATTTTTGAGCGGTCATTTCGTTTTCTTGCATGTATTCATGCTCCTTTCATACCTCCGAGTATTACCGTGATCAATTTGATGTTTTCAAGCAGGTCTTCGTCTACAGACTGACCTGCTTCTATTCTTTTCAGCTGATCCAAGATAGATTCCATGTGATCCTTGAGTGCTTTGTACACCCTGGGGGTGCCATGGACGACGATATCTCTGTTGAGACATCTCCGGTAGCAGTATTCCTGCTTCGGCAATCCTGAGAGAGCGACTGCGGTATTGATCTGCTCGTTTTCTTCAGGGGACACCCTGAATCCTACAGTGATGTTCCTGAAGCGGTTGTGCTTGTCTACATTTTTCTTGAACATATCAGACAGCTCCTTTCTGTTCCTGCAATTTGTTGACCATTTCTTTCTGAACGGATGGGAATAGGTGAGAGTATCTGTAAGTGATCTCAATAGCCTCGTGACCAACCCGCTCTGCGATCGCCAGCGGCGTGAATCCCATATTGATCAGCAGGCTGATGTGACTGTGCCGGAGATCATGAATACGGATCGTCTTTACTCCTGCCAGCTTGGAATACTTTTTCATCTTCAGAAGCAGATAGTCTTTACTGACTGGGAACAGTCTGTCATCCGGAGCGATGTGATACTGGAGAGAGATATATTCTTTAATTTCCTCAACCAGGAACGAGGGGAGAGAAACTGTTCGGACACTCTTTTTTGTTTTCGGCTTGGTAATGACATCTTCTCCGTGGATTCGGTGATATGTCTTCGTGATGGAGAGCGTCTCGTTATCGAAGTTGAAGTCTGATGGAGTCAGCGCCAGAAGTTCTCCTTCTCTGATCCCGGTCCAGTACAATACTTCGAAGGCGTAATATGAGAGGAGATCATCCATGGCTTGATAGCTGAACTTCTCATACTCTTCCTTGGTCCAGAAATCAATCTTTACTTCGTCGTCCGATCCCATGTTTCCCGCTTTGCGTGCCGGGTTGGAGCGTAGATCGTAATTGTTTACCGCATAATTGAATATGCAGCTGAGCTGATTGTGTAGGGTTTTGAGGTAGCTCTTTGAATAGCCTTTTCCTCTTTCGTCCCGGTATGTAATCAACTGATTCTGCCATAGAAGCACATCCCGGGATGTTATGGCATTCACTGCTTTATTACCGAATGCCGGCAGAATATGTGCATCGATCACCTGACGCTTGATTTCATATGAACTCTGTTTAATGCGAGGTTTTATAGCTGTAAGGTAGATTCCTATGAAATCAGACATTTTCATGTCCAAGCTTGCATCCTGCTGTAGGGAGAAATCCGTTTCCCACTGTATTGCTTCCCGGCGTGTTCCAAACCCTCTTTTGCATTTTTGTTTAGAGACCCCTTTGTAGTCTGTATATTGGCAGACTACATACCATGTGCCATTTTTCTTATCTTTGTACGTTGGCATTATTGTTCTCCTCCGTGAAAAACCTTTTCATGAAATAATTGCGGTCTGTCCGTCCCTGGATGACGATCAGACCTTTGGCTTTAAGCTCTTCATTGAGCATGCGGATGTACTTGTAGCTGGAAGCCTTTGTAACACCAAGGATCTCAGCTACTTCGTCTGGGTAGATAAATCTTTTTTCCATTTTTTCTCCTTTTCTTTTTTCTGCACAAATACTTCTTTCGTGTCGGAATACTTGCTGAGTCGCCTTCCGAGTCGCCCGGGCGAGGATGCCGTCCCGGTCTGTGCGTCCCGGGTTCCGGCGGTTTTACTATGTGGAAACCTTCCGCAACTTAAACCTAAATAGGTAAGTACTGGCTATTATAATATTCAATAATAGTTAAGTCAACAACGAAATTATTACGATAATTAAACAAAATAAGGTATTTTCTATTGACTGGCTTAAACGCAGATGTTAAAATGAGCGCAAGGTTGATAAAGGATGGTAAATCCTGATAAATCTGCATAAAAGATAACGGAGGACATTTTTATGTCTGTTGGCAGCAGAATTCGTCATTTTAGGCAAAAAAATAATTTAAAACAGCGAGAACTTGGGTTGATGATTGGGCTTTCAGATGTATCTGCAGAGGTCAGAATTAACCAATATGAGTCCGGAGCGAGAACTCCGAGGCCTGATGTGCTCCAAAAGCTTGCTGATGTGTTTCATATTTCACCTCGTGCATTGATCGATTCAGATGTTTATTCGGGTATCGGATTTATGCATACGATGTTTGCTATTGAAGATACCTACGATCTGGAAGTTATGCGTATGGGGACAGATGTTGTTGTGCGTTTCAAGGATGCGAGCGTAGCGAGCATGGGACCGACTTCTACAACACCTGCTGTGGAGACTTGTCTGCTTGAATGGGCTACTAAATATATGAGCTGGCAGAATGGGGAGATCACCAGAGAAGAGTATGATTCCTGGCGGTACAATTTCCCGGAGGAATACCTGAAAGAAGTCGAAGAGACATACACTGAGGATCAGATGCCATCTCCGTATATGGAGAAGTACATATCCCTGAAAAACGAGCTGAACCGGAACAAGTAGGTTTAACTGAGACAACTGGGTTTAACACAAATAAAAAAGTGTTTTAAAGTCAATTAGTGACATTTAAAACACTTTTCTTAATTATCGGGCAATAGTGAAAAAATGATTTTGACCTTATCAAAATCTTATCAATTTCACTTTTGAGGGCTCTCAAACCCTAGTAAATACAGGGGTTTTCGCGATTCACTCAACTATTCCCACTCCATCAAAAGACTCAAGACTTATATTATAACAGTTAAATACAACCATGTCAATTATCATTACTTATACATATAACGGTAAGTTATGCAGATTTCACCGTTCGATATTATCAAAAGTATTATCGACTGATTATATTCTTTCGCTAGATGTCAGCATCGCAGTCACCAATTCTTTTCCTCCCATAACTGACTGTTTTACCAGCAAAAAAAGTCACGCAAAGGAAAATTGCGTGACTTTTTTGTCCTGCGGTATGACAATCATAGCGAGGGAAGAGCTCATCTGTTTTCAGAAAGGAAGATGATCTTATGAAGAAGCTGCTGAACAGGGATCTCGGACTTGTGTTCTGCGTCCGCAATGTCATATTCTGTATTCTTTCACTTGTCTGCCTCATGATGAGGCTGTGGGGGGAAGGAGAGACCCTTTTCGCGATGGTACTCATCCTCGTGGGCATCACGGTGTCCGGCGTCATCTGGAATGACCAGTCGCGCGGAGGAGTTCCGGATATGCCGGATCCCGGCACTGACCGTGTAGTCTATGTTAAGGAGAAGTATCTGCTTCTCGTTATCATGGAAGCTATCGGCGTCCTCGTGGGCGCCGCCCTATGGAAGGTCTGCGACATGAGCAGGATAACGCCTCCCCCGTTGACGGACGCCGTCCTGGCGGCTGCTTCATACGTTCCGTTCGTGATCTGCGCCGTCTCGCTGATCATCCCGTTCGATCTTAAGTTCGGCTCCGCTAGGACGATCCCTCTCAAGCTGGTAGTATTCAGCCTGCTGGCGGCTTTCTTCGAAGGGGCATTCATGAACCTCTGGTACAGGATAGACCCTTACCTCGGAAGCAGGATTACGTACTACTGGATGCAGATACCCGAAGCGGTGATCCTGCTGATCTTCAGTGCTGGCGCTGCTGCGGCGGCATACGTCTCATACAGGATCAGCAAAGGGATAGTGACGGAAAAAGGCTACCGTCTGGAAGAGGTCATGAGATCCGGAAGTGTGTCAAGGAACATAAAGATCTACAGACTGGCAGGCGGAATGACCCAGGACCAGCTGGCTGATATGCTGTATGTCACGAGGCAGACCGTCAGCAACTGGGAGAACGGGGATTCACTTAGATAAAGATACCACACCATTCCCACGCTGACTTTTGCTCAACCGATACAGCCGGAGGGCTGGATAACAAGAAAAGGCGGTATGCGCCCCGTAGAGGGGTAGCGTACCGCCTTTTCTTGTGGGGGGTTTCCAAAGGGGGCAACGCCCCCATTTGGCACACGACTTTGCGAAGCAAAGTGTAGTGTGTTATACGCTCTGTCGGCGTTGCCGTGAAAATGCCGTTGCCGCCGGGGAGGGGCGGCAGGAAAACAGGGCTGTGCTTGTGTGGCGTGGAGCCGCAAGCGCAGGTCTGTTTTCATCAGCAGACAGGGCGTATATGAAAGCCCCCGTCCCTCGTCCTACGCTCCGACTTGTGGACAAAGTGTCCCGAAGTTGTGGCTACACTCCCGGAAAAGTAACAGGACAGCGGGTAACCGTCAAGGCTGAAATGAACGGGTTTACACCCGGCCTTGACCGCCACCCGCCGTCCCACTGAATGGGTGGACAAGGCGGCCAATCCCTCAAAGTGCTTGTCCGCGCTCTTTCTGATTTTGAGGTATTCAGTTTTTCAAAATTGAATAATCAAAATAAATTTTTTCGATTGAAAAAATTTTATTTGTTATCATCTTCAATGCCATATTTTTTCTTTTGCCGAATCACATAATTACTGATTTTTTCAT
>JAFRJM010000038.1 GCA_017432285.1 Oscillospiraceae bacterium | reverse complement strand
CACCACCACCATCATCATCATGGACATGATGCGGATGAGGTGTTTGTATCATTCGGAGCAGAAACGTCCCACCGTTATACTGAGGAAGAGATACGTGAAGCTCTTAGCGAACTGTCTGATGCAGTACGTTTCGGTATAGTGCTTAGGTCCAAAGGTATCGTTGCCACTGAAGATGGCAGATGGATCCATTTTGACTATGTGCCGGGTGAGATGGATATCAGATATGGTACAGCTGAAGTAACCGGCCGTCTGTGCGTCATTGGCTCTCAGCTTAAAGAAGATGAACTGCGCGAGGTATTTTATCTGTGAGCAACCGTGATCTGAAAGAAGTACCGGTATATCTCTTCTGCGGATTCCTGGATGGAGGAAAGACCAAATTCATCCAGGAAACACTTGAGGACCGGCGATTTAATGCGGGCGAGCGCACATTGCTCCTGGTTTGCGAGGAAGGCGAAGAAGAGTATGAGCCGTCACGTTTTGCCAGGAAAAATGTATTCAAGACGATAATAGATGATCCTGATGAGCTGACACCGCAAAATCTGGAACAGCTCAGGATAAAATGTGATGCTGAACGTGTTGTTATAGAGTATAACGGCATGTGGATGGTACAAGACCTGTTTATGGCATTGCCTGATCATTGGCTTGTTTATCAGACCTTGCTTATTGCAGACGCAACGACATTCCTTGTATACAACGCGAATATGCGCAATCTTACGTACGATAAGCTAGCATGTGCTGATTTCGTTGTTTTCAACCGTTACAACGATTCCATAGACAAGATGGAACTGCATAAATTGGCAAGAGCAGCTTCTAGGGGAGTGGATATCGCTTATGAGTATCCCGGCGGAAACACTGTCTATGACGATATCGAAGACCCGCTGCCGTTTGATATCGATGCCCCGATCGTTAAGATAGATGACAAGGATTATGCCTATTTCTATCAGGATATCGCAGAGGATGCCAGTAAGTATTCCGGGAAGACACTTGAATTCACCGGAGTAGTGGACAGAGATGATGAGATGCGCAAGGATGCTTTTGCCATAGGCCGTCATGTTATGACCTGCTGTGTGGAAGATATCAGATATATGGCACTTGCTGCAAAATGGGAAAACGCTTTTCAGCTTAAGCCCAATGACTGGGTGCATATAGTAGGTACTATAGAAATGCGTTTCAGCAGGCTTTATGGAAGGAAAGGTCCTGTTCTCAATATCGAAAAACTGGAGAGGGCAGAAGAGCCTGCAGACCCTGTGGCGACATTCTACTAATTACAGTTTTGAACTAAAGCTAAATGGCTCCTTAGTGGAGCCATTTTTCTGTGTCGTATTGAAAAAGAACAGTACATTCTGTATGATATCGTTATCACTAGAGAGGCAGGTAGAACGGGATGACCAGACAGTGGGATTCAGAGTTCACTTCCAGATTCGAAGCTCATCAGAAAGAGTTGGAACAGCTCTACAATGATCTGTATCACGATGAAAAAGCGTATTCATATTTTCTGGATATGCTTTATCGCGCTTATGAAACTCGCTCCGAGGATCTTAAAGCATTGGATGAAGCCCGGCTTGCTGAGCCCGAATGGTACAAAGGCCATCACATGGTCGGTATGCTGATGTATGTCAGCGCGTTTGCCGGTACTCTTCAGGGAGTCAGAAAGAAACTGGATTATATTCAGGAATGCGGGGTCAACTATCTTCATTTAATGCCTCTTCTTAAGAGCCCTGCAGGAAGAAGTGACGGTGGATATGCTGTTGCGGATTTCAGAGCGGTACAGGAAGAACTCGGTACTATGGAAGATCTTGCGGAGCTTGCTTCAGACTGTCATAAGGACGGGATAGCAGTATGCCTGGATTTTGTTATGAATCATACCAGTGAAGATCACGAATGGGCAGTAAAAGCCAGAAAAGGTGATCCTGAGGCACAGGCGAGATATTTCTTCTATGATAATTGGGATATTCCTAACGAATATGAAAAAACCGTTCCCCAGGTATTTCCGACTACTGCGCCGGGAAATTTCTCATGGTGCGAAGAAGCCGGAAAAGTAGTAATGACGACATTTTACCCGTATCAGTGGGACCTGAACTATTCCAACCCGACAGTATTTAATGATATGACTGACAACCTTCTGTATCTTTGCAATCAGGGCGTTGATATAGTCAGGTTAGATGCAGTCCCGTATATCTGGAAAGAACTGGGAACGAGCTGCAGGAATCTGCCGCAGGTCCATACTCTGGTCCGTCTTATGAGGATGGTCACTGAGATCGTATGCCCAGGAACTTTATTGCTTGGCGAAGTCGTTATGGAGCCATCTAAGGTAGTGCCTTACTTCGGAACTGTGGATAAACCTGAATGTCATATGCTTTATAACGTCACGACTATGGCCAGCACATGGCATACTGTTGCGACTAAAGATGTGCGCCTGCTTCAGCATCAGTTGGGACAGATCTTCAAATTGCCGCACGAGTATACTTTCCTGAATTATCTCAGGTGCCATGACGATATCGGATGGGGACTTGATTATGATTACCTCGATCGCTTTGGAGCTCAGGAAGTGCCGCACAAGAAGTTCCTGAACGATTATCTCACTGGCAAATGGCCCGGAAGCCCTGCAAGAGGTGAACTGTATAATGATGATCCTACACTGGGAGATGCCCGTCTTTGCGGGACCACTGCGTCACTATGCGGACTTGAATCAGCGCGCTATGAGAATAATGGGCCAAAGATCGACTGGGCTCTCAGATTAGATGAGATGCTGCATGCCTATATGTTTACCATGAGCGGCATACCGGTCTTGTATAGCGGAGACGAGATCGCGGCTGAAAATGACTACTCGTATCATGATGATCCTCTCAAACAGGAAGACAGCAGATGGCTTCATCGCGGAGATATGAACTGGGAGATTGCTGAACGCAGAAAAGATCCGGATTCTGTTGAAGGAAAACTGTTTGTATCTATCACGATGATGGAGAAAATGAGATCGGACCATCGTGCTTTTGATGAGGAAGCAGACACCTGGATAGTTGATACCAATGATCAGTCTGTCTTGGGTATAGGCAGATATTATCATGGGGAGAAGCTCATTGGATTGTTTAACTTCGGAAGTGAGAGAAGTGTTCTGTCTATAGATGAGTTAGGTAATTTCAGTGATGTATTTAGCGGTGAGCGTATAGATAAAGATTCAATAGCTTTACTTCCTGGTGCATTCATGTGGGTAGTGTGTGATTTCAGAAAGGAACTTTAGATGGGCAAGAAACTTATATTCCTTGATATTGACGGAACATTGACCACGCCCGGCTCAAATGTGCCCCCTCAAAGCGCTTTAAATGCTATCCGTAAGGCTCAGAGTGTCGGACATAAAGTGTTTATATGTACAGGAAGAAATCCGGATATGCTTTCTCCGCTGCTGGGATATGGCTTTGACGGTGTTGTGGCATGCTCAGGCGGGTATGTGACATATGGCGATGAGGTACTGTATGATTGCCCGATGACTGAGGAAGAACAGGAGACTGCGCTCCGTCTTTTTAAGCGCCCCGGAATCTATTGCACTGTTGAGACAAAAGATGGAAGTTATTGTGATGAAGGCCTTGCAGACTTTTTGTATCAGCAGAGTGGAGGAAACAGCGAACTGATGCGATGGAGAGTCGCGTTAGAGCAGGACCTTCATATAATGCCAATGGCGGAATATAACGGACAGCCTATGTATAAGATGGTTTTCATATGCTCAGACCTTGAACTTATCCGTCCGGCCAAGGAAGCCCTTGAAAAAGATTTCACATTTATAATTCAGGAGCAGGCAGGCGCAAACTGCTACAACGGGGAACTTGTCAACAAAAAATTCGACAAGGGGACAGGAGTAAAAGTGCTGGCAGAACATCTTGGATATGATTTGGCTGATACTATCGGGTTCGGGGACAGCCTTAACGATCTGGAAATGGTGGAAACAGTCGGCGTCAGTGTCTGTATGGCGAACGGCAGTTCAGGACTTAAGCGTGTTTGCGATATGATATGCCCCGCAGTTGAAGAGGATGGATTGGCTGAAGGTTTCCGTATGCTGAATCTGCTTTCCGACGAATAGAAGCAATATGTTGTAGAGAGTCAGTACATCCTGGCTCTCTTTTTTGTTTACAGCGTGGAGAATGATGTGTAGAATAAAATTATCGTATGAAGTGGTGAAGAACGGCATGTCCTTCACCTATATATTTTAAGGAGAGTTGTTATGGCATTGGATTATCGTAAATGTGCTGAAGAGATCTTCTCCTATCTTGGCGGGAAAGATAACATTATCAGCGCTGCGCATTGCGCAACACGTCTGAGGCTGGTCATTGCTGATAACAGCAAGATCGACACAAAGGCGCTGGAAAATGTCGAAGGAGTTCAGGGACTCTTTGATTCAAACGGTCAGCTGCAGCTTATTATCGGAACCGGCACAGTAAACAAAGTATATGACGAGTTTCTTGATATAACCGGACTGACAGCTGCAACGAAAGCAGACGTCAAGGCTGCCGCAGCATCCCGTATGCCTCTCTGGAAGCAGATACTGAAGACTCCTGGAGATGTGTTTGTGCCTATCCTTCCGGCTATCGTAGCATCAGGTCTTATGATGGGGCTGGTAGAAGCACTTCCTAGATTTATCCCTTCATTCGGCCAGTCAGACTGGTACAGCTTCCTTGACTTGGTAGCCAATACTGCGTTTGCATTGCTCCCGGTATTGGTAGCTATCAGTTCAGCTAACGTATTTGGCGGAAACGTATATCTAGGAGCAGTTATCGGCCTTATGATGGTCCATCCAGCTTTGATAAACGCATGGACCGTCAGCAACTATGCAGCGGGTGAGATTCCGATCTGGAAACTGCTGTTCTTCAATGTTAAGCAGGTGGGCTACCAGGGACATGTTATCCCAGTAATACTTGCAGTTCTCCTGATGTCTAAACTTGAACAGTGGCTGCATAAACATGTTCCTGAGATGATCGACTTGTTTGTGACACCGCTTGTTACGGTAATGGTCACTGCGTTCGTAACATTCACTGTGATCGGGCCGGTGTTCTCGGTTCTTGAGAACTGGGTGCTAGACGCTGCCCAGATGCTTATCACTGTGGGATTCGGCATTGGTTCTATGATCATGGGTGCCATTTATCCTCTTACCGTCGTAATGGGTCTTCACCACATGTACAACGTTATTGAGGCAGGCATGATAGCCAGTAAAGGTCTGAATACCTGGATGCCTATTGCTTCTGCAGCAAACTTTGCTCAGTTCGGCGCATGTCTTGCAGTAGCTCTTAAAGCAAAGAATGCCAAGACAAAGGCTGTTGCGCTTCCGTCGGCACTATCCGCCTCTCTTGGAATTACAGAGCCTGCTATATTCGGTGTAAACTTCCGTTACATGAAACCCTTTATTGCCGGTGTTATCGGCGGCGCGATTGGATCGCTGTTTGCAGCATGGACAGGCTTTGGCGCCACTACATATGGTGTCACTGGTATTCCGGGACTGCTTGCAGTAAATAATCTGCCGATGTATGTCGTTGAACTGCTTATCTCCGGAGGCATTGCATTTGTTATCGCATGGTTCCTGTGGAAAGAGGAGGAGCAGGCTGTTCCTGAAGTAAAAGAGGAAGAACCTGTAATTCCCACAGTATCTGTGATTCGCTGCTCTGCAGGCAGTGTATATCAGCCTGTTGAGGGAAAAGTCATATCCAGAGAAGAGATCCCGGACCCGACATTTGCGGAAGGTATCCTTGGTGATGGTGTCGGAATCGAACCTTCAAAAGGCGTTGTTGTGGCTCCGTTCGACTGCACTGTAAGCCAGGCTCCCGATACACGCCACGCTCTCGGTCTGGAAGCGAATGGTATGGAATTGCTTATCCATGTCGGTGTTAATACAGTAGAGATGAACGGCGACGGATTTAAGCTGTTTGTTTCTGAAGGCGATGAGGTCAAACTAGGTCAGAAACTGATGGAGTTTGATATTGATAAGATCAAAGCCGCAGGATACAGCGATACAGTAGCTGTTCTGCTCACGAACTCATATGAGTATGATGATATAAGCTGCGGAGTAGAAGAATAATTTACACGTAAGATCAAGCGGCTGTCTTCGGGCAGCCGCTGTATGTTAGGTATATCTATGGTCAAAATAGTGATATTCTCGGATTCTCATGGGTCGTATGATGAGATGGAGACTGTTCTGAAAAAAGAAAATCCGGATATGGTCTTCTTTCTTGGTGACGGAGAAAGAGATATTGAATATCTTCAGTACATATATGAGGACTTGAAAGTTCTTGCAGTTCGCGGAAACTGTGATCTGTTCTCGGAACTTCCGGTATTTCTGGATTGCACTGTTCAGGGGGTTCGGATATTTGCAACTCATGGACATTTATATGAGGTAAAGCATGACCGTTCACTATCTGTGCTAAAAAGAGAAGGAAGAAAGTGCAGGGCAGATGTTATCCTGTTCGGGCACACGCATGAACCGTATTATGAAGTAAATAATGGAATAATACTGTTGAATCCGGGAACGATAGGAGAAGGAAGTTCATTGTCATACGGAGTTCTTCAGATTGAAGATGGAACTGCGCGAGGAAAAATCAAATCTGTTAAAACGGAATGACCAAAAAGCAAAGCGTTTTTTGGTCATTCCTACAATTTTGGGCAGAAAACAGTAGCGAACGCACTTAGAGGATAGAAATCAGTATGGAGGTTCGGATATTATTTATTAAGAAATAAACGAAATGGAGGAATATCAAATGGCATACAAACAACTATTTGAGCCTGGCAAGATCGGTTCTCTTGAGCTGAAAAACAGGATCGTCATGCCTGCAATGGGCTGCTCTCTGGCAGAATCGTCAGGAGAAGCCGGGGCTCGTATGATCAAGTATTATGCGGATCGTGCAAGAGGCGGAGCAGGGCTGATAATCACTGAGATCACACGTGTAGATGATGAGACCGGTGTAGGTACGCCCAATCAGCTCAGCGTGACAAATACCCATGTCATTTCTCAATTGCACAGACTTGTTGAAGCAGTGCATGCTTATGACACAAAACTGTTCGTACAGCTGCATCACCCTGGTAACCAGACGCCTAGCCGTCTCATAGGGGGAAAACAGCCTGTGTCTGCGTCCGATGTAACATGCAAAGTCATTGGCGAGCAGCCGAGAGCGTTGGAAACAGAAGAAGTTGAGGCGATGGTCAAGAAATTCGTCACCGGTGCAGTTATAGCCCAAAAAGCCGGTGTGGACGGTGTTGAGATCCACGCTGCTCATGGATATCTGGTAAGTCAGTTCCTGTCTCCTCTGACCAACAAACGTACTGATAAGTATGGCGGCAGTTTTGAAGGAAGACTGCGTTTCATCACTGAGATAATCATGGGGATCCGTGCATACTGCGGACCGAAGTTCCCGATTTCAGTCCGTATGAACGGAAACGATTATCTTCCGGGAGGACTGGAAGATGAGGACGGAATCAGGATCGCTCAGTATCTTGAGAAATTGGGTGTCAACTGTATCAACGTCAGCTGCGGAATGTATGATTCCGGTTCAACGATTATTGAACCATCATATTATCCGGAAGGTTGGAAAAAACACCTTGGCGCCAACATCCGCAAAGCGATTAATATTCCTGTCATCGCAGTAGATGCCATCAAACATCCTGCTGTAGCAGAGCAGATGCTTGAAGAGGGTAACTGCGACTTCGTTGGAATCGCAAGAGGATTCCTTGCTGATCCGGATTGGGGCCTAAAAGCAAAATGCGGAAAAGAGGCTCTGCTAAGGAAATGCCTTGGATGTATGGAATGTTTCCGTATCCTGAACGACGGTCTTCCGCTTGGCTGTACAGTAAACCCGGTATTAGGACGTGAGTTCGAATGGGGCGATGAAAAGCTGGTCAAAAATGGCGAAGGCAAGTCTGTTGCTGTCGTAGGCGGTGGTCCTGCAGGAATGGAAGCGGCACTGACTCTGGCGAAGAGGGGGTTCAAAGTTGCTCTGTTTGAGAAAAGCGACAAGCTAGGAGGAACAGCGAATCTTGCAGCGATTCCTCCGAATAAAGGCCTTCTCGCAGAGCTTGTTGATACCATGGCTGCGCAGATCAAGGAAGCAGGTGTCGAGGTCTGTTTAAATACACCGGGTACACTGGAAGCGATCAAAGCATCAGGCGCTGAAGCGGTATTCCTTGCTACAGGAGGGAAACCGATATGTCCGAATCTGCCTGGCATAGAAAAGGCAGTCACTGCTGAAGATGTTTTGGCCGGAAGAGCTGAAGTCAAAGGTGATAATGTCGTAGTAGTCGGCGGAGGAGTTACAGGTCTGGAGACAGCAGAAACATTGGCTAAGGATCATAAGGTCACTGTTGTGGAGATGCTGGACAAGGTCGGAGGAAATCTGTATCCCAGCATAGTCCTGCACCTGGCACAGGAGATCATGAAAGCCGGCGGCACGATTGCTAAGGGCAAAGCACTTGTTGAGGTGAAGGATGGCGAGGTATGCGTAAAAGACACCAAGACCGAGGAGTTGGCTTCTATCCCGGCGGATACCGTTGTTCTTGCAATGGGAGTCCGTCCTGAACGTCCTGAGTTCGAAGAACTGTCAGAGGCATACGGAGACAATCTTATTCTGGTTGGAGATGCTGACCGCACAGGTCAGATATATGATGCACTTCATACCGCTCATGACCGTGCGTTCGTGTATTGCGCTAGATAGTATTTAAATACAACCCGGAACAGAAAAAATCTGTTTCGGGTTGTATTTTTCTGCTAATATTCTCTTATCAGATTCATTATGTAGGAGAAATACTATGAAACTAAATACTAAGAGGACTTTCCTTGTTGGATTGGCTTTTTTGTCTATTTGTGCATTCTGGCAGATGTATGACAATGTCATTCCGCTGATCCTGACGAATACATTCCACCTGAATGAGACATATTCAGGAGCTATCATGGCAGCAGATAACGTGCTGGCGCTTTTCCTTCTTCCTTTGTTTGGTTCTCTTTCGGATAAAAAAGAGACAAAAATAGGGAAGAGAATGCCGTTCATCCTGTTTGGAACAGGTGCAGCTGTGATCCTCATGAACATATTGCCTATTCTGGACAATTCCTATTATCAAACACCTTCGGGCTCCAAAATCGCCATTTTTGTAGTAGTGCTCGGCGCTTTGCTCGTTGCCATGGGGACTTATCGCTCACCGGCTGTTGCCCTTATGCCTGACGTAACACCCAAGCCGCTTCGTTCCAAAGCCAATGCAATAATCAACCTTATGGGAGCTGTCGGAGGCATCATCTATCTTGCGATTGCCGCAGTGCTGTATCCGAACTCAAAAACAGCAGGGGTAGCTCATGTCGATTATCAGATCCTGTTTATAGTTGTTGCAGCGATAATGTTTGTAGCCGTTGCATTGCTGTACATCTTTATAAAAGAGCCTAAACTCACAGAAGAAAACAGAAAGCTTGAAGAGGAACATCCTGAATGGAACCTTGCTGAAGAGGATGCTTCGGGCAATGAGACTCTCCCTAAGGATGTCAAGCGTTCATTGGGATTTCTTCTGGCATCTATCGCACTGTGGTTTACAGGATATAATGCAGTGACTACATGGTTCACTACTTATGTTTCAGTAGTCATGGGCCAGGGCCTTGGCGGCGCAAGCACCTGTCTTCTCGTTGCGACAGCCGGCGCTATCGTTTCCTATATTCCGATTGGAAACCTTGCCTCAAAGATCGGCCGCAGAAAGACGATTATGGGCGGGATCATTCTTCTTTCAGTGATGTTTGCAACAGGGTTCATTCTCACAACCACATTCAAGAGCATCAATGCTATTATGTTTGTTTCGTTTGCAGTTGTTGGTTTGGCATGGGCTGCCATCAATGTAAACTCACTGCCAATGGTAGTTGAGATGTGCAAAGGATCAGATATCGGTAAATTTACAGGATATTATTACACCGCAAGTATGGCGGCACAGATAATAACACCTATTGTCGCGGGAACATTGATGCGTGTGATCTCATATAAAATACTGTTTATCTATGGCGCGATATTTGTGCTTTTATCTTATTTGACGATGACTCAAGTCAAGCACGGAGATCAGAAGGTAGAGGCAAAAAAAGGTTTAGCTGCATACGAAGACATGGATGACTGATACAGTTTAGTTTCTTACATTAAAAAGCGCTCCTCATTTGAGGAGCGCTTTTGGATAATAAGATCAATTCACGACCGATCCGCATTCAGGACAGAATCTTCCGAATACAGCTGATCCGCAGACAGGACACCACTTGTTGACGGTTTTTCTTGTTTCTCTTATATTTTTGTCTTTAGGCCAGCTTACTTTATATGACAGGGTCAATGTCTCTGTCTTTCCTGAAGGGATGGACAGTGTTTTGGAGAGGAGACCGCTTTCAGATTCAACTGAAGCTCCGAAGGTATCTTTAGCTTCTACAGTGATCTCTTTATCCTGAGACACAGGGATCTGATCTTTAACTGTAACTTTTACATCTGAACCTGCATAGTTTGTAATCTTTGTCTCAAAACTGTGCTCTACAACTTTCTGACCTTTGAACAGAGTTGTGGAGGTTTTTTTGGCCGTTTCATGTCTGCTGACATGGATGCGTTCTTCTTTTCCAAGTGTGATCTCGATGGTCTCTTTGGTCAGTTCAGATGAGATGTTTACCTGACCGGTATACATGTCGTTCAAATATACAGCTGCGTTGATATTGGATGTGAACGGAACATCTTCAGCTTTAACTGTAGCTATAAGGTAGGCGTTGGGATCCAGACATGGGATGGTGACGATGTTGTACTCGGTCTCAATGGTGTACTTCTGCAGATCTGCCATTGTTCCTTCAGATCCGTTGATTATGTCTTTGCGGCCAGGCAGTGCATATTCGGTCATGGTCTCATCTTCAGATACTTCGGCTTCCTCAGTCTCAACACGCATATCAGCAGTATCCATCATCATTTCCATAGATGCCATCGGAGCGGCTGCCATCTTTGCCTGAGCCATACCGCCAAAAGCAGCTGTATTTCTAGCCTTTACTTGCTCTTGGATGTTGAGATAGACTGGTGCGATTTCAGGGAGTCGACCGGAGGCTGATGGGTTGCCGGAATAGAGACTTACAGCTATATCTTTCCAGTCTTCACCGGTATACTGGTGTATTCTTGCGCGCATTTTAAGTTCGATTGGAGATTTGGAGTCCGTGTGAAGCTCGTAAACCGGAGACCAGTTTGCAGAATTCTCGTAGTACTTCACTTCAAAAGGAAAAGTGCCGGATCTTTTGGCATCGATATCTACTATCAGAAGAGGACGGTTTTCTGTTGTCTCAACTTCTTCCAGTTTTTTCTGGAGTTTTGAGATCTCTTTGTTTAACTCAATGACATCTTTATTGAGTTTTTCCAGTCGCTCAGGGAGTTTTTCAATATATTCCTGAATCTCGGATGATGACTGCGAAGAACGGTTTGTAAAGTCCCCGTTAGATCTCCACAGTTCTGACTGAAGAGATTTTACCTCGATCTGGTTCTCGAGCATTTGTATCTGTGTCCGTATCTTTTCTGATTCCAGTTCACTGTTTTTCTCAGAAATCTGTTCAAACCTTTGGTTGGAGCAGACTATTCCTTCACCGGAGAACAGGCGGACTGTATCAAGACGTGTACTGTTGGATAACCCATATACAGCAAGTGTCTGTTTGCCCTCTGTTAGTTCCAGAGTGCCTTTGCGTGAAACCTCAGCACCGTTTCTGTAGATGCTGGCTTTATCAATGTTGGTTACTAGTTGCAGCATGTGTGCCTCCATATGATCAAGAATGAATACAATTTACAATTCTATTATAGAACGGATAGACCAAAACCAAAATAGATGAGATGTTAACAAAACGCTTGTTAATAAACTTTATTATTTGGTGGTGTATAATTAAGATAAATTATTATGTGTTTAGGGTAAAGAGATGTGTACTAGGTACTTTGTTGAGAGACAGTTTGAGCGTATGAACAAATATATTCTGGAGGCAGAGGAATCTCCTTTGTTCCAGAGATTTGCGGAGAATGGGATTACAAAGATCTCGACAGGCGAAGTACGCCCTACAGACACAGTTCCTGTGATCGCAAGCGACAAAAGAGGATCTCCGTCTGTTTTCCCAATGAGATGGGGGTTCAAGATACCGTCCCGACAGCTGATCGTCAACGCTAGGATTGAGACTGCAGCAGTAAAGCCGAGTTTCAGAGATTCCTGGAAAGCACACCGCTGCATCGTTCCTGCTTCATACTATTTTGAGTGGAAGCATTTCACGGATGAAACCGGGAAAAAGACGACCGGAGCGAAATGCGCGGTTCATCCTGATAACGACGATATGATGTGGATGTGTGGCTTATACCGCATTGAGGACGGATTACCTGTATTCGTGGTGCTTACAAAAGAGGCTTCAGATGACATTGTAAGCATCCATGACAGGATGCCTGTAATGCTTCCTGAAGGGGACGTCAATAAATGGATCTCGCCGATAACAGTACCTGAGGCCATGCTTTCTGATGTCCTGGATAAGGTGTCTGTGTCTGAACTGACATGATCGATTATTATTCAAGATTATTAGGAAGGGTTAAATGATTTTGAAAAGAGTATTGTCATTTTTCTTGATCATGCTTCTGGCTTTCAGTCTGTTGAGTCCGTGTGTGTTCGCGGATGAAATAGATGAAGAGAAAGACGGAGAATATACGGTTTACGCAGAATTTGATGTGATGACTGTAGATTCTTCTCAGAGGTGGCCTTTTCAATACAATGATGCCTGGTTCAGCAATAGTTCAGCTTCATATTCTCATGATATTGCCAGACTGTCGCTCGGAATGAGTCTGTCTGCATTCCGCCCCTCATGGGATCCAGACGCGGAAGTGGATCCGTCTTTGCACGTGAGAGATTTTTTGCTTCAATGTGGTTTCAGCGACCTTAGGGTGGATGACTATGACAAGAATCCATCTCTCTATACTGTTTCAACGATGATGGGTAACAAGGAGATAGGCGAAGGAAATGACGCTTATACTCTGATAGCAGTAGGTGTATGCGGAGGCGGATATCAGAATGAATGGCTGTCCAATTTCAGTGTCGGAGACGGCGAGACGCATGTTGGTTTTCAGAGTGCTGCGGATGAGGTCTATGACCGTATTTTCGGCTATATCGCAGAGCATAAGCTGCAGGGCAAAAAACTTAAGGTATGGGTCAGCGGATACAGCAGGTCAGGGGCGATAGCAAATATCTTAGGCGCTAAACTGGTTGATTCAGATTATTTTGATACGGATACTGTATTTGTTTATGCTTTTGGATGTCCGCGTACGACAAAGAAATCTGACACAGCGGATTATCCTAACATTTTCAACATCTGCGGAAAAATGGATCCGGTCACAAATGTTCCTTTTGCTGACTGGGGCTACGAGAGAAACGGTATTACGCTGTTCCTGCCTGCTCAGCAGACAGACAGTGATTATGCTTTGAAACGGGCAAGGGCAGAGGAGGTCTTCCTTGAAGATACCGGTATCGAGCAGTGGAACAACGTTGAATGGGATACCAAATCCCGTGTTATTCTGAACTACTTATTGAAGATCGCACCGTCAAACGTCGTTTATAAGGATCATATTCAGGAACACATGATCGAAATATATCAGTCAAAAGATCCTATTGTCATCATGCGGGAACTTATGAGCATGGCGAATGACAGTGAATTGATTACTGAAGCTAACAGATCCGAAGCGAACAGCTTCCTGACGTACATCGCTTATAGTGTTCTTGGATATACGACAGGTATGGATCTTGTCTCAAAATACAGCAGCAAAGAGATCGGTCTCGGTGGGAACCTGGTACATGAGCACACAGCAGATGTATATCTGTCCTGGATGTTTTCTACAGATGATCCTGATGAATTGTATTCAGACAAAACGCAATATTTGCGCGTGATCATTACTGGTGATGTGGATGTTGCGATCTTCGGGAACGACAGGTACAGAGGGCTCGTAAAGTGTGTGCTTGCTGATGGTGAAGAATCAGAGTCGTTCTTTTACGATGGAAAGGCGCATGACATCGCGGATAATGCACCTGATATATTCATGGACAGGAGCCATGGGCAGACGATCATTGTTCTTCCCAAAGACGCAACGTATGACATCGTAATCAAATCCAACAGGAAACAAAAAGTTGAGGTCCATGCCATTGCGCTTGAAGTTGGCCGTACAAACGGGGATTTCAACAAAATGCACTATGCTGAACTTGATGCAGGACAATATGACGTTGTGTATTCATCTGCGACTCAGGATATCAGCGGAAAAGGATACTACGATATCGTTGCAGGGGATACATTTGATGCTGTTCAGATCACTGATGGATCGTCACAGGAGTTTGCCTTCGATCTTGAGAGAGCAAATATCCTGAAACTGAGCTGGAAACAGATAATAATACTTATGTATGTGATTCCGACAGTGATAATCTCTTATCTCATAATGAGAGCTGTCTGGCTTACCGGGCAGCACAGATTGAGGAGAAAGAAGAAGGAAGGCCTCGCGCCTAGAAGCGCAAAGTATGATAAGATCCCGTCGATGTGTATTATCACTGCTTACGGATTGTTCTTCCTTCAGGAGATGGTATATTGGCTGTTGCCTGACTACCCGATGCAGAGGACAATGCTGAAATTGGTTATTGGTCTTCTTATGGTTCTTTTATGTATCAGAGGATACAGGAAACAGCCTTCCGAATTGAGCAAAGGTATATTGGCTGCACTCTTGTTCTGTGTACCAGCCGATGTCCTCTCCGGATTCAGCAGCGTTGGAAGCGTATGTCTTTTCGCTGTAGCTGGCCTTATACTTTGCTGGCAATTCTATATGTTTGATAATCCGGAAAAATGGCAATATATTGTATTTGCGTGTATGAGCATCATTACGCTGATCGGTATAATCAGATTCGGAGCGTTTTATGAAACTGCCAGGATTCCGCTGATGATTCTTTTGATGATCCTGGAGGCTGCAGTGTGCCTGGCAATGACCATGCCGAAGAAATTCAGGTGGGGAACGATACTCCTGTTTGTTGCCTGTATCCTGATCTTCACTCAGAGCAGCAGAGGAATTACTTTCCTTGGTCATTTCTTTGCATTGGCAATGCTCTACTTCTCCCTGGGCTTCTTCGCTGCCGGTGCAAAATACAAGAGGATTCCCGGGATGGAACCAGGCATCAATGCTGCAGTTGCAGCGAGTTGACCGCATACTTAAGCATATAAAAAGAGCAGATTTGCAATTGATCGCAAATCTGCTCTTTTTTTAAAGATTAATTAGCAAAGAGATACAAACTCATCGATCTCATCTGCAAGGATCTGCAGTGAAGATCTCCAGAAATCGATGTCTGTAAGATCAATGCCTGCAACTTCTGCTGCACCTTCAACAGTAGTTGTTCCGGTTGCTTTAAGCAGCTTTTTGTAAAGCGGCACAAACGACTCCCCGTCATGCAGGTATTTTGCATACAGACCGCGTGCAAACAGACCGCCAAACGCATAGGGGAAGTTGTAGAAACTGAGACCGCCTATGTAATAGTGGCTCTTGCAGGCCCACATATAGGGGTGCAGATATTGAGGATCCAGTCCATCACCGTACGCTTTTTTCTGAGCGTTCAGCATCAGTTCACAGAGTTTGTCAGAGAACATAAACTCATCTTCTCTGTTTTCAAAAACTGAGGTCTCAAACAAATAGCGGGAGTAGATGTCACAGATGATCTGGTTTGCATCCATGAGCTGTCCCTCAATAAGGGCTCGTTTCGCAACAGGATCTTTTTCTGCCGCGATAGCAGCATTCATGCAGACGACTTCATTGAATGTTGAAGCTGTTTCCGCAACAGGCATGGAAACGTCAAGATTGAGGATACTGTTGTCTCTCAGGCAATGATTGTGGAAAGCATGTCCAAGTTCATGGGCAAGCGTGACGACATCTCCAAGTGTACCGCCGAAGTTTGTAAGAACACGGCTCTCTTTGACAGTGTGCAAACCTGCACAGAAAGCGCCGCCGACTTTACCTTCATGGGGATAAAAATCGATCCAGGATTCATCAAAAGCTCTGGCAATCATATCTGCTTCTTCTTTATCAAACGTGGAGAAGAGCTTAACGAGATATTCTTTGGCATCCTCTGTGGAGAAAACAGTATCGTTTCCTTTTAGCGGTGCAAACAGATCATAGAACGGAAGCCCGTTATCATGACCTAATAATCTGGCTTTTGCTTTCATGTATTCCCAGAATTTTGGGAGATATTCCTGCATTGCAGTAAGAAGCGCATCAAGCGTTTCTCGTTTCATATGAGCATCTTTAAGAGTCTCATCAAGAGGAGAATCATATCCACGGAGTTTGCAGCGGTTGATTGTTTCCATCTTGATCGAGTTGAGAGAGAACGCGATGCCGTCTTTTATTCTGTCGTAGGCTTTAAGCTCCGCCTCGTATGCACTCTTTCTTACATCAGGGTCGGGGTCATATGCTTTGTTCCTGATATCTGACAGGTTAGTAGTTGAACCCTCATATTCAACAGGTACTGTGGATGTGAGAAAACCCTGCAGATCAGACCAGGCACTGGAACCGCTTATCTCGTAGAGGCTGATGGCATTTTCTACTTCAGGGGATAGGGTGTAGCGTGCCCGTTCCTTCATGTTTTTAAGATAAAACTCATGTTCTTTAAGAATGTCACGACTATCGATGACTGACTGAAGATCTTCGATCCGATCGATATAATTGATCAGATAAGATTCAGGAGCTGCAAGTGCGGACAATTTCTGCGACAGTCTTCCCGCTACTGCAGCAGAAGCCGCATCGGACGTGTTTACTGACATCTGCAGTTGTGCAAAGGAGAAAAGAGAATCTATTTTCCAATGGATGTCCTGTGTCAATTTGATTGCTTTGACAAGGACATCAGCTGGATCACCAGACAGATCTGAAGTAAAAGCGATGATATCCTGAATGAATTTATCCAGTTCTTTCTCATCTGCTGCGAATTTGGGATCATCGTACCCTTTATACAGTTTTTCCAAAGACCATTCTTTATTCATATGTATACCTCCAATTAGTCCTGAGGAATATTGTATCACGCAATGCATCAGTGTTCTATTGCTGTTTTAAAAACAAAACCTCACCAAGAATGGTGAGGTTTATCCGTCTTGCGGCAAAATCAGTCAACTATCTCTATACGGCCATCCACGTGTGAGTCAAGGTCCTGATGAGTTGCAAAATATTCTTCTATAATATTGTTGACACTTGAAGCAACGACCTTGGGTTTTTTGATTCTTGATGCTTCCTCGAGTGTTATTCCGAGGCTGGTCTCGATATTGGAATAATGGTAATGCTGAATAGCGATGGAAAGGTCATCATCATCTTCAACCGGTTTGCCCTGGAAAAAGAGCTCTTCCAAAACATGGGTGGTCCGGTTATATCTGATATGAACGCCTTTTGAGAACTGGAAGAATTCCGTTTCGCCCTTCCATGCATCATCTCTCATAAGGTGCATGACTACTTTTCTGAACAGTTTACCTGATAAGTGAAGCATCCACAGAGGAGAGTCAAAAGGAGTGTTCTCCAGGATGTCCTGATATTCGACAACCGGTCCGAATTCTTTTTTCCGTATCGCGCCTGAGCCAAACATCATGATATCAAACGAACTGTCTTCTACCATGAGATCTGCGTAGAGGTTTCCTAGTTCTGTTTCCTGTTCACGGGATGGATGAGTGAGTGCCCTGCGGAAACGGGTAACGACTCTGTGATATTTTCTGTCTGTAAGGGCTTTATAGCCCTCGACGACCTCCTCCATGACAGGATCAGAGGGAGCGGTGTCTTGATTAATAGGAACAGCCTCCCACTTCCAGTCCACGATAGCTCTTTTTTCCTTGTCGTATTCCAGATCGAACCGCCCGATATAATCTGTTCCGGTGTAAGCCTGAACTATCGGTATGCCGTTCACTACGGTCGGCTTATCCATGTATGTATGGGAGTGACCACCGATTATCATGTCTATACCCCATGTAGGGTCAAGCTCTCCCGCCAAAAGCAGGTCATTCTCGTAGCCTATATGTGTCAAAAGAACAGTTATGTCTGTATCTTCTGTGCGGTAGTTGTCGCAGATGACGCCTATTTCTTTTTTGGAGTTCTTCATATTCACGAAAGAACCAATGACTTTTTCTGCTCTTGTAGTGACCAGCACCTCATTGGTAAGTATCGCTATGAACATTATCTTAATGCCATCGACTTCAAGGTTCAGGTACGGCGTAAATAAACGCTTATTATTTGTAGTAACGAAGAGGTCACTGTTTACTATGGGGAAATACGCGCATTTTTCAAGAAACAGCAGATGGGCAAGACCATAGTCCACTTCATGATTTCCAAGAGCGACGACATTGGGGCGCAGCATATTCACCATGTCGATAGTAGACATACCAAGATATTCCTGATCGATGATAGACCCACGGAACATATCACCGGCAATAGCATAGAGAGTATTCGGATTTTCTTTTCTGGTACGCTTAATATAACCGGCGAGCCTCGCAAGTCCGCCAGTTTCCATGCCGTCTGTCATCTGCGGCAGCCAGTCGCCATGCATATCATTATTGTGAAGGATCGTGACATGTGACATGTAGTGCCTAATTCTCCTATGCTAATTAATAGAACAACAACAATATAGTTGAAAATACTGCATTAAGTCAATTGAAACAAACATCATTTTCTAATCTGTACCGATCCAGCTTGTATCCATTACAGACAAGAGGGATGATGTCAGATTATCAATTCCTGTCTGACTCAAATGAACTCTGTCTGCCAGATAATAATCCGGATCAGTTCGATAGCTGATATCCCATTTGTAGACTGAGGCATCCGGATAACTGCTCTCAATATTGTCAGTATCAATCGGGGAAATGCTGTTCGGTCCCGGAGGAATAACGAAAATGAGTATCCTGATCCCTTCCAGTTCGGGAAGCAAAACAGAAATAAGGTCTTCATCGCTGTCATTTGTTCCTACAACGAAGAAACATTTTCTCGGCATAAGTTCCTGTTCTTTAAGAGATCTTATCTGTTCCAAGACACTGGCAGGATCTGGTTTCTCTTCAGCTATAATGATGCAATTTTCCAGAGAAGCCTGAACAGAACTGGCTGATGCCATGAGCCAGGAACTGCCTATTCCAAGGATGCGGTTTTCGAGATATTCCTCTTTGCGGATCGCAGCTATTTTTTCGCCATAAACATTTTCTATAGACTGTTTAATCAGGGTGGCATATGCTGCTCTTCCTTCGGTGGTAAGATGTATGCCGTCCGAAAAGAAGTATTCTCCATGATCGCGGGAGGCTGCTTCCCAGTCTACTATCGTAACATTTTCAAACTCATCACCGAGTGAATGAATAGTATCGTTGTTTTTGAATTGCCAGTCATTTGTCGTGGTCAGCCAGAATATTTCCCTGTCTCCGCATGATCTTATGATCGTTCGAAGATCTTCTATTGGCAGAACATTGTTTGTCCCGATTCCAATGATAACAGGATTTCCCAATGTGCCATCGGCCGCTCTTTCACTGACGATTCTCATGACCGGATAGTGGGAGCGGTTCTGCTGCGCATCAAAATCACCATTTGGGAACGTTTCATATAGAACACGTATTGCACCCAGCATAACAGAATCTCCGATACCGCTGACTGGCAGATTCTCAGCATCGACTTCTTCCGCATAAGCAAGTGGATCAGAGATATGCTCAGCCTTCTCTTTCTGTCTCTCTTCATATAAAGCCTGCTGTTCTTCCAGGAATTTTGCGTTTTCAGCAAGCTGTATCTCAAGATCTGCCATCTCCTGAGTGTTGTCCTTGGCTGCGTAAATATCCTGCGCACCGAAAAACGCGATATATAGGATCTGTGAAAGAACGAGCATTTTTACAATAGACAGCAGTATTGTCTTTACATCCTTCTTGAAACGGATGTCCATTGCGAAATGGAGAATAAATGAGCACGCCATTACAGCCCCAATATAATAGAACAGCATCTTGCCCTCCAGTACAGTTTCAGAAAGGGCAAAGAACAAAAGAGGATAGTGGGTGAGATAGATCTCATATGAGAACGATGACAAAAAGCGGGTAATTGGATTTCTTGTCTGAGAAAAGAGGGGATAATCCTCGTTAGTGGCTAATGAAATGATTGGAAGCGTGAGAGCCGAGGCTATGAGAAAACTGTAGTTGAACAGGTCAGAATCAGGGGTGATAGTGAAGAAAAGATAGATCAGACCCGCTGTCAGAGAGAGGAAAGACAGTACGCTCAGGGGCCCTTTTTTCATCCAAGACGGAGAAAAACGTTTTTGTTCGTGGCGGAAAGCAAGGGCCATACCGAATAATGTGGAGAACATGCGTGCATCTGTCCCGTAATAGATCCTCATTTGCGGAAAACCTTTTGCGCAGTAACTGGGGAGGATCATGGCTGTTGCAACGGCCTGGATCAGAAACGGAACATAAACTGGCCAAAAGCCGAGTTTTTTCTTAAGATGGTCATATGCATAGCATATCAGGGGGAGAAAGATTTCTTCCTGAAGCAGCAGCGAAATATACCACAGATGTGTAAATGGTGAATTTGTGAGTCTGGCAAAATACGATTGCCCGGCGTTGATCTGCCACCAGTTGTTCACTGCTGACAGTGCACTTACCGTTTCAGGCTTTTCATTTAGCCAAATGATATTTGGGAAATAGCGAAGAGCATATATAGACAGCGCTACGACTATAGCCATGGGAATATAGAGGCGGATGATACGTTTCACATACCGTCCTACAATTGAAGATCTGCTGCGGTGAAACGAAAGGACATATAGATATCCATGAAGAACAAGGAAAGAACATACAGCAAGAAAGCCCCCAGGAATGGCATCCGGGAGCACGTGGTAGATAAGGACAACAGCCGTACACAGAAGACGCAGTATGTCCAAGCCATAACTGTAATGATCTTTTTTATCCATTCGTTTCCTCTGCAAAAATAATAGCAGAGAAAAGCCTCCTTGGACAGAAAAAACATCTATCACATGTAAAATGCGTGTGAATTACCCATGATTGAAATCACGGGCTTCCCGCTTCGCTGGCAATAACCTTACTCAGGTGTGGATTTGACTCCGCACCAGAGCAGAGGGTTTGACCTCCACGGGACTCTACGCTCTCTATTCCGGAGAGACGGTTTATCCTTATCGCTTCTTCCAGGATTGATTCTGCTGCCTTTTCATCTCTTGAAGGATGGTGATACCCGCAGTATTGGCAAGTATAGTTCCTCTTGCTCAAGGGATGTTTAGTCAGTTTACCGCAAACGGGACATATCTGTGTGGAAGGAAAGTCTCTGCTTACGACATAGACGCTGGAACTGTTCTTAAGTTCCGCTTTGATCACGCCCATGGCGGAATGCTGGACCTGCTTTCCGAATAAGACAATATGTAATGACCCCCGGATTTGTAGCAACGTGGATTTACCTGTAAACTACGAATCATAGGAAAAAACGTGGTAACAGGGATTACCGCATACAAATGGAGGTCATTAAATGAATAATAGCACAGTT
>JAFRJM010000037.1 GCA_017432285.1 Oscillospiraceae bacterium | reverse complement strand
CTTCCATTCTCCTTCTCGATCTCGCAGACCACACGAATTGACGGACTAAAACCTACTCTGTCTCACTGCACCCTTATTTGCATTTTATCAGGTGTTCAAGACTCGCATTGCCTCTGTTTTACTTTTTATCATGCCTCCTTAATAGTATATTTTTCCTCGGTTTTTTCCGTTTCTTCCTCATTTACATTGTGTTCCTTTGTGAAGAAGCACAGAGGGAGCATCATGGCTGTAAAGATGAGGCTCATGAGGATAGATACGGCGCTAATGCTCATTCCAACGTGTTCGCTTATAAGGAAATTCATAAGAGGGATGCTGATTATTCCCACCAGGACCGTGATTATGGTCTTGTTGGTGAGGATCATGTTGCGCTCTGCCGGCACACCGGTGACGGTCATTATAGCAGAGTTCATGGGAATATCTATAATGGTGAATGTCAGGTCATACAGAAGGTAGAAGATGGTGAAGTATACCAGCTTCGCCCCGTCGCTTATGCTTTGAGGCATTTGGAACAGCAGCACTGTAGCCAACGGAAACATCCAGAACGTCAGACGGTACCAAGGAAGATATTTACCGTTTCCCGCTATCCTCCCGAGAAGGCCGGACTTTGGCAGTTTGAGCCGGTCAACGATATATCCGAAGATGACGTCATCCACCGCGTCGATGACCTTGACTATCAGGGAGATTGTGGCGACCAGAACGAGGTTGACACCGGAAAAGATGAGAAATGTATTCATGAAGGTCTGAACTATATAGCCCTCCATAGATTTCGCATTATCTCCGATATAGTAACTCACACGTTCCTTGCGTGTGGTCTGCCAATCTGCCTGTTCAGCTGCTTTCTTAGCTTTTTTCTCTTCGGAACTTTTAAATAGTTTCATCTTGATGCTCCTGCATGATGGACTGTGAGATCACTTCTTATTTATTTTCTCTGTATTGTTCATCGGTCATAAGACCATGAGTGAAGAAATTTTCCATAAAATATCGGTTTACTTTTCCAACTGTTTCCCAGTCGGTGATGCCTGCCTGACGGCAGAAGAGCATCAGATTCAGGGGAATAGTAGCGCCTATATATGAGATGAGATCGTCGTCGATATCCGGGCGTAGCTTTCCGTCATAGCGCATAAGACGAAGCCTTTCCTTCAATTCCGATACGGTCTCGTCCTTGAATGTACTTGTATACATGTTAAGCAGGACATGTGCAGGCGCATTGAACGCACATTTGACAAATTCCTGCTCCAGATCGGTAAGAGGAGTCGTATTGGACACATTGAACATGAAGAAATCAGAGCTATAATCATGCGTCTCTTCCAGGTATGCTTTCCTCTTGAGAGCAATGTTTCTTAGGATGACACAAAACAGTTCATCCTTGTCATCAAAATACCTGTAGAATGTGGTGGGATGAAGAGACAGTGTTTCAAGGATCATTGCCAGCGTTACTTCCTCATAAGGATGTGACGCGTAAAGTTGCATTGATTTCTCCATCAGCTCATTTCGTGTTTCTTCGCTGAGATTCAAGAAGGCTTTCTTAGGCATGTCGTACCTCTCTGCAGATATAGTGAATTCAATATAACATGGGCAAAATGGAGCGTCAACGTAAATTAGTCACATTGACACAGAAATAAACTAACGATATTATGTGAGTACACTTACATAAGGAGAAACAGTAATGGCACAGTATACAGAGTTCCCAAAGCCGAAAGGGGAATATACGGTCGGACGCTGTCAGATGGATTTCAGTTATACGTCAGAAAACGGAAGCAATAGAGAGCTTACAGCGTTGTTCTTCTATCCGGCGGACAGTGATGAAGGAAAAGAAAGGGCAGTTTACGCATTCCCTGAATACGATCAGTTAAGGAATGAGATGCTGGCTGCAATTGGCTCTCCGTCAGAAGCAGCATCAGATCCTGGATTCAAACCACAGTGCTATGAAGGACTTGCTATGTCAAAAAAGAAGGAGAAGTATCCTGTACTTTTCTACAATCACGGAGCAGGGAATATGCCTCAGACTGGTACTCTGTGGTGTGAGGAGATGGCAAGCGTCGGATATGTAGTGGTATCTGTAGGACATCCGGACGGAGGTTTCCAGAAATTCCTGGATGGCCATGTTACATCCGTGTCTCAGGACTTCATTGAAGGGATAAAGGGATTCTCTGAAGAGGTAATAATGTTTTATATCCCCAATCCGAGGATGCTGGTGGAAAGACTTCCCCACGATGAGGCGGTCGAAATATCCCGTACTGTGACTGCTGCTCCCAAAAGTGATGCGTTTTCAAGATTTGCATTATATCAGAGTGAAGATACACGCTATGTCGCTGATTGTGTTGAGAAGATTGAGGAAGGAATCATAGCCTCCCAATTCAAAGGGCGTCTTGATCTGAAAAAAGGGTTCGGTATCTTCGGGCATTCATTTGGCGGAACGATAGCCGCGATGACATGCCGTGATGACGAACGTTTCGTGTGCGGGATAAACTACGACGGCAATATGCTTGGATGTCTGGACAGCGATCTGAAAAAACCGTTCATGCAGCTGGTTACTCCGCTGGCTCATAATACGAACGCTTTCCTTTTGGATTCCAATACCGGGGAGAGTTACTGTATTGTCATCAGTTCGATAAGTCATTTTGAGTTCTGTGACGCGTTATTTACGAGCGTAGATCCGATGAATGTCAGAGTAAGGGATCCTCTTGAGACGAGAGATCTCATACTGGTATATACTACAGTTTTCTTCTCACGCTATTTGCTTGGGATTTCAGAAGATATATCGTCTATCTCTTTTGATGGGGTGGAGATGGTCTGATCTATTAATTACAGACAAACAACAGCACTGAGGCATACTTTGCTTCAGTGCTGCTTTCCTCTGTAAACTGTTAAGTTACTTTTCGTCATATGGCAATGAGTAAAACAGTTTTGGCCATTGGCTAAACAGCACATAAACAAGGCCGTGATTATGGTCAAAACAGCGAATTATACTATGCTTTATTGATAGCCTTTCGGACTAAATTTATACTTATATTAATGAGGAATTAACAACTTTCACACTTCAGAAGAAGGAGGTTTGTCATGAAAAAGCTATTAGCGTTATTGATGCTTCTGGTCCTTGGATTCTCGTTCGCAGCATGCGGCGGTGAAGCGACACCGGAGCCGGCACCTGCACCGTCAGGAGGAGATGAACCTGCCCCAGAACCAGAACCGGAAAGGCAGCTGCTGATCGGTTTCAACACCAACGGCCTTACAAATGAGACCATGTCGTTCATGGTGGATGTGTTCTATAAATACGGTGAAGAGCATAACATCAAGATTCTTGCAACGGAAGACAAGGACGACACAGCTACGACTATCAACAATCTTGAGAACTTTGTGGCTGCCGGTGTGGACGGAGTCATCATCAGGGTCAGCGATCCTGTCGGTGTCACACCTGCTATTCAGGATCTCGAAGACAGAGGTATCCCGGTAATCGCGTACGATGAGTACATTGAGCCGGCAGAATACTCATTCCTGTGTTCCAACTATGACCTCGGCTATGCTATCGGCAAGATGGCTGCGCTGTGGGCTAACGACCATGTGGACGATGACACGATCGTGCTTGGTCTGCTCACTGTTGAGATCAACGAATCCGGAACGAACCGTTCCAACGGTATCGCAGACGGATTTACGGAGAACTGCCCAAGAGGAGAAGTCTTCCGTCAGCCTATCACAGGCAACCCGGTCGATGTCTTCTCCAACATGCTCGTTTCACGTCCGGATATCAAGCTCTGTTCTTCATTGGCAGATGCAGCTGTAACAGGTATTGCAGAATCCTGGTACGCAGACCTGGTGGGTGCAGGTGAGGATATCAGCGAATATGGCGTATTCTCAACAGATGCTACCGATATCGCTCTCAACCTTATCAACAATGCCAAGAAAGGCGAGGGCATCTACAGAGGAACTATCGACCTCGGACTGAAAGACCGTGTACCTCTTGCCATGATCGAGTGCTGCCATGCAGCCATCCTCGGGAAAAAGGCAGAAGGATATGAAAAGCAGAATTTCTATGAAGTCAAATATGTAACAGAGGAGAACATCGAGGAATACTCACAGTTCCTTGACTAGAACTAAATCAATTAATTCTTATTTGGAGGATTCATATATGATCGTTAAAGAAAAAGAACCTGTAGTAAAAACCAAAGCAGGTAAGCTCCGTGGGACATATATAGACGGAGTATACCGTTTCCTCGGTGTCCACTATGCTCAGGATACATCAGGGGAAAACAGATTCATGCCCCCGAAACCGGTAGAACCATGGGAAGGTGAGAAACTGGCACAGGAATATGTTGCAAAATGCTGGCAGCATGACCACCCCGGAGTCGAAGATGCATGGGTAAAGTCCACAGACATGTTCCGCAGGCAGCAGAAGCTCATGGAACGCAGCAGCGAGATGGGTATGGGCAAGCAGACAGAAGACTGCCTGGCTCTCAACATCTGGACAAAAGGAATCAACGACGGAAAACAGCGTCCGGTCATGGTGTGGCTGCACGGAGGCGGCGACTTTGCAGGAGCCGCAGAGGCAGACTGGCATGATGGATACAATCTTGCAAATAAGCAGGATGTAGTAATGGTAACTGTAGGACACCGTCTTGCCATATTCGGCTATGTCGATCTCAGAGGATACGGCGAGAAGTATAAGGATTCTGTAAACCTTGGCCATCAGGATATGGTAATGGCACTGCAGTGGATCCATGACAACATCGAGGCATTCGGAGGGGATCCTGGCAATGTAACGATCTTTGGACAGTCCGGTGGTGGCGGAAAGGTCTGCGCTCTTATTGGCATGCCCAGTGCAAAAGGCCTGTTCCATAAGGCTATCATCCAGTCCGGTGGATTCAGCGCCGCAACCAATGAGAAGAGTGCTGAAGTCACGAAGGAATTCCTTGATCATCTCGGCATCACGAAAGACAACATCGACGATCTGCAGAAATATCCGCCTGAAGAACTCATCAGGATCCAGCGTGAGATCAATGCTGTAAGAGATCCTTCCAGCATGGCCAACTATCTTATCTTCCCGTCAGTATGGGATGGCAAATTCATCAAATACAACCCATTCGACGGAGCAGAAGGTTCTGAATACAGCAAGGACATCTATGTCATCAACGGTGGAACCAAGGACGACTCACGTCTTATGACTCTTATGAATCAGAAGGTCTTCGATTACACATTCAATGATGTAGCCGGTGTGATAGAGAGATTTGGATATACTTCAGAACAGGCATTAAAGATCATCGATGTCTACAAAGATATGCTTAAGAGTGAGATCAAGGAAGAGATCAAACCTGTCGATGTCTTCTGCGCATTCTCTCAGGATCAGCGTGGACTCAAGAATAATATCCTGTGGTATCGTTCACGTGCAAAGTTCGGAGCAAAACCATATTACAACTATGTGTTTGCTTTTGAAGGACCATATTCCGACATGAAAGCTATCCACGGTGTTGACGTACCGTTCTTCTTCGACAACGGACAGTATGCAACCGGTATCTGGACAGCAGATACATATGTGGATGCAATGAAGCTTTCCGATGCAGCCGGCGCTGCATGGGCAGCATTTGCAAGAACAGGCGATCCGAGTTGCGCTCAGATCGGTGTATGGAAACCATTCGATGAAGAGAATTACTACACGATGGTATTCGATGCAGAGAGCAAACTCGTGAGCGGATATCGTGCTCCGGGACGTAAAATAGCATTTGGGGAAGTCTAAATAAGTATATTCATACTGTTTGTATGATATTATTTATGAAATAGGTGAGAATTATAAAAAGAGTCCGCTCAAATTCAGAGTGGACTCTTTATTTAGTATAATTGCAGATCCTTACTGTCTGGACTTCCAGTCCAGGTATTCTTCCAGAACGAAATCATGCTCTGCCATCTCTTTGGCTGCTTCGACACCAACATATCGGAAATGCCAAGGCTCAGCGGCATATCCAATGATGTCTTCTTTTCCTTTAGGCCCACGGAGGATCAGCCCGAATTCCGGCAGTCTCTTATGGATCCTGGAGAAGAGCTCTTCCTCGGCTATCATCTCATCGTTGTCATTGATTATCCTTCCGTCCTTTACAGCACACACATCTATGGCCAGTCCTGTGTGGTGTTCTGAAGTCCCGGGAACAGCTGCATACTGGCGCACGTAATCTATCCCGCGCAGCCTTTCAAAGAGGTCCCATATATCCTTCTGGTCCTGAATGCTTCTGTACGTGCTGTCGATGAGAATCGTTATGCCTTCTTCTTTAAGGGCAGCCTGCAGCGCAAGGAAAGCTTCCATAGTTTTCTTTTCCAGCTTAAAAGTCTGGTCAGCAAGATAACGGGTATTTTCGTTGAGTTTCACTCCTTCCGGTATGGTGTTTTTGGCCTCAACAAATTCTACTGTATCCAGCCAGTTGTCCGGCACTTTATGGTCTCTGTTTACAAGGACCAGGTAGTCAGGTTTTTTGTATTCAGCCATGGAAGGAGTATCCTTTCAATAATGCTTTACGATGATGAGAACAGACAAGTGATCGATATGAATCCATTATATATTTTGCGGTACCGGATTAACAGAAAGAATCGTTTCAGTAGTACCGTAATGACGGAAAAGAGTATATAGTATTTAAGATGTCTATTTTGGGAGGGATGCGCATGCAGCGGAAAGACAGAAGTTCAAATTTTGAGCTTATGAGGATCTTTGCCATGTTCCTCATCGTCACATACCACTACGCTCTGTTCAGCAACTTCAGGTTCTTCACTACGGACCTTACTTTCAACAGGCTTTTCTACCAGTCCATGTTCCTTACTGGCAAGACCGGAGTGAACCTGTTTGTAACGCTGTCAGGCTACTTTATGATCAAATCAAGAGTCAAGACTGCTAAAGTGCTCCAGCTGTGGGGACAATCCTTCTTCTACATTATGCTTATCTGGCTTCTCTTCCACAAGAAAGTGAATGGATTCTCAAGCATGCCTCAGGACACTCTCCTGGGAAAGATCTTCTTCCTATCCTCTGGAGTTCAGTGGTTCATCGCAACATATATCGTGATGTATTTGCTTTCCCCGTATATCAACGTTATGCTGAACAATATGTCCAGGACCATGTTCAGAAGGATGCTGGTGCTTACAGGCATCTTCTGGTGTCTCATCCCGACGCTGAGCTGGATCCCGGGGATGGTGGTCACGGAATTCCAGGGAAGTGACCTCACATTCTTCCTGTTCCTGTACTGCCTCGGAGCTTACCTGAGGATGTACCATGAGGAGAACAGACGCAAAGCGTATTTCTGGTTTCTTTGCGCATTCGGGACCTACCTTGTATGCATGGGCATCATAGCAGGGGTGGATGTATGGGATTCACACAGCATGGGTAAGGCAAAGCTTTTGGACTATCTCTTCAACTACCAGAACCATGTGCTTATCCTGCTGCTGTCACTGTTCCTGTTCCTTGGATTCAAGGCTCTCAATGTAAAGAACAGCAGAGTCATCAACTGGATTTCCTCCCTCACATTTGGTATATACCTCATCCATGACAACTGGCAGATAAGACGCTATCTGTGGAACAACATCACAAACGGACCAGCATTTGAGATGACGCCATGGCTGCTTCCGGTGTCCATTGGATATATAGTTGCCGTGTTTACAGTATGCGGAATTATAGAAGCTGTACGGCAGCAAACTGTGGAGAAGCTCTGGATGAAGATAGCTGTACCTCTGTCAGAGAAGATAGACAGTGTGATCGACAAATGGCTGACATAAGCAGCCAGATATTTTCTAAAAGAAAGTGCCGAACAGGATATATCCCTGTTCGGCATATCTAGTTCTAGAAATCGTTATGGTTTATCAGGTTTATCACCAGGTTTTCCGTCAGGAGGCGTGCCTTCTGGACCGCCCTGCGGAGGTTCACCGTCCGGCTTTCCGTCAGGTGGTGTGCCTCCTGGACCGCCCTGCGGAGGTGCTTCGTCCGGTCTGCCGCCTGAAGATGAGATGACAGCTTCTATGGCTTCACCTTTAGAGTCGCTTCCATCATATTCAACCCCGTTGATATACAGCTTATGACCGTTGAGATCGACCGAGCCAGCGGTGCATGTCAGGCTGGTGATATACGAATCAGATGTGAGAACCCACTTTGAGTCGTCGCTCAGTTCAACATATACTTCGCCCTGTTCACCGTCTGTATTGATAGCTCCTGTAAATGTAGAGCCATCATTAAGGAGCAGGTTCAGGTTGGAGACGCTGTCCACAAACATATCGCCGTTTATCTCCTGACTGGAGGCGTTAAGCGTTACCTGGCCGCCGTTTGAACCTTCGGTGCCCCAGCCCGCTGCAGCAGCTCTCAGGAAGAGACCGCTTTCGTCCTTGTTCACTATCTCAGCATCAGTCAGACTGATCTCAGTCACTGTGTTGTTTACGAAGAATACATCTCCGTTGAGATTCGTGAGTGAGCCGCCAGTCATGGTGAAGGTGGCGAGACCTTCCGCAGCATCGCCGGACATGGACTGGTAGATCATCACAGCCTTATAAGTGTCGGATTTGTCGCTGTTCTTTTTGTTGTTGTCAGCAACGAGTTCCGTATTATTCAGAGTTACAGAATTTTTTCCTTCTACTACGATTCCCTCGGAAGCAGTGGATTCCAGATATGCGTCATTTACAGTGATATCCGCTGTGGAGTAGATGGCAGGTGAACCTGTGCCGTCAGTGATGTAGGAGCCTCCGGTAACGGTGACTGTACCGCCCCCTCTGTCGGAGCGTATAGCTGCAGAGGAGTTGCCGGTGGTATGGATGTTGAGATCAGAGGCGATCATGGTGCCGCCTCCTGTAGTCATGATACCTCCGGAACAGTTGCCGCTGGTTCGGATGACGGAATCCCTGATCGTTACTGTGGTTCCTTCTCCGTAGCTGAACACGGCATTGGCGTGAGTCCCGTCAGTAGTAATGACCATCTCGGACAGTTCAAGCGTTCCTCCGTTCGTTGCGAAGACAGCTGCGTTCTCTCCGTAGAAATCCGCCTCATCTCCACTGGAATCCCCGGTCTTGTTAACGGCTGTATTGGAATAAGATGCTGTCTCACCGTCAGCAGTGATAACATGCTCGCCGTCTGCAGAAGATGCCAATGTTTCATTTATAGTTATATCTTCCTCTGAGATGACGGCTGCTTTTGCCGACTCAGCAGTATTATCTGTTTCAGTTTCTGCATTTTCTGTTGTTCCGGATACGGTTTCCGGGACAGTGTCAGAAGTGCTTTCGGTCTGTACACCTGTACCGCATGCGCACATGCTGATGGCAAGCACTGCAGCGATAAGAAGTGAGACCGTTTTTCTAAGTTTTCCCATTGATCTAACCCTCCTTTGTGGTTGGTGCCCTCATTGTAAATGGGATTTATTGAAACAGCATTGAAAAATTCTAAATAAATCTTATTTAATTGTTTTTTCTGCGAAGTTACTTTAGGCAATAGTCATTATAGCAGTCAGGAATATACGGATATAAATAGAGTTTCCTCTAAGATCAGGGCATTCCCTGACTGAAATCCGGAGGTCCGTCTCCCATGTCCGGAGGCTGGAAGTCTCCGCCCGGGAATTGTCCGGAACCGCCTTCACCGCCTCCGAAACCGGGGAATCCGCTTTCGGAATCCGGGTCGAATCCCGGGAACCCGTTTTCGCCCATAGAACCGGGGTCAAATCCGGAGAATCCGCTGCTTTCACCGGGACCAAATGAGCCGGGCATGCTGTTTCCGCCTTGGCCCATGGAGCCCATATCGGAGAGAGTGAGGTCGGATGCATCTATAAGTGAAGATGAATCTTCCTGCTGTCCTGCATCTGTGGAAGGGATAGTTCCATCCAACTGTCCCTGGACACTCTCGATCCTTTTTTCACAGAAACCCTTCATGGTCTCTATGGCTTTCTCGAATTCTTTATGTGACAGTTTAGTGAAAAAGGCGCATATTTCTGCTTATCCGTGACGGATCCGTTTAAAAAGAGCATAATATAATACAGAAAACGAACGGAGAAAAAACATGAGTGAGATAAGGATCCTTCAGACAGGTATACTGGATACGGACGCTGAGGCTGTCGTCAACGCGGCTAACGAAGGCTTATGGGCAGGCGGCGGTGTTTGCGGCGTTATCTTCAGTGCAGCAGGGAGCAGGGAACTTACAACAGCCTGCAGGGAGATAGGGCATTGTGATACAGGGTCTGCCGTGATAACGCCCGGTTTCAACCTTAAGGCAAAATATATCGTCCATGCAGTAGGCCCTGTATGGGAAGGCGGGGATCACAGAGAGCCTCAGCTGCTGTATGGATGCTACAGGAGATCTCTGGAACTGGCGAGAGAGAATGACATCCATTCTATCTGCTTTCCGCTCATCTCCGCCGGGATATTCGGATATCCTGCAGACAAGGCATGGAGAAAAGCGCTTCAGGCATGCAACGATTTTATGGATAATAACCCGGACTGCGATATCGAGATATTGTTCGCAGTACCGGAAGATGCAAAATATGAACTTGGCAAAGAGATACTGAAACAGATCTGAGGAGGCAGAACAGATGTGGGAAAAAGATCCTGAAGATATCAGGGAAGAGCTGAGAGACTACTACGGGACAGTAGCAGTGTCCGGATTTCCCATGGCTGCAGCACAGCTGTTCGATGTGGACGATATGGATGAGGAAGAGCTCCGGGAGAAAGCGGAGGAGCTGGGACTCGATACAGATTGACGGTGGCGTTCTGCCCGCATTAGTGTATAATGTACTCGATAATTAATTGATCTATGAGGTGCAAGAATGGAAGCTTTCATAATGATGATCATCTTCAGTGGTGCGCTGGTCGTCGCTGCGCTGAGACTTTATACAACGAAGAATCCCAAAGACTCCATGCTCATGTATAAATATCACGGGCTGGAGAAGATGACCGATGAAGAGGCTCATGCCGCAGCTCAGATGGTAGCGAAAGGCGTAGCTCTCGTAGCGCTGGTCCTGTGCATCGGCGGTATAGTAGGTATGTTCAATGTCCTGGCAGGAGGACTTATCCTTATCTTCGGAACACTGGCAGCATTCGTTGTCATTGGGAAATTCTTCCAGATAAAGAAATAATTCAAGTCATACATAAGAAAAAGGATAGATCACAGCAGAAACTGTGATTCTATCCTTTATTTTTTGCCCTCTTTTTCGGTAGAGAATGACTATCAGGAGTCCGGCTATAAGGAGCGCTGCTGAAACACCGAGGATGATCCACGTTGTTCCACTCACGGGAGCTCCCAATGTATTCTTGATGACGGAATTGTGAAAACTGGTCTGCAGCAGATACGATTTATGGCTGTCAGATGATTTGGAAGCAGATGTCAATCTTTTCAGTGTCCACCAGATCCCCGACATTCACTTCCTCTGTGCTGGCTACGACATAGAAATCATACAGCAATCTGAAATCTTCATCCAGTTCCCGGAGGACATCCTCTGCATCATGTTTCGTCTTCCAATCGGCGCTGGGGGGAAGCTCATGCACGTATTGGACATATCTCCTGTGAGGCAGTAACGCGATAAGATAGAGTTTCTTTGGTCCTGCTTTCTTCTTTGCTCTTTTGCCCAAACCGTCACTATCTGGAATGTCGGGCTCGGAATCGAATGGTTCCTTGTTGAATACGAAGGTATCTTTTCCTTCGTACTTCTTGTATATGCCATAGATGGTTTTGAACTCTTTGATTGTGATAGCGTGGTTTCCTGTCATAGCCATGAGACGGTAGCCGTTCAGTCCGCATACAAACAGTTTTTTGGTGATGTTGACATATACGTGGTTGGCGCCAGTGTGACCATAGGGGTACAGATTCCACCCCATTTTGAACCCTTCCGATTGAAGCCAGTCAAAGAAAGGTGCGCTGGGATAGCGCAGAGACCTGTCGTAGACCAGAAAAGATTCCTTGTTCCATTCATTTTTTCTTGTTTCCATGGGTAATTCCTCCCAAAATATAATTATTACCCATAAAGAAAAGCCCATCGGCAGATGGGCTCAAAATACATTTCTGATCCCATCGTTCAAGCTTTGGCACCTTGCTGCTATCAGTAGGTTGTCGTGCGGTCATCGAGCTTGTCTCTCTCGCAACTCTTTATGGTGAGTTTATGATATCGTGAAGGATCCCGGTTGTCAACTGGCGGAAATCAGAGCGGTATTTATGGAAAAACCGGACATGGAAATAGTATAATTTTGAAGTGAAGATATTTTCAGAATAACCGGAGGAGCAGCGATGGTTTTAGGAATTATTGTGGGTGTGCTGAGTTTTATCCCGTCAGTACTGTATTATTTTTTCCTGAAAGGTCTTAAAGAAGACGAGCAGTATAAGAAGGACTGCCGCAAAACACTGATCAGAGGTCTTGGTTCAGGTGTGCCGGTGTTTATGCTGGACCTTGCTATATCTCTTTTGCTTGGGTTGCTGAAGATATCGGATAATGCCGCTCCGATAGTAAATGACCTTATCAAGTGCTTTGTCATCAACGCGTTCGTTGAGGAACTCGTGAAAGTGTGGATCGGCAAGAAGATGATCAAAAAGAACCACGATACAGTGTCCTGGCTCGACATGATCGCGTTCATCACCATCTCCAGTATAGGGTTTGAGATCATGGAGAGCATAGTGTACACTCTCTCCACCAATCCCGGACAGATGATCGTAAGAGGACTGAGCATGATGCACATCAGCTTCGGACTGATAGAAGGCTGGTACAACGGCAAGTATGTCAGCACGGGGAACAGGAAGTACATGTTCCTTTCCATGGCTGTTTCCATCCTTATCCACGGGCTGTACAATTTCGGCCTGGCAGACAATGCTCCGGATATCTTAGGAGCTTTCTCACTTCTTGCTGCAGCCGCGAGCCTTGTGTTCTGGATCTACATGATCTTCTACATCCGCAAAAAGAAAGCGGACCCCGAGTTCACCGAGCCGATGTATGGAGAGAAGACAGAGGAACCTGCAGTCTGACAGTCTTATCAGAATATTAACCGAAAAGGAGGCTGATGCCTCCTTTTTTGTGCGATCTTATATTTTCTATTTTCCAAGCCCAATGAAGGCTCTGAACTTTTCCTCATTGTTATTGATTATCAGGTCGTCATCGAATCCGATCTCATCCAGCAATGAGATGGCTTCGGAAAAACTGCCGACCTGATCCGGACTGTGTGCATCTGAGCCTATAAAGATATTTGTCTTGTACTTTATACACAGGTCCAGGTAAATGAGGATATTCTTCAGGGTATCCTTACGCCATGGATGACGGATATGCGAGTTGTTCAGTTCCAGGGCGACGTTATATTCCTTCGCAGCCAGGACGAGTTTTTCATAATCCAGAGGGAAGGCCCCGTCATCCGGATGGGAAACAAAGAAGGTCTTCGGATCCTGCATGCATCTGATCAGGTTGTCCGTGTTCTCTTCAGGTCCCAGGTCCTCATAGCAGGTCCCGTGTATCCCCACGATGCAGTAATCCAGCATAGACAGGTAATGGCCTGTGAGGGTCATGGCCCCATCATTAAGGACATTGTTCTCTACGCCGTAGTATATGTTTACGCCGTACAGGCTGCGTCCGTTTTTCCGCAGGCTGCACAGTTCCTCGGGACCGCAGACGCCCGGAATACCGGGAGCGTGGTCGCTTATGCCCAGACCGGTCAGACCCTTTTCCTTTGCAGCCATTGCATTTTCCAAGACAGTGCCGTACGCGTGTCCCGAAGCAGTGGTATGGGTATGGATGTCCAGCATGATCTTATTTCTCATTTTGGCTAAATACCCTGTTGATGAACGCAAGGATAAGCGGATGCTCTTCTTTTCTTGTCGAGCGGAGCTTTACGTTTGTGACCTGGGCATGGAAGAAGTCTCTCAGCTCATGGTATTCAACATCGCAGTTTTCTTCCTTCAGCCTTACATACATCATCCTCGCTTCATCCCTTAAGCTTTCCTTATCTGATGCATCGAGGTACACGGGCGGGTATCCGCTAAGATCGCCGCACAGGGGAGACAGATACGGATGATCGACCGGCAGGTCTCCCGGGTAGATGCTCAGCAAACCTTCGTTGATCCCGAAGAGGATACCGTAATCGGTCTTGAATGCGTTCTCGTAGTAGCTGTACGCATAGTGCAGGAACTGGACAACCGGCGAGTTGGAAACGATACCCCCGGGCATTGGCAGGCCGTCGTCCTTCAGTTTCTGGGGAAGGGCAAGGACCAGGTTTCCTCCGGCAGATTCTCCCATAAGGATTATGTTCTCCGGTGCATAATGCTCCAGCAGGTGTTTATATCCGTCCTCGCAGTCAGTGATTGTGTCTATGCATTTGTAGTTAGGAGCCAGGCGGTAGTCCACAGCATAGAAGTCATATCCGAAATGATTTACCGCATAGGAAAGGAAGGGGAACAGCTGTTTGGCACAGCCGTTTATGAACCCGCCGCCATGGATGTGATAGATGATCTTGTCCTTCGGGTTGCCATCTTTGGTTATGAGCCAGCTCGAGCAGTGCTCAAGATCCACTCTTTCGATATCAAGCCCTTTTTTCAGCTTCTCGTCGACGGTATAGCAGTCGTAGTCCCTGTTGGCGTTTCTTTCATACCATTTCTGGATCTCTTCATCCGATACGATCATACGTCCCGGATGATTGTGTTCTTTAACATACTTCTGCGCTTTCTTAATAGCGATGTACAGCATCGGTCTCATGATACAAGCCTCCCGATCAGTATTTCTTGGACAGTAGTGAGTCGCATTCTTCTCTGCTTATCTCACCATTGTTGTATCTGATCATCACTTCAACATCCTTGTCGTTCAGGTTGTAGAAGAGGTTGCATACGTGCAGAAGGATATATCCGATGATCGGCAGTCCGGCCGTTATGAACCACAGAGCCTTGATGGCGCCGTCCGGCTGTGCGACATTCATATCAACAAGCTGCTTGAAGCTCTCGGCTTCCACTGTTACCCAGCCGGATGCGGACAGGATAGCCAGAGCGATGGAGCCGGGGAAAGCGTTGGAGAATATCGAGGCAAACGTTGACAGAGATGACTGAATCCCCGTAAGGTCTTTGCCTGTTTTGTATTTGCCGTATTCAATCACCTGAGGCTTGATAAAGTTCTCGCAGCCTCCCGCTATGGACTTCGGTATCTGCAGCAGGCACTGCAGCGCGATATAAAGAGCGATACTCTTGTGTCCCGTGAGGAATACAATGACAGCGATGGCAATAGATATCGGGGTGAATGTCATATAGATCCTGTGGCGGTCATGTTTCTCATAGATCTTGGGCAGTATCATCATGATGATGAAACCGAGAACAGTACTTACCATGCCCTGGATCGTAGTCACCATCTCGTTTCCGAAGAGGTAATATGCGCCGATGATGCCAATCGCGTCTGTCGTAGCCAGTGCCGATTGCAGCATCTTTCCACCGAAGAAAGCCAGCAGGTTCCTGTTATGCAAAGCGTCCAGCAGAGAGGCGAAAAACGGAGCTTTCTCATCGCTAATGTTCTGATTCTCTTCACTCATTCCGGTGTAGGCATGTTCCTGAACCTTGGTGATCATCGGTACCAGAAGAAGGATAGCAAGAGCCACAAAGATATAGGCGATAGCCCTGAACGAAAGACCTACATAGCTGCTGGAAAGCACGTTCGCCAGAGCAGCAATCGGAACCATGATGACGAACAGGGTGACCATACCCTTCATGATGAGTGAGTCTCTCTCGTGCATATTGCTGGTGAGAGTCGTTTGCATGGAGACCATCGAGATGTCCATGAAACTGTATCCGACATCAGCAAGAAAATAGAAGAACGCTACCCATACGATCTTTGCTGTCGTGCTTAATGACAGCGGCATAGAATACAGACCGATGATGCCTATCGGCATGATCGGCCAGATGAGCTTGTACCATGGCAGGAATCTTCCTTCGCCCACGATCTTTTTCAGTTTCGGGTTCTTTTCCGGACGAAAACGGTCGATTGCCCATCCGAACAGAAGGTCATCGAAACCGTCAATGATCTTCATGACGAGCAGAAGCACCGCTGACACTTCAGGTTTGATGCCGGACAGAAGCAGATATGTAGTCAGGAATGTGCCCATCATTCCGCTCATTGTATACGGAGAGATCAGTCCAAGATAGTAGCTGAACCTCTCTTTGGCAGTAGTCTGCCAGTCAGGATGCTGCTGTTTCTTTTCTTTTTTCTCTTTCATATTTCCTCCAATGGATAACACCATATTATTGAGTTTGTCTTAATTAATAATAGTTTAGATTGCTTATTAATTAAAGAGATATAGTTGAAAATCATTGTGATACAATAGGCTCAGAATACAGAAAGATATACACTTAGACTGAGGATAGGGAAAACCCATGGATGAGCAGAATATAGAGTTTTTCAGGGAATATGCCGGCAAATACCGTCTGGTTCAGTTCGTGATAGGGAACAACGATTTGTCCGAAGCGTATACGAACGGCTGGAAGGACAAGAGCTTCTATATGGCATTTGAGATTACAGAGGAGGGGAGGTTTGCCCTTAAAGCACATACCCCGATGGGAAACAAGGAATACGAATATTTCTTCGATCCTGCAGAGATGAGATACTACCAGAATGAGGACCGCAGCGATGAAGGGATCCCTGTTACCATAGAGAACGGGGTGCTCACAGAGGAGACGAAGGATCATCTCATGATCTACAGACTTACACACGAGTTGGATTGAAAACATAGATTACAGAAACAAAGGCAGGGATCTGATCCCTGCCTTTGCTATCGGTTAATATGCTTATTGTTTTGTGTATAGTGTGTCTCCAAAAGTCAGTCCTTTATCACTGAAAACAAGGTTGCCCATCTCCTGCTTTATGGCGAAGGTGTTATCGCCTATAGGGAACAGCTTGGTATCGAACCAGATATCAGCTTCAGTATGGTAGAACGTTCCGTAGAGGTCTCCGTCTTTCATGAACACTTTTTCAGGGACGACACCCAGGCCATTGCCCTCATAATCTCCGCAGAGCATATCCCACCCGGAACGGTCCGGGTCCTGGATAGCCATATCTTCAAGGAGGCAGACAGGCTTAGGCTCTATGTCGCTGGCAATGTCTATAAGGCCGTTGGTAAATGTTGACGTGCCCCATTCATCCATAGTGTCTCTGCTGCAGAGATATATAAAAACGCAGTCCGTATCGAGGAAGCGCACAAACAGGCTTCTGTAACCCGGCCAGCCACCTGCATGCATTGCGACACGTCCTAATCCCGGCTTCTCCCTGATGCGCCATCCGAATCCGTAGCTGGCATCTGAGATCTCGCCGTTTCTGAGCCGCACAGGAGTGTACATAAGCTCCTTTTCCTCTTCTGTAAGGACTGTCTCTTCTCTCAGAGCTCTGTCCCAAGCGAGCATATCGAAGATATTTGTCTTGATGAAACCGTCTCCCTCGCTGCCATCCAGTCTGATAACGATATCCTTGAACTGAGATTCCTCAGACAGCTTGTAGGAGTCATCATCGTAAGACATGCCGGAAGCGATATTGGGTATATTGAGGCCGTCTTTGATGCGGTGAACAAGAGCAGTAGAGGTCATTCCGGCAGGCTCAAAGATGTTCTTTTTCAGGAATTCAGGGAATGGGACACCGGAAACTTTTGCTACGATCTCAGCAAGGAGACAATAGCCTGTATTGCAATAGGACCAGTCCTCTCCCGGCGCGAACAGCGGTTCTGCTCCGCTTTCCGTGAGGAAACGGATGATGACATTGTTGTCAGGGATCGTGTTTTCTCTCTTTGCCAGTCTGCTGGTCCAGGCCATATAGTCCGGGAGACCGCTTGTGTGCGTCATGAGATGACGGACGGTTATTCCTTTATACGGGATCTCAGGGAAGAACTTAGTAACTTCATCATCAAGATCCAGCAATCCCTTCCTTCTCAGCAGCAGGATCGCTGTACATGTGATATGTTTACTGATCGATCCGATATCGAAGATGCAGTTTTCCTGCATTGGTACAGTGAACTTCGTGTCACTGTATCCAACAGCTCCTTTGGTAACTATCTCTCCGTTTTCCGCATAGAGCCATGTCCCTGTGAAAAGATCCTTTTCATATGCGTCACATATCAGTTTTTCTATTTGCGCTTTTCTGTCCATCTCTTACTCCTCAAAATACTCATTGATCCTTGCCAACAAAGCGGAATTGACGAACCATACGGTTTCGTAATGCATATATTTCAGAACGTTTCTGTCCCAGAGGAACTGTATATCCGGTTCAAAGTCCTCATCCGAGTTCCAGAACCTGAACACCATATTCAGACCGTTGAACACTTCAATGACTGCAGAAACATCGCCGTCTCCTGCAGCCTTACCGCCAACTTGTTCCAGTGCCCTGGCCAACGCCTTCTCTTTGTGATCGAACCTGTTTTTTCCCTTTTTGTAGAATTTCTGGGAATCCGGGGCAGACGCGGCAGACAGGATCCCGGACAGACTACGCATATTGACATACTGTCCGGAAGGGGCAGCATCCGGTTCAGAGTAACACAGCAGATCGTAAACGGTCATCGCTTCATTGTAATCAGCCGCCCTGAACTCCCCAAAGTGAGAGCATTCCACAGCTCCGGTTTTTATATCGATCCTGCAATCGCTTCCAAGAAAGCGAAGATAGAGGTAATCATCGTCTATGGACAGACCAAACCTCTGGGCTATCTGCTTCAGGTCGTACTTCAGGAACTCGTCCTGCATCTGCTTTTCAACATTGTCGTAATTGGACCACATTGTTTTCACTTTAACCTGTTCTCGTGTTTATCGCAACTGCACCAACCAGACCTTCATCCGAGATCTGTAGCTCTGCGCGCTTTCTCTTTATATTCTTCAAGGACATTTTTAGGTTCAACTATCATTATCCTGTTGTCGAACTGGAACAGCCAGCCCCAGAAGGGAGGACTCACCTGTACAGTGACTGTAGTTCGGAGTTTTTTGCCCAGCATCCTGTGTATCTCGGTATCTTCACCGAACTTGTCGTAGATAGGGCCAAGGAGCGTGCTGTCAAATTCAAGGGTCACGTCCTCCACATCTCCGTCATACATCTTGAAGGACTGTCTGGTGTAATCCTGCACGGTGTCATACAGAGATTCTGTATCCTTTGAGCGTACTGTGTCCAGCACGGTTATCGCATACATCCTGTCCACCCTGTAGTTTACGGTGTCCTTATACTTATCAGAATAACAGATAAGGTAGTAGTTGTCTTCATTGTATACGAGAGTCACCGGGTTCTCGACATACTTCTTTCTGTTTTTTCTGAATCTTGCGTTATGGTTCTCGTCCAGGTCATAGTACTGGAACGAGATCTTTCTGTTCTTAAGGATAGCCTCGTTAATGTGATCCACATTAATCAGGATGGATTCATTGGAGTGTTTCCTCGCGTTGAAGTCCACCATGTTTCCTTTCAGGACTTCAGCCCTGTGGTACCCTCCGAGATCAGCTATCTTATCTATCAGTGCTTCGGATTTCTTGTCTGTAATGAAGCTGGCTGCCTGCACTGCGTCTATAAGGATCTTCAGTTCAGCCACTGAGAATGGGCGGTCCTCAAAGTAATAGGCGTTTATATAACCTATCTTTGTATCCATTATCTCATATCCGGCTTCCCTCAGCTGCCCGATATCATCCTTTAGAGTCCGTCTGTCACAGCAGATGCCTTCGCTGTCCAGCCTGTCGCACAGCTGCTTCGTCGTCATGGGATGTTCCTCGTCTGTCTCATTCCTCAGGATATCGTACAGACGGAGGAGCTTTACTTTGGACATTTTCTTGTCGCTCATATGTCTTTAACCTCTGTGTCAGTGATTTGCCTGTAAATATGATACATCTTACACAACCAAAAATGAACAGGGAGGTGTCCGCAAAATCGGACACCTCTTCCCGATTTTTCTGAAATATTATTGTACGACCACGATACGACTGTTACTCTTCTATCGTAGTCGGCCGACCACGATAGCTTTTCAGGAGAGAACAACATGAGATACAAGGATCCGGACCTGCTTCAGAACATCTCCAGGTACATAGGGGACGCTCTCACGAGAGAGGGGAAGGTGCCTTCCAACAGGGAAGTAGGAGAACACTTCAGGATATCCAAGAGCTGCGCTCAGAAGTATATGTCCACCATATCAAAGCAGCGCATATGCCCTCAGCTGGAGAAGTACAACGAGGACTGCAGGAAAGCGGTGATTGTGGACACCGGACTGTCTTGCGGAACACCCACATATGAGGAGGAGAACATCACGGAGTACATCCGTCTGCCAATATCCATGTTCGGGACGGAGGAAAAGATCATAGCCCATGCGAACGGAGATTCCATGACCGGAGCGGGGATAGAGGACGGGGACACCCTGATAATATCCAGACAGGCGGCAGCCAGGGACGGGGAGGTCATCCTTGCGGTCCTAAACGGAGCCACCACTCTCAAGACATATTTCAGGCATCCGGACGGCAGGCCGTATCTTCATCCGGAGAACAGCAGGTTCAAAGATATAGAGATCCACGAGGGAGACGAATTCTTTATCCAGGGCGTGCTGCTGTACGTCCTCAAGGATTACCGGGGATTCAGATCCTGCACTAAAGGAGAAACAAGATGAACGCTATAGATTTAAAGAAATATATGCCTTCCGGAAAGGCAAACATCATAGATCTGGAAGCAGAGAGCTTCCTGAGGGATTATCAGACACTGACAGGCATGGAGTTTCCGCTGTGGGACGGGAACGGCAGGATCAGCAGGGATGAGTGGTTCGCGGATCTCAAGGTAGCCGTATACAGAGAACAGGCTATACGGGAAGTCTACGGAGATCCGGAAAAGACCATCCCGATAAAAGACAGAGGCTATTGCAATGCTATCGTCATCAGACCTGTCGCATATTAAGGAAGGGAATTTGGAGGACGGGCGTTTTGATCCGGATGATATGCAGGAGGTGATTTTGCCTTGAACTGCAGATCAGCGAGGAAGAAATACTCGGACTGGGTGATACCTGAGGAGAACATCAGGAAGCTGGAGCTTTCCAGGAAAGACCTGCCGGACACAGATCCGAGGCCTATAAGATGTCCTAAATGCGGCAGGATACAGTTCTATGCTTACGGGGACTGCACTGCAGGCCACATAGATGTTCTGTGTCCCAGATGCAAGGGGAGATTCGTGCTCTCGTTCAGATACTTTCGTTCCAGCAGGAAAAATCAGGATATAATAAGCCGGTCATCTGAGCCGGCGAACAAAACAGAATAGAACGCAGTATATTGAGTTTGCGGAGACGGTCAATAAACCGGGCTACCTAGCACCGTATATGGCAGAAGACAGGACAGGTCCTGATTTCAGCATATACGGTGTTTTTTGTGCGCGCAGGAGAGATTGATGAGGAAAGAATACTGGATAAGAGATCTTAGAAAAGAATACCCCGGATATACCGGGGATGAGAAATGGATGATAATCACTGACCTCACCGAAGAGATGCTCATGGAGAGGGAGGAAACAAGAGAGATACTGCACTGTTCGGTGGTGGTCAGTTACGGGATGGGAAAAGCTATGAGAAAGTTTGAAGACAGTGAAAGAAAGCACAGCAGAAGAAAGAAGACCCATGAGATCTCACTGGAATGCCTGAGTCCTGAAGATGAGTATGTTGCAGCGATTGCTGATACGGATATCAGCTGGCTTTCAGATCTTCTGGATGAGCTCCCGGACAAACAGAAGCGGCGGATACGCTGCAGATTCATCGAAGGGATGACGGTAAAGGAGATCGCGGAAAAGGAGAGGTGCAGCCGCCAGTCCGTATCCGGGAGCATCAGGCACGGGCTCAGAACGCTCAGAGCGATGCTGGAGAACGATATGGACGATTGAGGCAGGCTGCCCGAAAATTTTCGGCTGTAGGGTTTCCGTTTCAGTCTCCCAAAACCCGTATATAAATGGAGGCTTTTTTAATAACTGTTCCTTGACAACAGAATACCAGCCATCAGATACATTCTTTGCAGGCAAGAGCTGAGACCGCCGGTGCGCCACGACCGCTATCAAGCGAGAGCGACAACACCGAAGCGGCAAAGTCCGGTATGCCGCCGGATAAGGCGAAGACTGCTTCAGAGCATAATGATACTTCCGTAATTCGCGGCCCGGCCATGATGAAGGCGGGGAGGTGGGATTCCTATGGACCTGTGAGGCAGACAGGCGTCTGGTGTGTTCCGGGTATGCAGGCGTCGGGGACAAACAAGCATACATTAAATAAGTAATATAAATAATTAATATACAATATATAAACAGCGCATGGACTTGGCAAAAATAGCGTTAGGTCCATGCGCTTATGTGATAAAATAGTGTAAATATCTCAAGGATAACAATTTTCGCCATGATTATAGATGCACATGTACATCTTCCCACATTCGAGCCGCTGAGCTGCCTTCAGGAAAAGAAGGAACGGCTTCTTCTCGAGATGGAGAAAAACAGTGTGGACAGGTGCATCGTAATTGCGGATTCATGGCCGGTCAGCGATATAGGCTCCACCGAGGAGTGCATGTCGCTGTTCCCGGCAGGAAACGAAGACGGCGTGTATGTCATCGGAGGGATAAGTCCGATCAAGGACTTTGACAGTCAGTTTGAAGTGATCCGCAGAGGTGTTGAAGATAAGAATCTGGTAGGGCTCAAGCTGTTTACGGGGCATGAGCCATTTTACCTCACCGATGGACGCCTGGATGCAGTATACGATCTGGCTATACAGACCGGAACTCCCGTTCTCTTCCATTCCGGATGGGACAACAGGCAGTACAGTGATACAGCCTTTGCAGAGGAAGTGGCAAAGAAGTATCCGACCCTGAAACTAGTCTGCTGTCACTGCTGGTATCCGCACATAGGATCCTGTCAGGACATGTACAAATACCCGAACGTGTTCTTTGACATGTCTTCCATCGCAGACGATTCAAAAATTTACGGTGAACTATCAGGACTGGCAAGGCAGATGATCTGTGAAGTTCCGGACAGGTTCATATACGGATCAGATTCTTTTTCATGCAGCATGGAGCAGCATCTTACTTTCTTCAGAGACCTGGATCTGCCTGAGGATGTCAGTAAGAGATTCTTTGCGGAGAACGCAAAGAGGATCTACAGGCTATAGTATCCGGAGGACCACAATGGACAGACAGGAGATAATCGACCGCCTCAGAGCTTTTCCGTACGACCGCGGTGGATACTGGGTCATCACGGGAGGCGCTATGGTGATGTACGGCTTCAGAGAACTGACATCAGACATAGATCTCGGATGCACGAAGAAGATGGCAGATCAGATGGAAACGGACGGATGGCTGTACAGGATTCAGGATAACGGCAGGAGATGGTTTAAGTACGGAGAAGACATCGAGGTCTTCGAGGACTGGCTTGAAGACACTGTACAGGATATGGAAGGGATCCAGGTCATCTCAGTCAAAGGGCTTATCCGGATGAAGAAGAGCATGGGACGGGAGAAGGATCTCAGGGACATAGCATTGATCGAGAACAACCTGAAAAAGGAAAACATAGATGGATAAGGAAAGAGCAGACGCTTTAAGAAAAGAGTGGGAAGCGGAGGAGGAGATAGCTCATATACACGGATGGGACTTCTCCCACATCCACGGCAAGTACAGCGAGGAAGACGACCTGCCGTGGGATTATGAGCAGATAGTCAACGAGTACCGTACTCCTGACATGAAGATGCTGGACTACGATACCGGAGGCGGAGAGTTTCTTCTGTCACTGAAACATCCGTATGAGAACACGGCAGCTACTGAGGGATATCCACCCAATGTCGAGATTTGCAAAGAGGTGCTGTTGCCTCTCGGAATAGATTTCAGGGAGTGCGCGGACGAATCTCATATCCCGTTTGACGGCGATTCATTCGATCTGTTCATTAACAGGCACGGATCATTTGATCCGGAGGAATGCTGCAGAGTGCTCCGGCCGGGCGGACTGTTCATCACGGAACAGGTTGGGTCGGAGAATGACAGGGACCTTGTGAAGTTGGTGCTTCCTGATCTGCCGAAGCCGTTCTCGGATCTCAAGCTGGATATTCAGGGGAAAAAGTTTGAGGAAGCAGGGTTTGAGCTCCTAAGGGCAGAAGAAGCATTCAGACCGATCATCTTCTACGATATCGGCGCGTTCGTGTGGTTCGCCCATATCATCGAGTGGGAATTCACAGGTTTCTCTGTAGACAGATGCTTTGACAAGCTGCTGGAACTGCAGGAAGAGATAGACAGGAACGGTAAGATAGAGGGAACTATTCACAGGTACCTCATCGTTGCAAGAAAAAAAGGCTGAACCTGATCGGGCAGCCCAAAAAATTAGGAGACATGTCATGACGGAAGTTACACTGATAACCCTGACTCAGGAAGACAGGGAACAGTTCATACTGGACAATCAGGAGGCATTCAATTACGGCGCTCTTGAGGAGTTCGGACGTTTGGACGACCACTATGAAGAGGACGGTCAGATCATCTCCCGGGAGACGATCGAGCATTCCATCGATGAAGGAGAAGCATACCGGATAATGCATGAAGGCAAGCCGGTGGGGGGAGTGGTCATCAGGGTAGACGGAAAGCGCGGGGACCTCGATCTGCTGTTCGTATCGCCCAAAGTGCACAGCAAAGGCATAGGGTATGCAGCGTGGTGTGCTGTGGAAAAGATGCATCCGGAGGTAGATGTCTGGGAGACGGTTACGCCGTATTTTGAGAAGCGCAACATCCACTTCTACGTCAACCGCTGCGGATTCCATATCGTGGAATTCTACAACGGCCATTATATCGACCCCAACGATCCTGACGGACATGATGCAGGAGATGATCAGGTTCCGGGAGAGATGTTCCGGTTTGAAAAGCGCATGAGATAAGCGGATCAGATAGGGCTTAGACAAATATATAGTTAATATTGGAATTGCGAGGACAACGTCAATTACCCACGACTAAAGTCGCAGGCTTGATGGGGGCAGAAGCCTTTAACAAGCCTTGGTTGACTACCCTAAGTGCTTCGAGCACTACGTTGTTTTGGTCATAACACCCGCGGACGTTTGCTCTAATCTGCGGCTCTGTTGCATGTTGTTTAAACAGTTCTGAAGGGTAGGAACAGTGACACATGCCTAAAAAGCCATAATAACTTTGGGGAAGGGCACCTAACG